>CAVSRF010000019.1:0-250717 GCA_963730175.1 uncultured Chloroflexia bacterium | reverse complement strand
TTCATCGCTTCCCATTGCAAAAGATAGGTGGGCATCTTTTCACGATGTACACTCCGCGACATGCCATAGACATAATACGCACGCCCCGCAAAATAAAAGACGAAGATCGCGGCGACAGGTTCACCATCCACTTCGGCGATCAATGGTTCACAGGTTGGAAGGTTGGAAGTTTGAAAGGTTGAAACCTTCGAACTTTCCAACACGCTAACATTCGAACGCATAAACAGTGTCCAAGCCGTTTTGTAGTATCCCTCATCTCGGATTACAAAGCCATCACGCACCGATGTCTCCATGTACATCTTGTACAGCATCCTTAAATCGTCCAGCGTACCTACCCGCAGAGAACTCCCTTCTTCTCAGCAAGACGGATGTTGTAACGAGTCTTCTGCTTCATGCGTGCAAGCATTTCTTCTTTGGTCGGATTCAGATCGATGATAACTGTATTCTTAAACTGGATCTGATCCGACGGTCTCCCCACCCCTTCCGCGTCAAATCAGATATTACGATTTGACCGTTGGTTTCGGCAACCTCTCCTTCGCCCCCAGGGACTCCCGTCCCCAGCAGAACATCAGGATCACTTTCAAGAAGATCGCGCCTTGTTTCTTCGCAAAAGACTGCAGATCATTCAGCACACGATTTCGAAGAGATTCATTCGTCCAATCGAGAAGAGGTCCCTTGGGGGAATAGAGAACAGAGAGGCGTGCAGCAAATCCGTTGCGGAGGATTTGGCGTTTGAAAATCATTGCCGCGGCGACACAATTTTCAGGAACTGATGACTGATCGCTGATTAATGAAAACTGGCTTTCCGTCCACACTACGTAAAACGGCTCCCACCCATACTTCGCTTTCAACTGTCCCCATTCGTAAGTTTGGAGAAAGTGAGGGTTGGGTAGTTTGGAGATGACTGAATTCCAGTTATTACTTTCCACTTTCTATTCCCTGTTCCCAATAAACTTCAAATACGCCCAATACAACAACGGATTATAAACTCGGTCCATTGCCTGCGCGGCACGTTTGAGTTCACCACCGAAGCCGCGTTTGAAGCGGTAGACTCCCCATAAACCATCATGACGTGTTTGAAAATTAGCTTCGAGCGTCGCTTCATCTTCGTCAGGGACACCCCAGAGGTCGTATTCTTCGCATCCGTGTGCTTTTGCCCATTTCATCGCTTCCCATTGCAGGAGGTAGGTTGGCATGCGGTTGCGTTCTTCGTCTGTGGAGGCCCCGTAGAGGTAGTAGGCACGATGTCCATTTCGGGCGACGAATAATGCAGCGAGTGGTTTGCCTTCGTATTCAGCGACGAGGATTTCGCCAAGTCCTTTTGGATGGAGGAGTTCATAGGCTCGCTTGTAATATTCGAGTGAGTGGATTCCAAATCCGTCACGACCGCCTGTGACAAGCATCATCTTGTGGAAGGACTTCGATATCGTCCCAGGCACGGACGGTCACTCCCTTTTTCTCAGCGAGACGGATGTTGTAACGGGTCTTTTGTTTCATCTTAGCTAGGATTTCATCTTCGCTTCCTTGAATGTCAATGATGATTGTGCGAGGAGGTTGAATGTTATGTAGAAATGTTGAATTCGATGAATGATGAATGATGAATTCGGAATCCCACAAGTCAGGTTCAAGTTTTAGGAAAATCGCGTGGTGGGATTTACAAACAGAATCAATTTCAGGCAAAAGGGATTGGTCGAGATTGGCTTTGGGAATATAGCCTACGGTAAAACCTAAGGGCAATTTACGAAAAAGGATTTGCACGCCGAAATCGCCATTCACAATCCGTACTGGCTTCCACCCAAACGCGGACTTCAACTCGCCCCACTCCCCTGTTTGGAGGAGGTGGGCGTTGGGGTGTTGGGAGAGGAAGTGGTTCCAGTCGGTGAGGGAGACAATGGGCATAATTGAGTTTGAAGGTTGGAAAGTTTACAAGTTGGAACGTTCAAACATTCGAACCTGCCAACTTACGAACTAGATTACTGACGTTATATCAGGTTGTGGCGTTTCTTGAATGGAGGAACCAGGGATAAGTTCATCCAATAACTTGATGATTGCTTCGGTGTCGTCCAAGTGGCTGAGGCGGGAGAGAGAGTCGATGGTTTGAGGCAGGTTGAGGGTTGATGATGAAGCGTCGTTATCGAGGCGGGAGATGTCGGGATGAAGAGTTGGTTTGAGGGGAGTCCCTTCATCCCAGAGTTCTTCTGTCAATTTTTCACCGGGACGAATACCCGTATATGAGATGGCGATGTCGCGATGAGGCTCGAGACCAGAGAGTCGAATGAGGTCTTCGGCAAGATCGAGAATGCGGACAGGTTCGCCCATGTTGAGGACAAATGTTTCGCCGCCGTTCTCCATGGATGCGGCTTGGAGGACAAGATAAACCGCTTCGGGGATGGTCATGAAAAAACGATACATGTCGGGATGCGTGATGGTAACAGGTCCGCCATTGGCAATTTGATTTTTGAACTTGGGAATGATACTGCCACGACTGCCAAGAACATTGCCGAAGCGAACAACAGTGAATGCACAATGAGTATTATGTGCGGTGTTGAGAACGATCATTTCAGCGAGACGCTTGGTCGCGCCATAAACGGAAGAGGGACGAACCGCCTTATCAGTTGAAATGAGAACGAAGCGTTCCGTGTTATAAGCAAGAGCCGCTTGCACAACATTGTTCGTACCGATCACATTGTTCGTGACGGCTTCAACAACGTTGAGTTCCATGAGCGGCACGTGTTTGTGTGCGGCGGTATGGAAAATGATCTGCGGTTGATGCTGTTGAAAGATTGACGTGAGGCGTTCCTGATTGCGAATATCAGCAATGACAGGATGAAGTACGAGATCAGGATAATCATCTTCGAGTTCAAGGATAGTCTCAAAAATGCTGTTCTCTCCATGACCCAGCAAAACAAGCTCGGATGGATTACGCCGCGCGATTTGTCGGCAGAGTTCACGTCCGATGGAACCGCCTGCGCCTGTGACCAATACACGTTTGCCTTCCAGTGCTGCACCCACCGCTTCATCATTGACACGGACAGGTTCGCGGCGCAAGAGGTCAGTGATGTCCACTTCACGCAGGCGAGAAACATTGACCTTGCCACCGATAAGTTCATAGATACCAGGCATGGTACGTGATACAACACCCTTGACGCGACAAACATCGTTGACCATGCGAACAAGTCCTCCGGGAGCGGAGGGAATTGCGATGATGACTGCATCGATGTTGTGCTGGTCAATTGCAGAGGAAAGATCATTTACTTTGCCAATTACGGTCACGCCATGGATGGAATGTTTTTGTTTGGCGGGGTCATCATCGAGAAAGCCAACGGGGATGAGATTCAATTGCGATGATTTTTGTAATTCACGCACCACCAGTGCACCCGCATCCCCTGCGCCGATAATGATGGCACGTTTTGTTTTTCCGTTTGTGCGTGAGGTTGTTGATTGCTCCGCGAGAATCCGCAGAGCAAAACGTGAGCCGCCGATCAAGATCAAAGATATAAGCCAGTCTATACCAAGCGCCGAGCGGGGCATCCCAGGCAGAACCATACCTGCACTAATGAGCAACAACATCACACCCGATGTCAACACGGAGGCAGATGTCACCGCAACGGTAATCAATCGCAATTCGCCTGTGCTGGCATAGATCCATAAGCGGCGGTATAAGCCAAAGAAAAAATATGTAGGAATTTTTATCGCAAGCGCAACCGCACACATCAACATTGCGGCGGGAAAATAAAACGGCAACTCCCCTACATCAAGTCGCAGTGCAAAACTTCCCAGTACCGAGATGATGATGAGCGCGATGTCCCCGATCAACACGAAGCGATTACGAACGTGCTGACGTGGTCTCATCCGCGCATCCACTCAACGACTTCCTTCAAACCGTCCACCAATGAAACCTGCGCCTTAAAGCCCATCACATCTAGCGCCTTTTGCGGGCTTCCGACCGAGCGATAAATATCACCTGCACGCGGCGCAACAAATTCAGATTTTGGCGCGTTGGGAATCAATTCATCGAATACCTCAAGCAAATCCAACAAGCGCGTTTCGATGCCTGTGCAAATATTGAAAACTTTCCCTGCGGCGTCCGAGTGTTCGGATGCGATCAAGTTGGCACGCACCACATCACGCACGTTGATCAAATCGCGTGTTTGTCCGCCATCGCCGTAGACCGTGATCGGCTTACCGTCCAATAATCGGTGTGCAAAGATCGGCACGGCGGCGGCATACATTGAGTTCGGGGCGTTGGCGAGGTCCGTACACGTTGAAGTATCGCAATGCGACCACTTCGAAATTAAACGAATTCGTGAACAACTCCGCGTACATTTCGTTACTCGTTTGGAAACTGCATAAGGGGATTTCGGCTGAAGCGGCGTTTCCTCGACTAAAGGCAGCGCATCGGACTCCCCGTAAACTGCCGCACTTGAAGCAATCACTCGCGCGTCTGACACCTGCTTTGCGCGCCGCATCGAACAAGAGTGACGTACCAGTGAGATTCACATCGAAACATTCCTGCGGCTCATCCATGGATTGCGGGACAGAGACAAAAGCTGCAGAGTGGAAAATGACATTAACACCGCGCACAGCCTCCCCGACGCGTGAGGCGTCACGTATATCCCCTTCCATCACTTCAAGAGAATCCTGTCCGAATTGCCGAATCAACACATCAATATTTTCACGCTTGCCCGTGCTGAAGTTATCCAGTACACGAACATTCGCGCCCTGCTCAAGCAAGGCGCTGACAATATGCGATCCTATAAAACCCGCACCGCCAGTAACGAGATATTTCATCTACCCGTCCTCCGTATGACCGTGCCAATGGTACGCAGGATAATTTGGAAATCCATCGTAAGGGTCCGGCGCTTGATGTAATACAGATCATATTCAAGCTTGATGGATGTTTCAGTGACACTTGCAACATATCCATAATTAATTTGTGCCCAGCCTGTAAGTCCGGGTTTTACCAGCAAACGTGCCCGATAAAATGGAACCTGCTTCTGGTATTCGTCAACCAACTCGGGCACTTCTGCACGCGGACCTACAAAACTCATATCACCGCGTAACACATTCCAAAATTGTGGAAGCTCATCGAGACGGGTCTTGCGCAGGAACCTTCCCACGCGTGTAATGCGGGGATCATTCGCCAAAGTTCTACGCACATCACCATATGAATCAGAATTTTTACGCATACTCCTGAATTTATAAATGGTGAATATCGAACGACCACGACCCAGACGAGGCTGTGAATAAAGGATGGGCAAACCAGAGTCAAAATAAATAGCTAGCGCAAGAAATGGAAAAGCCAAAGCCAGGATCAGCAATCCAACCAACCCTCCCAGGATATCCATCAGACGTTTAAATAATTCATAGAATCCGCTCACAGATAAACCGTCTACAAATGAACGGATGATCCAATCCGACTCCAAGTGGTGGATCGGCACGCGGCTTGTCATTTCCTCATAAAGTATCGGCATACGAGTTACATCCACGCCTTTTTCCTGGACATCCAAAATGGTCTGAAATGCCGCTCCTTGTATTTCCCCATTGATGGCAACAACAATATCTGAAATTCGATAAACGTCAATCAGATCGAGTAATTGTCCACTGGTCCCGAGCACCGGGAGTCCATGAAATGTTTTTCCCGCCTTTTGTGGGTCGTCATCAATATAACCAATAATATTGAACGACCTTGTTCCCAACGATTGATAAAGTTCAGCAAGGGTCTGTCCCGCCTTCCCAGCGCCAATCAAAAAAATGCGCCGCAGTTGACCCGTCCGCTTGTATATGCGGATGAAGATCATACGCCAACCAAGGGTCAGAATGGATGCAAAAAGCAGAAATGCCCCCACCCCAATACGAGGCAAGTTCGTGTTCTGCCTGGTAATAAACAAAAGCGAAAATGCGATCAGCCCAATGAATGCAGCAATGGCAATCCCACGCGTTGTTTTTCTTCCGCTACCCGCCACATGAGGGTCATATAGTTCAACCAGAAGGATCATCCAGACGATCGGCAAAAGATAAAACCAGAGGGGCACTTCAATACTAGCACTTAACCCCGCAAGTTGCTCTGCCCGTGACAAGGGAAAGCCTCTAGCTAGAAATTCCGACACACGCAAAGAAAAGTTGTACAAGTTGTACTGGTTCCATACTTGCACTGCGGCAAATACAGATACAACCGCCATCAGCAAATCTCCCAAAAAGAGGATCGTGAGGTTTTCGCTTTGGCGAAGACGTAAGGGTGTAGTGTGAATATTATCAGCCATTATTTTTGTTACTCAATGTTGTGAGGATACTCCATAAAAACCCGCCACCCCATGTAATGTGCATGACAGGAATTGTCAGTACAAGTCCCAATGCCAAATATGGTTTTCGCTGACGGAAACCTGCATAGCAAACCTGCAATCAGAAAAATGGCAGAAATACACAAATAGTTCTCCCGCCAAAACAAATGCCAGAACAGGCTGGAATATCGAAACCAGCAACAGGCTTATCAAGCTCAAGACAAACAACGGAGGCAGTGCCTGCCTCCATTTCAATGTATCGGGGTAACGCCTAAGCATACGCCATTTC
Source organism: uncultured Chloroflexia bacterium (assembly GCA_963730175.1). Classification (GTDB taxonomy): domain Bacteria; phylum Chloroflexota; class Anaerolineae; order Anaerolineales; family Villigracilaceae; genus Defluviilinea. Next base: position 244,147 of record CAVSRF010000019.1, on the reverse strand, counting down.
CAATATCCATAACGCCAATATTGGCGCGCCAGTTCCAGCAAAGTTGCACGCGCAAAGTAGATTGAGCGAATGGATGGGTCGAGCCAGATTTTACCACCCGCTTTTCTGATGCGAGTGTTGAACTCATAATCTTCATTCGTAAGTAAAGACTCATCGAAGAGCCCAATTCGATCCACCAATTCGCGGCGAAACGAACCAAACGGAACCGTATCCACTTCCGCGGCACGGGTTGCGCGGCGATACATTGCGTCCCCCACGCCAAGCGGATGCGATGCCGCGACGGCTATAGATTTTGCCATCCATGTGTCTGCGCCGGGATGAATTTCCCATACGCCGCCAACATTATCGCCACGATTTTCTTCATGCGCTTTTACACAATTCGCCACGTAGTCAGGATAAGGCTTGGAGTGCGCATCGAGGCGGACAATAATCTCGCCACGCGAAGCTTCAATGGCACGATTCACGCCCGAGGGTATGTTCCGAAGCGTGTTGTCCACCACGCGAACGCTCAAATCTGGAAAATCCTTCTGGAACGCGGCAATCGCATCACGCGTTCCGTCTGAAGACATGCCGTCCGCGACCACAACTTCCATTTCAGCGCGCGGATAGGTCTGCTCACGCAGGGCAGACAGCAACAAACGGATGGTTGACTGCTCGTTATAACAGGGAATAACAACGGAAACTTTTGGCATAGTACGAACTACGGACTACAATGATAATGCGTAATTCGTAATCCGTGAAAATTATTTTTGAGCGAACGGCAGGTGGATCGTGAACATTGTCCCATGCCCCACCTGACTGCGGACGCCAATTTTACCACCATGCGCCTCTACGATCTCTTTTACGATCGCAAGCCCCAAACCTGCGCCATGCCTATCACCCCCAGCACGAGATGGATCAGCCTGATAGAAGCGATCAAAGAGATGAGGCAACGCCTCTTCGTCTACGCCTGTGCCTGTATCCGTTATGGATATCTCCATCTCCCCCCGAACATTTTTCGCAGAAAGAGTCACCTGTCCGTTTGCCGGTGTAAATTTCAAAGCATTATCAATGAGATTCGTAAAAACCTGCGCAGAGTCTGTCACCGTCGCCAACCAGCGAAGGCAAACCGTCCGGGATATTCGCCTGCAATGTGACCTGTGCCTTTTGCGCACGCAACATAAACTTCTCAATCATACCTTTCAGTAGAGCGCCCATATCCACATGCGACATCTTCAAGTCGGCAGTCCCCGCCTCGAGCCGCGCCAGATCGAGCAGATCAAGCGCCATGCGGTGCATACGCCCGAACTCATCATAAATGATCTGTGCGGCTTGTTTACGCGCTTCGGGCGTATCCGCTGTGTCGTCCAAAATGGCTTGAGCAAATCCCTGAATGGAGGTGAGCGGAGTCTTCAATTCATGCGAGACATTTGCCACAAAATCCCTTTGCGATTGCTGACTATTATGCACACGTTTGACCATGGAATTGAATGCACGCGTCAAATCCTGCACTTCATGTGGACCCCGTGGAGCCACAGGTATCATTTCATCAGATGGGTACTTGCGCGCCGCAAGGACAACTTGTTGTAATGGGTCCGCCACCCAACGGGAAAGGATAAACGCCAATATCAACGAAAGCAATAATGAGATCACACCGCCCTGAACAATGGGAAGGAACAACTCATCGGCAAAAATACTCAGCACAGGCGCTCGTGGACGCGGCGCAGCTACAACCAGGACCCTTCCATCAGATATCCGCCCGGCGGCATATAACCAGGCTTTACGAGTTCGAATCCAGTGCGACCTGCGCGCTTTGATTTAACAAATTTCTACGCGGAAATGGAATCTGAGGGTCATTCGGATTTGTATCGAATACTATTTCACGGGAGAGATTGAAAACGAGAATACGCACGCCATATGTGGTTGTAATATTTTCAAGCAGGACAGGATCGTTGAGATATTTCTCGGGGTTTTCAACGATCAGGTTTTTAACTGTCCTCAACTGTTGCTGGGTCTGACGAGTAAGCACCGGGTTACGGATCAGGAATGCCAACAAAACAATCGCCACAATGGTCAGGGCGACCGTGATAACCAATGCGTAACTTAACCAAAGACGGGAACGAAGGGATGTGAACATGGATATATCAAGACAGAAAAGTAACGGTCATTCTGAAAATGACTGTCACCTAATATTATTTTGATTTCTTATATTCCAGCAACTGCTCATGGAAATTCGTCAACAAATCATATAACTCATCAAGTTCGGACTGGGTCAATACAGACCAGGGACGATAGAAATATTCATTGGCTAGGGCTTCTGCCTTCTCGCGCAGTTCCCTTCCTTTTTGCGTGGGGCGAAACTTATCAGGAGCGTCGGAAGCTTCAATCCATCCGATCTGTACAGCCGCCTGGATCGCTACTTCATAATCATTGACATCATAGCCGCGAGATTCCATGGTCTCTGCCATTTGCTCGGCTGTGACGGCATCCCCATTCCAGACCGAGCCGAGGACGCTCCAAGCGATCCCAGCCTTACCAAAATGCGGGCGCGCGGCTGAAAGGTGACAATCATCTCGATAGGCAAACAAATCCATCATGTATTCCCGAATGCGGACAATTGAAGGGCTTGCATCATTTGCTACACGGAATCTTTTGAAGATCGCCCATTTTTGCGGAGGCTCTACTGCCAATTCATTTTCAGTCACAATCTGTTTCAACAAAATGGCTATTCTCTCAAGGTCTACATCTATTAAAGGGTTGAATTTCGATAACTGCTCATCCCCTGCCTGAATGATCTTTTGAGTCTCTTCACGCGCCTTTTTAGTGACCTGATATTCCTCATCCGGCGCAGGAGCGATCCAGCCTTTGACATCGAAACGAGCAAACAACCTCTCGAACTGTTCCGGGTTGGTAAAGGGATCGCGCTTTTGAAAATTTTCTATCGAGAAATGTTCCAAACCCAGTTCGCTGTAATAATAAAATTCAATAGGGAAATCGTTCTCAATTGCCGCATCTTCAATATACGGTTCCGTAATCTTCAAAATCTCTCGAATAATCGAATAGATCAATGTCCAATATTTAGTAAGCGAACTGATTTCCATTTAATGTATCTTTCACTGCAAAACTCAGCATAGTGTCGCGCTGGATGACCATCTCATTCATTGTAGTACATGTTTGAGATACAAGAGTAGCCGTTACATGACAACCAGCTTATATCCTATGCCTGTCACCGTCTCTATTTTTACAGAACTGCCCTCCAGCTTTTTACGGAGGTGCGCCACATGCACATCCACCGTGCGGGTTTGACCGTAGAAATCAAAACCCCAGGCTTTCTGGAGAATTTGTTCGCGGCTGAGGACCAGCCCGCGGTGCCCGGCAAAGGTGAGGAGAAGGTCAAATTCCTGGGTACGCAGGTCGAGGGTCGAAGAAGAGAGGCGGGCTTCGCGTCGCGCGGGATCAATGGTCAGGTCGCCGATATAAATCGGCTTTGTCTCATCTGACGGTTTTCGTTCGCCGCGCCGCAAAATGGCTTTGACGCGTGCAACCAGTTCGCGCGGGTTAAAAGGCTTGGTCAGGTAATCGTCCGCGCCCAATTCGAGACCGAGAATTTTATCTATATCGTCATCGCGGGCGGTGAGCATGAGAATGGCAATGTCTGTTTGCGAAGCACGCAGGCGGCGGCAGACTTCAAAGCCGTCCAGCTTGGGGAGCATCACATCGAGCACAACAAGAGATGGTCGATTACGCTCAACCGATTCAAGAGCGGCTTCCCCATCGTTCACCGATTCGACGCGGAAATTTTCGCGCTCAAGATACATGCGGGCGAGTTTTATGATGGAGGGTTCGTCGTCTACGAGGAGGATGAGTTCGTTCACAATTAGCGAGCTTTTAGCAATTTTCGTATCAATCACCGCGTACAGGGGAAAGAAGGGCAATACATTCGATCTCAACCAACGCACCTTTGGGTAAGCCAGCCACTTGAACTGTACTGCGCGCAGGCGGGTTCTCAGGGAAGAACTCGGCATAGACCATGTTCATATTGGCAAAGTCACGCATATCCTGCAAAAAGACTGTGGTCTTAACAACAAAGTTCAAACCCAAATCCGCGGCTTCCAACACATGCTTGAGATTGGTCAACACCTGACGGGTCTGCGCTTCAACGCCGTCTTGAACGAGTTCCATCGTAGCGGGGTCAAGCCCGATCTGCCCAGCCGTGTAAACCAAAGTGTCGGTACAAATCGCTTGTGAATAGGGTCCAATGGCTTTCGGCGCTTTTTCGGTGATAACAATTTTTTTGCCTTCAGTTGTATACATACTCGCCTCACGTTTTGAAATTTGACGTGAGGCGATTGTACTTCCGTTTGCGGGTTTATGTAAACTACCCAACCTTGCATTCCCTTTTGCCACGGATTTACGCCGATTGACACTGATTTCTAAAAGCTTTATCCGTGAGAATTAGTGACATTGTGCCCGCAGGGTAAATCCGTGGCTAAGAATTACGCAGTCCCTAATATACACACTATGGCTGCTTATTTTTTCTGGGGGCGCGGATTGGCTTCGCGGAAGGCTTTGATGGCTTCGTGCAGAGCCTTGCCAGTTCCATCCATCGCATCATGGATGGCTTTGAACTTTTCACGCATCGCCTGCACCGTCTCTTTGGCTTTTTCGGGGTCAGTCACCTTACCATTCGAGTCAAATCCATCATGCGAGTTGACAATACCATTGGCACTCTCGTAAATGGGTTGGGCATTTTTGAGAGCGGCTTCGAACGCATCCAATGCAGTTTGCACGGCAGAGACGTCCTTGCCATTCGCTTTGGCATGGTCGATCAACGCCTGGGTTCTTTCCATAAAGGCATCTGCCTTGCCCATGCGCTCATAGATGCGCAGTTGACGCGCCCAGGTCAACTCGAGCCTTGCATTCGCAATCTCTCCTTTCGGCGGGACAGTCGGTTCGCTCGCCCCCATGGCTGATGCGCTGACAAATGGCAAACTCGCCACTCCCAGCGCGGCAACCAACGCTAAAATAACGGTTTTCTTGAAAAACATTTTTATCATCGTAATCTCCTTTTGGTTTAGGTTACGATGATGATTTTAGGCTGGAGAGGTTATGGGTATATGGTGGGGATGTAAAATCTTTGTAAAATATCTTGGTTGATTACAGCGAACAAAAACGAGACCCAAAATTAGAGCAGAGTGTCATACCCTCCTCAACACCAACATCGTCAGATCATCGGCGGGAGGCATATCCTGCACAAAATCAATAAGAGCTTTTTCGACCACATCCAATAATTCAGTGCGCGGAGGCGCAGTGGTTGGATTGTATCGCTTTGAGCAATCCATCATCGCCGAAGAAGTCACCTTCGTAATTGTACGATTCAGTCAAGCCATCGGTGTAGAACAGAACATGGTCTTCCGGGCTAATGGAGATCGTCCGCTCTTTCATATGCGCATCTTCCGTCGCGCCGAGGGCAACACCTGAACGGGTTAACTTTTCAACCGTCCCATCATGCTTCACCCAAAACGGCGGGTTATGTCCCGCGTTGACGTAAGTCAACTCATTATTATTCATATCCAGCACAGCATATACAGCAGTGACGAACATGCCCTGTTTTGTATCGGGCAGTAACAACTCATTGACACGGGTTAAAACTTCGGCGGGAGAAGTCGTTTCAATCACAGCGGCATGGACGAGAGTCCGCGTGAGTGCCATGAAGAGCGCGGCGGGAACGCCCTTGTCCGCCACATCAGCGATGAAAAGACCGAGCTTGTTGTTCGGCAGGTCAAACACATCATAAAAGTCACCGCCCACCTGACGGGCGGTCTTCCAACGCGCGGCAAGCTCCCAGTTCTCGAATTGCGGTAAAAATTCCGGGATGAAGGTCTGCTGGATTTGGCGCGCCAACTGCACTTCCGTTTCGAGGCGTTCGCGTACGACCATCTCTTTTTGGAGGAGGTCGTTCTGAATCGCAAGTGCGACCTGTTGCGCAATCCCCGTGATGATCTCGAGTCTGCGCGCGCGGAAGCGAAGTCCACCCGCGGCTTCTTCGATCAGCATCACACCATAGAGCGCGTCCTTGACAGCGATGGGAACCGCAAACAGGAACGCGCCGGGGTCGCCAAGGTTGACTTCCTGTTTAGGATCCAATGAGATCCACGATTGTAAACCGCGCTTATCATCCAATTGACAGGCACGCAGTCCGGTTTCATCGCGGCAGGAATCAAGAAAAGCAAATTCACCTTGTGAAAAGGAACGCGTCCAAAACATATCGTCATCCTGCTCATCCAATCCGTATTGCTGTGCAGGACGAAAGGCGTCTTTTTCCTTATCCCATTGATAGAGGGCTACGCGTTCCACACCGACAATGATTGGCAGGATGCGGACAATGGAGCCAAGGATCTCGTCGAGATCGTTCAAACTCACCACTGCCTGCGCCACCTGCAACAACGCGGCAGAAGCATATGCCTGTTCCTGCGCGTTATCATACAGACGGGCATTCTCGATGGCGACCGCGGCATAGCTGGCAAAAGTTGTCGTCATTCCCCGCGCTTCATGACCGTATCTACCTGAAGTGCGATGCGCAAGTGTGATCACGCCCAAGGGTTGGTCACCCAACCGCAAAGGGACAGCCAGAGACGAATAATCTTTATCGAATCCCGCGGTAATGCCCGTGATCCAGATCGGGTCCGTCGATTTACGGATCTGTGGATGCTCCGAATACATTGCGTTCAATAAGCCTTCATAAGCTTCAGGCATATCGTAGAGCGTTTGCTCAAGCACACCTTCGTCACAGTTGTGACAGGCGGCAAGATACAACTCGTCATCTTCCATCAACCAGATGGCAGAGATATCAACGGGTAGATTGCGGTCTAATTCGGACAGGATGGCTTCCAGTACATCGTCCACGCTGGCATCAGCGGAGATCAAACCCGCCACTTCGCGCAGACTGTCCGACACCTGCCGCCGCCATTGCTCGGAATGGTATAAGTCCGCATTATGGATGGCGACGGCAATATTATCGGCAACAGCCTCAAAAATCACGCGGTCATCTTCGGTGAATGTATTGACCTCATCTGATTGAATATCCAGGACACCCACAACGCCATCATCATAGATCAACGGCACACAAAGTTCGGCGCGCGTGTTTGCAGGCGGTAGAGACGATGGGCGATATCGTTCGTCCTTTTCGACATCGTTTGCAAACACCGCTTTCCCTTCGCGCGCCACCCACGGGATGATGCCATCGTCATCATCGAGCGAGAGAGTATATCCATACAAGCCTTCGCTTCGCACACCACTTCCAGCTTCATATTTAATCAGACGCCGGTTGGGATGCACGGTAAACAGGTGGACATGTGGATAACTAAAGCGGTTATGGATCAGGCTGGCAACCCCTTCCATAAGCGTGCGCAATTCAAGCGACGAACTGACACTCTTCGTGACCTCAGATATCAGGGTCAATTGATCGGCGCGGCGACGCAGGTCACCATATAAACGCGCCGCGTCCACTGCTCGGGCGATGGTATCTGCCAGTGCTTCCAATATCAAAAGGTCATTCGGATGGAACGCATGTAACTGGTCACTTTGCACGTCCAAAATGCCCAACACCCGATCCTTGATCTTCAATGGGATGACCACTTCAGAGTGCGTCTCTGGCAGGGTATCGATGAAACGATAGCGCTTATCCTTCTTTACATCTTCGACGAGGACCCGCTCTCCCTCAGCCGCAACCTGCCCAATTAATCCCTGACCTATTTCTACATCCAAAGCGACTTTCTTCCTGCGCTTGCCTTTGCGAGATGCCATGGCGCTCGAACGGAAACGAAGGGAGTTCGAACCGTGTTGGACCGTAAATATGCCAACATAATAGTAATGAAACGTCTGCTGAATGAGTTCGGTCACGCGTGTGGAGAGTTCGTCCACATTGAGAACATTGGCGATCTGCGAACTGACTTCTCTTACCAAGTTTATTTGATTGAGTTGAAACCGCTCCACCGCCACACGATGAGATGCCACCAGACTCACAGCAATCACGCCTGCAAGTCCATGCATGAGATCGAGTTCATCTTGTTTGAAGTCGGGTCCCTTTGGGCGGGTGATTTGAAGCGCTCCCAGTGTGATCCCCTGCTCCTCGAGCGGAGCCGATGCCCAGGTCCCGCGAGAGGCGTTGGTTTTCGTCCCGCGTTTTTGCTTTGTGCAAACGCGTCCAAGCTTTAATGCGCGTTGCATACCGGGTAAATCGGGTTCTTCAGGAAAGAGGGATTCCCCATCCATCGTGGGTAGACGAAAAAGACCCTCCCGCAACCAGACTTCCACTTTGCCATTTATCAAATGCGAGGTGATGGATACGATCTGGTCACGCTGGGAGGCGAGCGATGTGGCGCTGACGATCTGTTCCCCAAGGCTGGCCAGGTCGCGCCAATCTGATGATAAGGGAGAACGAGTGGCGGCTGTCATGCCATTAGCCCTTCCGTTTGATCATTGTGAGGGTATTGCTGTTTTGTTTGGGGTGTGATTTGTAATGGACTTCGTCCATTAATTTGCGCATCAGAAAGATGCCCAGTCCCCCGATCTTGCGATCAGAAAGGTCGGCTTTCAAATCTGGTATGGGGATCACAGACGGGTCGAATGCTTCACCGTGATCCGCAAGGATGATCGTGAGCGCATCGCCACGCATACCACAAGATAGTTCAAGAACTCCGTTCGTAACACCTTCATAGGCATGTTCAATGATATTCGAAGCGGCTTCATCTGTTGCCAGTTGAATGTTATACACAGCTTTCTCGTTAAAACCGCTCTTACGTGCAATATCCCCGACAAACTCGCGGATTTCATCGAGATATTCAAATTTTGCCGTAAATTGAATGGATCGCATCGAATAGTTTAAAAAGCCGCATCAGTAAAGCACTGCTGATGACGGCTTTTTTCCTGTTTCAAAGAAAGTTAATTAGAAATGTCCCACTGCGGTGAGAGAATTGTCGAACGTTTTGAACAGTTCGGTAAAACCAGCCAGTTCCAGCGCCTCACGTATGCGGTCTGGAACGGAAACCAACACAACTTCACCTCGGTTATATTTTTTACAGTTTCGCTGTGCTGCCAACAGGGCACGGAACCCAGCACTGGACATATATTCCAGTCCGTCCATATTCACAACCAATTTATACTTGCCGCCATCATTGGCGGCTTCCAATGCCTGCGCCAACTGCGGGGCAGTAGAACTATCCACGCGACCTTTGACTGCGATCATGTCACAATGCTTGAATTCTTGAGTTGTGATCTCCATAAGGGGTCCTCCACGATAAGAGTAGGTATTATATTAAAGATTATATCATGAGACAATTCCACATAAGAGCAACTTGCATCAAGCAATGCTATACTTGCACATATGGCGGCTGGAAACATGAAACACGTTCTAACGTTGCTGAATTATAAAGATGACGGGGTAAATAACACTATACGGTTAATCTACTACACCGCCATCTCTCTTATCGTTTTAAGCCTTATATTTGTAATAATCGTTTCGATTGCCGCCCCCATTCTGGCCGTGTGGTCAATACAGATAGCCACGGTGATTATACCAACGTGCATCGGAATAATGATTCTGATACGACACAAAAGAACCCCGTTGGCCGGGGTCTTATTGATTGTCCGATTAAGTCTGATAATAACCGCAAGCCTCGTATACACTGGTGGGGCGTCAACTCCTGTAACCAATCGAATAATAGCTTACTCCTTCCTTTTTATCCTGGCGCTGGTTCTGCCAATTGTCATCACAAGAAACTCACAGCCGCTGTCCAACCAAAGCAACGAACCTCCATACAAATCCATCCTGGAAAACATTCCAGTCACAATATATATCAACAGCATCGGTGCAGATGCATCTACAGAATATATCAGCCCACAGGTGGAAAAACTCCTTGGCTACCCTCGCGACGATTTCATCAACGATCCATTACTCTGGACAAAGATTTTGCATCCTGAAGATATGCAAAAAGTATTAAGGGATCACCGGCGAATACCAGGAACCGATGAGCATTTTTATTTGGAGTATCGCGTCATCACAAAAGATCAAAATGTGATCTGGGTGAGAGATGAGGCTACCCTGGTACATGGCATACAGGGTGAGCCCCTCTATTGGCTCGGCGCCTGGACCGACATCACATCACGCAAGGAAGCCGAGAACGAACAAACAAATCTCATCAGCGTGATGGCAAAACGTAACATCCAGCTTCAAACGGCAGCGGAAGTCTCAAGGGCGGCGTCTTCCATCCTGAATTTAAACGATCTTCTCCCAAACGTAGTGAATCTCATCCGCGATCATTTTGATTATTACTATGTGGGCATATTTCTAGTTGAAGAGTCGAGGGAATGGGCAAACCTCAGCGCGGCGACCGGCGAAATGGGCGCGCTCATGCTTCAAAACAGACATCGCCTCAAGGTGGAAGAATCATCCATGATTGGCTGGTGTATCAGACATAGAGAAGCACGCATCGCCCTGGACGTTGGAGAGGATGCCGTCCGATTTGTTAATCCCTACCTTCTACTCACCCGTTCCGAAATAGCGCTTCCCTTGATCGCCCATGGTGAAGTGATCGGCGCAATGACAATCCAATCTGACCGGCCTGCCGCATTCTCACACTTGGATATTATGGCGCTCCAAACCATGGCAGATCAGATCGCTAACGCCATTGAGAACGCAAGACTTTTCACAGAACGCGTCGATTTGATCAGGGAACTGGAGTTGCAAAATGCCGAACTGGAACGCTTTACGTATACAGTCTCTCATGATCTTCGATCCCCGCTTGTTACCATACGCGGCTTTCTCGGCTATTTAAAACAGGATGCAACATCAGGGGATACAAACCGTTTCGACAAGGATTTGAAACGCATCGCCAATGCAGTGGATAGAATGCAAACACTTCTCAACGAACTTCTCGAATTATCCCGTATCGGAAGAATCGTAAGCCCGCTGGAGAATGTTCTATTCGAAGACATCATAAAGGATGCAAAAGAAATACTCGCAGGTCCGCTCGAGGCAGGTAACGTCAAACTTGAGCTCGTTGGAGAATTTCCCTACGTCCATGTTGATAGACTTCGATTGACCGAAGTCATCCAAAACCTGCTTAGCAATGCCATAAAATTTGCCAGGGACCAGAAGCAACCCGTCATTCGTATCGGTACGAAAGGTGTTGATGAGGAAGATAAACCCGTCTTTTACATACAGGACAATGGAATTGGGATCGACCCACGATATCATGAACGGATATTTGGTTTGTTCAATAGGCTGAACCCCGAAATAGAGGGCACTGGTATTGGTCTTGCACTTGTACGGCGGATTATTGAAACGCATGGCGGACACATCTGGGTGGAGTCTGATATTGGGAAAGGCGCTACGTTTTTCTTTACCCTATCTAATCCTAACAATAAACAAACAACTTTGTTACGGCATCCCTAAAACAAAAAAACGGGGTTAAAATCAAATAAACATCCATGAAAGCCTCAAGGAGATGGTAATGGTTGGAGAGCCTATTCTGGTCATGCTCGTTGAAGATAATGTCGACCATGCGGAACTTGTCATACGTACATTGGAAGAACATCGAATTCGCGAACAAAGTTCGACATTTTCTCGATGGACAGTCAGCATTGGATTATTTGTTCCACCGTGATGAGTACACCGACCAAAATAACAACCCCCGCCCGCATGTAATCCTGCTCGACCTTCGTCTTCCACGCGTGGATGGAATAGACGTATTAAAAGCGATTAAAGAATCGGACGAACTCAAAGCCATCCCCGTCGTCGTCCTGACCACTTCAGAAGCGGAAAAAGATGTTGCACGCGCATATTACAATCACGCAAATAGCTATCTCGTAAAACCGGTGGGATTTGAAGAATTCAAAAAGCTAATGGATGATCTCGGCTTCTATTGGCTGGGCTGGAACACCAATCCGAACATCAAAGAATAACATTGGATCAACAGACGCCCAGAATTGTGTCTTATGATGGATAATACGATCCATATTCTTTTAATTGAAGACGATCCTGCTCACGCGGAACTAATTCAACGAGCCTTTGAAGACCGCGGCGACAAATCAAAACTTACCGTTGCGCACACCCTCGAAGAGGCGCGTAAGCACATGCAAAATTTCAAGCCGGTATTGATCATTGCAGACTGGCGACTGCCAGATGGGGATAGCACAGAATTGCTTCTTGACGAACAGAACACATCCAACCTGCCCGTTATCATCATGACAAGCTATGGAAGCGAACGAAACGCAGTGGAAGCGATCAAATCGGGCGCTCTGGATTACATTATCAAATCATCCGAATCAATGACGGATATGCCGCACATCGCCGAACGCGCCATACAACAATGGAAAATCCTCCAAGAACAAGAACGCATGCAAGCGACCCTGGCGGAACAGGAGGCACAATTCCGTCTGCTGGCAGAAAACTCGTCAGATATGATCTCACGACATGATGCACGGGGAATCTTCCTTTACGTCTCCCCTGCCTGCCACACTCTCTTGGGATACAAACCCGAAGAATTGGTTGGAACATCCATTGAACGCCTTATTCATCCCGAAGACGCCAGCAACCTGATGGACCTGCTCGTCTCACCGAATTGGAACGACATCACAGCAACCGTACCCTATCGGGCGCGCCACAAAAACGGAGAATTCATCTGGCTGGAGACAACAGCCAGGTTGTTCTTCGATGAAGCCAAACAAAAACAGGAATTCCAGGCATCCTCACGTGATATCAGCGAAAGGAAAAAATCACAGGAAGCCCTGCAAATAGCCCACAACGACCTGCAGGAGGCATACGATAAGACCATCGAAGGCTGGGTGCTGGCGCTCGATCTGCGTGACCGTGAAACAGAAGGACATACTCAACGCGTCACTCAAATGACCGTGGAATTGGCGCGCGTGCTGGGCTTCACCGAAGACGAAATTGTCCATATCCGTCGTGGGGCGCTTCTTGCACGACATGGGAAAAATGGGCATACCTGATGAAATCCTGCAAAAACCGGGTCCGCTTTCTGACGAAGAATGGAGTACCATGCGCCGCCATCCGCAATATGCATACCAAATGCTTTCCAATATTAAATATTTAAAAGAAGCGATCATCATCCCGTATTATCACCACGAACGCTGGGATGGAAGCGGATATCCTCACAAACTTAAAGGAAGCGATATTCCGTTATACGCCCGCCTCTTTGCCGTCGTGGATGTTTGGGACGCTCTTTCAAGTGACCGTCCCTATCGCAAACGCATCCCTCGCCACGATGTTGTCGAGTATCTAAAAAAGGAATCCGGGCGTTTATTCGACCCGGAAATTGTTGAAAAATTTCTCCTGCTTCTGGGAGAAAGCAAAATAAAACAACACGGCGCTTCCATGGAAGCGCCGTGTTTCATTCTGTTTATTCGTCACTCACATTCACCAACACCGCTCGAACTACAACCCGTTTCTTATACATATTCATCTTCTCATCGTATTCCTTACACGTCACAAGCGTAAGCCAGGCTCTCTCTTCGTGATTGAATATCCACGTCTCACTTGGCTCGACCAAGGCGTTCGCCCGCACTTCAAATGTGTACTTCTGTCCATATGCATGGATCACGACCTTATCGCCATACTTGAGTTGGCTCAAATTAACGAACGGACCAGGCAGACCATTTGAATCATAGACATGGCCCGTGAGCACACTATTGCCATTCCAGGATGGGAATGCGCTTCCCGCCAACCATCCGGCCTGATTCCCCAACCAGGACACATCCCACCCTCCATCGGTCAGCGGTACACCCACGATCGGGATGTTGATGCCCAACGTTGGAATCTCAACTGTTACACCATCTGTCTGCGTATACTCCACAGATGGCTTGTCGCCAAGATCTGTCACTACGTTCGGGGCAAAACCAGTGCCAGGCAGAGACGGTTTATTTAGTGTGGCAGATGAACTGGCGCGATAGTCGTTTATCGTCTGGCTGAGCGGGTCATAGCGGCGCTCAGTAGAATGAACGTTATACGGAGACTGTGGTACCAGACGCGGGTTGGGATCGATCTGTAAGCTGGACCATTCCACGTTGGCAGAGTTGATCACAGGGCTGGGACCGATGAAAGTAGTCTGGAAGGTCACAGTAGCAGTTTCACCAACTGGGAAGGAAACCCAATAGACGCTAAACTGCGTTGCAGTAGCAGTCACTGTGGCAGCGGGCAAGCCTGCGGAATTACTAACCGTGATCGAGCCAGGTACCAACACCAGTCCGCTGGGAATGCCATCAGTCATTAGAACATCATAGGCTGGCGCCGTGCTTGCAGTAGTATGGCTGATATCGATCGTATAGGTCACAACACTGCCAAGCAGGGCAACTTGTGGATCAACATTTTTCTCAATGGCCAATTGCGGTTCAACAACTTCGACACTTTCTGCCGAGCCGGAGAGAGTACCTCCATTCCATTGCCATTGAACAGAGTTATTTAAGTCCTTCACGCCATTCACGTTATCGGCAACATCCAACACAACCACTTGATAAGTGACAATCAGAGTTTGTATCGAGCCGCTTGTATTGTCTACTTGACCGAAGTCAAAAGTAATTCGGCGTCCAGCGTCCACGGTATCCACACTGGTGGTTGGTTCTGGTTGGACAGTCAACGCACTCGGCGTAGTACAAGGATTCTGAGCAAGAACAAGACTTCCCGAAGAGATAGGCGTTGTTGCGTCACAACCGACGAAAGCCAAGCCACGGTCAAGCACATCCACTGCTTTGAGATCACTAATCGTCCCAACAGGGATATCAATGTGGATACTATATGTAAGGATCTCGCCGATCAACACATTTGGAGTAGCTGAACCAGCCTGATTGGTATTCGTCAAGGTTTTGACATTGGTGCTGGCTAACGTGTCAGTATCCGTATCTTGTGACTCGATGGGGGTACCACCGGTTTTCGAACCATCATCTTGAACGTGAACCGTATTCACAAACGAGGTAATACTACCCAGGCTGGCGACATCATCCACCTTAAGTTGAACGGTAAACGATGTGTTTGCTCCCGAAGCCAGGTTAAAGAGCGGCCAGGTGACCAGTCCACCAGACTCAGTGCCGCCGCCACTGGCAGAGACGAATGTCATGCCAGCCGGGATGGTGTCGGTCAGAGCAATGCCGGTCAGGTCTGCCGCGCCGTTGTTGGTTACTGTAATAGTGTACGTTGTGGTGAAATCCGGGGCAACAATGGTAACTCCGTCATCTTTGGTTACAACGAGCGAAGCTGGTTGGTCGGTGTCTGTTGCCGTATTGTCGGGAGGAGTTAAGTCGGTCATACCGGTGGGTGGAGTAACCGTAACTACATTGCTCAGGTTGCCCGTAGCGGTTGGCACCACTTGAGCTGTAACGTTGTATGTCACACTGGCAAGTTGAGGCAAATCGAGAGAATCTGTGAAGGTCGCCGGATTGGTGGCATCATCTGTGCAGTTATATCCAGCAGGAGTCCCAGCGTCACAAGTCCACGTCCACGAGGTGATCTGGGCAGGGCGCGGGTCGCTGATCGTCATCCCATTGGCATCGGCGGGACCATTGTTGGTGACAACAACTACATAATTCAGCGTCCCACCAGCGATATAGAAAGCCTGATTGTCCGTCTTGGTGACGCTTAGATCAATCTGAGGATTATTATTGACGCCGAAATCTACCCGGGATTCAAGGGTTGTGCCGGTTGCATCATCAGATGACTCTTCAGCAGCCGGGGTCAGGGTGACGGGGAGAGTCTCGATGTAACCGCCAAGCCCCAGAAGTTCTGACGGGGTTGGATATACTTCGGAGCCGTTATCGTCTGAGTTGGCGGTATTGGTATCGGCATCTGGTGCGGGTTCATAGGCACTGGCTGGAAGTGGTCCCGTGCTGGAGCGATAGTCACGTAAAACTCCACCGGGGTTGAAGTTGACGGCGGGAAGACGTACGATGTAATCGCCGGCAGGCAATCCTGAGAAGTTGTAAATACCACCGCCTGCTGTTGTGGTGGAGTCGAGTTGCAAGGTGCCGTCGCCAGACCAAAGTTGAACGGTTACGCCGTCGATGCCAGCTTCAGCGCCATCCAATTGACCACTGTTATCCAGATCATTCCAGACCTGGTCTCCCAGAGTAATGGTGTAGAAGCCGAAGTCCACGGTCATGTTAGCTTGGGTATCGGGTTGTCCCTGCTGGTTACCAGGCAGTGTGCCATTCAGATCGCCTTCACTGGCAGGTTCTGCGGTAATTGCCGGACCGAGTGTTACTATGGATGATGTAACATCGCCAATCAAGGTTCCGCTGGTTTGGAGCGTACCGTTATCATCTGAGTCAATATCTGTGTTGGCAGCAGCGGCGGTAGTTTCAGTAAGTGCGCCAGCCGTCGTGCGGGATGTGGCAGAAGACCAGTAGCCTTCGAGTGTTCCCGCTACACCAAATTCAGCGGCAGGGATCGAAACGACATAATCGCCATCGAGAAGGTTGTTGAACAGGTAGTAACCACCGTTAGCGGTCACTTGTGTAGCAATGATGGTTGTCAAATCACTTGCCGCGTAGAAGTTGACAGTGACACCGTTAATGCCTGCTTCGGCACCGTTGATCGTACTGCTGTTATCCGTGTCAAACCAAACGCGGTTGCCGAGAGAAAAGACTGGGGTAAAGCCAAAGTCCATGGTCGGGTTGGTAGTGGAACCAGTTACGTTGTCCACAGTGTTGTTTGTTTGAGCGTTGCGCCCGGGGTCATGGTGACCGCTGTTGAGAAACGTTGTCCCGCTGCCCGTGCCGACGCCGTTGTCGTTATCGTCGCTGTTGGTGTTGGGGTTGGTCGTGTCGGTCGCAGTCGAACGTATCCACGCTACTGGATGTGCCGGTCGGCGAAGTCACATGGACGGTGTAATCGCCCTGGGCGAGGCCGGGGAAACTGTACAGGCCGCCGCCCGCAGTCGTCGTAGTGGCAAGCTGCGTGGAGCCGTCGGCGGACCAAAGCTCGACGTTGACACCGTCAATGCCAGTTTCTCCGCCGTTGAACGCGCCATTCTTATCGGTATCGCTCCAAACCAGGTTGCCGAGGGTTTGGGTGTAGAAGCCAAAGTCAACGGTCATGTTGGCGCGGGCGTCGGGCTGGTTGCCCTGACCAATAACCGGCTGGAGGTCACCTTCACCTGTGGGCTCGGTGTTCCCTGTGGGACCGAGGACGATGTTTGGGCATCACCGCACCACTAAAGGCACCGGCAGTTTGAAACGCGCCGTTATCGTCAGAATCCGTATTGTCGCTGTCAGCGTCCGGCGGGGCAATTTCGGAGACTACGCCCGCGTTGCTGATAGTTGTGCCGGAAGATAAGTAATTGACCAGCGCTCCGCCTACAGTGAAGTTGGAAGCCGGTATAACGACAACGTAATCGCCGCCATAGAGATCGTCGAACAGGTAGTAGCCGCCGGTAACGGTGATTGTGGTTCTAAGCGCTGCACCGGTGGGGCTGCCGGAAATATCCGCCGCGTAAAGCTCGACGGTTACGCCTGGCGTACCCACTTCACTGCCATTGATTAACTCCTCATTATCTGTATCGAACCAGACTCGGTTGCCGATGCTATATGCCTCAATAAAGCCAAAGTCGGCTGTGAAGTTGACGTTGTTATCATCCAACGCGCCAGTGTAATTGGGCTGTGGTTCGCCGGTGACTTCGGTGTTCGGCTGGAGGGTGTAATCGGTACTACGGATGCCGTTAGTCGCTGGAGCCGCATCATCAATACCGTTCTCGTCGCCGCTCTGGTCTGTGATCTCGTCCGTCCCGTTGCCGAGGCTGGAGACGTAGGTATCCAGTGTGCCGCCGCTCTGGAACTCGGTTGCGGGAATGAAGATAAAGTAATCGCCCGGCAATAGGTCATCGAAGAAGTAGTAGCCGCTTGCGTCGGTGCTGGTAGTGGCAACCGGGATGGTCACGCCGGGCGTGTCGCCAACGTGATAAAGCTGGAGGTCGACGCCGGAAATACCCGGCTCTGTTCCGTTCTGGATGCCGTCATTGACGGTCCCGCCGCCCACACCATTATCCAGCCAAACGATATTACCGATAGCGACCTTTTGCAGGAAGCCGAAGTCAGCAGTGAAGTTGACGTTGGCGTCATCGAGATAGCCGGTGTAGGTGGTTTCGTCGTCGGCTGTGGTCTCACCGCCAACGTTTAAGGTATACGGCGTGCTGTTGATGCCGTTGGTCGGCAGGCTTACTGCGTCAATGCCGTTTTCATCTACATCCTGGTCGGATGTACTTGTCTGTGCCGTTGCCTTTCGAGGAAACGTAGCCTTCCAGTGGCTGCCCAGTTTGGAACTCGCCTGCCGGGATGTGGACGAAGTAATCGCCTGGGTTCAGGTTGGTGAACTGGTAGTTACCATTGCCGTCGGTGGTAGTAGTCGCAACCGGGGTCGTCACGCCGAGGGTATCGCCGACGTGATACAGTTCCACGTCCACGTTTGCCGCTCCCGCCTCGGAGCCATTCTGGATGCCGTCGTTGGGGACACCGCCGACGCTTCCAATGTCGAACCAGATGCGGTTACCAATAGCAACCAGTTGGGTGAAGCCGAAGTCAGCAGTGAAGTTGACGTTATCGTCGTCGAGCGCGCCGGTGTAATTAGACTGATCTTCGCCGACAACTTCAGTGTTGGGTAGAAGCGTGTAATTCTGCGTGCGGATGCCGGTTGTCGTCAATGTGGCGACGTCAATACCGTTTTCGTCGGCGTTGTTGTCGCTGGTTTCGTTTGCACCGGACCCGAGGCTGGAGACGTAACCGAACAGATCGCCGCCCGCCTGGAACTCAGTCGCCGGGATCTGGATGTAGTACGTGCCCGGATACAACCGATCGAAGCTGTAGTAGCCGCCGCCGGATGTGACCATACCGCCGAGAGCATCATCTGCTGTACCCAAAATTCCGTCCGGACCAACTGGAACTTCGACGCCCGCCGAGGTGTAGATTTGCACCGTGACATTGTTCACGCCGGATTCGCCCGCGTCCAGGATACCGTTATTGTAGAAGGCACCCGCCCCGGTGTCGATCCAGACGCGATCGCCCAGATGCAACTAGTTCGGTGAAACCAAAGTCGGCGGTGAAGTTGACGTTATTATCGTCCAGCGCGCCGGTGTAATTGGGCTGTGGTTCGCCAGTGACTTCGGTGTTCGGCTGGAGGGTGTAATCCGTACTGCGGATACCGTTAGTCGCTGGAGCAATGTCGTCGATACCGTTCTCATCACCACTCTCGTCAGTGGTCTCGTCCGCTCCATTGCCAGTACTGGAAAGGGCATTCTCAAGCGTGCCACCGGACTGGAACTCTGTCGCGGGGATGAAGACGAAGTAGTCACCCGGTAACAGGTCGTCGAAGACGTAGTAGCCGCTTGCGTCGGTACTGGTGGTCTTGACAGGTGTATCCACGCCGGGCGTATCGCCGACGCGATAAAGCTGTAGATCAACGCCGGAAATACCCGGCTCCGTTCCGTTCTTGATGCCGTCGTTGGCAGTCCCGCCACCCGCGCCGGTATCCAGCCAAACGATGTTACCGATAGCGACCTTTTGCAGGAAGCCGAAGTCAGCAGTGAAGTTGACGTTGGCGTCGTCGAGATAGCCGGTATAGGTGGTTTCATCATCAGCTGTCGTCTCACCGCCAATACTCAATGTATACACTTGTGTGCTGATACCGGTGGTCGGCAGGCTTACTGCGTCGATGCCGTTTTCATCTACGTTCTGGTCGGATGTCTCATCCGAACCGTTGCCGGTCGAGGAGACGTAGCCTTCCAACGGCTGTCCAGCCTGGAATTGACTTGCCGGGATGTGGACATAATACTCGCCGATATTCAAGTTAGTGAACTGGTACGTGCCGGGTTGCCCCGCGACAGTGGTAGTGGTCGTGGTCGTTACCAGGGCATTCCCGGATGTGTACAACTCAACGTTACGCCATCTATACCCGTTTCACTACCATTTTGGATCTCCGTCATTAGCCGTCCCGCCACCCGCACCGTCGTCAATCCAAACGCGGTTGCCGATAGCGACCAGTTGGGTAAAGCCGAAGTCAGCCGTGAAGTTGACATTGTTATCGTCGAGTACGCCGGCGTAGTTAGATTGGTCTTCACCGGTCTTTTCAGTGTTGGGTAGAAGCGTGTAATTCTGCGTACGGATGCCGTTCGTCGTCAATGTGGGCGACATCGATACCGTTTTCGTCCGCGTTGTTGTCACTGGTTTCGTTCAACACCGGACCCAGGCTGTAACGTAACCGAACAGATCGCCGCCTGCCTGAAATTCTGTCGCCGGAATGTAGGTATAATATATACCAGGATAGAGTAAGTCAAAACTGTAATAGCCGCCACCACTTGTGACCATACCACCGTGAGTATCGTCAGCCGTATTCAAAATGCCATCCGGACCAACCGGAACTTCGACACCTGTAGATGTATACAATTCCACCGTGACATTATCAATGCCCGCTTCGTCGCCATCCAAAATACCGTTGTTGGCAATACCAGTCGTTCCACCGTCATCAATCCAGACGCGGTTACCGATGGCAACCTGCCCGACAAAACCGAAGTCCACAGTGGGATTGCTGGTCGTGCCGGTGGCATTTGTAATTGTATTGTTTCCCAACGCGCCGGTTGAGCCCGGAGTCAGCGTGGTAACGCCTGAAGAAACCACGCCATTGCCATTGCCGATACCGTTATCGTTATTATCGCGGTTGGTATCAGGAGTGGCATTGTCTGTAGCGTCGAAAGTATCAATCGTGCTGTAAGTGCCAGCAGGCGCTGATGTTTTGACAACATACTGACCCTGCGGCAAACCAGAGAAGATGTAAAAACCGCTGCCATTCGTCAGCATACCACCCACTGCGTCATCCGCTGTACCCAGAATGCCATCAGGACCTACGAGGATTTCGGTCGTACCATTCGCCGCAAATAGTTGGACTGTCCCGCCTGAAACTGGCGCGTCGCCAGCATCATTCGTGCCATTGGCATTGTTATCAAGATAAACCAGATTTCCCAATTCAACACGGTAGAAACCAAAGTCCACTGTCATGTTGGCTTGTCCGTCGGGTTGTCCTTGCCCACCGGAAAGGTCAGTTTCACCAGTAGGTTCGGATGTTACGGTGGGACCAAGGGTAACAATCGATGAGATTACATCACCCGCAGAGAGTGTTCCGTTGTCATCTAGAGTCAGTGTCACTGTTTGCGAGCGCCGCAGTCGTTTCACTGATGACGCCCACGCCGTTGATGGTGGTGGCTGAAGACCAGTAACTGTCCAAGGGTTGTCCCGTTCCAAAGTTGCTAGCTGGAATCTTGACAATGTAATCACCGGCAGGAAGATTGTTGAAACGGTAATAACCACCGCCTGCGGTCAACATTCCGCCAGTAGCGTCATCTGTCGTATTGAGGATGCCATCGGGACCGACGGGGATTTCGGTCGTACCGGTAGAGTCAAAGAGTTGCACCCTAACGCCATTGACACCGACTTCGGCGCCATTGCGCAGGCTATTATTGTTGGTATCGAAGAAGACGCGGTTACCCAACGAAAAGACCGGGATGAAGCCGAAGTCAATCGTCAGGTTGCTGTTGTTGTCTCTTTCTTCCCAACGCCCGCGCGAACCGGGTATGGGACCGTCCCAACCGGTCGGGTCAAAAGCCAGATTGGCGGGCGAACCGGGATCAACTTCGCCGCTAAGTTCCGCTTCATTAGCCGGTTCCGTCGTGTATGCCAGTGTGATCGTGCCACTGCGGACGCCGCCCGCCGTTGGGGCAGTGCCGACGTTGAGTCCATTATCGTCGCGGTCGGTATTGGGTGTGTAGGGATCGCCCGGCACACCGACAGTTTCCGTCCCGGTGGGGGTACTGGTGTCATAGCCCACCAGCGGCGCAACGCCGGTAAAGTTGCTGGATGGGATCACGACAACGTAAGAGCCTTCTGCGAGGTCGTCGAACAGGTAATAGCCACCCGCATCGGTCGTGTCATAACCAACCAAACCGCCCACATCGGGGACACCATCGGTATTTGCGTCGCGCCACAATTCGACGCGCACGTCCGGCAATCGGGAGTTCTCCGCCGTCCATGATGCCATTGTTGTATGTGCCGCCAGTTCCGTCGTCAAGAAAGACGCGGTTGCCGATGCTCATAGGGATAAAGAAACCGAAGTCAATCGTCAAGTCGCTATTCAAATCGGTCTCGTTGTAGCGACCGCGTGAATTCGGACCGTCACCAGCCGTCGGGTTAAATCCCGAAGCGGTACTTGTATCTCCGCTACCTGTTTCACCGGTCGGGGCGTTGACGGGGGTCGCTGTCATGTTAGATCGAGGTCGAGATAACACCGTAAGGTGAAAGCGCCGGATTGCCCATTTGCAGGCGGTCGACACCGTTATCCAGGCTGTCTGTGTTGTTACTGCCGTTATCGACATTGCCCTTACTGCTGGAATAGCCTTCCAACAGACCGCTGGCGGCAAAGTTGGTATAGTCCACGCCTACGATGTATCTGCCAGGCGGTAAGTTATCGAACAGATAATAGCCATTGGCGTCGGTAGTATCCCACGCCAACCAATCGTCGGTGAAGTTGCCAAGCGTGTCGCCTGAGGTCGTCCGGTTGACCGTCTCCATTGGCATCCTGGTACAGGCTGACGCGTACGCCAGCCGGGACGGGACCTTCGCCGCCGTTCACTTGCCCATTGTTGTTGGAGTCGATCCACAGATAGTTACCGATACTGCGCGGCGGACGTACAAAACCAAAGTCCATCGTCAGGTTGCTATCGCTGTCTTCCTGTCCATAGTTGCCGACATTGTTAGGACCATACGTTCCGCTGGTGTTGATGTCGGTCTCGGTACCGCCGGGAGTCGGTACGGTCAAAGGCTCGGCGTTGTAGGACATGTCAATCTGCGGACTGGTGATGCCGTTTGTGCCTGGTGCGGCGTTGTCGATACCGTTATCGTTCATATCGATAGCATCGTCGGCGGGCGGAGTTGCGTCAGTGCTACTGAGGTAGTTCACCAATGGGCCACTTCCAGTGAAGTTCGAGGCGGGGATATGCACAAAGTAGTTGCTGCCCGGCTGCAGACGGTCGAACAGGTAGTAGCCGGTGGCGTCGGTAGTGGTCGTATACATTAAGGTGTCGCCAGCGTCCAGGGAATTGCTACCATTGGAGTCGCGCCACAGTTGGACAGTAACCCCGCTGACGCCAACTTCGGTGCCATCCTGTATGCCGTTGTTGTATCCAGTGCGGAAGGGTGTGGTTCCCGCACCCTCGTCAATCCAGACGCGGTTACCCAAGCTCATGGGCGGGATGAAGCCAAAATCAATCGTCAGGTTGCTGGTGGTATCGCTTTCGCCAAAGCGCCCACGCGAAAGAGGACCATCCCAGCCGGTCGGGTTGTAGGCTTGGTTGGCCGGGGAACCCGGATCGGACTCGCCGCTCAGGTAAGTCTCACCACTTGGTTCCGGGAAGAGGGGATCACGCGTCAGCACAACCTCGCCGCTGAAAATGCCGTTGACTTCGGGGAAATAATCATTGATGCCATTATCGTCGCTGTCGAGATCTGCCGTAGCCGTGCCACCGTCAACACCTAATGTCTCGGTGCCCGTCGGTTGACTGCTGTACCAACTTGCCAGCGGTCCACCGGTCTGAAAGTTGCTAGCCGCGATCTCGACGTAATAAGGACCTGGGTCAAGGTTATCAAACAGATAAAAGCCGTTTGCATCGGTGATGTCGGTGCGGATCATTTCTGCGGCTTCGGGGATGCCGTTGGCGTTGCCGTCTCGGTACAGGCGCACGAGAGCGCCAATGACCGGCGGTTCCGTCGCTTGCCGGATACCATCGTTGCGTTCGGCATAGTTGAAGACGCCCGGCGAAGTCTGCCCGTTGTCATACCATACATGGTTGCCGATGCTGAACGGAACGTCATCCCCACCAAAGAAGCCAAAGTCAATCGTCAGGTCGCTGTTGTTGTCGCGCTCGCCATTGACGCCGCGCCGCTCCCCGGTCAGACCGTCGCGGTCGTTGTTCGACAGGTCCGCTTCGGAGGTGGGTTCGGTGGTGGGTTGCAGGGTGAACGACCAGCTAAAGACTTCCAGTCCGGGCGTGACCGGATCGATGCCATCGTCGGCATTGTCAATCGTATTCGAAGTGGGAGTGGTATACGTGGCAACCGCGGGCGTACCCGTGCTGCTGCGCAGGTTTTCCAGCGGTTGCGTAACACCGAAGTTGCTTGCCGGGATTCCGATGATGTAGCGGTTGTTGCCCGGCGTCGCCGAATCATAGGGAATATTACTAAACAGATAGTAACCTTCAGTATCCGTAGTGGTTGTACTGATGGCGGCTCCGTCGGGGATACCGTCGTTATTCGTATCGCGGTAGAGATTTACTGTGACGCCAGAAATGCCAGGGGCGGAGTTGTCCGGTGCGTTGATCGTGCCGCTGTTATCCGAATCTCGCCAGACGCGGTTACCAACACTCATGACCTCGGGAACGGTAATGCCGACCTTGCGTGGCTCGGAAGCCAGCAGGTCTTCAATAGAGATCGGCGGGGTCGTATTCTTATCATACGAGCCGACATGCGAGAACGAGTTCCAGGCGATTTCGTGCGAGAGCGCGTCGTCCGCATCGAAACCTGTTGGCGGCGCATCGGTGAGGATGTGCAGCGGGACACCGAAGCGCAGTTCGCTTCCCGCAGGCACCGCATTAGCGATGCTCGGCGTGGATGTGGAACCGTCGTTGTTCAAGCGGATACGGTAGGAACGCACCTGTGTCCAGTCGACCACGCTGCCTTCCGGCACCCAGGTATTGTCACAGCCACCCGGCACGGTTGCGCCGATGGGCTGGTCAAAGACTTCGGGGCGGCAGGGGTTGGTGGTGTAGTTGTATTCGATGGTAAAGTCGGTCGCAGTCAACGTACCCGGTCCCTGGATGAACTGGATCGGGCCGGTCATGGCAGGGCGGAACTCGGAATCCCGCGCCGAGTTGGCTAACACGCCGCCCGAACCGGTGTCGCCGACGCGCGGCAGGATGTCGTAAAGCACGTATTTCAGCATCGGCACGTTGCCGTCGTTGAAGATGCGCAGGTTGTATTCAAAATCGTCCAGTGTGGGATCGGTGGGCGGCGGGGCGTATTGCCCGGGACTGAGCGCGCCTTCGGGGAAGGCTTGGGCAATACACGGGTAGCGGGTGAAGGGGTTGGTGGGGATATCCGTCAGGCCGACCGTGCCGCCATCAGGACAGGATGCATCGGGCAGGAAGTTGGAGGCAAGCACCACCTCGCTGTTATCGGGCGAGATGCTACGAATCCACTTCTCGCCGCGCAGCGCTGCCGAGCGCTCCACCACATAGGGATCGGGGTTGCGACAACCGGACTCGGTCGTGTTGCCGTCGGAGTCTACATCGCCGGAATCTGGGGGTTGTGAACCGATCTCGCATACAACCGCAGTCGAGTTGGTGACGGCGTACAAATCGTTGATGTAGGTGCCCGGGTTCTGCCCGCGCGGCACGTAACCGTAGAACTCGACCGTCAGGTAACGGCTGCCCAGTGGTAAAGGCGTAATGGTGAGACTGGGCCATTCCCACTTAAGTACCTGACCGACCTGGGTAAAGGTAGGCTGGACAACCGCCCCACCATCCAGGGTGGCGGTGCCGTTGCGCACGAAGACTAGGTCCGGCACCCCCGGAACCGCCTCAGGGAGCGTATCCTGGATGGTTGGGTTGACCAGGTCCGTCGAGGAGCGCTCGGTGAGCTCGATGGTGATCGTATACCTGACAGTATCACCGGGCAGAATTTTGGTGTCGGGCGTGAAAGTAGTGATGGTTGGATCGTATAGATCGTCCCAAGGTTTGCCAGGCGTTTCATTTTTGGAGGTGCGCAGGCTGACGAACGTGTCCCCGACCGTCATTTGTTCAATATCACAGGCATCGGTGACTGGAGTCCCGGTGCTGTCGGTGCGGGTGGTTTGCAAACAGTTATCGTAGGTCGTGCCTGCCACCGCCGCAGGCATAGCCGCCCCAGACGGAGGATCTGCTGTTGTTGCCACATCGCGCGGCGTCACACGGATTTCGGGGCTGGTGGTGAACGCCCAGGTGTAAGGCAACCCGGTCTGGGTATAGCTGAACGGCGTGGTCTTGTCTGGGTCGTATTCGAAACGCCAACGCACATTGGTAATGTTGGTGGGCAACCCAACGGAATAGGTCGCGTTGGTATTGTAGTCGACCGTCCCGAAAGCGGTATAACTGTTACCGTAATCCGTGGAATATTCGACGAAAGCGTGGACATAATCGAACGCCGCCGACCACTCCCCACTGGTGACACTCGTTACCTGGAACTGGGGCGGCATGTTATCCACCAGGATCAGATCATTGGAAGGGTAGTTCGTATTGTTCGTATCGAGGTTAAGAATAAAACGCCCCGTCCCTGTAATACCTATCGGATCGCCGGTATCATTCTTGCTATATGTGGGGACTTCGTGAATGGGATCAATGGGATGGTTAATGTTCCCGCCATCATTCAAACAAGGGGATGTGCAAGTGCCGGTGGATGGGACGTAGTCCCCATCGAAGTCGACCGTGTTGGTCTCACTATCGCCTACGATAAAGCCATCCGCGCTGTTATAGCGGATGGTCACAAAGCGCGTCACGCAGTTGGGCGGGTAAACCGGTCCCGCGACGGTCCACGTCACAACGCCTAAAGATTCCAAGCCGCCGTTGCTGGCCGAAACAAACGTTGCCCCGCTCGGCAGGGTATCGGTGATCGTAATATTGCCCAAAGCCACATTGCCGCTGGTGGTCGTCGGACAAAGGTTGATTTGGTAGGTCACATCGGTATCCACCGTCGGGTTGATGGTTGGGCTGGATAACGTTTTCGTGATGCCCCAATCAGCGGTTACCCCACTAACGGTGATCTGGGGCGCACTCGCGGGATTGGTATTTTCCCAGTTGGGCAAGCCAGTGGGCGCGATTCGTCCGGTAACCGTATTATCAATCGTAGCCGGCAACGGACGCAGGTCGTAATCCACCAGCACAGCGATGACCGCGTCATACTGCGAACCATCCAACAAGTTATTGTCGTCTTTGGTGATGGTAATCGTGCCGGCGGGGGCTTCGGTCATGGTAAATCCGCTGGGCACAGACGAAGAAGCCGGGAGATAGGTCAGGCCGGGTTGCAGCACGTCGGTGATCTCCATCGGGCCGCAGGGCGTGGTCAGGTTGCTACAGGCAAAATGGATGCGGTAACGGATTGTGTCACCCACTTGGGCGGTCGTAGCGCCGCCCTCGATTGTTTTTGTCAATGTCAAATCTGTCCCCGCCGCTCGCACACTTGAGACATTTACCTGAGTAACCACTACTGAAAGCAAAAACAAAACAGTAAGCAGTCTCATCAAACTTGATGCTATGTTCTTTCCAACATTCTTCAACATATTTTGCATAAGCTCACTTCCGATATTCAGGCGACAACAAAGATAGTTACAAGAGGCATTGTCACAAAGATACGAACCCATCAAATCAAATCGTTATTACAAGGAAAACTCCTGTCATGAAACTATCGCTCAGTTGATGACAAAAATTCGCTACCTGTTAGCTCACAAGCAAGAAAGACCACTCGCCCCGGTCTACTAGCCCGTTGCAAACAAAATATAAGAAAACAATGATTTCATTTTCAAAACACAAAGCGAACCTGGTTGTGACACCGGGTTCGCTACTTGCTCACCAGAGCCCTTACCTTTACAAAAAAGGAAAAGCGACCAATTCAAGACACTGGATCATCGCATCTGTCTACATATCACCCGAAGGTACTACAAAATTTCTCTCATTGTATTATCATAAAATTTGTCAGTCAATCCTTACTTCCAACAACTTTGCAAGGTTGCACCGCCGCAAACTTTTCTGCAAGCTTTTCTTCATCGTGTGTTCCGAATTGACATTCCCACTTTCATACAGTATGCTTACCGCCGTCCGGGCAGGCCCGGCGCGGCAGAGCCTGCCAAACCCCGCCAGGGTCGAAAGACAGCAACGGTAAGGGAGTGTTTCTGGGTGCCGCCGATCACCTGCCCGGATATTTATATGAAATCAAATCGCTCTCGTTGGATATTCATCGTTCTTGCACTCATCACTGGCATCGGGCTGGGACTTGTCTACGGCTGGGTAATCGACCCCGTTGACTTCTTCAACCTCACACCCGATACATTACGTGCAGACTATAAAACCGATTACGTCCTCATGACAGCCGAAGCCTATCGCGTCGAGCAGGACCCGGGACTTGCCGCTCGCCGATTAGCCATCTTCGGCTCCCAATCCCCTTCCGCAATCGCATCTGACGCGCTCAACTACGCACGCGCCAACAAATTCTCCGACTCGGATATCACCCTGATACAGGAACTGGTCACAGCCATGCAAGCCTGGAGTGGGATTCTTCAATGAAACGCCTCCCCTGGGATATCTTGCTTGCGCTTCTCGCGGGACTTGGACTTGGTCTCGTTTACGCATGGACAATCTCCCCCCTTCGCATCTTCGACTCTGAACCTGCTGCATTACGCGCAGACTTCAAAGATCAATTCCGCTCCGCCATCGCCGCATCCTATGCCGCCAACGGGAATCTGCCGCGTGCCCAGGCAAGGCTCGCACTGCTCAAAGACACCGATCCCATCGAAGCGCTGAATGCGCAAGCTCAACGTACACTCGCAAACGGAGGCTCATTTGCACAAGCAGATCAACTTGCCGCACTTGCCTTCGTAATTGAAAATGGAACAAGCCTCCCAGTCACCGCAACACTACCGGCTGGAAACATTGAAGAGCTTCCAGCAAGTAACGTGCCCACTGTCACAGCATTTCCATCCCCAGAAGAACTCCCCTTCATAACTACCGAAACCCCTCAACTTATAGAAACACAATCCAGCGAACCACAATCTGTTCCAGCCACAGCCACTTTACGCCCCACAAAACTCCACTGCCAACGCAGGGCGCTCCATTCACATTGACCAGCGAGGATACAATCTGCGACCCCAACCTGCCGGATGGACTGTTGCAAGTCATCGTTCTCAATTCAAAGAGAAGGCAGTTGGCGGGAATAAAGATCGTCATCACGTGGGAAAACGGTGAAGAACAATTCTTTACCGGGCTCAAACCCGAGATTAGCAACGGCTACGCGGATTACGTTATGACACCCGATACAACATACACTCTGCAACTTGGTCCGGGAAGCGACATCGCAACAAACCTGGTCGCCCCCTCCTGCCAAACTCCGAGCGGGGAAACATACACAGGCGGCTTCAAGCTTACATTCCAACAACCGTAGTACAACGCTCTATTTTCATTCATTAGCAAAAAACAAAAACAGCCACAGAATAAATATATCTTGTGGCTGTTCTAATTGAAGCAACAAAAATCTACGGCATCTTATTGTTGTTTGCCCAATCATTCCCCAACCTCACTTCAACATCCACAGTGGAAGCAGGGTCTGGTTGAATCCGTATCTGTCGCGCTGGAAGTGATCCCGAACACGGCTTGAAAATACTTCAACGTATACAGCTTTGGGGAATAAAGAATGATAATGGTGTTGTCATAAGCGCCATCGGCGGCACCCACCTCAGTAACAGGTACACCCTGCGCAAGGAAGTAATTTCCCGTCTTCACATCCAAGCCCTGTGTATATGAGCCATTGAGGATACGCACGCGCGCCGCATCCGCCTGCATCAACGCAGTCGGGTCACCTTGTGCCTGCGGGCTTAACGGTCCGCCCGAAGTGAATATTTGATCACGCAGTTCGCGGATTTTATCCGGGAGGGGTTTCATGATGCTGGCATTTTGCCCGGCAAGCGTAACATTATCCAGGTTGACCATGGTGTAATCGATCACACCCTTGTTTGATGCTCTCAACAGGAATATCTTAGCCAACACACCCAGTTGAAGGGCTGTCTCAAAAGGCATATTCGTTGTAATTCCCGCAGAAAGTTCGTTATAGAACTGTTTCGCCTTTCCCAATCAACACAGGGAAGTTCTTGCGGATCAAGCACTTTGTTGCGAATTCCCAAGATCACTTTTTGCTGGCGTTTGGCACGGTCAATATCGCCGCCTTCAGTCTTACGTGTACGTGCATAAGCCAGCGCTCGCTTCGCCGTCCAAATGACGCATGCCACAACAGGTAATGATGATCTTATCCTTTCCGGAACCGATTGGATCAACCGCCAGTTTCTCATCACTAGTAATGTCAATGCCGCCAATCAGGTCAATAAACTGGATAAATGTATAAAAATCAACCTGGGCGTAGTATTGAATGGGCACACCCAGAAATTGCTCAACCGTCTTTGCTGCAAGCCCAGGACCACCACCCGGCAACTTGGCGCCTTCACCTGATGAATAAGCAGTATTAATACGGCTATATCCGAACCCAGGGATATTCACCCACATATCACGCGGGATGGAAAGCATACCGGCGGTTTTTGTAAGCGGGTCGATGGTAAGCACGATCATCGTATCTGAACGCGGCGCGCCTTCACCTGCCGTCCAATCACGATAATCGAGACCAATAATAAGAATATTGATACGGCTGGCGCCATCCCATGCGGGCGGCAGGTCGGATTCCGGAATACTGACAGAGGCTGTAGGCGTAACCGAATCAGAAGTAGCGATCGGTGTACCTTGTTCATCGGTCAACACAGGTCCGGTAAGCCCGGCAGCAACGGTACCGCAATTCGAAGGAGGCGATCCAGGTAAGGGTGTGATCGTCCAACAAGTGACAAGTCCGCGGACAAAATAAAATCCGCCGATTGCCAGAACAAGTGCAACCACTCCCAAAATTATCCATCGCAGGGATGAGCGTTCAAGTTTTACGTTTTTTAGAAAGTTCATATTTTTCATACAGGTTTTATATATACCATATCCAAGCCAAGATTATTTAAGCCTTCCGTTGCCCAATGTTGCAAAAGCGCGGAATCTTCTTCCATCACCTTCATCAATATGGGAATCGCACGATGGTCACGGATCTCTGCCAGCGAGCGCAATGCCTGGATCCGCGCAGGCTGTGATGCACTCTTCACAACTTCAATGAGAGACGGGACCGCCGCGCTCCCTATTTTAGCTAAAGCCATTCCAGCCAGATTTGCCACCATGCTATCTTCATCGCTCAACGCGTGGACCAGAGGCTGGGTCGCGCTTTCATCGGGCTTGTTACCCAACCCAAGCGCCGCGCACTGACGCACTTCCGGGGCGGGATCGTTCAATAGAAACGGGACCAGCCATTCGGTCTGACAGAGAGGCGATTGTGCAAGCGTGCGTAATGCCCACCAGCGAGTATCCGCATTGGATGATTAAGTCAAATCCATTAATGCAGGAATCGCATCTTCACCTAATTCGATCAGCGGACGTACTGCATTTTCAGCAAGCGTTTCATTTCCGCTGGCGAGGTCGTTCAACAAGCCTTGCAGTGCAGTCACTTTATTTTGCGGGAGGCGGAATAGGCAAGGCGCTCTCAGCCGTGTTGACCCACTTATCGCCTTCTTCGATCAACATGACCGGGATTTCATCTACAATGGGATATTTACGCCCACACTCACTGCAAACGAACCAGGCATCTTTATACAGCTTGAGTTCGCCGCCGGTGGTGCGAACGCAATTGGGGCAACGCAATATTTCAATCAAAGTTTCGCTAACCATGTGTACTCCATTTCATTACAGCGGGCAATTTTACCACGCACAAATAACTACCTATCCAGAAGGATTGCGGCATAGGTTATCTTCACTTGCCAGTTTTTCAGGGTTCTTCGAAATCGGGCCCGTATTGGCAAATTGCCTGCCAGGGCTGGTAATGCGTTGTGAAGTCGTCTTGAAATAAAACAGCACCATCCCGCGTAACCGTACGAGTGACCGAAACATCGGCGCCGTTCGCTGCCCAATCCACCTGCTTCATTTCATTCTTCCTCAAATCACTATTTTCCTCATAAAGAGGCGGGGGCGCAGGAACAACATTTGTGGGACCGGTTGTATCCCACGTGACAGAACGCCCATCGGAGGTGGAATAGAATTTCCACGTCAGGGTACGTGCACTGACATTCACATAGGTTTCCATCAAAATCCAATAAGGTGTATCGTTCTTGAACTTGAAATCAACCAGCGGGAAATATACTGTCGCATCGAGTTCCTGCAAGGCGTGGGTCGATGCCGCCGCTGGCAGTCTCTTCGTAATAAGAAACGCGGTACGCATGAGAGTAACGCTCGATCACCGGGAAACCTGCATTAAACACAGTGCGGAACAATGTGGTGCTGACCTGACATACGCCGCCGCCCACTCCTTTGATCGTGCGCCCACCGTAAATGATCAGCGCTTCGGCAAATCCGTTTTCGAGGCTGACATCACCCATGGTCTCGCCCATGGAAAATATTTCACCCGGCGCAACCAACACACCATGGAAACGAGCCGCCGCCGCTTGAATGTTTTGAATTCGTTCCGTACTTGAACCATAGAAATAGGATGTTTGTGACTGGATCAACTGGGTAATACCCAGTTCCGCGCCTGTCATTGTCGACGAAATTTTCGGCTCGGCTACAGCGATAACAAGCGGCACGGTATGCTCGCCGTGCAACAACGCATCATTGATCGCCTTGATACTTGCGCCCACATCCATAACCAAGCCTGTTTGTGATTGTTCGGTCGCCTCGAGTTGACCGGTATCATCATTAAAGATGAACTTTGCGTTTTTTGGAAGGCGGTCGGTGCGCGTCTTAAGAGGGTCCAGCATTTCATGCAAGCCTTCTCGTATTAAGAACCACCTGAACGCCATTGCCTGTACGTTGAACACCAAGCATATTGGCAAGCACCTGCACATCAAACACAAACGGACCAATGTTGCCTTCAGCGGAATCTGGAGCGACAAGTGTCAGCGGCTGACTAAGAATTTGACGCGCCACATCCGCCTGCCCACTTACATCCAATATTTGTGGCTGAATATCCTGCACAACCAGTTTCACTTCCCCATCGCTGAAGGTTTGCAATTGCGCGCCCAGATAAATAAGCGTCGCATCGATTTTCAACTCACGCCCAATTTGCCCAGGCGTGGCAATCACATTCGTCCCTTGCAGGCTTAAACCTGCCTCAACCACAGGCTGGTCGATCTGTGAACCGATCTGGGACAAATATTTATAGGCAACGCGTTGATCGAAGATGATGACCGGAGGGATGTTCGCTCCCGCACCACCCGCGCGTATCTGACTGGATAATGCACCAAATAAACCACCGCTTCTTCCCAAGCCGTAAGCTGTCACTGCGCTGGACGAGGGATCAAAGACCATGCCTAATTCTGCCGGAGTCGCCACCCAGGCTTTTTCACCATCTCGAAAGAGCACCTTCCCGCTGATGGGATAGGACAATGTCTGGTTCAACTTGATCGCCGCATCGGAGGGCGTCATGCCTGAAAGATCGACCCCTGCAACAGAAACACCAGGGAAGATGCGCCCCGCGTAGATAAGTTGATACCCAACCGTTGACACGATGAGCATGACCAGGAAAAGCGTCACGCCGCTTACCAGCGCGGCAACAATCTGTGGAAGAACGGGGGTTCGTTGATAAGGTTGCGAAATGGTGGTCATTGTTGAAAATTATACCTTGTGGATAATTGTAAAAGTTAACGCAATATGAGCGAAATGTGACAGTAGTATCAAGGGTGAATGTCAATTAGAACGAAAAACAGAATTCTATTTGTTCCTGCCAAACTTCAAACCAGGGATGAGCATCGGGGTAACAGAGCGGTATTCTTCATATTCGCGACCGAATACACGAAGAAGTTTTCTCTCCTCAAAAAATGCCCCCACAAGAATATAGACCGTCAAAGCCACATAAAGGATAAAAGAATTGAGGCTTACACTTGGCGACAACCAAAGGAACAACAAACTGAATGTATAGAGTGGATGGCGAATAAAACGATAAAAGCCGCTGGTGACCAATCTTCCATCATTCTCTTCCTCGAAGAGTTGGCGCAAACCGACGAAGGACAAAGTATCCGTTTGTAAAACTGCGACAAAGAGAAACAGCACGGAAAGAGCCTGTCCCGCCAACATGAAATAACTCCATGGGCGGGTGATTTGATACAAGTCCTGGTTAGGCAATACAACTGTAAGATAAAGAATGGGCGCAAAGCTGACAACAGAGAATATGTTGTAAAGCAAACGATAGGCTCGCATAAACCCATTACCCAATGTGCGGCGAAGAAGTTCTTTAAATCCAAGCGACGCCATGATGGAATGGACGATCCCCCATAAAGCAATGGACAAAATCAACCAGAGCATTTTTCTCCCGAGTTATTCGCGGCTCCCGAAGAACATCGGGACGATGTGAGCGGAGGGCTGAGCGTTTGTTACGAAGCCTGTAGACGAAGCGCAGATTTCAAAGAACATGCCCTTCGTCTACACTTCTCGCTATCGCTCGTCACTCCGCTCAGGGCGAATGGTAATTTTTACTCAGCACCAAAGGCTGGCAGTTCGATGGTTTCAGAGCCAGATTGAACAACGTAATAGGGCATCCACGCAACGCCAAAGAGATTGACGAATATATCCGTCTTCTTGGGTGTAACAGTGACCTCTGTAATATCATTGACCACATCCCCCCATTTACTGTTGATTTCAGCAATGGCCTCTTCCCGCTGTTTCTCAAGATCGGCGATCTGTTGTTTATATTGCGCAATTGCATCAATAGACTCTTCAACATCCGCCTTGGCTTTATTGGTAAGACGATTTTTCGTGAACTGAGAAGTAATGCTTTTTCTACGACCAACACCAAACACACTGGCGCCTATTTCAAGCAGGTTAGTGCTTTCCTCCCGTTTACGACCCGCAAGTTCACTTTGATCCATTTGCAATTCACGTTCTTCACGTGCAAGTTTATCTCCAATGGTCTTGAGTTGACGATCAATTGGGCAGTCTTTTTCGCAGTTTCAGCATCACGTGCATCGCTGGCGGCATCGGCGCAGGCTTTCATAAACTCTGCCCGGCTTACATCAGGACCCGCATAAACCTTGAGCGCTTCGTTTGCGCGTGCTTTGATAGACGAATTACGGAAAACCCAATCAGCAAAATCCTTTTGCAAGGAGGTCATCAACTTGGCATCATTCAAAGGTGAATCAATCGTGCCAAAGCGTGATGAGGGGCTGGGAGAAGTATCCATGTTTTCGAGCGTGTCGCTGTTGAACGAATAATCATCCCAACGGATGGAGCCGCGTTTCTCAGGAGATGCAACAAATACGCCGCGTTTGATTTCGCTATCCACGCCAAGTTTGCGGTCAAGGACTTGCACCTGTGCAGACGCCGTCAACGCGGGACGATAGATCACGCCTTCGATCATCGCCTCCGCGGACATCGACTGCCCCGCGGCTTTGAATGCTTCAGGCAAACTATAGTTTTGTGGGAGGTAATATTCCTTTATGGAAGCAGGGATGGTTGGTTTTGTCTGACTACCCTCGGATTTTGGATTTACGATTTCAGATTTACGATTGGCGATTGGAGTTGATGCAATGAAGGAGGGCGAAGCAGTTTCAGGGGAAGAAGCGGTTTGGGAGACAGAAGCAGGCTTCGGTTGAGAAGGAAGCGTGAGGTCCGCATTGGCAAGTTTATTGAGGGCAGGAATCTGAGTCCGCGTCATGGGTCCAGCGAGGAAATTCATCGCCCAGCGCGATTGAAATAACACAGGTTGTTTTGCGTGGACGTTATGCAAAACAAAAACACGTTTATCCAGTGTTGAAATCAATTTATCCATAGCTTGACGCGACACCGTGCCTGTTGCCGCCCCTTCCAAACCATCAAGCAAACGCTGTTTATCTTGATCGGTTTGTAGCTTGCCAATAAACCAGGTGCCCGCGTTGGAGAGGGCTTTGTAATCCACGTCGACAGGGTTTTGCGTGGCAAGCAATAAGCCAAGACCAAAGGCACGTGCTTGTTTCAACATACGCAGAAGCAATTGCTTGGATGGCGGGTTATGCGTTGGAGGCAGATAGCCAAAGATCTCATCCATATAAAGAAGAGCTCGCAGAGATGTTGCACCGGCTTGCGTGCGCATCCAGGCTTCGACCGAGGCGAGAAGAAGCGTGATAAAGAACATGCGCTCAGTATCCGAGAGATGCGCAAGATAGAAAATGTTGTGGCGAGGGCGACCATCTTCAGTGAAAAGCATCGCACCAATATCAAGCGATTGACCTTCACGCCAGGATTTCAAAGGCAGGCGATGCAAGGATGTTGTTCAACACCATCGCCAATTCCATGCGGTCTTTGGCGGGGAAGAAAGTATCCACCGGGAACGCGCCGAGCTTATCGAACGGAGGCGTTTGTGTTTGCAAGATGAGTTCGGTCAGATCAACATCCTTGCCTTTGCTCCAGGCGTTCTCGAAAATATTGGCAAGCAAAATATGTTCGCGCGAACGAAGCGGATCGATATCATCGTAACCAACAAGTCCCAGCAATGCAGTGACCGTGCTGGATATTTTCTCGCGCAAGGCTTCACGATTTTCGTTCCATGAAAGTCCCGGTGCCGCAAGCGAAGATAACACACTGACCGGAATCCCTGAATCGGAACCCGGGGTATAGATCGCAAACTGTGCGGAGTTTTTGAGTGCAAGCACACGTTCCGAAGTGATCCCCCACTCATTCAATCCATTACGCCATGAGAGGGCAGTTTCCATGGCGGTCTGTTCGAGGGTTTTGCCAGAACGACGAGCTTGTTCAGCATCCAGCCAGGGTTGAAAATCCTGCGGGGCAAGGTCTGGAAAATGCAACACTAAATTTGTGAGATCGCCTTTGGGATCAATGATAATGGCGGGTATACCTTTTAGCGCGGCTTCTTCGAGCAGAGCAATACATAAACCGGTCTTGCCTGAACCCGTCATACCGGTAACAACTGCATGAGTAGTTAAGTCAGCAGGGTCATAAGTAACTTGGGTATTTGTTATGGTTTGTTTGATGGGGTCGTACGCGCGTCCAAGATAGAAGTTCGAGTCGGTCATATAAGTCTCCTGCGCGAAATAATAGAACTAACGTGCTAGGCGATTAATGTACCCGATTTTTATGTATCTTACAAGGAAAGAACGGATTGCTTCGCGAAGCGGAGAAGCGGATGATTAATAATTATGCAGAGGGCTCACCTTCACATGATTATTATGTCGCTACTGCTGTCACTTTCTCCACCGTCATTACTATCGGTTTTATTTTTATCTTCCTTACTGCTGGCACCATCATTGCTTGTATTCGTATCTTCACTGCTTTTATTATCATTACTATTGGATATCGACTCTTTATCCGAACTCTCACTTGAAGGATTGACTTCGGACTCAGGCGTTTTCGTCGCTTTGACAACAGGCGTTTCAGTTGCGGACCTGATGCCTGAATCCTCCACTTCTTGCTGGTTTGGCGCTTCAATATTTTCCTGTTCGTTACCAGACTCAGTATCCTGTACTTCGGGCAGTTTCATATCTGATGGTAACAACTCGATCTGCCCGGCATGGACAATCCCATCTCCCTGTGTTTGACCTTTCACATGTACCGCCGCGCCAACCAGAACCGGTCCATTAGGCTGAAGGGTCTCAGGTGAGATAAGGACTGTGATTCCAGCGACCTGCCACTCGGTCCCATTTTGACTCGTAACATATCCTGAGAAATCTACAGCGGCAGAACGTCTTTCGGCAAAGAGTTCAGTCAATTCGCCCAGCCGTTCGTTTTCATGTTCAAGTTCCAATTCACCGCGTTTCTGCGTATTGAACGTGAAGAGAACCAATGTGTCCTCCCAGGTTCGTTTGACAGGATAGAGATTATCGCCGGGAAGGGTATTCGAAGACGCACGCACCAAACCTGTTCCACTGGCAAAGAGCACTGTAATAACCATGAGCGTAACCAGTGCGCGCCGCAATGGAACAGACCAGATACGATGTGATTGCGGTTTGACCTTTAACTTCTCGTAGTTCAGCGGCGCGCTGAAGTAACTTTGCACGATTACGTCTCACCACGTCCTGTGAAGGAGCAGGGACCGCCATTGCTTTTGCGCCGATAGAGGACTCAAGGATCGGGCGTAACTCATCCGCGAATTCAGGATAACGGAACAGAACAGTATCGATGTCCGCACCTTGCTCAATATCCTTTAAACAAACTTCTAAAACTTCATATAAGTTATTCATAATTCACCTCCCCGATCTGACGCTGAAGTGCGGCAAGCGCCCTAAATTGGAGAGCTTTCACAGCATTGACTTGTTTCTTCATATGATTTGCGGTTTCTTCCAGCGAATAACCTTGTCCAAACCTCAAGGCGAGCACATCTTGTTGCTCGGGCGTCAGTTGGGTATATGCCTTTTGCACCATCCGATTTTGTTCACGCAGATCCAATTCCACATGAATACCGGGTTTATCATCCGTCATTTCATCGGACAAAGCCTCAGTAGGTCTGCGATATTGACGACGCAAATGGTCATTGACGGCGTTCGATGCGGTGGCGATCAACCAGCCTTTGAGGCTGGTCTTCGGTCCCTGATTCTTTTGGGCGGCTTCGAGCAAACGCATAAAAACGTCGCTGGCGATATCCTCAGCGACCGTATCATCGTTGATCCGATAACGAACATAACGAAAGACTTCGGAAAAATATTGATCGTAGATGGCACCGACGGATTGCGAATCCAACTTCCGCAATCCATTCAGCGTGTCTGTTTCATCAACTATAGACATAATAGGCGCGGTCTCCCGCACAAGATTTGATGTAAAAAGTAGTCCTGAAGCATACATGTTTAGTATATCATCACTGCAAAATTCATCATAAAGAGCACATAAATTACGGGCGGCACGATCATTTGAATGAGAATATGGATGGCATTCAATATATCAGTCGCCAGAGGCGGGAAAAAGTTATGGGTAAAAAAGAAACCTCCCACGGTTTCGTGGGAGGCACTGAAAAGTCTAGGAATGAGATCAGACCGGCGGGTTGTCAAGTCGTATGCCGTGACCACGCACAGTGCCAATATAGGGATAGGTCGGGTCGAGGCTGGCAATCCGTTCACGCAGGCGCCGGATCAACGCATCCAATGCCTGGTCGGAAACACCCATCGCTTGTTCATCTCCCCAAACAATAGCCACGAGATCGGGGCGGCTGACAACCTGTCCCTGCTTTTCATACAACAGCCACAACAACTTAAATTGCTGGGCAGACAAAGGCGGCACCAATTGTTGTTGATTTACCCAAACTCGCCGGGATTTTAGATCCATCATTAAACGTCCATGTGGAGGGGAGCCATCAAGCAAAGGTGTAGTTGCATCAGAAATGAGGAACATAAACTGCTGTGCCATGGCAATGGATACCATATCCCCGTCCTGCAAAACAACCGGTGCCGTTAACGAAGAGCCATTATGATGTGTGCCATTCTTGCTCCCCAGATCTTCAAGGATGATACCCTCTGGTGTCGGCGTAAGGCGCGCATGAAAGCGGGATATCTGCCTGTCAGCGATGACCACATCACAAGTGGCTTCGCGCCCCAAAACGATGGGTTGATTTAATTGCCAGCGCTGGCCCTTCAAAGGTCCCTCCTGTGCCACCAGCAATGGATAATCTTCTTGTGATTTTTTCATAAGAGTCTCATCGGTTTAACCAACCGTAATAATGGAAAGTGGTATATTATAATAATATAGCATAAACACGCGTTTCTGTGCAAAATCACGCCGAAACATTCTGCCCAACGTGATTAGCCATAGTGAAAGATCAAAGGAGAATAGTGCTTCCACCCCTCAAGAGCGGGGAGGTATTGCGCGGCCGATACAGCATCATTGAACGAGTCGGACAAGGCGGCATGGGTTCGATTTACCTTGCCGAAGATACACGCCTTAAAGGCCGTCAATGTGCGTTGAAGGAAGTCGAATACGACCTCGCCCTCCCGGAAAAAATACGAGACGAAGCCCGCGATCAGTTCCTGCGCGAGGCGACTGTTCTCGCGCGTCTCGATCATCCCAACCTGCCCAAGGTTTCCGATTTCTTTTCAAACGGTCCCCGTGACTATCTTGTTATGGACTATGTGCCCGGCAATGATCTTCGCACCCTCATGCTGGAGGCGCGACGCAACAAAAGATTCCTCCCAGAAAAACAAGTGCTGATATGGGCGGAACAGATCGCCAACGCGCTCACCTTCCTGCACAACCAGGAACCTCCCATTGTTCACCGTGACATTAAACCCAGCAACGTAAAAGTGATGCCGCACGGCTTGATCAAGCTTGTAGACTTTGGACTCGTAAAAGTCCTTGCCCCTGAAGAGGTGACCATCACGATCATTCAAGGACAGGGCACCGCGCTCTACACCCCTCTTGAACAATACGGCGGAAACGATTCGCATACCGATATTCGCTCGGATGTATACGCGTTCGGTGCGACTTTATATCATCTACTAACCAATAAATCGCCAGCGGACGCGCGCAAACGCTTCCTTTCTCCCGAAAGCCTGATCCCGCTACGACAGATCAACCCCGCCATTTCAGCGCGTACAGAAAGAGCCGTATTATGGGCAATGTCCCTGCACCCAGACGAACGCCCGGCAACGATCAATGATTTTCGAGAGGCACTATTAGGGTATCGCGAATCCCCACACTTCCAATTCCAATGCGGCATACACGTCCACAACCCCTATTGGATTATCTCTCAAATCCTCCAGAAGCAACACTCGCATGGAGTGCGACCGTGTTATTGCTTCTTAGTCTGCTCGCCACTCTTG
The DNA here is from genome assembly GCA_963730175.1 of uncultured Chloroflexia bacterium. Classification (GTDB taxonomy): domain Bacteria; phylum Chloroflexota; class Anaerolineae; order Anaerolineales; family Villigracilaceae; genus Defluviilinea. Next base: position 203,469 of record CAVSRF010000019.1, on the reverse strand, counting down.
TCCGCTAAACCAACGCGCCCAAACCCAGGCGATAATAATACCCAGGGCTTCCCCCGCAAGCGTAAACAACAAAACACCAAACGCCCCGCCAGATTTGGACCCGATCCACTCCGCCGCATGAGGGAATCCCAAAGCAAGATAGTTATACGCGCCAAAACCACCCACCAACACACATAGACCAAACCGCAAACCCCAGCGCGGGTTAACAATACGACTGACCGCCCAAAGCGTCAGAGCCGCACTGCCAAGCACTGCCAATAAAACAAGAAACCACACGCCAATGAGCGGGTATCCATCAGACGAGATTAAATTATTTTCAATAACCACAGTTGGTGTTGGCAATATCGGCTCTGGTGTTTGCGTAGCTTCGGGCACAACCACGGTCACTGCCACACCCTCACCAGTCGCGTCGAACTGCAAAACATCAGAAGTTAAAGCAGGTTCACTGGCAACGTGGACCTCAACTTTGCCCGGTTTATCAATAACGAACGAAGCCTTTGCCACGCCGCCCAGCGTGGTTGCTTCAATCTGTTGCAGGATATTCCCCGCCTCATCACGCGTAGACATGGTAAAACGTACCGGTGTATCATCGGGGACTATATGATGATTGTGATCAAGTATGGGACCGGCTTGAACCGAGACCGTAGCCCCAATTTTATAGAATGGCGTCTGTGTCGGTTCAGGTGTGACCGTTTCACTGGTGTTTGTGTTGCGGAAGGTTCCTCTGCCATGTCCAACTGTAACGGGATCACCTGCGCAGGGTCAGGCGAAGTCTGCGTTATGAGATCATATCCGACTGCTGGAATGGAAACGGGCGATGCACCCGGCAAAGAGATTTGTTGATAAAGAACACGCGCGGCAACATCCAAAAATGGAGGCTCATTACCATACAGTGCATAATACGCCGTCAACTTGGATATATCTGTTGCATCAAGATAGTACGGAGCCGTGAACGAGAAGAGAATAATATTCTTGTTGCGGATCAGGTTCGGCTTCCCGGAAAAGAAGCGACGCAGAAGGTCTAATTGTCCATTCCCCACATCGGCAAGGGAAATCACAATCCATGACGCGTTGCTCAATGCCGGTTCAATATTCGTCTCTGTTGTGCCATCGAGCATCAAACTCACTTCACTCAACGGGAAGGAACTCAAACGATTTGAAAGAACCTGTCCTGTTCCGTTGGGACCATACAAACGCAGGACGGTTTTCTGCAAGGCATCTGCCGCAAATGTTTCCTTCGGAATACAACCGCTACACTGTTTACTTGAAACTGTATCGGTCAGGAACACAATGGGATCCGTTTGCCTTGGAGGCGCGGGCAGAAGCGTGTTTAACTCCTGTGGATCAGGGCTGATTAACGTGACAGCATTGCGCGCCACATCAAAGGTGACTTGTTGCGAAGAACCAATATCTACCAAGTCTTTCTCACTTGGAATCACATTTGAAACAGTAAACTGAGGATACATACTGAATTTCTTCGTCAATATCCTTGTAACTGCCGCGTCTACCAAGTTGGCAAAGACCTGGTCGTTCTGGTATTCCTGGGTAAATGAATCAAGAATACGGAGGGTTGTCGCATACGTATTATCCGATTCGTCAGAGATGATATTACCCAGATAAAGCAAATCGTTACCCGCTAGAAAGGCATCGCGCGCTACAACACGCGGTGAGAAAACCTCCCCACCTTGTGAATAAAACTCACGCACTGCTTTGCTTCCAAGATCGTCGCTGGCGATCAAGCCGCCCTTCTCACGCCATACTGAAAACTGCGGCAATGCAAGGATCGTGGAAAGCGCTGACGCGTCAAAACTGACTGGACGCGTCGTCGCACGAATATTCCCCTGGAACCCCTGATAACGGATATGTGAGACCAGTAAACCATCTACATCCGCTGACGAATCGGGGGAATCTGTCACCGCAAAGAACGGCGTTAATTCTACCTGCTTCAATTGCTCGAGGGATTTGCGGACGGTGGCAACTTCCTCTTCAGGCGAACGGTCTGAGCCGCCGCGCCCGGGGAAATGTTTAGCGATCACCATCATGTGACCGTTGCTCCCAGAATGTAAACCTGCAATATAAGCAGAACCCATCTCCCCCACCCAGAACGGGTCGCCGCCAAAGACGCGCGTTCCCAAATCTGTTTGTGCGGATGGGTTTGGCAACTCGACCACATCCAGCGAGGGACCAAACAACATATTAAATCCAAGCGCGGATAATTCTTTACCGAGAACGGAACCCGTCTGTTTCGCCAGGTCGGTCTGCCAGGTTGCACCAATTGCCATTTCATTGGGAAGCCCTGTCAATCCGCTCAAAATTTGATCGCGCGGCGCGCCGCCGCCTTCCTGTGAAATTCCAACAAACAAAGGAACATAGACTGATTGACTTCCATCCCCTTGGGCAGGCGCTACCTCCGAGTCCCATTCGATTTTCTGGAGATTCTCAGTCAACTGTCGAGCCGAAGCAAGAGTATCGGGAGCGGCTGAAAAATTATCGTTACTCGCAAGCAGGATCACCCCTCCCACATGATGATTCATGATGAGATCATAAATCTGCGACTGGTCGCTTGTATCCGTTCCATGAAATGTTACAAGGAACAATTGCCCGATGCGCTCTTCAGGCGTCATGGAATTCAACAACGCCTGCACCTGCGCGGACGGGGTATCGGCTTGGGCATACGCGCCAGCTACAGGTCCAAGAAGGGATACGATAAACGTCAGCATAACCAGCCAGCGAAAGGCTTGATTCAAATCCACGCGTCTTTTTTGGACTTTAGCTTGTTTCCGATTAAAAAAATTGGATTCTCATCTTCATCTTGATTCTAATTCCCCGCGCACCTGAACAGCAAGTTGCGGATCGTCTGTAATAATCGCATCCACATCCCAACTAAATAGCTGACGCATATCCTCTTCATTATTGACCGTCCACACGTGGATACGCCTGCCTAAACGATGTACACGTTGCACCTGTTGATGCGTCACATCCTTGATGTTGGGATGTAGCGCATGATATTTTCCAAATGAAAAGCCAAATGAACGAGCCCACGCACCCAAAAGACCGCCCAGAGCCAGCAGACCGCACGGAACTTCGGGCAAATAACTGCGTGCGCGTGAAAGGTTCGACGCGAAGAAGGAGGAGAATAACACACGCTTCTGCAAGCCGAATCGTTTAACCAGCATGCAAACGGTTTCAACCAAATGATCGCGCGGCGTGGTGTAATTGGTCAATTCAACATTGATAAATGTTCGTTTGCCTATGGACTCAAAAACTTCCTCAAGTGTCGGTATCTTCTCCCCGGCATATTCTTTCGAAAAAAAATTCCCCGCGTCTAAAGATTGTATTTCCGCAAGAGACAAATCTTTGACACCACCATGAGAGCCCGTGGTTCTATCCACGGTTGCATCGTGAATGACGACGACCTTTCCATCCGCGCTGAGCTTTGCATCCAACTCAATCCCGTCAGCGTTTTGCGCCAACGCCAATTCAAACGCGGCAAGTGTATTCTCAGGTGCATGAGCAGAAGCACCGCGATGAGCAAGGATAAGGGGATGAGGAAGTGTATATAACATCATAAAAAATTAACGGATTACGCATTCCAAGACTTTATGCGTAATCCGTCATGCGTAACGAAAGTTAAGAGCTAAAGATCTACAAAAAATGCCTGTGCCGCACGATCCAGCATGTCACGCGTCATGACCGGCGGGACAGCAAGATAACTGGAAATATCAAGGATCTGGTCACACAGATCGCGCGGATGAGAGGCGCGTAATTTGCGATTACGTTTGATATACCACTCTTGCAAAAGATATGCCAATCCTTGATCGCTATATTCTACCTTTTTATCATGAGCGACACGTTTGAATATCTCACGGTATTCTTCATAGGAGGGATCGCCGATCTCGATCTTATGACGCAGGCGGCGTAGGAAGGCTTCATCCACCAGGTCTTTTGGCGGGAGATTGGTCGAGAACACGATCAAAACGTCGAAGGGCACTTCAACTTTACGTCCGTTATGAAGCGTAAGAAAGTCCACACGATTTTCGAGCGGGACAATCCAGCGATTAAGCAAGTCGCGCGGGCGGACTTGTTGTCGTCCAAAGTCGTCGATCAATAGAATGCCGCCATTGGCTTTCACCTGGAATGGCGCTTCATAAAATTTATGCACGTCATCATAAACAAGATCCAAACCTTCAAGCGTCAATTCACCACCCACAACAATGAACGGTCGGCGGATCTTCACCCAGCGCGGGTCACGTCGCTGACTGGTACGCAAATTGCCTGTGGTACCTGCCGGTGTTGTCCCAGAGGAAACCGATTCCGGCGCAAGTGTATGGCTGACCTGATCGTACACTTTGATAACCTGCCCATCAAGATATAGGGCATACGGAATGTACATCGCCTGACTCAATACGAGGTTGCCAAAGGCACGCGCGACACTCGTCTTACCATTGCCTGGAGGTCCGTACATAAAAATGGATGTGCCAGAGTTTAGCGCGGGTCCCAATCGCTGGAATGTAGTTTCTGAGATCACCATCTGCGAAAGAATTTGGCGCATCGTACGCGAAGTGACGGACATACGTCCAGTTTTCTGTTTACGGATCGCCTCGTTATAAACCTCAAACGGAACCGGCGCCGGACCCGCGTATTGACTCCGCTCCAACGCTTCACGCGCGTGGGTGATGCCTGCTCCTGTGATCCCATAAGTATATGCCCCTTCCCCCAGCCCACCTTGCGAAGATTTGACTTCGATCATCTTTTCTCGCTTAAGGGATTCAAGGATTCCATCTGTCACACCTGCAAATGGAAGGGCAATCATTTCCGCAATTTTGAAGCCGCTTATATATCCCTGAGAATACAGGATCTTCAAGGTCAGGTCCTGCAGCCAGATGGCAGAAATGCCTGTATCCTCCACTGAGTTGATCGGTGGAGGTGAAAATAACGCCGTGCCAACAGAAGGTTGTGCGAGGGGATTTGTCATAATGTCTTCCATGAAAGAATGGTGGGGGAGATAAAGTGGTTAATCACATCCAAATTATACTGCCTCTTGAATTAATTTCTATGTTAACTTGATTACTCATCGAAGTTGTTAATTCGTATATAATCTGCGTACTATGAATATATCAGTTATCATACCAGTATATAACGAAGTAAATAACGTCCAGGAGATCGTTAAGCGTGTTCAAGCAACAAAACTCGCGACAGAAATCGTGATCGTGGATGACGGCTCATTGGACGGCACGCGCGAAATCCTGCAAAAATTGGATGGCAAAAAAAAGATACGGGTCATCTTTCATGAAAAAATCAGGGCAAGGGTGCCGCGGTTGTCACTGGAATGAAAGCCGCCAAAAGCGATATTCTTCTGATCCAGGATGCCGACCTTGAATATGACCCCCGTGATTATCCGGCGTTGTTACAGCCGATCAATGAGGGAATGGCGGACGTTGTCTACGGCTCCCGCTTCCTTGGCGGACCTCATCGCGTGACCATGTTCTGGCACCTGGTCGCCAACCATCTTTTGACCGCCATGACCAACATCCTCTACAACACCATCCTGACCGATATGGAGACCGGCTATAAGGTTTTTCGCCGAGAAGTGATCGATGGGATGAATATAAGAGCCAAACGGTTCAATTTTGAGCCCGAATTCACTGCAAAGATTCTCAAGCGCAAACACCGCATTTTCGAAGTACAGATATCGTTCAATCCACGCGATTATTCGCAGGGGAAAAAGATCAAATTGAAAGACGCGTTCGAAGCCGTGTGGGCTTTGCTCAAATATAGGTTTGTGGATTGACCGAAACCAAAATCCAGTTCGAACTCGATAAGGCAAAACAAGCTCGGGCCAACGGCAACGAGGGACAAGCCCGCGTTTGCGCGCGCCGCGCGGCAGGGATTGCCGCGCGCGAATATTTTGCACGGCAAGGAAAGACATTCCGCACGCCGAGCGCGTATGACCTGCTCAATGAATTGGCTCACGAGGCAGGCATATCGAACGAATTGCGTCAGTCTACTGAGTATTTGATTTTGCGCGTGAATGAGGAATTCAAACTTCCCGTAGATGTGGATTTGATCGAGGAGGCGAGAAAGTTGTGTGAGGGGTTATTAAAAACATAGAACGCTTCCTCCCCACAAAGTTTCCGCCACGGATTTCACGAATTGTCACGGATTTTTTTTAATCAATTGCCCTGTGAATGAGCTAAACAAAAGGCCAACCCTTCAGACTGGGTTGGCTTAATTCGTGTAAATCAGTGTAATCCGTGGCTAAGAACCTAGCAACCTTACATCATATTCTTCCGCCCTACCAAATGGAAGAAAGCCCTTGCGACGGTAATGACCACCAACAAGCCAGACATTACGCCGCCAAAGACGAGGAACATTCTATTCCAATCGCGCAGGCGTGAGGCGATCTCTTCGCGGAAGGGCATGTGCATCCGTTCGCGCAGGCGTTGGACAACGTCTCTCGAAAGCGGAACCGGCTTGAGGGTCCCAGCCAGATGCGCTTCAAGTTCATAGATCTGATCGTCTGAAACTTTTGTAGTTTGTTTGTTCATCTTATTACTCGCTCTATTTATTCATTATCCAAATTGATGTTCTGGTCGCCTAATTGGTCACGCAACGCCAGAAGTGTCCGATGATAGAGACTTTTTACTGCACCTTCACTGCGCCCCATGATCTCGCCAATCTCTGCGTTCGACATATTCTCGACAAACTTGAGGATGAGGAGATTCTGTCGCTCCGAGGGCAGGCGGCGGATGTGGCGAAGAAGCGCTTCCTGTTCCTGTGAGTGAACAAGAGTTCCGCTCGGGGTGATCGCCTTTTGTGGGAAGGACAGGCAGGTCATCCAATGGAATTTCCTGCTTGCGGCTTCGGTCTCGATGCCAGTTGGCAACCAAGTTATGTGCGATACGGTATAACCAGGCAGAAAAGGGAACGCCGCGATCGGTATATTTTTGAATATGGTTCATCGCCCGTTGAAAGACGCGGGCAGTGAGGTCCTCCGCATCGTGAAGGTTCCCTGTTCGGTAGTACACGTAGTTAAAAATGCGGTCGATATAACGTTCATAAAGCTGACCGAACGCGTCCCGGTCACCCTGTGAAGCAAGCGACAACACTTCGTCCTCGTTGAACTCTATCTCCGGCACAAATTGATCCTACCGGCAGGGTTAACAAACATAACCCCAACGGATTTTAGAAGTTGCAGGGAGTATAACATGCAACATTTTAATCCCATTGCGACGCCAGATATTTCATAACAGCTGTTGCTCCGCTTATTCTTATTTGTGGTTTCGACTGCTTGCGCTCAACCACCGGGTTTCTAGAATAGGTTATGGATGCGATTGGTATAATAAAGGTTTGTTCTTCTCGCGCAGACTTTATAAATGAAACATATGTGCTATAATCGATTTATCCAAGGAGAGACATGTCACCCAATACTATTCGCGTGGTCGGCGCACGCGTGCACAACCTCAAGAACATCACTGTTGAACTTCCACGCGACAAATTCGTGGTTATCACCGGCTTATCCGGTTCTGGCAAATCATCACTGGCTTTCGACACCATTTTTGCCGAGGGACAGCGTCGTTACGTGGAATCACTTTCGGCATACGCGCGTCAATTTATTGGTCAGATGGATAAACCGGATGTGGATTACATCGACGGACTCTCCCCTGCCGTAAGCATTGACCAGAAATCCACCTCGCATAATCCCCGTTCGACGGTTGGTACCGTTACCGAAATTTATGACTATATGAGACTCTTGTTCGCGCGTGCAGGCATCCCCCACTGCCCGATCTGTGGGCGTGAAGTGGTCAAACAGTCCGCACAGGAAATCGTGGATAAGATCGAGAAATTACCCGACGGCACACGCGTCCTCATCCTTGCTCCACTTGTACGCGGTCGCAAAGGGACGTATCAAGCCGTATTCGAGGAGATTCGTAAAGCCGGTTTTACCCGCACTCGTGTCGATGGAAATGTCCATTCACTGGATGACGAGATCGAACTTGACCGTTACAAACAACACACCATCGAAGCCATTGTAGATCGTCTTGTCATTACACAGGAAGGCGACAAGGAAGAAAAAAGATCTGCACTCACTCGTCTGACCGATTCCATTGAAACTGCACTCAAGTTCGGTGAAGGCTATATAACAGTACACCTCGTTGACAAAAAGGAAGACATCAACTTTTCAGAACATCTCGCCTGCTCTGAACACGGCGTCAGCATTTCGGAAGTAGAGCCGCGCACCTTTTCCTTCAACACCCCGCAAGGCGCCTGCCCGGATTGTCAGGGACTCGGCTCGAAACTGGAGATCGACCCCGAACGCATCATCCCAGATAATGAGCGGTCTCTGAACGAGGGAGCGATTGCCAGCATGGAGTGGAGTGGACCGAAAGAGGAAGGCGGCTACTACTGGCAGGGACTCGAAGCCGCGGCGCGCCACTTCAAAATTGACCTCGATAAACCCGTCAAAGAACTCACCAAGGAACAACTGAAGATCGTCTTATACGGTACAGGTGAAAAGCAGATCCAGATGACGTATAAGAATACAAATGGAAATGAGTTTAAATTCACACGTGCTTTCGAAGGCGTGATCACAAATCTCGAACGCCGCTATCGCGAGACAAACTCCGAATGGATGCGCGAGAAGATCAGCGAATTCATGTCAGACCGCCCCTGCCCTACTTGTAAAGGGAAACGCCTCAACCCATCCGCGCTGGCTGTGACCGTGGACGATATCAACATCGTCGAAGCAAATTCATGGCCCGTGTTGAAGACACTGGAATGGGTCAAGAAGATCACAGGCAAGAACTCTCCGCTCACATCGAAACAAAAGACAATAGCAGAACGTGTCCTCAAGGAAATACACGAACGATTGAACTTCCTTGTCAATGTCGGCTTGGATTACCTGACTCTCAATCGTTCCGCTACAACGCTTTCCGGTGGCGAAGCGCAACGAATTCGCCTTGCAACACAAGTTGGCTCACGGTTGGTCGGTGTGCTGTATGTATTGGACGAACCGTCCATCGGACTACACGCACGCGACAACAAACGATTACTGGACACACTCAAAGGACTACGTGACCTCGGCAACACTGTATTAGTTGTTGAGCATGACGATGAAACCATCCGTGAAGCAGACTGGATCGTGGATTTAGGTCCAGCCGCGGGCGAACATGGTGGAAGAGTTATTGCAGAGGGAACGCCTGAGCAGATTTTGGCGCACCCAAAGTCATTGACAGGACAATATCTCTCGGGGCGGAAGCGAATCGAAATCCCGAAGAAGAGGCGGGAAGGAAACGGGAAATCGTTGAGCATCCTGGGCGCATCTGCAAATAATCTGAAGAATATTGATGTCTCGATTCCCTTGGGAGAATTGGTTTGCATTACCGGTGTATCCGGTTCGGGCAAGTCCACTTTGATGAGCGACATCCTGTACAACGAACTTGCATCCAAGCTAATGAATGCACGCACATCTTCCGGCGAGCACAAGAAGATTTAAGGGGTCGAACACCTCGACAAGATCATCAACATAGACCAGTCTCCCATCGGGCGCACACCGCGCTCAAACCCAGGAACATACACAGGCTTGTTCGATGAGATCAGAAAGTTGTACGCCGAACTTCCCGAAAGTAAAGTGCGCGGTTACAGGCCCGGACGCTTCTCCTTCAACGTGCATGGCGGACGTTGCGAAGCCTGCCAGGGACAAGGCGAGTTGCGCATCGAAATGCAATTTTTGCCAGATGTGTATGTACCGTGCGATGTATGTCACGGCAAGCGCTTTAACCGCGAGACATTGCAGGTTTTATTCAGGGACAAATATTCGATTGCGGATGTGCTTGATATGACCGTTGACCACGCGCTGGAAGAATTCCAAAATTACCCGCAGATGTTCAACAAGTTAAAGTTATTACAGGAAGTCGGCTTGGGATATGTACGTGTGGGACAACCCGCTACGACCCTTTCGGGCGGTGAGGCGCAACGTGTAAAGCTTTCGAAGGAACTCTCGCGTCGCGCGACTGGAAGAACACTTTACGTGTTGGATGAGCCGTCCGTTGGTTTACATGCGGCAGATGTTCACAAGTTGATCGAAGTCTTACAACGGCTGGTAGATACAGGCAACTCAGTTCTAATCATCGAACACAACCTTGACATCATCAAAGTGGCAGACTGGCTAATCGATCTCGGTCCCGAAGGAGGCGACAGAGGCGGTGAATTGGTTGCCGAGGGAACACCAGAACAAGTGATGAAGGTCAAAAAATCGTATACGGGGCAATTCTTGAAGACGCATATGAAGTAGCTGCAAACATAGACAAGTACACCGGTAATCATGTAGATATGTCTACCTGTGTACTTGTTTTCTTGTTTACTTGCCTAAAACCACCCACGCACAACCCCTATTTTTCAGGTAGAATTATTTCACCGCATCGGGCGAGAGTCATCTCCCGATATGCGCTTTTTTGTAAAGGAAACTAACATGTTGAATCGAACTCCGCCAAACAAACCCGCGAACACAGCAAATGTAATCAACTCGTACCGAAAACGACGAATGCAAAGAGGTCCCATCTTATTTTACGGAGCCATTGGATTGATCGTAGTCGGGCTTATCGTAATCGGTATCTGGTTGTTCCAGCCAGGTCAGTTAATCGGCACAATGCTCGCCACCGACACGCCAACAGCCACATTTACATTAACGCCTACAAACACGTCCACACCTACACAAACAGTGACGGTTACTGCAACGTCCACCGTTACATTGACCGCAACGCCATCCGAGCCATTTACTTACACGGTTCAGGAGGGCGACTACCTTTCAACCATTGCTCAAAATAAAGGTCTTGGCGATGATGGCATTGCTCTACTTCTTTACCTCAACCCGTTCAAAGAGGAAGCGGCAAACTTCAGTATTAATCCAGCCAACCAAATCGTATATCCCAACCAGCAGATTTTGATCCCTAACCCTGGTTTTCAGTTACCGACTGCCACTCCCATTCCACCCGATCTTCCACGCGGCACAAAAATAAACTACACAGTTCAAACGAATGATACGCTGGCTGGTATCGCCGCGAAATTCAACAGCAAAACCGAAGACATCATTACACTAAATAAGATAGAGGATGCCAACGCCCTCAACGTTGGAGATGTGCTGCAAATTCCCGTCAACCTCGTGACAGCGACCGCTACGCTTCCTTCCACATCCACGCCTGTTACGCCGACTATAGAAGGACAGCCAACCCAGGCTCCCGCAACCGCAACACCAGTACCCGGTAACATCACACCTGCGGCTTGCACCGGAACAGGGAATGACACCTTTGTAACGCAACTTCAAACACTCATCAACGATGAGCGCGCCAAGAATAACCTGCCCGCGTTGAGCGTGAATCAAAAACTGGTTTCCTCAGCAAACACCTACGCAACAGAGATGCTCTGCAATAACTATCTCAGCCCAATCGGGTTGGACGGCTCCACTGCCAAGAGTTGTGCCGCCGGGCAGGGATACTCTGCCTCCATCATTGACGAGAATCTCTATGCACTGCAGCCAGCATATGGCATTACCCCACAAGGCGCCTTCAACTGGTGGATGAATAAAAGTCCGGAATCGCGTGCGAATATCCTGAACCCTGATGTGACCGACATGGGCATCGCCTACGTTTCCAATGAAAACACCCTTTTTGGCGCCTATTTCGTCGTGACATTCGCCAAACCATAGTCAACGGATTTATAACGAATACACGGATATTGAGATGGGTCTCAGATATTTTCTGGACAAATCAGAAAGCCTCATGTACAATAGCGCTCTTGCGGCGGCAGAAATCAGCCGTCATTAAATTAAGAAAGGTAAGAAAATCGGAGGAAGACCTTGGCTAATATTAAGTCTCAGATCAAACGAAACAGGCAGACCGAGAAACGTCGGCTGATCAATCGCACCACACGCGGCGGCGCTCGCACTGCCGTCAACCAGGCTCGCGCTGCATTTGAAAAGAACGCACCCGAAACAAAGGATGCCATCTTGAAGGCGATCAGTGAGTTGGATAGAGCCGCCGGAAAAGGCGTGATCCATAAGAATAATGCCGCGCGTCGTAAGGGCCGCTTGATGAAGAAACTCGCTTTGTTCAATCCCGCAGAAGCGACTATCGAAGAACCAAAGAAGACTTCAAAGAAGTAGTCCGATAATAAATGACATAAAGTCACATCGCGGGAGTTGAAAGGCTCCCGCTTTTGTTATAATGGCAACACACAAATCTCGAATGATATAATCAAAAACCATGTTCAATGACATCCAACAACTCATCGAAGAAAAAATAAAAGCATTTTGCGACGCGAACGATATCACCCTCGCACCTCTCAAATGGTCAGCCATTCCCTTTTCGGGCGAATGGGGCATATCCACTTCTTTCTTTCAGACCGCGGCAAATGAAGCGAAACTCGGCAAAGGGAACAAGATCCCAGTGCCGCAAAAGGCTCAGGAAATTGCCGAGCAGGTCAAAGGTCAGATCGGAAGCGTGGAGGGAATCAGTCACGTCGAGGCGGTCAAAGGTTATCTCAACGTCTATTTTAAAACATCCGATTATGCACGTCGGGTTGTGGATGAAGTGCTCGCCTCCGGCTTGGACTTTGGGCGGGGCGCGCCAAAAAATGAACGGGTCATGGTCGAATATGCCCAGCCGAACACACATCATTCATTCCATATTGGACATTATCGCAACACGATCCTGGGTGAAGTGCTTGCACGTCTCGTTGAGTTCGCAGGCTTTGAAACGATCCGTGCATCCTATCCCGGCGATATCGGACTGGGTGTCATCACAGTTGTGTGGATGTATGAAAAGTTTTACAAGGGACAGGAACCGCAAGGCGTTCATGAGCGCGGGCAATGGTTGTTGAAACTGTATAGCGAGGCAACTGCCATGCTCGAAAAGAAAGAAAATGAAACACCCGAGCAGACCGCGCAACGCGAGACTTACGAAGCAGAACGCCGCGAGATGTATCGCAAATGGGACACGGGCGATCCATATGTGAGAGAGTTATGGGAGACGACACGTGAGTGGAGTCTCGAAGAATTACGCGATGTTCTTGCCATGGCGGATGTGAAAATAGATGTATGGTTTTATGAAAGCGAAGTTGACGAGCCATCCAAAGTGATCATCGATGAGTTGATCGCAAAAGGCATCGCCGATGACGAACGCCCAGAGGGTGGCGCGGTGATCGTAAAGATCGATGAAAAGTTGGGACTGACAAAAGAAAAATATCGAACAGCGGTCGTTCTGCGCAGTGACGGAACGTCGCTTTATTTGACGAAAGATTTGGCTCTGGCAAAGGATAAGTTCGAGAAATACCATGTAGATCGTTCCATTTACGTAGTGGATTTCCGTCAAAGCCTGCACTTCCAACAGGCTTTCAAGATTTTGGAATTATGGGGCTTTCCGCAAGCATCGAAGTGCTATCACCTTTCGTATGGTTATATTACCCTGCCTGAGGGCGCCATGTCATCGCGGCGCGGGCGTGTGATCTTATTCAAGGAAGTCTACGACGAAGCCATCAAGCGTGTGCTGGCTGTGGAATTGGAGCGAAGCGGAAACATCCCTGAGGACGAACGTGAGGGTATTGCCAAACAAATCGGTCTCGGCGCGTTGACCTACTCCATGCTGTCCGTTGACAACAACAAAGACATTGTCTTCGACATCAATGAAGCGCTGTCCTTCGATGGGCGGACAGGACCTTATATTCAGAATGCGCATGTAAGAGCAAATTCGATCTTGAAGAAGGCAAACGCTGGAGATTTGAGTGATGTATCATTCGATTATGAATTGACCAAACACGAGATCGAGTTGATCGAGCAAATCTCGAAATTCCCGGATGCAGTACAACAAGCGGCAAACGAGTATCGTCCGTTGGTGATGGCGGCGTATGCCTATGACCTGGCAAATGCGTTCCATTCGTTCTATCATGCTGTACAGGTGATGCAAACGGAAGATCAAAAAATTCGGAATGCCCGCCTGCAACTGGTCGCCGCGGCAAAACAGGTCATTGCAAACTCGTTGAGATTATTGGATATACAAGCGCCTGACGTGATGTAAACGATATACTTACTGGTAAATATACAAATAGATGAAACAGGAAAACAGGCTAGACTTTCACTGTTTAGTCTGTTTTATTTTGAACAATAATGCAACCACAAATCTTTGATGAAACACATCCATTGGAGGAAGTCCTGGTTTGGGGAGAACCGGGGATTGAGGCATTGTTGGGACAGCTTATTCCCAAATCGAAAAGTCTGTTCTTCAGCTATTATGAAGTGCTCGAGGCGTGTGAACAGTTCAAGCATCTGCAATCATTGATCGAAAGTGAAGGGATAAAGGTCGTCCGCGCCAAGGACGCAGTTGCGCGTGTTCTTGCAAATAGAGTTATGGATAATGCGCCATCGAACAGAATCGAATTGGAAAGCTTATTGCTTCAAAAAGCAAATGAACTGTACGAAACGTATCGCCTTCAAAAGATGGCGGACCTTGAAAAAGAGGGAATCCCCAATGACATCGACAAAATATACAAACAAATAAAAATAGATATTCAGCAAGTGCTGGAAGAAGATATTCAAACGTACGGGGAGAAATCTGCGATTTCAGCTGAATTACCTGCTCAGCCTTTCAAGTCATCTCCCTCTTGCCAATATCTTCTATGGAAGAGACCAAACGCAAACCCTGGCAGACAAGATTTCTCATCTCGTCACTTCGTTGGGATATCCGCCGGCCCGAAACAGCAATTTTCAGAGAAGCATTGAATGAGCTTGGCTTTAACGTCTCCCTCATCCCCATTGAAAAAGGGACCATCGAAGGCGGCGATATCGCCATCCTTGGGGATACCTGTTATATCGGCGTGGGTGCGCGTACAAACTATAAAGCCGTCAAAGATGTTTGCCGACAACTGGGTCCACTGCTCGAAAGTCATGGCATTCAACTCGTGGCAATCATCAACAAGAGACACCAGGATGAAGCTGACGTCTATGCTGTTCCCACCGATGAACACATGCATATCATGCATCTCGACATGTTTTGGATTCCGCTTTCCGATAACCTGGTCATGGCGTACGGCGAAGAGATGGATCACCGGGAAGTCATCCGCCTCTCACGCAATGGAGACCAATTGATCACCGAAGAACTGGGAAGCCTGCGTGTCTTCCACGCACAAAAAGGAATTGAAATCATCGAAGTGACAAAAGAAGAGCAGGAAAATTTCGCGACCAATTTACTCAACCTGGGAAATGGAACACTGATCGTCTCGCTTTCCAAAAACAAGCGTGTCATCACTGAACTGGAAAAACGCGGCTTTCGCGTGCTCAACGCCGAGATCACCAAACTCGTTGGCGGCTATGGAGCCGTGCATTGTCTTACCGCTCCCATAAAACGCAGGCATCTGCAATAAAATAGACCGTCATTGGTCATATTAAAAACAGGCTGAACGTTATTTACACGTTCAGCCTGTTTTCTTTACAATAGAAATGCCACTGTGAGTCAAACGAGGAGTCTCAAATCCCAATTCAGAGACTTTTCGGACATTGTCCTCAGAGTGACGCAAATAGGAGTACCTACCTATGGCTATCAAAACTCTCATCATGGGGGCGGCAGGGCGCGACTTTCACAACTTCAACACATTCTTTCAGAGGAAATAAGGACTATGAAGTAGTCGCGTTCACAGCAACCCAAATACCAGATATCGACGGGCGCCTCTATCCGACCGAACTGGCTGGTTCGTTGTACCCAAGCGGAATCCCCATCCGAGCCGAGGAAGAACTACCTGAACTCATCAAGAAGCATAATGTTGAGCAGGTGGTCTTTGCCTATTCGGATGTACCGCATGAATATGTGATGCACAAGGCAAGTCTTGTCAACGCGGCGGGCGCAGACTTCCGCTTGATGGGCACGAAATATACGCAGGTCAAGTCAACAAAGCCGGTTGTGTCGGTCTGTGCTGTTCGGACGGGATCAGGCAAAAGTCAGACAACGAGGCGAGTGTCCCTCATCCTGAGAGAAATGGGATTCAAAGTCGCGGCGATCCGCCATCCCATGCCATACGGAAATTTAGTCCGGCAGGAAGTGCAACGCTTTGCCAACTATGATGATCTCGATGAACATGAGACAACCATCGAAGAGCGTGAGGAATACGAACCGCACATTGACAACGGCGTGATCGTATATGCGGGCGTGGATTACGAAAAAATATTGCGGCAGGCTGAAAAAGAAGTGGATATTGTGTTATGGGATGGTGGCAACAATGACTTCCCATTCTATGTTCCAGACTTGCAGATCGTTGTTGCAGACCCGCATCGTGCAGGGCATGAATCCACGTACTATCCCGGCGAAACCAATGTGAGACTCGCCGATGTGTTCATCATCAACAAAGTGGATACCGCTGACCCTGAAAAAGTAATTCAAGTGCGCGAGTTGCTTCGCATGTTGAACCCGAACGCGATACAGATCGAAGCCGCCTCCCCACTTTTTGTAGACGATCCCGATTCCATTCGCGGCAAACGTGTATTGGTTATTGAAGATGGTCCCACATTGACTTATGGCGGGATGGCATACGGCGCTGGTTACGTTGCAGCACGACGCTTCGGCGCAAAAGAGATCGTTGACCCGCGTCCGTTTGCGGTCAAGTCCATTGCCGCGACGTATGCAAAGTATCCGAAAACCGGACCCATCCTCCCGGCGATGGGATACGGCGAAGCGCAGATGAAGGATCTGGAAGAGACGATCAATAAATCCGATGTAGACATGGTCATCGTTGGCACGCCCATCGATCTGACGCGCGTCATCAAGATCACAAAACCATTCCAACGTGTAAGATATGAACTACAGGAGATCGGTCAACCAACTCTGCAAGATATTTTGACGAAGAAGTTCGGGAAAAAGTAATTCGGCAGGTTTCTCATAAAAAGAGTTGGGTGATAGAATTCACTCGACTCTTTTTTATTATCAATTCAATTTCCAGGCAGTCTATACTCGACAAACAAAATGTTGTATTCCTTCATAAAATGGTTCCAAGCCCCCATATTTCCTGAAGACGAAGAGAAAACGCGACGCGCCCTTCTTATTGAATATAATACTTAACACACTCGTCGTTGCCCTGCCATTGCTATTTGCTGGCACGATTTTCGGGGGTGACCGCCACACAATAATACTGGTCATCATTGCCTTGATCTGGGTGATCATTTTCTGGCTTAGGCAAGTCATGCGCACTGGGCAGGTAACAATGGCAGGCGTGGCGCTTATAGCCATCATCCACATTGCAACAACACTGTCCCTTTACAATATTGGCACAATTCGCGCGCCAGCCACCTCCTTCTATTTTTTGACGATTATGATGGCTGGTTTAACAATTAACAGGCGCGCCATCTTCTGGATGGCAGGTATTTCCGGCGTCACTGTTATCGCGTTATTACTGGCGGAAATAAATGGATTTTTACCCAAGCCGACTATCACTTTTTCTGCTGCTCAAGGAATCATATTCACGGTCATATTCACGATGGTCAGCGTACTGTTGGCTCTCTGCGGTCAAAAAGATTGACGAATCCCTTGCGCAAGTCCGTCAGGAAGTGATCGAACGTGTCCGTGCCAAAGAGCAGGAAAAAAAACGCCGTGAAATGATGGAAAAGGTAATCCAAATCGGCAAAACGGTAACCCAACAGACAGGAGACCTTCGTACCACCCTGCTCAAGATCAGGAATAGTATTCGGAATGATCTTGACTTTGACCGCGCCGCTATTTTTCTGTACGACCCAAACAAACACTTGATGCAGGGGACTTATGGTACAGACCGTCAGGGAAACATGTCTGAAGAGTGGGATTTGAGCTTCGAATCATTTCAAGTTGGACTCTTTCAAACAGTACTTAACCGACCAAATGGCTATTATTTCACACAGGATTATGAAGGCGAGCTCAATATCTCCTTCGATCCCACAAACACGATGAGAGGTGTCAAGCATTATGCTGCAGTTGCCTGTTGGGGAGTAGATAAGCCTGTGGCGGTTATCTGTGTGGACCAACTTGTATCCAGTCGGGCTATCACAGAAGAACAATTGGAGGCATTACGTCTTTTCGCAGGGTACGCAGGTCTGGCAATTGA
Source organism: uncultured Chloroflexia bacterium (assembly GCA_963730175.1). Classification (GTDB taxonomy): domain Bacteria; phylum Chloroflexota; class Anaerolineae; order Anaerolineales; family Villigracilaceae; genus Defluviilinea. Next base: position 185,358 of record CAVSRF010000019.1, on the reverse strand, counting down.
AAACGCCCGTTTTAGTGACCGCGAAAAAAAACGACGCGAAATGATGGAAAAGGTGATCGAAATCGGCAAGGAAGTTACAGAACAAACAACCGATCTTCGCACTACCTTGCTTAAGATAAGGGATAGGGTTCATGATAACCTCGACTTCGATCGCATCGCCATTTTTCTCTATGACTCGAAAGACCATTCAATGCAGGGAAGTTACGGCACAGACCGTTTCGGCAAAATGTCCGAAGAATGGGATTTGAGATTCGAACCCCATAAGGATGGTTTCCTTCAAAGAGTGCTTGGCGAACCCAATGGCTTTTACTATACACAAGATTATGAAGGCGAACGTGGCATTGCATCTGATCCAGAGAACGCCATGCGGGGGGTTAAACATTATGCCGCCGTTGCATGTTGGAGTGGTGACAAACCTGTGGCGATCATCTGTGTGGATCAGTTGCTCTCCGGGCGTGTTATCGCAGAAGAACAATTGGATGCATTACGTTTTTTTGCAGGGTATGCGGGTCTGGCAATTGAAAACGCCCGTCTCATCGAACACGAACAAAAACGCCGCGAAATGATGGAAAAAGTGATCGAGATCGGCAAGACTGTTACCGAACAAACAACCGACTTTCGCACAACACTGTTCAAGATCAGGGAAAGTATTCTTACAAGCCTCGATCTTGATCGCGCCGCAGTTTTTCTCTATGATGCCACTGACAATACACTACAGGGAAGCTATGGCACAGATCGCTCTGGCAATCTAACCGAAGAATGGGAAATACGAATCAATCTCCTTGATGGTGGATTCCTACAGAAAGTGATCAGCCAGCCAGACGGTTTTCTCCATACACCAGACTATGAACACGATCTTAAGAGTGAACTACCGTCCAGAAGATATCATGCGAGATGTTAAACATTTTGTCGCTGTTGCCTGCTGGAACGGAGATAAACCCGTGGCGGTCATTTGCGCTGACCAACTTATCTCCAGGCGCGCCATTACAGACGAACAATTGAGTGCCCTTCGTTTATTCGCAGGTTACGCAGGACTTGCCATTGACAATGCACGTCTCAATACCGAATTGAAAAGCCGCATGCAGGAACGCGAAAAGTTTATTACAGAACTGGGTAATCGTAACGCCGAGCTCGAACGTTTTACCTATACCGTCTCACACGACCTGAGAAGTCCCATTGTGACCATCAAAGGCTTTGTTGGGTTGCTCAACAAGGATATTCAGGATGGACAAAACGATAGAGCCACCCGGGATATGCAACGGATTTCGAATGCCGCCGATAAAATGGAGTCTCTTTTATCAGACCTGCTCGAACTCTCAAGAGTTGGACGCATCATCAATCCCCCCGAGGAAATTGATCTCGTTAAATTAGCCTACGAAACGCTGGAAACAGTGGACGGCAGACTTCGCGCCAAAAACATCACCGTCCACGTCTCGCCCGACCTTCCGATCATTCATGCAGACCGCAGACGCATCGGTGAAGTATTGGAGAACCTGATCGACAACGCCGCCAAATACATGGGCGATCAAACCAGCCCAACCATTGAGATCGGCACAAGAATGGACAATGACGAGCAAGTCATATATGTAAAGGATAACGGCATCGGGATTGAACAGCAATATTTGCAAAAGATTTTTGGATTATTTGAAAAATTAAATCCAACCAGCGAAGGCACCGGCATTGGGCTGGCTCTCATCAATCGTATTATCGAAGTACATGGCGGAAGATTATGGGTGGAATCAGAAGGTCTGGGAAAAGGTTCGACTTTTTGTTTTACAATACCCGACAACAAAAACTAGAAAATCTCACTCCACGCTCAAGACACGCATCAGTACATTCCGTCGATGTGGACGGGAACGATGCTCGAAGAGATAAATTCCCTGCCATGTCCCCAATGACAGATTCCCATCATCCACAGGAATCGTCAGACTGGTATCCGTCAACATCGAGCGGATGTGGGAAGTGGCGTCATCTGGACCTTCCAGGTCGTGGGTATACCACCTCTCCCCTTCAGGGACGAGACGCTCCATAAAGGTTTCGAGGTCGGCGCGGGCGGTGGGGTCCCAGTTTTCGCTCATGACCAATGATGCGCTGGTGTGCTGTACAAAGAGGAAGCACATGCCTTCGCGCACGTTCCAATCACGCAACTGCGCACGGATAGTCTCTGTGATGTCATGTAGTCCCTTGCCGTGGGTGGAGATTTCAAGTGTGGTTTTGTGCCAGTTCATAGTGGGGTGATTATAGCAAGGAGTAGGGGCGACCCTTCATGATTGATCAGACTCCATGACGAATCCCGGCGAGTTGCCCCTACATCTTTCACTCTTCCTTCTTCTTCCCAAATCCAATGATCCCTGCCAGCAAAACGGAGAAGGCAATCAACAGCGCGGCAACGACCGTGCTGTTTTGTTTTATGACCTGACTTACTGGCACAGATGGAACTGTTGCGGTTGGCGAAGGAGTGGATGTGTAATACGGAGCGGAAGTTGGATAACCCGTCTGAGTTGGATTAATAGATAATAAAGGTGTATCAGCCATCGGTGCAGGTTGAGTCGCTCCTTTTTGGATGAGCAATTTCCAGCCGGGAATAATGTTGTCGTCCACAAGTCCGTTGAGACGTTTGAGCTCTTCAACGTGAACATGATATAGGTCAGCAATATTCCACAAGGTTTGACCATATTTCACTTCATGCACCACGTCGCCATCTGGACGGGCTGTGCTGACCAATATCGGTACAGAATAATCGGGCAACACTCCATTTTGGCAGCCGCAGTCGTCAACATGCCAGAATATGCCGCCTTTGTTTGAACAATCCCGGTCAACATATCGGAAGCGCCATATTGCATGAGTCCACTTTTGGTTTGGAGCGCCGTTTCCAGAACTGCCACCACTTCCCCATCCGGGCTGGTAGCGATGCCCGCACCGATGTCACTGCGAAACTCGGAGAACATCGTTTCCCTGTGTTCCGCGTCGCCCTGCCAACCAGTTATGATCTCATCCACTGTGGTGGATGTAGACATATAAAACCAGTTTTCAGAACGATAGCCATCTTGTGACAAGTCACCTGAAAGCGGATACCCAAGAGAAAGCAACCATTGCCCCAGAGTTAATCCAGTGGGACGCCAGTGTCCGGGCATACCATTGGCAATTCCATTCGCTTCAGTTTGCGCGACCTGCATCAATACGGGGTGAACGCTTAGGGCGTTCAGTCCATTATTAAGACGCAAAGTGTTGATTGCACCAATCAGGTCTGCGGGAGTCAGGGGTTTGATCTCAATGGTCGCCGTTGGAGTTTCTGTTTCAGGCTCCTGGGCGAACGCAACATGTTGCGAACCGGCAGGAAGAATCCCAATGAATAACACCAAAACAAGAAGGGGAATGAGTAAACAGGTGATTTTACGCATATCGATTCTACGGATATGTTACACCAAACCTGAAAAAGTAGCGGGAAATTTTTTCGCCCGGCTCGCTTATAATAAAGTAGCATGTAACAAAGCGACTTGTTGCACCTTTTCTATAAATCTAGCAATCCCATCGCGTCGAGCGGAGGCTTTCGTGCTCGTCGAAAGCCATAGACGAGACGTAGCCTTGCAACCCTGCACTTCGTCTGCACTATGCTCCGCTCAGCGCGAGAATTTATTGCTAGGATAATTTGTTAATCTGCAAAATGTCGCGTTACAGACAAATTAATTAAACCAAAGGAAAACTTTAGACATGACAACTCTTGCACCAACACTTTCCAACCGATACTTCCCGCGTACAACGGAATGGATCCGTAGTTTGTTCCTGATCGTTTTGGGAAGTTTACTTCTCGCTGCATTGGCACAGGTCAAGATCGTTTTGCCGTTCACGCCTGTCCCCATTACGGGACAAACCCTCGGCGTTCTGCTCATCGGCGCGGCGCTTGGGATCGAAACGCGGCGCGGCTTCGATCATCCTGTATCTCACAGAAGGCGCGCTGGGTTTGCCTTTCTTTGCGGGAGGCGCATCGGGCACGGGTATTTTTACGGGAGCAACGGCTGGCTACCTGCTGGGATTTGTCGGCGCCGCGTATGTTATTGGTCTGCTGGCAGAACGCGGGTTGGAAAGAAGCGTGCGCACTTCGCTCATCCCCTTTATCGTTGGCACGGTCATTATTTATATTTGTGGTGTTGCTTGGCTGTCTGTTGTGCTGGGAAGTTTCAGTAAGGCAATCACCCTGGGAATATTGCCATTTCTGATCGGCGATGCTGTCAAATTGATTGCGGCATCCGTAATTTTGCCCATAGCGTGGAAATTCGTAAAGTAAAAATTTGAAGAGCTTAGACTGTTTCAATACTACGTTGCAAGCTGACAGTAAATGTCGTCCCCTTATTGACTTCGGTTTCCACTTTTATATCGCCGCCTAATCCATCGACGATGGATTTGACGATATACAGCCCGATGCCGCTACCGGGGATTTCGGCAATGGTCACATTTTTAGCGCGGTAGAAACGCTCGAAGAGATACGGGATGGACTCCTCTGGAATGCCCACGCCACTATCAACGATGGCAACGAAAGCTTCGTTTTCGTTCTGTGTGACATTAATGGCCACCGCGCTGCCTTCCACCGAGAATTTGGCGGCATTGTTAATCAGGTTAATGAAGACCTGTTGCAGTCCACTCATATCACCCATAACCAACAATGGCTGTTCCTGAGCCTTCAGGTTTAGTCGCACCTTGCGCTTGGATGCGATGGGCTTGACTGCCATGATCGATTCTCTCAAAACCGGCATGAGATCCATCGGTTTGGACTCCAGCTTCATCATGCCGCTTTCCAAGCGTCCCGCCATCAACAAATGGTCGATCAGAATTTTCTGGCGATTTAGTTCACTTTTCAAGGTGCGCCAATATTCATCCAACTCATCTTTTGTGCCGCCATCCTGAATCAATTCGGTCATAAGCATGGCGGATGTTAGCGGGGTACGCAATTCATGCGATGCGCGATTGATGAAATCGGATTTCATCTCGTTGAGTTTTGCCTGCTCGGTAATATCGCGGACAACGATCAGCGCTTCATCCGAACTGATCGGGTAGAGCCTCGCCTCAAAAGTGTTGTTGCTATAAGGAAGGGAAAATTCTTCCAACCAATGCGGTGAAGTGAACGAACTCTCGTTCTCCTCCCCAATGATCCTGTCGACGACCTCCTGGGGCCAGACTTGGGATAATTTTTTCCACGAAATCACATCGCGGTGAATATAAAGCGGATGATCGGATTGAGCGCTGTAATCGAGAATGATTCCCTCAAGGTTGATCCTGACCAGCAGATCAGGCAGGACATCCAGGACCTTACGATTGCGCTCTTCATTGAGTTGAATGGTCTCCTCATAACGATTCCGCTGTAATGCAGAACCGATCAAGTTCGCGGCAGTTTGCACTGCATCCAACTCGGATGAAGACCAGGAGAGTTTTCCAGCATCCGTAAAAAAACCTAGAAAACGCCAGGAACCTACATTTCCATCAACTGGAACCGAAACAAATTCAACCCTTGGTAAGGAAGTATTCTCATCTTCAACTTTGCTCGAAGAAAAATACTTACTGTGTATGTCATACATCTTTCGGGCAAACGGCTGAACTGTAGCCCGCACGTCCAGAACGGGACCATCGGCTTTATTCCACTCGTATCGAACCCGAACAACCGGCTGTTCAGAAAAAGTATTAATTTCAAAAACAGCACAACAGGAAACATTCATCGCCTGACCAAGAGACTCCAGTACTTCGGGAATCTTGACCTCGATATTCGAAGATCGCAACAAGTGCGCCGCTGCATCACTAATGACAGATAGTATCTGGGTGTAGCGCTTCAATACCCCTTCAGCATTCTTTCTTTCTGAGATATCGCGTGCAATGCTTTGGATATAGGCAGGATTGCCTCCATCATCGTAGACAATGGATGTGCTGATCTCCACCGGAAACATGGACCCATCTTTACGCTTCAGAATCCGCTCGTAGATGTTCGAGCGATTCTCGACAACTGATCCGTGCCCCAAAGAATCGTCCTGCGACATCACATCGCTGACCGGCTTGCCGATCAACTCATGTTCTTCGTATCCTAAAAGACTGAGCGCCTGCTGGTTTGCCGCGACATAGCGAAAATCAAGACCAATGATGAATACACACTCACTAGTTTGCGCAAAAAGAGCACGCCCATAAGTGACTTCATCGCTCTCCTGGCTGGGCTTTTCGGGTTGTTTTATTGAATTGATATTGGGTCGCGGCAACGGGATCGTTTTACTATCCATATATGATATCTTCAGGCCCACTGCTTGGAATGATGGCTTGTATGCGACATCCAGTTAAAGTATCTAAAATTGAGACCTTACCGCCAATGTGCTCAAAAACAGCCCGGGCAATGGTCAGCCCAACCCCAAGCCCTTCATATTTTCGGCTATCTCCCTGGTCGATCTGATAGAACCGCTCAAAGACCTTTTCTCGAAGTTCCAGGGGAATCCCCGGTCCTTCATCCTGAATAGTGATTGCAACGCTTCCATCTTCAGCCAACTCGATCATCAACTTGACCTGCCCACCCTCCGGGCTGAACTTCAGCGCATTATCCACAAGATGCACCAAAGCATGCATAAATTCCTGGCGCGGTGCGGTTACTGTACCCAACAGGGAAATATCCTGAATAAATTGTATGTCTTTCGATTGGTATCTTTCCAGGCGCTTGCGAACAGGTAGAAGAATATGATTGTTTACATCAATCGTCTGCCGAATACGATTTAAATTACCGTGATCGATATTCGTCAACAGGACGAAATCAGCCACAAGGGATTCAAGGCGGCCAGCATTGGAAAGAGCAATACGAAGGAACTTGACCTGCTCTTCTGGATCATCAAATTTATTATTGACGATCAACTCCAAAGGCATAACGATATTGGTCAGGGGCGTGCGCATTTCATGGTGAAAATTTTGAAGGATCTCCTGCTTCAATTGATCCATTTCGTGTCTGGCAATTTCCCGCATTTCCTCACGACCATGCGCCTGTGCAGTCTTTACACGCCGCAGAACGGCTTCGATACGCGCCAGCAACTCCTCCGTAACAAACGGTTTCGTAATGTAATCGTCCGCGCCGTCACGGATACTGGTCACGCGATCATCCACTCCACTCCGAGCCGTAAGAAAAATAAATGGAATGGATGCAAGCCGCGGGTCCTCGCTCATCAACCTGCGTAGTTCGAATCCATTGGGAGGCGGCATCATCACATCCGAAAGGATAAGGTCGGGCAAAACTTCCTTTGCTTTTTGCATACCATCAGAACCATCAATCGCAGTGACTACGTTATATCCCTGATGCTTGATCTTCGCCGCCAGTCCCAACCGCAGGGCTGGCTCGTCATCAATAATTAAAATTGTGGAAGCTTCATTCATGCTTTTTGTCTTTTGAAGATCGGTGTTTCAGGTGCAGACTCTGGGTGGTACCCACCGTTTTGCCAGCGATCTTGGAATCATTATTTACAAACATAATTAGAATATTTGCGAGAGAGATCAAATCCCCGGAATTGAGCACACATTGATCGATTTTCTTTCCGTTCACAAGCGTCCCACTTGTGGATTCTTTGTCGTACAGAATATATTTGTCACCTTGATGGACAATCTCGGCGTGGTCGCGAGAAAGAAAATCCTCATGAAAAACAATATCGTTCCCAAGTTGACGCCCAAAAGTGATCACCCGCTTTGTCAGCGGAATGATCTGCTTATTGACGATCAGGAAGGCACCTTGCTGATATGAAGAAGGTTCTGTATTACTCATACAGGTATCATAATCCTTCCGCACTCGTAATACATGCGGGTTTTCCCTACCAACACTTGACAGTTTGGTTAATTGAATTTAAGCCTTTGTGCACGAAAATAGCGCTGTATCGGGAATACTCGAGCCGTTGAAATAATAGGATAGAATAAGAAACTTATGTTTACAGACCAGGTAGAAATTCACGTTCGTTCAGGTAAAGGCGGCGATGGCATGATGCACCTCCATCGCGAGAAGTTCGTTCCACGCGGCGGACCCGATGGCGGCGACGGCGGTAAGGGCGGCGACGTTATTCTCGAAGTTAAGGAAACGCTCAATACGCTTTCTGCATTTCACAAGAATCAAAAGTTCAGGGCAGAGGAAGGCGGGGGAGGCGGACCAAACCAAAGGTCGGGGCGATACGGCAAAGACCTCATCCTGTACGTTCCGCCCGGGACAGTCATCTTCGACGCGGATACAGGCGTTTTGATCGGCGACCTGACCCACCCCGGTCAACAATTGACCGTTTGCAAAGGCGGGCGCGGCGGACGCGGGAATCAGCACTTCGCGACATCTCGCAACCAGGTACCTCGTACTGCCGAAAAAGGGGAACCCTACGAAGAGCGACGCATCAAACTGGAATTGAAGCTGATCGCCGATATCGGGCTGATCGGCGTCCCGAACGCTGGCAAATCCACGTTGCTTTCTGTGTTGACGAATGCCAGCCCAAAGATCGCGGCATATCCATTCACCACACTGGAACCCAATCTCGGTGTTGCAGAAATCGATATCAGCACAACCGTCGTGCTTGCGGATATCCCCGGTCTCATCGAAGGCGCGGCACAAGGCTTGGGACTCGGGCATGATTTTTTACGTCACATTCAACGCACGCGTGTACTGATTCATATATTGGACGGTTTGTCAGAAGACCCTGTTGCCGATTACAGCCAGATCAATTCGGAGCTATCGCTCTTCGATCCAAATCTGGGGAAAAAGCCCCAGATTGTAGCGCTCAACAAGATAGACCAACCCGAGGTCCAGGAACGACTCGCTGACATCAAAAAGAAATTCAAGAAGCTCAAAGTAGAGTTCGTTACCATATCCGCTTTGGCGCGCACAAACACGCGTGAATTGTTGATCAGTGCCCATCAAAAGCTGGCAGATACTCCCCAACTCGAAGATCTCGAACTGCCGATGCCGATATACAAAGCGAAAGATGATCCGCGTGACTTTGTTGTTACGCGCGAAGGCACGAACGAATGGCGCGTCACAGGCGCAGCCATCGAGCGCTCCGCCAAAATGACTTATTGGGAGCATGATGGTTCCCTGCGACGTTTCCAAAAGATCATGGAAACCATCGGCGTGGAGAGAGCCTTGCGTGACGCTGGTGTGCAGGAAGGTGACACAGTTTCCATCGGCGAGTTTGAGTTGGAGTGGCAGGAATAAGTTTCAATGCCGTCTTCCACAGCCTACGACTTGCTCCAAGCCTGCGGACAAACAGGTTGTCCAGTTTGTCGCGTGGAACAGAGCGCGGTCGAACGTTATCTTGACAATCTGTTTTACGAAAGCGTCAATGACATTCAGTTGCGGGAACGGCTACGCGCCAGCATGGGCTTTTGCCGCGAACACGCCTGGCTGGCTGTGGACAAAAGATTGGGCAATGCACTTGGGTTTGCGATCATCTATCAGGATGTGATCAATAACACGCTGAGACAACTTGACAGCGATATCACCCCTCCCGTAACAAAACATTGGTCAGCTTTGCTCAAGCAAATCCCTGAACAAGTCAGTGGGATAGTACAAAGAGTCGTTTATGCACTTACACCACAAAAGCATTGTGTCGTTTGTCATCAAAGAGACAAGGCATTACACAATATTATTTCATCATTTATTGAGAGCTTGAATGAGCCAGAGATGGTAAACGCTCTTCAGTCTTCGAATGGATTATGTTTGCCACATTTGAAAAAGGCTTTCGAATCAGTCCGTGACCTGGAAACAAGCAATCTATTGCTCTCCATCCATCGCGAAAAACTCGAAAGTCTGCGCAGCGAACTCGCAGAATTCATCCGCAAGAACGATTATCGTTTCAAGGATGAAGGCTTTGGTGCAGAAGGCAACTCGTGGAAGCGTGCGGTGGAAAAAATTATAGGCAATCATTCCAACTGAATTCAAATTGAAGTGATGAAAACAAAATGACACCTACAAAACAGCAATTGGTCATCGCAGGGTTGATCGTTTTTGGCATACTGTTTGCCGGCTTTTTCGGCATGCGTGCCATACGTGCGATCAAACATATCCACGATGGCGGATTTGGTCCAGGCAAGCCGCCGCCTCCGCCCAGCGAAACCGACGTTGAACTCATCCGCGATTGGATGACCATACCCTACATTGCCAAGACATATGGCGTACCTGACCGTATGCTGTTCAAAGAACTCAACATTCCCGATAAAGACAATCAGGAGAAAAGCCTGAAAGAATTGAATGAAGAATACTATCCCGATCAAAACAATTACGTGTTGGATGAAATAAAGAAAGCGATCATCAAACATCGTCCACCGCTTGCTCCGATAGCCCCCGCCCCGTAACATGTCCGATTTTCTACTTACACAGGTGATCAATTATGGAGCACCTCTTTTCGGGTTGATATTATTTTTAGGTGCGCTGGGAATTCCCATTGGAGCTTCCGTTGTGCTTATTGCCGCGGGCGCATTCGTAGAACAGGGAATCCTTAATGGACTACCTGCCGCGTCGCTCGGTTTTATCGGCGCAATCATCGGCGATGCGCTCTGTTTTGGAATTGGATATTACAGCAGGGATTGGGTCGAATCACGGTTTGGAAAATCGGCAAGATGGAAATCGGCGCAGGACGCGTTCGAATCACGCGCAGGGATGGCTGTTTACTTCACCCGATTCCTCGTCACCGCTTTAGCCATTCCCACCAACCTGATCGCGGGCGGAAGCGGAATCCGTTTTCGCGTATTTATCACCTACGACGCGTTGGGCGAACTCACATGGATCATTCTCTACGGGGGACTTGGCTACCTATTTGGAAGCCAGTGGGAATTGGTCAGCAGTTTTGTCAGCAACTTTGGCGGCTTGGCTTTTGGTCTCGTTCTTTTCGGGGTTGGCATTTGGCTGGGAATTAGAAGAATGAGAAAAAACACCGCCACGAACACTTCTTCTTAATCGTCATAAATGCAATGGGGATACAATAACAAGGTTCATAATTTGACCGTCTCATTTTCGCCTCGAGCGGGATTATCCTATTGGAAAGACCCACGACCGATGGACAATTCCCTGAGGCATGAAAGTATTCCCTACTCAATGAAGCTCAGCAAGAGCAAATCTGACGAAGCCTTCGAAACCATCTTCCATGAGCATTGGACTTCCATTCACCGCTTTATCGCGCGCATGGTGATGGATCCGTCCGAGGCAGAAGACCTGGCATTGGAAACTTTTTTCCGATTGTATACACATCACCCTGCAGAACAGGATGAGTTCAATACACGCGGCTGGCTTTATAAAGTAGCGACCAATCTTGCATTGCAGTCCATCAGAAGTTTCAAACGCCGCGAAAACTACGAGATCAACGCCGGTAAGAACGCATTGGATGAAACGCCCGATCACGAGCCATCCAAAATCTTTGCAGAGAAGGAAGAGCAAAGCCTCGTCCGCGTGGTGCTTGGTCAAATGAATGGTCGCCAGGCAGAACTTCTCGTCATGCGCTATTCGGGCATGGCATACAAAGACATCGCCCAGGCGTTGAAACTCTCGCCCACATCCATCGGTCCATTGTTATTGCGAGCGGAGCGTGAATTCCAAAAACGCTATCACGCGCTCACACAGGAGAAGCCATGAACAATCATCTGAATGACGGTCAATTACGAGCGGCACTCGACGGCGAATTGGATTCAAAGGGACTCGCCCATCTCGATTCGTGCCCGCAATGCCAGACCCGACAAAAGACGCTTCAGACTCAGTTAGGGCTGGTCGCTGACCAACTGGCTTTTCTCTCCTCTGACGCCAAAGACACGGGTCTTTCCACCTCCGCCGCCTGGCACAAATATAAAGAATATGAACTCACCAAAAAGGAGACCACTATGTTTAAAAAGTTATTCGCTTCCCCTCTTATACGTTATGGGGTTACTGCACTACTCGCCTTAACGCTTATCATCGCCATCCCCGGTACACGAGCGCTCGCAAGTGAATTGCTCAATCTGTTCCGCGTGCAACAAGTCGCTGTTGTGCCTGTTGATTTTACAGGCATGCAACACTTGAATGGCGCTTTCAGTAATGACATCAGTCAACTGATTTCAGACTTGGTTACAATGACAAAAAAGCCCGGCGATCCGGTGGCGGCATCAGACGCAAATGAAGCCAGTTCGTTGGCAGGATTTAATGTCCGGGTCCCGCAAGACCCGACTCCGTCACAGATCAATGTGATGAACGGCGCATCCTTTTCTCTGAAGATTGATCGCACTAAAGCACAGGCGTTGTTAGAAGAAGCCGGAAGAAGTGACCTTATCCTACCCAAAGCCATTGACGGCGAAAAGATATCCGTGGAGATTCCATCCAGTGTGAGCATTGCCTTTGGCACATGCCCCCCACCCAGCAGTGACGATGAAGGGTTTGGCACGAACTCGAAGGGTTCGCCGGGACGCCGCTATGCAGATTGCGTCATCCTCGCAGAAATACCCAGCCCGGTCGTTTCCGCTCCTGCAAGCGTGGATGTAGCCCAGCTTGCCCAGATCGGTTTGGAATTCTCAGGCATGAGCAGTGAACAAGCCGCGGCTTTCACAAGTACCATTGATTGGACATCCACGCTGGTTGTGCCCATCCCAAAGAACGCTGCATCGTATGAGCAGATCTCGGTCGATGGTGTGACCGGAACATTGATCCAACGCCCCGCAGACGACGCTCCACAATTCTCTCTGCTTTGGGTAAAAGACGGCATCATCTACGCCATCGGTGGGCTCGGCAGTAATTCAGAACAGGCTCTTCAGATCGCAAACTCGCTTCCATAAAAAGCTATCGCGCTGAGCGGAGCATAGCGTAGACGAAGCGCAAGTATTCAAGTAACTTGCGTCTCGTCTATGGCTTTCAACGAGCACGAAAGCCTCCGCTCGACGCGATAGAATTAAGAGAAATAGATTATTGATGTCCGCCGCTAACGCAATCGAAACAAACAAACTACGAAAAGTCTTTGGCGATTATGCCGCAGTAAAGGGACTCACCCTGCAGGTTATGCAGGGTGAGGTCTTTGGTTTTCTCGGACCCAACGGTGCGGGAAAAACCACGTCGATGAAAATGCTGCTGGGATTGGTCGCACCAACTTCTGGTTCAGGGTTGTTGCTTGGAAAACCCGTTGGAGATCGAGATGCGATGTCGCGCGTCGGTTTTCTGCCTGAACATTTCCGCTTTCAGGAGTGGCTGACCGCTGGTGAATTTCTCTTATTGAACGGTCAACTACTGAACATGAAGAAAGATGACCTCAAACAGAGAATGGACGACTTGCTCGAACGTGTGGGGTTGTCCGATTTTCGGCATAAGCAATTAAAGACATTTTCAAAAGGGATGTTACAACGTATCGGGTTGGCTCAGGCTCTTTTGAACAGACCAGCCCTCGTCTTTTTGGATGAGCCGACTTCCGGCTTGGACCCGGTAGGTCGCCGCCTCGTCAGGGATGTGATTCACGAAGTCCGCGCACAAGGCACATCCGTCTTTTTGAATTCCCATTTATTGAGCGAGATCGAAGTCACATGTGACCGTGTTGCGTTTATACGTCATGGAGAGGTAGCTCGCATCCTTGACTTATCATCATTATCTTCCGACCAAACCAATCTGACAATTCGCGTTGCAAATTTTTCAGCAGAGTCGCTGACGGGGCTTTCACAATGGGGAAAAGATATTCAACTGGATGGAGAGTTCATCCACATGACCATTCCGAACGATTCTGTTTTACCGGAGATCACGCGTTATCTCGTTGCACAAGGCGCTGAGGTCTACGCACTTACACCAAACCGTATGTCGCTGGAGGATATCTTCATCGAAACAGTCGGCAAGGACGGTGGACTATGAACGCCATCTGGATACTGACGAAGTTAACTTTCCGAGAAGCGATGAGACGGCGCATCATGCTGGCTGGTTTAGTATTGGGAATTTCATTTCTTATCATCTATTCGCTTGGTTTGCATTTCATCCTTGATCAAATCAGCCTTGCCATTAAAGCGGCAGCAACAGAAAATCCTTCAGTCAATCAGAGCATATCAAATGTAGGTAAAGTTGAAAGCATGAATGGGTTTCTCATGGCGGGGCTGTATGCCGTTACATTTCTTTCCATTGCCATGGCAGCTTTACTTGGAGCCGATACCCTCGCGGGAGAGATCAATTCCGGTACAGTGCAAACCATCGTCACCAAGCCCATTCGACGCGCAGATGTCGTTCTCGGAAAATGGTTCGGCTTTGCTGGACTACTCGGGCTTTACGTCCTGCTATTGGCAGGAGGCATTGTATTGAGCATGTTCATTCAGGCAGGATATATGCCTGACAATGTATTATCTGGCATTGGACTTATTTACATGGAGTTTGTGCTGATCATGACGATTACACTCATGTGCTCCGCCGCATTTCCCGCATTGGCAACCGGAGGAATTGTTTTCGGACTCTACGGTCTCTCCTTCATCGGAGGCTGGATCGAGCAAATCGGCGCGGCGCTTCACAACAGCACTGCCGTACAAATCGGAATCGTCACCAGCTTGATTATTCCCAGCGAAGCATTATGGCGTCGCGCCGCATTCGAGATGCAAACACCCTTGAGCGGTGTCCTGGGTATATCTCCGTTTGGAGCCACATCCGTTCCCAGTATTTTGATGGTTGCTTATGCAGCGCTCTATCTTGTGGGTACTTTGATGCTGGCAATCCGAATCTTTCAGCAGAGAGATTTATAAGTTTCTCAAGCTTTTGTCGATCTTGCGCGAAGTTCCATCGGCAATAGACTTGCGTAAATAAATTCATTCGCTGGAGTTGGGACTCCCAACGCGCGTCCCATTCGAACCGCCGCACCGGTTTGTGCTTCCAGTTCAGAGGGTCTGCCTTCCATAATATCCTTTTGCATCGAAGCGACCATGTCAATCGGTGTACCGTCAATGCGCTTCAATTGTTCTTCCGCCACAGTATCTCGTAAAGCAACACCTTTGGCGAGACCAATATTCATTATTTCAACAAGCACAGACTTGAGCAATGCCCGCGACTCAGGTATTGAACGAAACACTCCAAAAGTCTGACGTGTCACTGCACCGACTCCGCTTGTCCCGCAAATAAGAATGAACTTCTCCCACATCGCAACCTGAATATCATCCGGCGTTTGGACAACAATTCCATCAATCGATAAAAACACATCACGCAACATCTGCACACGTTTACTCTGTTCGCCGTTCAATTCACCAAAAATAATCACTGGCTTATTAATCGCTACATGTGTAATATGCCCCGGTCCACCAAGGAATGAACTAATACGACAAACACCACCGAGCACACGATCACCAAAAGATTCAACGAGCAAATCGATATGCTCGATGCCGTTCAATAACGGCAAGATCGTCGTCCGCTCCCCCACCAAATAACTCAACTGCTGAATCGATTCACTCAACTGCCATGCTTTGGTAGCAGACGATGACACAATCCACCTCCCCAACGGATTGCGGCGAGTCAGTCGCCTTTGCAGGCTTGACCACGAAATCGCCGCCGATCGAATCTACCCGTAAGCCTGATTCCGTTATCTTAGCCAGATGCTCCCCTCGAGCAATGAACGTTACATCGTGTCCAGCCTGTGCAAGTTTCCCGCCAAAATATCCGCCCACTCCCCCTGTCCCAAAAACCGCAAACTTCATACATCACCTCACAAAATAAAAGGCGGACGTTGAGATCAACATCCGCCTCAAAGTCATATAGCTATCTTATCACTTCTTCTCGCGTCCCATTGCATCCATCACAGCGACGGCAGCGATCTGCACAATGGTGTTGACATCGTCACCGGTCTGCAATACATGGATCGGAGCGCCCATGCCAAGCAGAATGGGACCGATCGCTTTTGCATTTCCCAAACGAGACAACAATTTGTAGGCAATGTTCGCCAACTCAAGCGAAGGGAAGACCAACACGTTCGCATCCTTCACTTTGCTGAATGGATAGCGATTCTCAACAATGTCGGCAACCACTGCCGTGTCTGCCTGCATCTCGCCATCCACAACAAGGTCGGGGCGGCGTAACTTTGTCAGTTCGACCGCGCGCCGCACCTTCTCCGAGAGAGGATGCGGGGTCGAGCCAAAGTTCGAGAACGAAAGGAAGGCAACACGCGGCTCGATCTCCAGTTTCTTTGCGAAATCCGCCGCGAGAGAGGCGATCTCCGCCAGGTCTTCAGCCGTCGGGTCAATGTTGACCGTCGCGTCTGTAAACAGATAGACACGGTCATCGACGATCATTAGATAGACACCTGCCGCACGCGCCATACCTTTTGCCGTATGATGGATCTCCAGGGATGGTCGAATGACATCAGGATAATCATAGGTAAGACCAGAAACAAATGCGTCCGCATCTCCCATCTTGACCATCATCGAGCCAAAGACGTTCGATTCGCGCACCTTCTTCACCGAGTCATTGATCGTCACGCCTTTGCGGTTGCGGAGTTCATAATATGCCTGCGCATATTTTCCCAAATCCTTGAATTCTCTTGGGTCAATGATTTCAGGCTTGTAATCAAGTCCGAGAATCTCAAGTTGTTCTTCAATAACAGCGGGACGCCCGATCAAAATCGGAGTGGCAATACCCTCCTCCTGAATCTGATACGCAGCACGAATAACTTTTTGCTCCTGCCCCTCAGCAAAAGCGACCCGCTTCGTTCCACCCGACGAACGCGCCTTGTTCTGGAAGAAGTATCTCACCTGCTCGCCCTTCCCCTGACGGAACGCAAGTTGTTCGCGGTATTCATCGATATCAATGGTCTTGCGGGCGATGCCTGTTTTCATTGCCATCTCTGCAACGGCAGGCGCTTCCCATAACAACACACGCGGGTCAAGCGGCGTCGGAATAATATACTCGCGCCCAAACTTGATGCTCTCGCCACCATACGCACGGATGACCGAATCGGGCACATCTTCTTTTGCCAGCGCAGCAAGCGCCTGAGAAGCCGCAAATTTCATCTCCTCATTGATCGCCTTTGCTCGTACATCCAATGCACCGCGGAAAATGAACGGGAAGCCCAGCACATTATTGACCTGATTTACATAATCCGATCTCCCAGTTGCAATGATCACATCCTTGCGTGCTTCTCTTGCCAATTCAGGCTTGATCTCCGGGTCAGGATTTGCCATGGCAAAAATGATCGGGTCACTCGCCATGGACTTGACCATATCCGGCGTCATCACGTTTGCAACAGACAAACCGTAGAATACGTCCGCGCCGCGCAAGGCATCAGAAAGAGTCCGCGCATCGGTATCAATAAGGAAACGCTCCTTATATTTGTTCATCCCCTCTTTGCGACCCTTATACACAACGCCTTTACTGTCGCACAACATGATATTCTCACGCTTCACCCCCCAACGGATCGCCAACTCGGCACATGAAATCGCCGAAGCGCCCGCACCTGAAATCACGATACGAATCTCTTCATGCTTCTTGCCAACAATTTCAAGCGCATTGGCAAGAGCCGCAGACGAAATAATCGCCGTTCCATGCTGATCATCGTGGAACACGGGAATATCCAACATCCCCTTCAAAGTCTCTTCGATATAAAAACACTCGGGCGCCTTGATATCTTCAAGGTTGATGCCGCCAAATGTTGGCGAGATTGCCGCGACCACTTTAATGATCTCGTCCGGGTCAAGCGAATTCACTTCAATATCAAATACATCAATATCGGCAAACTTCTTGAACAGCACCCCCTTCCCTTCCATAACAGGCTTGCTGGCAAGCGCGCCGCGGTTACCAAGCCCTAAAATAGCCGTGCCATTGGAGACAACCGCTACCAAGATTGCCCTTTGATGTGTATTCGTAGGCATTAGCCGGATCTTTTTCGATCTCCAGAACAGGTTCTGCCACCCCAGGTGAATATGCCAAACTCAGGTCGCGTTGTGTGTCCATGGGTTTGGTGGGAACAACTGCAATTTTGCCAGGTTTCCCCTTCAAATGATGGTACTCAAGTGCGTCTTCACGTGTGAACTTAGCCATACAGCCTCCTTATAAGGTGCAGTAAATTCGAGAAACATATTATGGCACAATTTTCATCATCCACCTAGTTCCGTTTGTCACCACTTTATTAATATAAACAGTCTGCCCCAAAAATGCCACGGAAATATTATGTTAACAAATGATAAAAATACATGTATAATTGAGTATCCGCAAGGATTGAACCTGCTAACTTCTGCCGCACCTGCGGTCTGGCTGTAAATTATTCTGGCTAATTGAGCAAGGACCTCCCCCGTTTTGGGAGTTATATTGTGAAGTCTACTGGATACAAATTGAATATAAATTTGACTTCGCCCCCCATTACCTGTTCACCGCAAGTGACTTAATTTTTGTCACTCGGTTTTTGACCTCCTCTCTCACACGCATCACGCGGGACTTTAGGTCTGCTCAGCCTACCCAGACATTTTTCACAGCCGAAACCGTCGGACGGTTCTTCGGCTGTGTCGTTTAAATGAAAAAAATTACTGCCATAGTAGCCCAAAAGAAACACCCCAACCGGGTAAACATTCACCTCGACGGGGAATTTGCCTTCGGGCTGGCAAGGATCACAGCCGCATGGCTTAAAGTCGGCCAGGAGTTGGAAGAAAAGAAGATTGAACAGTTGCAAGTTGAGGATGCGCGAGAACGGGCGCTCCAACAGGCGCTTCTCTTTTTGGGATACCGTGCCCGATCCGAATCCGAAATTCGGCAGAATCTCCGTAAGCATGAGATTCCAGAAACAGTGATCGAGGAAACCCTCGGACGCCTCCGCAAGGATGGACTTGCCAACGACGATCAATTTGCCCGCGCATGGGTCGAGAACAGGAGCACGTTTCGCCCACGCAGTCGCCGCATGATGGCACTGGAACTTCGCCAAAAGGGACTCGACGATGAGGCAATGCAATCCGCACTGGAAGATGTGGACGATGAAGCTCTCGCTTATGAAGCCGCCCAGAAACGGGCACCCAAACTCAAAAGTCTGGAGTGGAGCGAGTTTAGAAAAAAACTTTCCGATTTCCTCGCAAGGCGCGGATTTCCTTATTCGGTGGTGGCGTCAGTCGTCCCAAGAGTTTGGAAGGAAACGCACATCGAGGAACAATACTTTGAAGATGAGGATACACCATGAACCCGATTGTTTCGATCATAATAAATGTTCTCGTACTGGTTATAGGTGTGGTGGCGGGTTACTTTATCCATCGCTATCAGGCAGAACAAAGAGTAAAGGGACAGCAGGACAAGGCAGATACCATTCTGAAAGGCGCCAATGAACAAGCCAGGCTGATCGAAAGCCAGGCACGTGATAATGCAACCAAGGTCGTTCAAGCCGCCGAAACCGAGATCAAAGAACGCCGTGTCGAGTTAAATAAAGAATCGGACCGTCTTGATAAACGCCGTTCAGAACTCGATAACCGCGCAGACCGGCTCGAACAGCGTGAAGCAACGGTCAACAAACGCCAATCACAGGTGGACAAGCGCGGCAACGAAATAGACAAGTTATATGAAGATGAAATGAAAAAACTTGAGCAGATCGCTCAAATGACACAGGACGATGCAAAGAAGGATTTGTTCGCCGCAGTTGAAAAGGAAGCACGCGGCGACATGGCACGCATCATCCGCCAGATCGAGGCGGAAGCGCGTGAGGAAGGTGAAAAGCGCGCCCGCAAGCTGATCGCAGACGCCATTCAACGCGTCGCATCCGAACATGTGGCAGAAGTCACACGTGCTGTGGTCACCCTCCCCAGCGAAGAAATGAAGGGTCGCATCGTTGGACGCAACGGACGCAACATCAAAGCCTTCGAGCAAGCTGCGGGCGTGGATGTAATCGTGGACGATACACCAGACTCTGTCACCGTATCCTGCTTCGACTCTGTCCGCCGTGAGATCGGACGCCGCGCGTTGGCAAAATTTAATTCTTGATGGACGCATTCATCCTGCACATATTGAAAAAGTAGTGGAAGACGAAACCAAGGCTGTTGAGAAGATCATCAATGAAGCCGGTGAACAAGCCGCATATGATGCTAATGTCGCCGGACTGCATCCTGAAGTATTACGCATGATGGGGCGCCTCAAATTCCGCACATCCTACGGACAGAACCAACTTGCGCATGCTGTTGAAGTCTCGAAACTGGCTGGCATCCTTGCCGCAGAGATCGGGGCAAACATCGAACTTTCCAAACTGGGCGGCTTCCTGCACGACATTGGCAAAGCCATGGATCACAATCAGGAAGGTACACATGCGATGCTCGGCGCAGAATTTTGTAAGCGCTATGGCGTGAATGCAAAAGTGGTTAATGCCATTGCATCTCATCACCATGAAATAGAACAGGAAACCGTCGAAGCGGTCATCGCCGAAGCCGCAGACGCCATCTCCGGAGCACGCCCAGGTGCACGCCGCGAAGACCTGGAAGCATATATCAAGCGCATTCGTAATCTCGAGGAACTCTCCGTTTCCTTTGACGGCGTGGAGGAGGCATTTGCCATCCAGGCTGGTCGTGAAGTACGCGTTATCGTCAAACCCGAAAAGATAGACGATCTCACATCCGCAAGGCTGGCACGCGACATCGCCAAGAAGATCGAGGAAACCATGCAATATCCGGGTCAGATCAAAGTGACGGTCATTCGTGAGACACGAGCAACCGAGTTCGCAAAGTAAACACAGTAAAGGGACGATACAAAGTTGTATCGTCCCTTTACTCAAATTGAATTGCAACATTTACTTTTCACGAACAAGGTAAGATAAAGACTGATGGAAAACAAATCTCACCTTGCGCACTATAGTGCTATTGAACTCTTTGGGGATAGAAAGTTGGAACGATTCTATCCATGGATTCTTGCCGGATTGACCGTACTATACATCAGCAGCTTCTTTATCATCAAAGCTTCCATTTTAGTCACGCTGCCTGCCGTTATGGCAGGGTGGTTTTATTATCGCCGAGGGGGAATAGCGGCAAGCATACTTGCAATCATTATCAATCTATTATTGATCAATCAATATTTGGAAAAGGTAACCTGGGGTACTCTTCTCCAGTTTGCAAACGGCATTGTACTTGGTCATATTTTTGTCGCCCTCGCGGCGATAGGTATTGGTTACCTCCGTGAGGTTATCGAGAGCCATTATCAAACAGACAAACAGATCTACAACCGGGAACGACACCTGATCTTGATAAACATGGCAACCAAGGATATTCTGGCGGGGAACAATCTAAACGACACATATTATCGTCTACTTGACCACTTGGCAAACTTGTTTACAGCCGACTATGCCTGTCTTACACGTTGGGATGACTCATTGCAACAAGTCACTCTAGTTGCCACCACTGGCTCTTCAAGCGAAGCCAACCAAGGAGCACGGCTAAAACCTGAAGAAGCAAACATGGTTCTATCCACAGTAAAAAGCGGACACGTATTATGTATTGAAGATTTTCAACAATCCCAAAGCTTTGTAAACTCATCTGTATTAAAAGCACTCCACCCGTCGACGCGATCTGTGATGATGATTCCATTGATAACAAAGGATTTTAAATTTGGTGCGGTAACCCTTGCATTTGATTCCTTACGTCACTTTGACGACGAGGTAATCGCCTACATCGAGTTGACGAGTTATCAAATTACTCTTGCTCTCAGGAGCATTCACCAAGAGCACAAGATTAATAGACAACTAAAAGAAGCAAAGGCACTTGCCAATATTGAGCACGCGCTAAGCAAAGGGGAAGCGATAGGGGTAGACACAGTTCTTCGTCTTATCGTTGAAGCCGCCAAGGAGATGATCCCCAATACCCAGCGTGTTGTATTGCACCTGCTGGATGAAGACAGAAAGTTTCTCGTGCCGCGCGCTGTGGCAGGTCATAGCAATAGTGATGGGGCGACGGGGAATTTAAACATGCTCTCAGGCGAGGGAATCGCTGGTCAGGTGATAGCCACTGGCGAGGTAGCAGCCATTGCCGATATCAGAAATGATCCCAACTTCAAAAACGAAAAACAGCCCGTATCATTCCGCTCGCTCATCGTGGTTCCCATCCAAAGCAAAGAGCGGCGTATAGGAACGATTAGTGTCCACAGCAACGAAATAGGCATATTCAATTCTGATGAAACGGACCTGCTCAGCGCGTTGGGAGCACAGGCAACCCTAGCCATTGAAAACGCAAATCTATTGGAAAAGTCACGGCAGGATTTCAAAGAGATTAACACGCTTTACCATCTTACCCAAAACCTGACCACCTCACTGGAACCAGACCAGCTTATGAGAGATACAGTTGAATTCCTGCAGAGTGTCTTTGGGTATTATCACATTCAAATCTATATTATTGACAATCAGAAGGACAGCCTGATCGCACGCCATGGAGCTGGAGCGATTGGCAACCAGCTCGGAGAGCAAGGCTACTCTCTTCCAATTGGTGCGGGCACGATTGGTCACGTCGCAGAAACCGGTAAACCGTTCTTTACGAACAATGTGGAAGGTGTGGTTTTCTTTATAAGAAATCCGTCATTACCCGACACACATTCAGAAATGGTTCTGCCCATTACAATCAACGAGAAAGTATGGGGGGTATTGAATATTCAAGAGATCCCCTCCAATCCGATCTCCAAAAAACAAATGAAACTCATGGAGGCGGTGACTCAACAACTGGCTGTCGCCCTGCAAAAAGCGACCTTGTATACGGAACTGCAAAATTCCCTGAACCAGGAAAAAACGACCCGTGCACAATTGATACAATCTGAACGCCTGGCTGTGGTTGGACGATTACTAGCTTCCGTTTCACACGAGTTGAACAATCCATTGCAGGCGATCCAGAACGCGCTATTCCTTCTCAAAGATGAGGAAAAACTTTCGAACCAGGGACAACAGGATATGGAAGTCATCCTATCGGAAACAGAACGTATGGCTTCCATGATCGGCAGACTGCGCGATACCTATCGCTCCACACAGGCGGGAGAATTTCGGGATGTGGCTGTCAACTCCATTGTCGAGGATGTTTTCGCCTTGATCTCCACCTATATGCGGCATAGAAAAATCGCCTTTGAATTTATCCCTGAGCCTGAATTACTACCGGTATCTGGAATCTCTGAGCAGATTCGGCAGGTTCTACTTAATTTATTCATGAATGCAATCGAATCCATGAACAGGGGAGGAGAATTATTGTTCAAACCCAGAATCTACAGGAACAAGATCAAATTCTGCTTACGATTACAGATACAGGTATGGGTATTTCCCCCGATGTTTTCGAGGATATTTTCAACCCATTTGTCACAAATAAAGAAACGGGAACGGGTCTTGGCTTGACCATTACACGTGATATTATTCGTCATCATCATGGTGATATTCGTGCAGAAAACAATCCACAAGGTGGAGCCATTTTCAAAGTTTGGCTTCCCACAAAGAAACAGGAGTAAGCATGGGCATATCCGGCCGCATATTGGTCATTGACGATGAACCCGCTTTACGGCAGTCCTTCACACGGATTCTGCAGAAAGTGGGTCATGATGTGACAACTGCGGCAAGTGGGAATGAAGGTCTGTCTCTCCTGGTCGAACACCCATTCGACCTGGTCTATCTTGACATACGCATGCCCGATATGAATGGGTTGGAAATTCTAAAAGTCATCCATGAAAAACTTCCTGAACTGCCGGTCATCCTGTTTACTGCCCAGCCTGATCTGAGTTCTGCTCTTGAGGCGCTCAGGCACGGGGCAAAAGATTATTTACTGAAGCCGCTCAAACCGCAGGCACTGATCGAACGCACAGAGCTTTTGCTAGCCGACCAACAAAAAGAACGCCGCAAACATGAACTTCAGCAGAAAATAGACGCCCTGCAAAACGAACTGACCGCTCTTGAAAACGATAATTCCGAACAGGCAGAATCCAATCCGCAGGCAAATGCTTCGGACGATCGTTTTCTCAAGCGGGGCGCTCTCACCCTCGATCTGCTCGCTAGACGACTAACCATAAAGGGGGTCCCAATAGAACTTACTCCCACCTCTTTCGAATATTTACTGGTACTGGCGCGCCATTCTCCCAACGTTGTGGATTTTCAAACGATCGTTTCCGAAGCGCAAGGGTATGAGACCGATGCTCGTGAATCTCAGGAACTCGCAAAATGGCACATTCACACTATTCGTCAGGCAATCGAATCGGATCCGCACAAGCCGATCTACGTGATTACCGTACGAGGAACAGGATATCGTCTCGTGGTAGATTAATAAGAATAAATTTCAGGGGAGATCAATTCAGTGGATGAAGAACCCGCCTCCAGCTCCAAGCCGGAGGCGGGTTCTTCATCCACTAACTATTCCCAACTTTGCCCACTCTTCCCTATCGATTGTCAGACAAGTTTCAGTGAAAATTAGGATCATGAAACAAGTCCTAACTCACGGGCAACAAATAGGCGCAGAAAATGGATAGATTATTGTCCAGTTTTCTCAAAAGAATATCTCCCGACCCTGGAAAAGAACGAAGGGGATGGGGTTTCTTATACAATTTACTGCGCACACCAACCTTTGAAGACGCATCCAAGAATCGGGTTGCCAGCCTGCAACACAAAATTCTATTGATCATATTCATTGTTTGTCTACTGGCACTCCTCGTTTTTCTTCTTGCCTGGCCTGGGTCTGACGCCTTCATAAAATCCAGTGTATGGCAGACATTGTTCACGATAATTTCACTTGTGCCGGCTTTCATCTTGATGCGCCGCGGTCATACTGAATATGTCAGTTGGATGATTGTCGGTATCACCTATCTTGCTTTCACCATAAGTTTCTTTATCTATGGCTATATCTATATCAATGCCATCATGCTCATCCTAGTTATCGCTCTGGCAGGGTTGCTTCTCCACTACAAGAACGTAATCATTGTCTCAGTCATCGCCTTACTCTCGCCACTGGTATTGAACTATATCATCGCCCCTTCATTAGCAATCTCCACATTTGAGCTGATGTTTATCCTCTTGATGGTTGGATTGGCGGGTCTCTTAATATCCCTTGCGGCGCAATCACTTGAACAGTCATTTGACGAACTTAATAAAAGCCAGCGGGGTATTCTACGTCATAACGAACTATTGATCGCCGCATCCGAAATTGCCTATGCGGCTACCCGTACCACTCATTTGGATACGCTGTTGATTACTTCTGCCAAGCTCCTCCGGGAGAAGTTCGGGTTTTATCATGTTTCATTATTTCTGATCGAACCTGGCTCGAACATGGCTGTATTGCGTGCTTCCTCTGGCGAAGCTGGACATACGCTCAAAGTCAATGAGCACCAATTAGCAATTGGCTCCCAGTCTTTGATAGGGTCGGCGACGGAATCGCACCAACCGGTCGTTGTGCAGGATGTAACGAAGGAACCTGCACATCTCAAGAATCCCACTTTGCCCGACACACAAGCCGAGGCAGTCATTCCCATGTTGATCGGCGATAACGTTATTGGTGCGTTGGATGTACAAAGTAGAACCGCTGAAGCATTCAGTGATTGGGATATCACCACCCTTACAACCATTGCCAACCAGCTTGCAATCGCCGTTCAAAATATTCGACTCTATGGCACAGCTCAGCAGGAAATAACCGATCGCAGACGTGCCGAGCAGGAACTCTTATTTGCCAAGGAAGCTCTGGAATTACGAGTGGAGGAGCGCACGGCTCAACTTAGTGAGGCAAATGAGCAACTCAACATTGAACTTACTGCACACGAAAAAAGCGAAGTGCTCTTTCGATCACTGTTTGAACTCTCGCCGGATGCTGTTCTACTAATGGACCCACATGATCCCGACACTTCGTGGCCAATCATCGATTGTAATGAAGCAGCCTGCCTGATGAACGGTTATAGTCGCGACGAATTAATCGGACATTCCATCGACATGCTAAACGAGAATGTTGATACGCAGTCTGGACGAAGCAATTTTTTCAAACGACTGCGAGAGGCAGGTAGTCTTAAATATGAAATCAATCACCGCCATAACGGTGGTGACCTTTTCCCCATTGAAACAGCTACGGCGCTCATCACAATCGGTGGACGCGAACTGGTTTTAGGCATTGACCGCGATATTTCCGAGCATAAACAGGCGCAGGCAGAGTTGGAACAATCCCTTTCCACCCTAAACGCCACACTGGAAGCCACAGCCGACGGCATTCTGGTGGTGGACCAGCAAGGCAAAGTTGTGAATTTCAATCAACGTTTTACCAAGATGTGGAATATCCCGGATTCCACTTTAGCGTCTAGGGAGGATGACCAGGCGTTGGCGTTTGTGGTTAACCAATTGAGCGATCCCAAAGCCTTCATGACAAAAGTCCATGAACTGTACGCTCATGTGGAGGAAGAAAGCTTCGATATGTTACTGCTCAAAGATGGGCGTATTTTCGAACGCTATTCCCGCCCTCAGCAAATTGGGGATAAAAGCGTCGGCCGCGTGTGGAGTTTCCGCGACGTCACCGAGCGCAGGCAGGCGGAAGAAAAACTGGCTCATACCGCGTTACATGATCCGTTGACGAATCTGCCTAATCGAGTCTTGTTTATGGATCGCCTGCACCATGCGATGGTACGCGCCAAACGACATACGGATCGTAAATTTGCAGTTTTGTTCCTTGATTTGGATCGCTTCAAGGTCGTGAATGACAGCCTGGGTCATAAAATTGGGGACCTGTTGCTGGTTGAATGCACACAACGCATGGTCAAGTGTCTGCGTGGCGAAGACACGGTGGCACGACTGGGTGGCGATGAATTTGTCATCCTGCTTGAAGATGTTCAAGACCCCATGGATGCCACACGCGTTGCCGATCGAATCCAACATGATCTGGCACTACCCTTCGACCTGGAAGATCGCAAGGTGTTCATCTCTGTCAGCATTGGTGTTGTACTTAATATGTCCCAATACGAGAAAGCAGATGACATTCTACGCGACGCCGATATTGCGATGTATCGCGCCAAGGGACAAGGGCGAGGCCGTTACGAAATGTTCGATTCAACCATGCTTGCCCACGTGATGACACATCTGGAGTTGGAGTCTGACTTGCGGAAAGCCTTGGAGCAGAATGAATTTATCGTCCACTATCAGCCGATCATAAAGCTGGGAACAGGCCGGATTGTCGGATTCGAGGCGCTGGTGCGTTGGAAACACCCGACGCGGGGCTTGGTCTCACCGGCAGAGTTCATCCCATTGGCTGAAGAAACCGGACTTATTGTTCCTCTTGGACATTGGGTTCTTGCCGAGGCATGCCGTCAGATCGGCGAGTGGCATGCGGAATTCCCGGTAGATCCACCATTGACGATCAGCGTAAACCTATCGGTCAGGCAGTGCGCCCAAACAGATTTTGTCCAAAAGGTCGCGGATATTCTGCAAAAGACCGGAGTAGATGCCAGTCATTTGAAACTGGAGTTGACGGAAAGTATGATCGTGGAGGACTCCCAGTCCACATCAACCATGCTTTCGGAGTTACGTGCACTAGGCGTGCAAGTACAAATTGATGATTTTGGCACTGGATATTCATCCCTGGGCTATTTACAGCGGTTTCCGATCGATACGCTCAAGATCGATCGAACCTTTATCAACCGTATAGGGAAGAACGGCGAAGGCTCAGAGATCGTTCGTACGATTTTGGCGCTGGCACATGATCTCCACATGAAGGTGGTTGCGGAAGGTATAGAGACGGAAGAACAGCTCACAAAACTGAAAGCGATGAATTGCGAGTATGGACAAGGATATCTTTTCAACAAACCGATCGATAGCCAAATGGCAGGCGCCTTGCTCGCAAAGTCGTTTACCGAAGTTAAGGTATGAAATGATTAACCACACACACCAGTATCCCGCCCTTAAATGCAACAACTTTTCCCAACTTTTTCCACTTTTCCCTATCGATTGTCAGACAAGTTTCAGGGAAAATTAGGATCATGGAACAGGCTACCTCAACAGACAGCACTCCGGTCAAGATTCTCGTTGTTGACGACCACCCCAATACGGCGGCTACGTTAGCACGCGCACTGGCGCAGTTGGGTCCCAATATAGATGTGAGATCAGCAACCAATGGGCCGGATGCGCTTGAGCTAATAAAAGAGAAGCCAATCGATATTTTGCTCACAGACATGATCATGCCAAACATGACCGGGTTGGAATTAATCGAAACGCTATACAAGATCCCAGCCGGGCAACCCTCATTTATATTTCTAATGACCGCCTATGATGTTCCCGGGCTGAAAGTGACCGCCCAGCGCCTAAAAATAAAGGACATCGTTATCAAGCCTGTGCACCCAGAGAGGATTCGCCAGATCATTTCCGAGTCCATTCAGGAGATGAAACGAGCCACCCCTACAAAAAAAGAAGCCGCTTCAAAGAGATCATTCACGATCCTTATCGCGGACGATCACCCGGAAAATGTTACGCTGCTCGCACGTTATATGAAAAGCGAAGGGTTTGCCCATCTCGAGGCAAAGGATGGAGTGGAAGCACTTGAAAAGATCCGTTCGCACATGCCAGATCTTGTCCTGCTTGATGTAAATATGCCGAACAAGGATGGCTTTGCCGTATTAAAAGAGATACGCGAAGACCCAGCAACGGAACATATTCCTGTCATCATCCTTACTGCTGTACGGCTTGATGCAGCAGATGTGCAGTCTGGCTTGAATATGGGTGCGGATGATTATGTGACCAAACCCTTCGACCGCCGTGAACTCTTTGCGCGCATTCGGGCGAAACTGCGCGTGAAGGAAGCTGAAGATATCATTCGACGACGCAACCGCGAACTTAATTTATTGCCTGAGATCGGCAAAGAACTAAGCGCCCGCCTGAACATCGACGAATTGACCGACATTGTGCTAAGGCGTACGGTGGAAACGCTGGGTGCAATGCTGGGGCATATTATTATTTTCAACTCAAAGGCTCCTCTTCATAAGGAATATCACATCGAGGCTGCGGCAACGCCCAACGCTGAGATGCAACTTCCACCGCTCAACGACCTGCTAGAACAGGTCAAAGAGACCCACCAGAGTTTACTTATCACGGATACACAAAACGACGAGAGATGGCATGGCAAGCCTAATGATCCAACAAAATCAGCCATTATTGTCCCCATGTTTGGACGCCATGAATTGATCGGCTTGCTCATACTAGCCCATGAACAAACCGGATACTTCAACCTGGACCATCAACTCCTTCTGCAGGCGATCACCAGCCAGGCAGCAATTGCAGTGGAAAACGCACAGCTTTATTCAAGTGTTGCAAAAGAACAAATGAAATTGAACGCCGTCCTGCAAAGCGCGGCAGATGCCATATTGGTATTCGATGCAGACGGGTGTCTGTCTCTATTGAACCCGGCTGGCAAAAATCTCTTTGCAGATTACGATGCAAAGATTGGCTTACCACTAATGCGCGGACAGGGATACGAACTCATTAATCGAACTTCTCGACACTGCCAGCGCATCATCCGAACCGATCATCGGGGAATTTGATGCACCCAACAAGCAAACTTTTTCTGCCCTGCTCACCCCCATCGAGAATGGCGGATGCGTTACCGTCCTGCATGATGTAACACGCTTCAAAGATCTTGAGCGTGTGAAAAATGAATTCGTGGCAACAGCATCACATGATCTAAGAAACCCGATCACCACGATTAAGGGATACAGCCAGCTCATGATACAAACCGGCGGACTCGATGAGCTTCAAATGGATTTCGTCCAACGGATCCACCGCAAGTCTGAGCACATGAGTGAACTTGTTGAGAATATGCTTGACCTGACAAAGATGGATTTGGGGCTTGAGCGTAAAAAAGATGAAATTGATATCTATCAAATGTTGGTCCAAATAGCAGATGAGTTCAAACCACAGGCGGAGGAAAAAAGGCAAAAATTAACGATTGAGAAATCAGCAACAAACCCCAAAGTCCAGGGAGATACGTTCCAATTAGGTCAGGTGTTGAACAATTTGATCAGCAATGCCATCAAATATACGCCGGACGAAGGCACGGTCAACTTATCCCTTGAAGAAGCAAATGATATGGTGACCATCCAGGTGCGGGATAGCGGCTATGGCATCCCAGCCTCTGACCTGCCGCACATTTTCGAACGCTTTTATCGTGTCAGAAACGCAGGGCATGACGATATAGAGGGCAACGGACTGGGTCTTGCCATTGTCAAATCCATCACCGAGGAACATGGCGGACAAATTCGTGTGGAAAGTGAAGTAAGCAAGGGTACCTGTTTTATCGTTACTCTGCCTGTTAGCAATACCAGCATCACAAACGCAATGGCGTCAAAACCTATCCTATAAAAACCAAGAAACAATTTCAAAAAACAGGAGTAATCATATGTTGAATAAAAAAGGTTCTTACGAAAAATATAAAAGTGTGTGGGCGTTGTTCTCTTCTGTAATGATCGCAGCTCTGCTCTTGAGCGGATGCGGTACATCGCAGAAATCAAAAGTCTACCATGTAGGTATTCTTTCCGGGCTGGGATTCGTCGCAGATACCACCGATGGCTTCAAGGAAGGAATGGCTGAACTGGGATACGTGGAAGGTGAAAATATCGTCTATGATGTACAGACGACCGAAGTCGATATGGAAGCCTACCAAACCATCACACAGAAATTTGTGGCGGATAAAGTTGACCTGATCCTGACCTTCCCCACCGAAGCGACCATTGTAGCCAAGCAGGTTACAGAGGGAACCAACATCCCGGTTGTGTTCAGTTTTGCCTTGATCGAGGGTATGAACATCGTGAACAGCGTGCGCGAACCCGGCGGTAATGTCACCGGTGTGCGTTACCCCGGTCCTGACTTCGCGGTCAAACGCCTTGAAGTTCTGCTCCAACTTGTTCCAGATGCCAAGAATATTTGGCTTCCTTACCAACGCGGCTACCCGATCGTTCCCCCGCAACTTGAATTGCTAAAAACAGCGGCAAAATCAGCGGGCGTTAATTTGATCGAATTCCCTGCTGACAATGCCGCCGAACTGCAGACAGAACTGGATGCCCGCGCTAATTCTGATGATATCGGTTTTGACGCCATCCTGATGCTCGTGGAACCGCTTATGGTAACCCCGGACAACTATGCCGTTGTTGCCCAATTTGCATACCAGAACAACATCCCATTCGGCGGTGCGTATATCCCAGCCGGGGAGATCACAGACTTGTTCGGCGTTGATGTGATCAGCTTCGATTCCGGCAAGGCTGCGGCAACATTGGCGGACAAGATCCTAAAAGGCACTTCCGCCGGTACCATCCCGGTCGTATCGGCTGACGCCTTCCTGACTGTAGACTACAAAGTAGCGCAAATGTTCGGTTTGACCGTACCGGAAGGTCTTTTGAAACAGGCTGATAAGATCGTTCGATAAATCAATCTTTTATTCCAGCGGCACAGAACTACACGAAGTAACACATGTGCAGAGGCAGGCTGGTGCCTCTGCACATGTAAATAGACTGGATTAGGTGAATTATGAAAACAAAAACAAATCATCATCCGAACTGAACGAAGTCTGGCAACTACACTTGCCATTGCCTTTTTTACCTTGAGTGTGATAGTCCTCCTGGTCAACGGCGGTTTTGCGCTGTATACCAACGTTAGGGCATATCAAGAGAGTGTTTCCGTTCAGCAACAACTCATTGCCCAGGATGCAAGTAAAGCTGTAGCTACCTTCATCCAGGAAAAATTCAACACGATGGAAACAGCTATTCAATTCACCAATCCAATCGCGGCAAACGCTCAAGACAAAAAAACGTTTATGGATGGTTTGCTGGGTAGTCACCCATCCTTTCAGCAATTCGCCTTATTGAGTAAACAAGGACAACCATTAGCTGACACTTCAGGTATTGCCGGAAACCTGTCGCCACAGTTTGCCGCCCATACCAAGGAAGCACTATCCAAGACGACCAACGGGGAAAACTATATCAGTCCCGTTTATATTGATGATGCAACCAGTGAACCACTGATCGCTATTGCCATTCCGGTAAAAAATGTATTTGGTGACACGGAAGGCTCCCTGATGGCAGAGGTTGACTTAAAGTTCATGTGGAGCTTGGTCGATCAACTCAAAGTAGGCGAAACGGGGTATGCATACGTTGTGGATAACCAGGGAAACCTGATCGCTTTTGGAGATACCGCTCGTGTGTTGGCAGGTGAGAATGTAAAACAGATTGGTGAGGTGAGCGAGTTTGTTGATAATCCTTCTGCATCCTCCGACATAACACCAGGAGTTTCATCCTATCAGGGATTACTTGGAACAACAGTTTTGGGTACCTACGTTCCGCTGGGAACACCAGAGTGGGCAGTTGTGATCGAACTTCCGTCTGCCGAAGCCTATAGACCTCTTTTTCAATCTGCAACACTATCGATTGCGATCACTTTACTCATCGCTATATTAGCTGGTTTCGCGGGTGTTATCGTAGCACGCCGCCTGGCTGTGCCACTGATTGACCTGACGGGCATAGCGACCCGCATTGCAGGCGGTGAGGTTGGATTACAGGCCTCGGTAGGTGGCGCTCAGGAAATTGCCACTCTTGCCACGGCTTTCAATACAATGACGGCGCAGTTGCGCGACCTGATTGGTTCACTGGAACAACGTGTGGCAGACCGTACCAAAGCGTTAGCCACTTCCACGGAAGTAAGCCGCCGTCTCTCCACCATTTTGGATAAAAATCAACTGGTTCGTGAAGTAGTGGAAGAGGTGCAAACTTCGTTTAATTACTATCATGCCCATATTTATCTTTTGGATGAAACAGGCAACGAATTGGTGATGGCTGGTGGTACCGGTGAAGTTGGACGCCTTATGCTGGAAAATGGACATAAGATCTCCAAAGGCAAGGGGCTGGTCGGACGCGCCGCCGAGTCGAACACGCCAGTTTTGGTGTCTGAAACATCCAGCGATCCAAACTGGTTACCCAACGCATTGCTCCCTGAAACAAAATCTGAAGTCGCAGTACCAATTTCCATTGGCAGCCAAGTCCTCGGCGTATTGGATGTTCAACACAACATCGCAGGCGGATTGACACAGGAAGACGCAGACCTGCTCTACTCCATTGCCAACCAAGTCGCGGTCGCCCTCCAAAATATTCAACAATATGAAAGCACTCAAAAGATCGCGGCAGACATGGGCGTGGTTGCGAACGTAGGTATCGCCACATCCACCATCACCAACCCTCAGCATTTATTACAGGAAGTGGTTGACCTTTCCAAAGAGTCTTTCAAGCTTTACCATGCCCACATTTACCTATTGAACGAGGCGGGTGATTCTCTGGAGCTAACCGCCGGTGCGGGCGAAGTAGGCAAACAGATGGTTTCCGAAAAACGCAGTATTCCGCTCGACAGCGAACAATCACTGGTGGCACGCGCTGCCCGTACCCGTGAAGGTGTGACGGTCAACGACGTGACCGCCGCTCCTGACTTCCTGCCTCACCCACTTCTGCCCAATACACGCTCTGAAATGGCAGTGCCAATGATAGTTGGCGGTAAGGTCATCGGCGTGTTGGATGTGCAGTCTGAGATAGTCAATCGTTTCACGGATGTGGATGTCAGCATTCAGACCACACTCGCCTCACAGGTTGCTGTTGCGCTGCAAAATGCGCGTTCGTTTAGCCAGGCACAGCAACAGGCAGAGCGCGAGTCCACAGTGAACCTCATTACCCAAAAGATTCAGAGTGCAAGCAACATTGAAGCAGCTCTACAAATTGCGGTACGTGAACTGGGGCATGCGCTGGGGCAAAAACAGACATTTGTCGCCCTTGATATGACACCTTTGACTGGTGAGAACAAGGTTGCGCTCAATGACTAAACATTCTAGTAATTATAATTAAAGGAATAATATCATGGCTATCAAAAGTAAAAATCAAAAAGTATGGATGGTACTAACAGGATTAATTGTACTAGCTCTCCTTCTGAGTGGGTGTGGGAGTTCGGCCGGGTCAAAAACTTACACCATTGGCGTGATCAATCTTGCGCCCACCCTGGAAGGTACTTTCACAGGCTTCAAGCAAGGTATGACCGAGCTAGGCTACATTGAAGGCGAAAATGTTACCTACGTCTACGCGGGACCTGCAGGCAGTATCGACAAACTGGACGGGATGGCGCAAGACTTGGTGAAGGCAAAGGTTGATCTGATCTTCTCCATCACTACGCCCGCAACCCAGGCAGCGCAAAAGGCCACGGTTGACAATAACATTCCTGTGATCTTTGGAATCCTGACAGACCCGGTAGGAGCCGGTGTAGTTGCGAGCCTCAGCCAGCCAGGCGGCAATATTACAGGCGTTACCTTCGGACCCCAGGAAGCACAGCGTCTCGCTTGGTTGACGAAAATATCCCCAAACGTTGAACAAGTCTATGTTATTTACAACTCTAATGACAATAGTGCCAAGTTGGCATTCCAGACCGTCACTGAAACTGCTGACAAAGTGGGTCTTAAAATCATCGCCTATGAGGCACGCACACCGGAAGAAGTTGACACTGCACTGGCAGAACTTCCCGAGGATGCAGATGCCATCTATCTCCTGCCAGATAGCCAGACTGAGGCAAAACTGGCGGATATTCTTGTGGTTGCCAATGCTCATCACCTGCCTACATCCGTAGCTAACGTTGATCGTGTGGCAGATGGGTCACTGTATAGTTACGCAATGAAACTGGAACCAACAGGGGCGCAGGCAGCCCGTCTTGCTGATCAAATTCTAAAAGGCATTAAGCCGGCTGACTTGCCAGTAGAAACCACGGAGTTCTTCCTGGCGATCAACCTGAAAACCGCACAAACTATAGGACTCACTATTCCAGACAGTATTCTCAGCCAGGCAGACACAATCTACCGTTAGGTCTTGATAGCAAACTGTAAAGACATCCTTCTCTTTCACAGTCTGGATTGTATAGAAAGGTATATGATATGCGCAATAGTATTCGTAAACGATTAATCCTGGTCTTTATTGGGCTGGCAGTTGGTCCTCTGTTGATCGTCGGAACCATCCTGGCTTGGCGAAGCTTTACTTTATTCCAGCAACAATCCCTCCTTCTGCAGCAGGAAGCAGCCAAGCGCGTCAATATTCAAGTGACAGCATTTTTCCAGGAATTGGAAACGGAACTGCGCTTCACCATCCAGACGCAGGGACTGGAAATACTGAGTCAAGATCCTACTAACGTTCTATCGGATCTGCTTGCCCACCAGCCCGCTTTTGACGAACTTCATCTACTCAACAGTAAAGGTCAGGAACGGGCT
The DNA here is from genome assembly GCA_963730175.1 of uncultured Chloroflexia bacterium. Lineage (GTDB taxonomy): Bacteria > Chloroflexota > Anaerolineae > Anaerolineales > Villigracilaceae > Defluviilinea. The sequence goes on along the minus strand of CAVSRF010000019.1, from coordinate 150,234 downwards.
AGCGTCTACCGCGTCAACATCGCTGTTGCTGCAGTGGACCGTTCGCACTCTGATGAATTTACTGTTCCCAAAAACACTGGTCAAATATACTACGGAGCTCCGTTTTTTGATGAGTCCACTAATGAACCTCTTATAACCATTGCCGTCCCCGTTGTGAATTTGCGCACCGGGTCAGTTGATGGCGTGCTTGTTGCTGTTACTCGTATCAAGAAAGTCTGGGACATTATTGCAGGAATTAAAGTTAGCCCCGGTCAAAGTATTTACATTGTGGACGCTAATGGAAAGGTGATAGCCCACCCCAACCCCTCGGTTGTCTTGCGCGACACTACGTTTAATGTGCCAAAACAAAATGGTATCCAACCTGGCTTGAATGGCACGCAAGGCGTTCTAGCTTTTGACACAATGAAATTAGGGCAGGAGGAGTTCAAAGTTGTTGCAGAGCAAACTCTTGTGCAAGCATTAGCTCCAGCAATTAACATTGTGGTCATCACTTTGATCCTGATTGTGGTGGCGGCTGGTATTGCTACCATATTAAGCTTATGGAATATACGTCAGATTGTCCAACCCATTCAAACTCTGGTGGGGGTCGCTGAGAGGGTTAGTGCTGGCGACCTGACCGTGCAAATCCAGGCTACATCGAATGATGAGATCGGCACCCTGACAACCACTTTCAATAGCATGACTACCCAATTACGTGATCTGGTTGGCTCACTGGAAGAGCGAGTTGCTGCCCGTACCAGGGACATGGAAATTGTGGCTGAAGTGGGGACTGCCACCGCCACCATCCTGGAATCCAAAAGACTGTTACAGGAAGTGGTGGACCTGACCAAGGAACGATTCAACCTGTATCACTCCCACATCTACCTGCTCGATGAAAAAGGCGAGAACCTGGTGCTGACAGCAGGAGCAGGAGAGCCGGGGCGCGTTATGGTATCAGAGGGGCGCACGATCCCGCTTGACCGCGAACAATCTCTTGTTGCTCGTGCCGCCCGCGAACGAAAAGGCGTTACCGTCAACGACGTAACACAGGCACCGGACTTCCTGCCCCACCCCCTATTGCCTGGTACACGTTCCGAGTTGGCTGTCCCCATGATCGTAGGAGGCAGTGTGATTGGTGTGTTCGATATTCAATCTGAAAAGATCGGGCGTTTCACCGAATCGGATGTCAACGTCCAGACCACTCTTGCCGCACAATTGGCCACCTCCATTCAAAACGTGCGCTCATTTGAACAAACCAAAACGCAAGCGGATTTTGAATCGCTGGTCAACACCATCGGACAAAAGATCCAGCACACAACATCCATCGAAGAAACTTTACAGACCGCCATCCGCGAATTGGGGACGGCCGTCGGCGCTTCGCGAAGTCAGTGCAAGCATCGCAAGGAATAAAGACAATAGCAACAGTGCCAACCAGAACTGAACATGGAAAAGAATTTTCGAACTCGTAACATAGAGAGAAAAAAATGAACAATACATCCTCTACTAACTCCACAAATATTGAGCCGTCCCGGTCGCAAAAAGCTCGTGCTCCACTTTTCAACCTTGGTTCTCAGGTTGCAAACCTTGTTCGGCAGTTTGAACAATATAGGATTTAGACCCGTCTGACTGCCTTAATCATGATTACAACCGTCCCATTACTCATCGGTGTTTCAATAATTATCAGTTCACGGGCAAGTGCCAGAATTGAGGCAAATGCCGCCGATAGTCTTCAAAAGACGAATGAATCCCTAACAACAAACGTTAAGACTTGGCTGGAACAAAATACACTAAGCTTAAAAGAGTTGACTCTGATTCCTAGCATTGTTAGCATGAACGCCAATCAACAACGTCCTGTTCTGCAGGCTATGTCACAGACCCATACGTACATGTACCTGGTCAGTACTACGGATTTGACCGGTTTGAACGTTGCTCGTAACGATGATGGAGACATCACAGATTATAGCGATAGAGATTGGTTCAACAAGGCTAAAGCTGGCGAGGCAATTACATTTCAAAGCCTGATAGGAAAGACCTCTGGGAAACCAGCACTGGTTGTTTCAATGCCGATACAGAATGCTGTTGGGAAAATTGTGGGTGTAGGCATGTTTGCTGCTGATCTTGACGCTTTGAGCAAGGAAACACTTGTTCATACAGTCGGAAAAACTGGTTACAGCTACATCGTAGATACCAACAACAAGGTATTGGCGCACCCCGACATTACAGTAACTGCAACCGAATTGCGCGACTTGAGCGAATACCCGCCTATAATCGCCATGCGTCAAGGCCAAACCGGTTTGATTTCATTTACCGATGAGGAGGGCAAGCATTGGCGGGCATATGTCAGTACTATTGACAATGGATGGGGATTTATTACCCAGCAGGAAGAATCCGAGATTCTTTCAGATGCAAACCAATTCCAAAGAACTGCTGTTATTTTCGTCATAATAGGCGCGGTAGTGATGCTTGTCTTGGCGTGGTTCACAATTCGGCGTACACTTCAACCCATTGATGGCTTAATTGAAACCGTTTCAGCTTTTGCCGCCGGTGATTTAAACCAGGTGGCTGAGGTAAGAAGCCAGGATGAAATCGGTATCCTAGCATCTGTTTTCAACAGCATGACTTCACAAATACGGGACATGATCAGCACCTTGGAACGCAGAGTGTCCGATCGTACCCGTAACTTGGAACTGGCAGTAGAAGTGGGACGTTCGTTATCACGGGTACGCGCACTGGATGACACGCTGAAGAATGCGGTGGAATTCATCCGTTCACAGTTTGACCTGTACCATGTTCAGGTCTACCTAATCAACCCCGCCCAAAACTTACTGCTCTTGCAAGCCAGTACAGGAACGATAGGCGCCGAACTGATGAAACAAGGTCACAACCTGCCGCTGGATACCACCTCGATCAATGGACGCGCTGCCGTGGAGAAACACTCGCTGGTCGTTTCAGATACATCCGTCAACGACGATACTTTAAGCCTCTACTTTGTATCGCGCTCAAAACAGATCAAGAAAAAAGATGTTTCAGATGCCAGCGCAAGCTTTCGCCCGAATCCGCTTTTGCCTGATACCCTCTCGGAGTTGGCCATACCGTTAATAGTGGATGAAAAGGTGATAGGTGTGCTCGACCTGCAAAATAACAAAGTAGACTCCCTAAACCAGGATAACCTACCTGCCTTTGAGGCACTGGCTGGGCAACTCGCTATCGCCATCCAAAATGCAAACCTCCTTGCCGAAACGCAACATGCCCGCGCCGAACTGGAAACGCAAGCCCGCCGCCTAACCCGTGCAAACTGGGTAGATTATTTGGATGCCATCCACCAGCCCGAAGAGATCGGCTTTGTATTCGAGCAAAACCAGATCAGCGCCATGACCCAGGACGAAGCTATCAAAGATAACTCGCTGGTTGCGCCGATCGCAGTCACAGGCGCAGCGCTTGGGAATTTGATTGTTGAAATGGGCGCACAACCCCAAGGCACACGCAGTGCTGAATTGGTAAACGTCATCGCACTTCAAGTGGCGCAACAGATCGAAAACCTGCGCCTGTTGGAGAGCGCTGAGCGTTATCGTTTTGAGGCTGAGCAGGCCTCCAGGCGCCAGACACGCGAAGGCTGGCAGGAATACGTCAACACCAAAACCAGCGAAAGCTTGGGCTACCTCTACGACCTGACCAAAGTTCGCCCTTACAGCAATGGCAACGATGACGCTTCCGTATGGACCCTGCCGCTTAAAGTCCGCAACGAAGCGATTGGCAAGCTATCCATACAAGGGTTAACCCCTGACGATAAAGAATCGGTCGAATTGGTGAATACTGTTGCTGAACGTCTGAGCACACACATCGAAGGTCTGCGTCTTTCGCAGCAGACTGAGCTGGCGCTGGCTGAAACAGAAGAGCTTTATCAAGGCAGTGAAAAAATTGCCAAGGCAGAAACCATATCTGACGTTCTGGCTGCCCTGTTTGAATTGACCACATTGGGACAACTGGAGCGCGCCAGTCTGAATATTTTCGATCATCCCTGGGATCCCGAAGATCCACCAGCGGGTATGACAATGGTAAGTTCCTGGATTAAAGATGAAGATAAAGAAGAAACTGTACCGGTCGGGACCTATTACCGTATTACTGAAATCCCCTCGGCAAAGTTTTTGGCGTTGAACGAAATAACGGCGTCTTCCGACATCACAACAGATGCACGCTTTGACGAGCAATCACGAAAGTATTTTATGGAAGCCCTGAATGCGCGCAGTGTCATCAGTTTGCCACTGGTGGTGGATGGGCGTTCGATTGGCGGAATTGTAGCCCAATCGAGTTTGCCACAAAAAATAAGTACAAGTGAAGTTCGAAAAATAGGTAACTATTTGAGCCGGGTAACAACGGTTATTCAATCGAAACGTCTCTTCGAGCAGGCTCAGGAGCGCGCCCAACGTGAACGTGCTTTACGGCAGATCACCAGTGCCGTGCGCGGTTCAACCGACCCAGCTACCATCCTGCGCTCTGCGGCACGCGAACTGGGCACCCTTTTAGGACGCAAGACAATCGTTCGTTTGGCAGCTGAGAAAACGAGCCAAACAGAACACCCCGCTGACCTTGCGGAAGAAGCTATTGCAAACAGTGAACACAAATCGGATTTCACCTGCGGAATTACCAAACGCAGATGGAGGTAACAAATGAACATAAAAGACAATAAGCTGACAACTGACAGCGGACAAACACAAGCTGAGCCTATTATGCAGACCAGTATGCAACTGCTTCCGTTGATCCTAAACAACATCCCCCAAGCTGTGTTTTGGAAGGATCGCGATTTGGTTTACTTAGGATGTAATCAGGCTTTCGCAGATGACGCCGGTTTCTCCTCCCCCAAAGAAGTCATTGGCAAGACTGATTACGATATGCCCTGGACAGATCAAGCTGAGCTTTACCGCGCAGATGACCGGCTGGTCATTGAAAAAGGCGAGCCAAAACTTAATTACGAAGAACCCCAAACCACGCCCAGCGGCACAAAGAGCTGGTTAAATACCAGCAAAATTCCAGTGTATGAAAATGGTCAAGTAGTTGCTGTATTGGCAATGTATGAAGACATCACCGCACGCAAGCAGGCGGAAGAAGATCTTCGCACAAGCGAGGAACGGTTCAAGCGTTTCACAGAGGCAACTATTGAAGGGCTGGTATTTCACGAACAGGGAAAGATCGTCGATGCCAATCCGGCTGTTCTCACTATGTTTGGCCTTTCGGATAGCAAGAAACTCATCGGCAGCAACCTGCTGAATTTTATAGCTCCTGAATCGCACAATCTGGTAATGCAGCAAATGCAATTGGAAAGTGTTTTGCCATATGAAATTCAGGGCATCCGCCAAGATGGTACCACCTTCCCGATAGAGACGTCCACGCGCGCATACCGTGATGGTGACCGCGTCATACGTGCCTCATCCATCCGCGACATTACTGAGCGCAAACAGACGGAGACAGAATTACGTAAGAGTGAACTTCGTCTGTCCAATGCGATACTCATTGCGCGAATGGGCTATTGGGATCTTGATATCGATACCCAGATGTTTATCTTTAATGACCAGTACTACAGAACATTCCACGCGACAACGACTGAAGAAATGGGAGGAAATCAAATGTCGGTGATGGACTTTATACAGCGTTTTGTTCCACCTGGAGAAGGTGACGTAATTGGAAACGGCATGCAAGAGGCTATTGAAACAAAAGATCCAAATTTCCAGGTGAAGCTTGAGGCTCAAAACTTGACCGTTCAAGGCGAACTGCGTTGGGTGTCGGTGTGGCTCACTGTTGAAAAGGACGAACATGGACGTACCGTTAAGCTACACGGTGTCAACCAGGATATCACCGAGCGTAAGCGGGCCAATGAGGCTCTTCATGAGAGTGAGGAAAGATTCCGACGGTTCACAGAGGCAACGGTTGAAGGGTTGGTATTCCATGAACAAGGCAAGATCGTCGATGCAAATCCGGCTGCTTTGGCTATGTTTGGTCTTTCAGATGAGAAAGAATTCGTTGGCAAAAGCTTGCTGAAGTTTCTCGTGCCTGAGTTGCACGAAAAGGTATTGAAGCAAATGCAATTGGAAACCGTCTCACCATATGAAGTGGGTTGCATCCGCACAGATGCCTCTACCTTTACGGCAGAAACATCCACCCGTACCTACAAGATCGGGGAACACACCATCCGTGCGACCTCCGTCCGTGATATCACTGAGCGCAAGCAGGCAGAAGCGGATAAATTACGGGAAAAGAATATCGCCGATGCAACAATTAACAGTTTGCCGGGTATTTTTTATATGTTCGATGCCCAGGGAAATCTTGTTCGCAGGAACAAAAATTACGAGACCGTGGCAGGTTATTCAGCAGAAGAAATGACCACACGCAATGCTCTGGATGCTGTTGCTGAAGAAGATAGAGAACGCGTAGCTCAAGCCATTCGAAGGGCATTCACCGAAGGCAAGGTCGAGCTCGAAGTGCTTTTCCAAACACGACACGGTAAAAAAATACCCTATTTCATGACAGCGGTACGGATGGCTATTGGCGACGACATGTATGTGGTAGGAACAGGTCTTGATCTATCGGAGCGCAAGCAGTTGGAAGCTCAAATTCAGGGAGCATTTGAACGCCGCGGTCATCAGGTGCAAATCAGCACTGAAATTTCTCAGGAAATTGCATCCGCATCTGAATTAAGTGATCTCTTTGAACGAGTTGTAACGCTCACAAAGGAACGCCTCGGTTATTACCACACACAATTATTGCGTTATGATCCCGGTCGGGATGCAGTAGTGTTAATCAACGGATATGGTGAAACAGGTCAAAAGATGCTTGCGGACGGTCACCAAATGCCCATGGGCGAAGGTTTGATCGGTACTGCAGCTAGCAGTGGAGAAACCGTTTTGCGTCCCGCCCTGGCAGACGACCCCGATTGGCAGCCTAACTCACTCCTGCCAGAGACTAAAGGCGAAATCGCAGTACCCATTAAACTTGGAGAACAAGTATTGGGGGTGCTCGATGTACAGAGTGATCAGGCTGGCGCCCTAACCGAGGACGACCGTCTATTGCTGGAAGGCTTGTGCGGACAAGTGGCGGTGGCTATTGAACAGACCCGCTTGCGCCAAGAAATGGCAGAACGGCTCGAAGAAATTAACCGCCTATACCAAAACTTGAACCATGAGGGCTGGAAGACCTACCGTAATACCACAGATCTGCCCACAGGCTTCATGTACGATCAGGCGGGACTTAAGCCGGTGGACGAGGAAGTTCTGGTGGATAAATCTTCCGTCAGCATTCCAATGAAAGTGCTGGGTGGAGAAGTCGTCGGAACCTTGGCTGTTGCCGATGATCCGCGCAATCCAACATCTGCGGAAGATCTTTCCTTCATTCAACAGGTCTCCGATCAAATTGCCCTGGCATTGGAAGGTGCGCGCCTTTCGGCACAAACCCAATCTGCGCTGTCACAATCAGAAAGATTATTCGAAGCCAGCCGAAGCCTGACCCAGGCAACGGATCTACAAGAACTGGTAGCTGCTGCTGTTAAGACACTTGATATCCCGGAAGTAAATCGTGCCCTCCTGACAACCTTTGACTTTGATTCGGAGGGCGAAGTAGAGCAGCTAAGTATCCTGGCAAATTGGTGGAACGGCAACGGGCATGGTGTCACTCCAGTTGGAACGCGTTATTCGCTTGAAGTGATTCGCGCAATGCCCATGTTTGTAAGCCCAACGCCGGTTTTCTTCAACGACACATTAAATGACGAGCGTGTGGATGCAACAACCATGGAACTGGTCAAAAAGTTGAATCTCCGCGCGGTTGCAGCCCTGCCCTTGCATCTTGGAGCGCATCAAATCGGCTCCTTGATATTGGAAGCTGAAGAGCCTCACAGGTTCACACAAGACGAATCCCGCTTGTTTACAGCATTGGCACCACAGATCGCCACTGTGTTGGAAAACCGCCGCCAGTTCGAGCGTGCCCAACAACAGGCTGAACACGAATCCATGCTCAACAGTATCAGCCAGAAGATTCAAAGCGCCACCACCGTGGAAGCTGTTCTGCAAATTGCCGCACGCGAATTGGGCCGCGCACTTGGCGCCCCACTAACCATTGCACAATTGGGCATGAAAAATGGCGATGGGAATGGAAGTGGTCAATAACAGCTTATCGGCATGGTAACCGGAGAGGCATCGCCCTATGAATAAAGAAAAAGAACGCCAGCGCATCCAAGCTCTCTTTAAGGATATCGAAAAACTCGCGGCTGACCCTGCAAGCAAGACCCCACAAATGCAGAGTGAGATCGAAGCCCTGCGAACGCGTCTGGTTGAACTTGAAAAACATCTCGTCGACATTGAGAAGAACGACCAGGTACCTGTCACACCGGTCAAATCCGCAAAGGTAATGCTCTACGAAAAAGATCGAGTCGGGTATGCATTCTCCGCCGATAAACTCGAGCCGATCCAGACCTTGGATGATACATTACCAGATATCAAGGATGGCATCTCATCTCCGCTGACGATCAATGGGCAGAATGTTGGCGCCATGCAGATCAAAACAACCGATCAACGCCAATGGACAACGGAGGAAACGGGCCTGGCGAACGCCATAGCGCAACAGGCATCCTTGCAAATCGAAAACCTTCGTTTGCTCGAAGCAGCTGAAAGGTCACGCTCCGAAGCGGAAACAGCCACGCGTCGCTTCATGCACGAAGGCTGGGAATCTTATCTGGATGCGATCAATCAAAGCGAACGCGTCGGTTTTTCTTATGACCAGTCAGCTGTCTCTCCTTATACAGACTCATTACAGACCAATGACGGTATAAAAGAACTGGTCAATGTCATGAACGAACAAGTCGGCGCAGTCTATATCAAGCCTGATCCGAAGCGTCCACTTCAAGATACCGACAAAAACCTGATCAGCGGAGTCGCACATCAGATTGCTCAACAAGTCGAGAACATCCGCCTGTTGGCTGATGCATCCCGCGCCCGCGCCGAAGCAGAATTAGCCATCCGTAACCTCACACATGACAACTGGCAATCATTCACCAAAGATCGCGATGAATCAGAGCTAGCCTTTGTTTACAATTCCCTTCAAGTAACTCCCCTTAGTGATAAATCGTTACTTGAAGACATCGTCCTCTCGCAGCCACTCATGGTACGCGGAGAGGCTATCGGCCAACTGGCAGTCTCAGGCTGGAAGAATGTTACACCGCAAGCTACCCAGTTAGCTGCCTCCATCGCCGCCCAAGCCAGCATCCATCTTGAGACCCTGCGTCTTAATGAAGAACTCCAAAAACGCGCACTCGAGTTGGAGGAATTGGATCGCCTTAAATCAGCATTCCTCGCCAACATGTCTCACGAATTACGCACACCGTTGAACTCCATCCTGGGCTTTACCGATGTGATGCTCGAAGGTCTCGACGGCAACCTAACTGATTATATGGATAATGACCTGCGTCTTATCCAAAAGAACGGACAACACCTCTTACATCTTATTAACGACGTGCTGGATATGGCAAAGATCGAATCCGGACGCATGAACCTGCATCTTGAAAAATTCACGATTCATAGTATCTTTGACGAAGTCACAAGCATCACGTCCACACTGGCGAGCGAGAAAAACACCGCGCTCTTCACTGATGAAGATTCCGACCCGGAAGTGAAGATCTTCGCAGACAATACCCGCATCCGGCAGGTGCTGATCAACCTTGTCAACAATGCCATCAAGTTCACAACGAACGGCAAGATCGCCCTCAAGGCATCCATGCTCGATGGCGCAAGAGCGTTGATCACGGTTAAAGACACCGGACTCGGCATTCCGCCTGATCATCTTGAAGCCGTTTTCCAGGAATTCACACAAGTGGATACCTCCACCACCCGCAAGGTCGGTGGCACAGGCTTGGGCTTGCCGATTAGTCGTCGCCTTGTAGAAATGCATGGTGGACGTCTCTGGGCCGAAAGCACCGGCATTGAGGGTGAAGGTTCAACATTCTTTGTAGAACTGCCCCTCGAAGCAAGAGTCACCGAAGTCATTGAGAAAAAGGAAAAATAAGATGTCTTTACCCAGGCACCTTGAGTGCAATATCTGCGGACACCAGCAACCTTACATACCCTTCAAGCCTGCAATATGCGAACAATGCAATTCACAATGGCTGGAAGCCCGCTACGATTACGAAGCATTCAAACGCGAGATCCTGCGCGGTCTCCCAAATCGCCCATCCAACATGTGGCGTTATCAGGATGTCCTACCGCTGAACGATCCCTCCTCTTTGGATCTCTACCCCGCTGGCGGAACTCCTCTTTGGCTTTCACGTCGTTTCGGACCCGCGCTTGGGCATGATTCTGTTTACCTAAAAGACGAACGCTACGGTTCGACCAGTTCGTTCAAAGACCGTCAAGCCGCTGGTGCGGTTGCGGCAATGGTTGAAAACAATATAAAAGAAGCAGTAATTGCATCCACAGGCAATGCGGCTGTGGCGTATGCCGCCGCGTGCGCCCGAGCTGGAATCAAGCTCTGGGTTTTTATGACCAGCCTTGTCCCACAGGAGAAGTTGCGTGAAGCGGCGCTGTTCGGCGCAGAGGTTATCCGCGTCAGCGGCAACTATGACCAAACAAAGCAGATCGCTTCCCAATTTGCAGAACGTCGTCATTTATTAATTGATCGAGGTGCAAGCTCAATCCCAGCAAAAGAGTCCATGAAGACCATTGCCTACGAGATCGTAGAACAGCTTGGCTGGCAGGCGCCTGACTGGTATATTCAAGCTGTAAGCGGAGGCTTGGGACCTCTCGGTGTATATCAGGGATTCAAAGAATTGTTCAATATGGGATTGATCAATCGCATCCCCAAACTGGGGATTATCCAGGCGGAAGGTTGTTCGCCAATGGTGCAAGCCTTCAAAGCAGGCAAAGATACTGCCGAACCTGTCATCCCAGACACGCGCATTATTATTCTCTCCACGGGCGACCCTGGAAAAGCCTACACCTATTTATGGAATCTCACCCAGACACATGGCGGGGTTATGGAATCTGTCACAGACGCAGAAGCGTTTGCGGCAATGCACTCAGTGGCTAAAAGCGAGGGAATGGCTGTCGAACCAGCAACAGCCGTCGCCTTCGCTGGACTCGAGAAGTTGATCCACAATGGTACGATTAAATTGGATGAAAAAGTAGTTGTGAATTGTACGGGTCACACATTCCCGGTTGAAAAACACGTTCTTGGCGATCAATGGGCGGTGGATGTGCACCTAAGCAAGGATCAGTCTCCCGCCCCGCGCGAAGGACTTCAAGCCGCGCTTGAAAATTTGGATGAAAAAACCACAACCGTATTGTTAGTCGATGACAACTCGGATGACGCGTTGTTGATCCGTCGGTTGCTCGAAGGGTACAAGGCATACCGTGTCTATCATGCAAAAGACGGCTGGGAAGGCTTGACCATGGCGCGGCAAAAACTGCCAGACTTGATCGTCTCAGACTTAACCATGCCCGGCATTGACGGATTTGGACTGGTAGAGGAACTCAAACTTGACCCGCGCACAAAAGATATTCCCGTGGTCGATCGTCAGTGCAAAAGATATTACCGATGAAGAACGAAAACGACTAAATGGGCACGTGCAGGCTCTATATCAAAAAGGTTCCCTATCCACAAAAAAGTTCGTGGACCAGGTAATCAACGTCATCGAGGAGTCAAATGAAGCCCAGGGAGGTAAAAAATGAGTCCCACCATACTATGTGTCGAAGATCATCCCGACAACATGACACTTATTAAACGAATATTTCGAGCAGATAGTTATAATGTAATTGAAGCAAGCAATGGCACTCAGGGAATATCGATTGCAGAAAGTCAAGACATCGATCTGATTTTGCTGGATATCAATATGCCTGACATTGACGGATACGAAGTTGCCCGGCGCCTGCGAACCAGCACAAAGACCGCACTAGCCAACATACCTATTATTGCTGTTACTGCCAATGCAATGAGAGGTGATGCAGAAAAGGCGATTGAAGCCGGCTGTGACATTTATATGACGAAGCCTATTAATATTCAGAAACTTTGGGATACCGTGGAAACCCTAATACGCGATAAGGCACGAGGAATTAAATAATGGCATATGCTGTTTTATACATTGAAGATAACCCCGATAATATGGTACTGGTACAACGCGCCTTGGAATCTCGCGGATACAAGTTGTTGAAAGCAGAGAATGGTTTGACCGGTGTCACCATGGCAGAACAGGAGAATGTGGATCTCATCCTGCTCGATATCAACCTGCCAGATATTGATGGGTACGAAGTAGCACGCCGCCTGCGCGCCAACAGTAAATTGGCACTAAAAACAGTACCAATCATTGCAGTAACAGCCAACGCCTTGAAAGGCGATGCGGAAAAAGCATTGAACGCCGGTTGCGATGTATATATGTCGAAACCCATTAATATCCGTGAACTGTGGGCGCGTGTTGAAGCATTCCTCCCATCACCAGATTGACAAAGTCATTCATATTCCGTATAGACTCGGGAATTTTTTAAGTACAAAAAAATAAAAGAGAAATAATGATAATCGTCACAAAAATTTTTCTCATTCTTCCAATAAACCAGGAACTTGTAATAACAACTACCCATTTGGAGCATAAGCAAGGTAGCCATATGGGTAGTGATTTTTTAAGGTAACACGTTACTTGACACCCAAACGGAGTTGTGAAATAATGTAAACGGTTACTGTAACCGTTTACATTCATGACTATACGCCGACTTTCTTCGTCAGTTACCATTCGAGATGTAGCAAAAAGAGCAGGGGTTTCTGTTGCGACGGTAAGCCGTTACATCAATCGAAATACCCCGGTTTCGCCGGAGGTATCAAAACGATTAGATCAGGTAATGAGTGAAATGAGGTACGTGCCACATGCCGCCGCACGACAATTAGCTAGTCGAAAGACACATGTAATTGGTCTTTTATTGACCAATAATATGCACAGCAATTTTTTCGCTCCGTTGTTGAATGGGATCGAAGCTGTTGTTCGCAAACACGAATATAATCTCGTTGTAGCTACACATCATCCAGGCAGTCGTAATACACCCCTCCCCATTGGTCCCCATAATACAGACGGAATGCTGATTTTCTCTGATTCCCTTCCAGATGATGATTTGATCTCCCTGAATGCCAGAAATTTTCCCATGGTTCTGCTTCACCGCACACCACCTGATTCATTAAAAACCCCCTGTGTTACAGTTGAAAATAAAAAAATTTCGTTCGAACTAGTTGAACACCTTATTAAAGTTCACGGAAGAAGGCGGATCATGCTTCTGCGCGGAACTCATTAATCAAGAGGATTCCTATTGGCGTGAAACCGGCTACAAGTCTGCGCTGAACGCTAATGGTATTCCTTTCGATGAGAGGCTGGTACTTAATGGAGATTTCGAGCGTGATACTGCATATAAGGTTTTGAGTGAATTTATTACCACTGAAAAACAGGTTTCATTTGACGCAGTGTTCACAGGCAATGATGATGCAGCAATAGGGGTACTCAAGGCACTGCACGAAAATGGCTGTCGCGTCCCGGAAGATGTCTCAGTTATAGGCTTTGACAATTTGGAATTTTCAGCATTTTTAACCCCGCCACTTACCACGGTCTCTGCTTCCACTGAGAGTGTTGGTCGAATCGCGGCAGAACAATTATTTTCCATCTTCGACAAACAGCGTCCTGAGGATGTTACGTTATTGCCAACGGAACTGATCATTCGCGGCTCATGTGGATGTAATTATATGAGCGCAATCCAATAAACAAGGAGGTGATACCCTTTACGCATATTCTTTATTTTCGTCCAATATCTGTCGAATCCAAAATTCTAGTATGAGGAGAAAACTCACCATGAAGAAACTTTTGTACGTAATGTCGCTACTGATAATCGCATCGATGGTTCTCAGTGCGTGCGGCAGTGCAGCGACTCCAGCACCTGCCATGACCGAAGCCCCCGCACCCGCTGCGACTGCTGCGCCTGCCATGACCGAAGCCCCCGCCATGACCGAAGCGCCTGCTGACGCAACCACCCTGCCCCGCAATGAGACCCTGTATTTCAATGGTCAACAGTGGGGAGCAGTTGTTGGTTGGAATCCATATTCGTCCAACAACAACAATGCGATGGCTATCGCCCAGCAGGACAACGCTCGCGTCACCATGTTTGAAACTCCATACCTGTACGACATGATCGATGGCAAGCAGTACCCTCTGCTCGCAGACGGCGATTTTGTGTGGAACGATGCGCATACCGAGCTCACCTTCAAGATCAAGGCTGCCGCCAAGTGGAGCGATGGCACCCCCGTCACCGCGGAGGATGTTGCCTATACATGGGCCACCCATGTCAAGTACAGTACGCCTACCGGCGTTTCCAACGTAGATTACATTGACAACATCGAAGCTAAGGATCCCCAGACAGTTGTAATCAAAGCCAAACTGGATGCAGACGGTAAAGCTGTCAATCCTCTGCAAGTTCTTGCTTACGTTAGCACCAACTATGTCATCCAGAAAGCCTGGACTCAAACCTTGGAAGCTCGGTCCGGCGACGATGCCACCAAGTTCCTGGCGGATCCTGCGGAAGACGTTGTTTACTCCGGTCCATATCACAAATTCTTCGCTGACGATTCAAAGGTCGTCCTTATTCGTGATGACAACTACTGGGGACAGGATGCCTCCATGTTTGGCAAACTGCCTACTCCGAAGTACCTAGCACATACCATCTTCAAGGATAATGCAGCCGGTTCTGTTGCTTTGGCGCAAGGCGAAGTGGATGTAAGCCAGCAGTTCAACTCCGATATTCAGGTTTTGTGGCTCAATTATGGGCTACCTATCTCCACCTACCTTCCCGAGGCTCCTTATGGCATTGGCGCCAGCCTCCCAACCGCCTTCTATAACTTGAAGTCCAATGGTTTGGACAATGTTGCAATCCGTAAGGCTATTGCCATAGCGGTTGACTATCCCACCATCATCGCCAACGCGATGACAAATCAATCGGCTACCTTCGACCAGGTTCCGCGTTCCCTCATGAACCCGACCGCTGGTGAACAGGCACTGTACGACCACGCTGCCGTCAAGGATCTGCAGTGGGCTGGCAACGATATTGAAGGCGCCAAGAAACTTCTCGATGATGCCGGTGTCGTAGACACCAATGGCGATGGCAACCGCGAATATAATGGCAAGGAACTTCACTATATAGCCACCTGCCCCAATGGCTGGTCCGACTGGCAGGCTTCAATGGAAGTGGTCGCTGCCGCCGGAAAGAAAATCGGTATTGATATCACGACCAACTATCCTGAATGGGACGTTTATCAGACCGTTGTCACCGTATCAGATAAGCCTCTTCCCGAAGGCTATGATATCTTCATGATGTGGAGTGACGGCGCTGGTCCCACCCAGCCTTACAGCCGTATCCGCAAACTGATGAGCTCTGAATACGTTGGTATGGCGAGCAACTGGAATGGCAACTGGGGTCAATATAGCAACCCAGCCGCCGATGAATTGATCAAAGCGATCCCCGGTGAAACCGACCCCGCCAAATTGAAGGCAGACTACACGGAATTGGTCAAGATCTACCTGACCGATGTTCCCTCCTTCACGCTCATGTACCGCCCGCAATCGTTCCATGCTGTGAACGAGAGTGTTTGGACGAACTTCCCAAGTGCGGATGATGGTACCAACCCGCCCGTCCCGCCGCTCGATCTAACTGACGGCTGGAGCATTGCAGGTCTTTATAACCTTACATTGGTTAACCCGTAAACAAATAGTTCAGTAAAAATAGCCATGTTCCGCAAATCGGGGCATGGCTATTTATTACCATCGTATATAATAAGGCAAGTGACAGTCACATCGCACCCAATATGGCAAATTTTGAATCTACGGACCTCGTCTGGTCCGACGAAGTGACTGTCACACCATATTGGTATAAGGCCTATTATATTTACGAGGAGGTGTTGCATTGAAAGGCTACCGAGATTATTTCCTCCAGAAGTTGGGGTGGTTCTTAATTACCTTGGTTTTCGCTTTCTTGTTGAATTTCATCCTGCCCCGTCTGATGCCGGGTGATCCTGTGTCGGCCATCGTAGCCAGGCTGGCCCAAGGCATGAGCAATTCATCTGGAGTCCAAGCGATTTATCAGCAATACGCAGACTTGTTTGGCACCAATAAACCCATGCTCGAACAATTTTTTCTGTACGTGAAAAATGTGATACATGGTGATTTTGGCTTCTCGTTCAGCCAATATCCCAGAACGGTTGCAAGTGTTATCAAATCTTCCATCTGGTGGACGGTGGCTTTGCAGTTTCCAGCGATCATCGTCGGCTGGTTCATCGGGAACACACTCGGCGCGCTGGCTGCCTATCTAAAGGGCGGCTTTGATAAAGTGCTTTTACCTGTTAGTATTTTTGTCAGCAATCTTCCGGCGTTCGGTATGGCAATCATTCTGCTGGTTATTTTTGGGGTCGGATTGAAATGGTTCCCCACCTCGGGAGGGTATGGGTTTGATCTGATCCCCAACTTTAGTTGGAAATTTATCTGGTCTGTGATCGTCCACTATCAATTGCCATTTTGGTCAATTGTGTTGATTGCTATTGGCGGCCAGGCAATTGGGATGCGCTCCATGTCCATCTATGAACTGAATGCCGATTACGTGAAATACAGCCGATTCCTGGGTATCAAAGATCGCAAGATCGTCGGATATGTATTTCGAAATGCCATGCTTCCACAGATAACTGGTCTGGCATTATCGATCGGCACCATGGTTGGCGGTGCGCTGGTGGCGGAGATCATCTTTAGTTATCCGGGGCTTGGCTCCACGCTCTTAAGTAGTGTCTTGGGACAAGATTATCCGCTGATCTCAGCAGCCACATTGATCATCACGATCATGGTTCTGAGTGCAAACTTTATCATCGAAATCCTGTACGGCATCATTGACCCGCGCATTAAAACTGCACAGGCTGACTAAGGAAAGATGCTATTATGAATCATACAATTAGACAGGTTTTTCGCTCAGGCAAATTTGTTGTCGGCTTTTCTATTTTTGTGACAATGCTGTTGATCGTGATCGTTTATCCGCTGATCATAACCGCTTCCCCACTAGCCATCATCGGTCAGGGAACCTTCTTCCCTCCGGGGATCTATGTAAGTGTTTATGACAGCATTGGGGCTCCCCATTACATACTGAATCTGGACAATGCCCCTGCCAAGCGAATTGCCAGCAAGTTGAGCGACGAAGACCGTCTTGCCATGAAGGAATGGCTTGTCGCAGACGGGATTCCTGAAAACGAAATTGACATCGAGAACACTGCAAAACTCCTCGATCAATGGGTGAATAATTACGCCCCCACGAAAAAGGTCCCTGGGATGACCAACGCGAAGCGAAATTACTTTGTTCGGCTTGATGCCTCGCTCGAAGGGCTTCTGTCAACCGAGGGAGTGAACATAGCCGTAAAAAATCCGGAAACAAATACCCTGGAAGAGACGGGTCTTGTTGCACAATCCGATTACGCGAATATCAACCAGGTTGCGAGTGTACGGGTGTTACCGCTGGGAACCGACAACTTTGGTCGGGATGTACTAACGGAGTTGGTTGCAGCCACGCGCGTGTCATTACAGATCGGTTTTGTCGCTGGTGTGATTGCAACTTTGATCGGCTTGACTCTGGGCTTGCTGTCAGGGTACATTGGCGGCTTTGTAGACGACATGATTATGTTCGTCACCAATCTCTTTACCGTAATCCCTGGCTTTGTGTTGTTGATCTTGATTTCATTCAGTATCGGGCAGGATCAACGCGGTGCCACAACGGTCGCAGTGGTGATCGGATTGACATCCTGGGTATGGACTGCCAGGGCGGTGCGGGCACAAGTTGTCTCTCTGCGTAATCGCGACCACGTCAATCTATCGAAATTATCCGGGCACTCTATTGTTCATATCATCATCGCAGATATTCTGCCCTACATCGCTTCTTATGTCATTATGGCGCTGATCCTGCAGATTTCCGCGGGTATTCTGGCAGAGGCCGGGTTATCGATCCTTGGGTTGGGACCCAGAACTACTGAAGTGCCAACGTTGGGATTGATGATGAACTGGGCAATGATCTATCAGGCACATGTCTTGGGAAAATGGTGGGCGTATTTGCCCGTTCTCATAACCATAGCTCTGGTTTCATTCTCGATGAATTTGATGAATACAGGTCTTGATCAGGTATTCAATCCGGCACTAAGGGAGTAGGTGGCTGACATGTCAAATGTAATGTTAGAGGTTAAGGAACTGACAACAAAATATATTACCCGGTTTGGGGAAGATATTTACGCGGTTGACCATGTTTCCCTGAAGGTCGAAGAAGGGAAATCACTGGGAATTGCGGGAGAATCCGGATGTGGAAAGTCGACGCTCGCTCTCAGCCTGATGGGATATTACTTTCCTCCGTTGCATTATACGAGTGGAGAGATCATCATCAACGGGCGGAATATTTCTGCAATGCCCCGTGATGAAGTTCGAAAATCGATATTGGGTACGGAGATCGCCTATATCCCCCAATCCGCCATGAACGCGCTCAACCCCACTCAGAAAATCATCCACTTTATTGAGGATGTTTTTCTAGAGCATGGTCTATACACCAAGAAAGAGATCTATGAACTTGCCAGAAAGTTATTTGAGACCTTGGGGCTTCCGGCGGATGTATTACAAAAATACCCCGTTGAACTTTCAGGTGGCATGAAACAGCGTACGGTGATTGCAATATCTGTATTACTTTTGCCCAAGGTGCTGATTGCTGATGAACCCTCCTCCGCACTCGATGTCACATCACAGAAAATGGTCATCAAGATGCTGCGGCAATTGATGGATACCGGTTTAATTAGTTCGTTGATCTTCATCACACATGAACTCCCACTACTGAAGAATGTGACCGATGACATTATGGTCATGTACGCAGGGCAGATCGTAGAGAAGGGCACCGCACAAGAAACTGTGTTTGATCCACTCCATCCATATGCCAAAGGCTTGATGGGCTCCATCATTGTGCCCGAAAAAGGTCTGCGTGATGTCAAATTGACATCCATTCCCGGGGTCCCGCCTAATCTTAAAAACCCACCCACTGGATGCCGGTTTGCTGAACGCTGCAAATATGTTCAGCCAGAGTGCAAGACAAGTGCTGTTGATATTCGCGAAATTGAAGGCAACCGTGCATATCGCTGTATCTTTTCGGAAGAACAACTGAGAGAGGCTTATAAAAATGGCTAATGAAAAAAAAATATGCCTGAGTGGATCAGGGCTTACAAAGGTATTTGGGATTGGCCGCCAGAAAACTGTAGCCGTTGACCACGTGGATTTCAATTTTTACGAGGGCGAAATCGTCTCAATTGTGGGCGAATCTGGCAGCGGAAAGACCACCTTGGCGAAGATGCTTCTAGGATTGATCAGTTCCACTGAGGGTGAGATTTACTTCCAGGGGCAAAAGCGTGACATCAGTACGCAAAAAAAGAAACGTGAATACTGGAAGAGCACCCAGGCAATCTTTCAGGATCCCTTCTCTTCATACAACATATTTAATAAAATTGATGCTGTGCTATTAGATTGTATTAATATGCGCGGCGGTAAAAAACTTCCGTATTCAAAAAAGATAGAGTTGATGACCGAGGCATGTAGTTTCGTCAACTTGAAGTTCGAGGAATTGACCAACAAGTATCCTTTTGAGCTTTCCGGCGGGCAGATGCAACGTCTAATGATCGCCCGCGTCTTCCTGCTGAGACCGAAGATCCTATTAGCCGATGAACCTACATCGATGATCGATGCCTGTTCACGTGCGACCATCCTGGATGAGCTGATGCACTTACGCAAAGAAAGTGGGATGACGATTATTTTCATCACCCATGATATTGGTTTGGCGTATTTTGTTTCTGACAGCGTATACATTATGGAGCATGGGAAATTTGTTGAAAGCGGGTCTGCTGATTCTGTGATTCTAACTCCCACTCAACCTTATACCCGACGCTTAATCAATGATGTTCCAAAGATCCATGAAGAGTGGGATCTTTCGACTGTGTAGCTCACCCCTCTTGAGTTTGGATACAAGTGAAATAATGAGGAGGGCAAGTCATCATGGTTCGATGATATCCCCCCGCTTCGCTCCAAGCCTCTGCCTGCTCATTGTTCTATTGACATCATGCCCAGCCTCAGCAGAATCATCCTCAACATCTGTCAAAAAATATGCACAGAAATTTCAATTTATGTTGCCCAAAAGGAAAAAATAACGCATGACAAGCGATGCCCTCCCCAATATCCCCTGGCAGGATCGCCCTGCAGGAAGCTCGGATGTCGTTTGGCGTTATGACGCCAATCCCGTCATCCCCCGGGACCTGATACCCTCATCGAATAGTATTTTCAACAGCGCTGTTGTTCCATTCAAAGGGAAATTCGCAGGTGTCTTTCGCTGTGACAACAAAAAGCGCGATATGAATGTACATCGTGGGTTCAGTGATGACGGCATCAATTGGAAATTGGACAACGACCCGATCGAATGGCACTACGATGACCCCGAGCTTAGCGAATTTCAATATCGCTATGACCCACGCGTGGTCTGGCTTGAAGATCGCTATTATGTGACCTGGTGCAATGGCTATCACGGTCCCACCATCGGTATCGGGTACACATATGACTTCGAGAAGTTCACCTTCCTTGAGAATGCGCTTCTGCCGTTCAATCGTAACGGTGTGTTGTTTCCGCGCAAGATCAACGACAAGTATGTCATGTTTAGCCGCCCATCCGATAATGGACACACCCCCTTCGGCGATATCTACATCAGCCAAAGCCTGGACATGGTTCACTGGGGCGAGCATCGTTTCGTAATGGGAACCAAGGGCGGATGGCAAAGCACAAAGATCGGCGCAGGTCCTGTTCCCATTGAAACACCAGAGGGCTGGCTCTTGTTCTATCACGGCGTCCTCACTTCCTGTAATGGATTTGTCTACAGCTTCGGCGCCGCCCTGCTCGACCTTGATCAACCCTGGAAGGTCATCGCACGTGGATCGTCCTATTTGTTGTCGCCACAAACCCTGTATGAATGTGTTGGCGATGTGCCCAATGTGGCATTCCCCTGTGCATCTTTATATGACAAACCGACAGGTCGCATTGCCATTTATTACGGTGGCGCAGATACAGTGACGGGCTTGGCATTCGCCAAGATCGACGAAGTGCTTGACTTTGTAAAATCGAATTCGGAACTTTAAGAATGTCTCAAAAATTTACCCTCGGTGTCAATTACTGGCCCCGTCGCAAAGCCATGTTTTGGTGGAGCGATTTCGATGCAGGTGAAGTGCGGGAAGAATTCAGCATTATCAAAGAGATCGGACTCGATGTCGTCCGCTTCTTTCTGCTTTGGGATGACTTCCAACCGACGCCTGACTCTGTGTTCCCAACTGCGCTTCAGAATCTCACCACAGTCTGCGACATCGCCAATGAGCATGGTCTTGGCATTGACCTGACCTTCTTTACGGGTCACATGAGTGGACCCAATTGGAGTCCAAAGTGGCTGCTGGGCGGTGAGGATCATCCTTATCAAGGGCAACGCAGACAAATTGTCAGCGGCGGAAAAGTCGTCGAAACGGGATACAGGAACATGTTCCATGATGAAGCGGCGTTGAGGGCTTCGAGACTGCTGCTGAAAACAGTCGTCGGTCAACTCAAGGATCATCCCGCCATCTGGATGTGGAATCTCGGCAACGAACCCGATCTCTTCGCCCAGCCACATTCGTGGCAGGAAGGCGAAGCGTGGACCAAGGAAATGGTCGGCATCATCAAGGAGATCGACCCAAAGCATCCTGTAACGTGTGGCTTGCACAGCGCGAATATTCACGAAGACAACGGACTGCGCATTGACAAGGTCTACGCTCACACGGATGTTGCTGTGATGCACTCGTACCCAATGTACACGCCTTGGGCACGCAGCCCGCTTGACCCTGATTTTGTCCCTTTCACCTGTGCATTGACAGCCGCGTTGTGCGGTAAGCCTGTATTGATGGAAGAGTTCGGTGGGTGTACTGCTTTACCTGGTCAGAACTCGTATGAAATGGAATGGACAGAAACCACAGGACGGGAACGCAAGCAGTTCATGGCAAGCGAGGAAGACTTTGCCGAATATATTCGCCTCGTGCTTCCCAAGTTGCAGGATAGCGGTGCAACAGGAGCAATGCTATGGTGCTATGCCGACTACATCCCTGAGTTGTGGAATCTGCCTCCTTGTGAGAACGCACAACATGAGCGTTTCTTCGGGCTTGTGCGCCCTGATGGTTCATTGAAACCGCATACCAAAGTCATTCAGGAATTTGCGAAGACAAAACCACAGGTCAAGCCGATCCCTGATTATGCAAATTTGACTGTTGACCCCGATGAATACTACGATGACATTCTCTGGCATATCGGTGACTTATATCCAAAATATTTGAAAGGCATGGAATAAGTCTCTATCCTAAAATTGCTCTCGTCGCCGTCCCCGGCGGCGAGGACGCCACCTCAAGCAAATCATTCGGATAGATTCTAAGTCTCTACCCCGCTAAGTAAAGGATCAAACAACATTCGTCACCTATATAATAAAATCGAAGCAATCAGATGCAAAACACTGAATTATCATCCTTACAAATCTATAACCATTTATAAGAGGCTGGGTCGAGGAGATTCGAGCCTCTATTTTTCTTTGTCTTTTTGGAGTATGCCATGTCCTATATTAACGATCTTCTCGCCCAACTCACCCTTGAAGAAAAAATCTCCATGCTCGCCGCATCGGACTTGTGGTTCAGCACGCCTGTACCTCGTTTGAACATCCCCTACATCCACGTCGCAGACGGACCCAACGGTGTCCGTGGCACGTGGAGCAAAATGTCCCCCACCTCCGCCGCCACGCCGATTGGCACAGCATTGGGAGCCACATGGAATCCGAAGATCGTTGAAAAGATCGGCAACGTGCTGGCAGAAGAATGTCAAGCCAAGAATGCCGACATCCTCCTCGCTCCCACAGTCAACATTCATCGTAATCCCATTGCCGGACGCAACTTTGAATGTTTTTCTGAAGATCCATATCTGACAGGTATCATGGCATCGGCATATATCAAAGGCTTGCAAGATAAAGGTGTTGGTGCATGTATTAAACATTTCGTTGGCAACGAACAGGAGTTCGAGCGTCACTCGATGAGTTCTGAAATTGACGAACGTACTCTGCGAGAAATCTATCTTGAACCGTTCCGCATTGCCATCCGCAATTCGAACCCGTGGACGATCATGTCTGGCTATAACCGTATCAACGGCGTCTACGCCTGCGAATACGACCACTCCCTCAAGGAAATTCTCAAATGCGAATGGAAGTATGAAGGCGCAGTCGTCTCCGATTGGTATGGCACATATACCGATACCGTCCCTGCTGGCGGACTCGATATCGAGTTCCCTGGCACAGCCCGCTGGATGTCACCCGAGCTTGTGCAAAAGGCTCTCGATAACGGAAGCCTCTCGATGGATAGTCTGAACGACAAAGTTCGGCGTCTGCTCCTTGTCACAGAAAAAGCGGGGCTGTTCGATCATCCCGAACGTCCCGCCGAACGTGCCGATGACAAACCCGAGCATCGCAAGATCATTCGTCAGGCGGCAGGCGAAGCCATTGTCCTGCTCAAGAACGGCGGCAACCTTCCGCTGAAGAAGGTCAAATCAATTGCGGTCATCGGTCCGCACGCCTCGAACGCCAGTATCTTCGGCGGCGGCAGTTCGTCGGGTTTCATCCCGCATTATGTTGTTTCGCCGCTTGAAGGCATCAAGAATCGCGCGGGCAAAAAAGTAAAAGTGGATTACGCCCCCGGATGCTTTATCCACAAGAACCTGCCTGCTCCTGCTCCCGAAACATTATCCACCGCAGACGGACGCATCGGACTCAGCCTGAGCCTGTTCGACGGAACCGAATTTGCTGGTACGCCGCTCTATCAGTCCGTTGAAGCCGCCCCTACTTTCGACTGGTTCCACAACTCCATCCCTGCTGTAAACCGTGAAAACTTCTCGATGATCGTGGAAGGATTCTTCACGCCGAAAGAATCAGGCAAACATAAGATCTCACTCAACGGCATGGGCTGGAGCAAACTCTACCTCGACGGGGTACTCATCATTGACCATACCGATGACAGTCACCTCAACAAGGAACTCAAGACCGAGATTAAACTCAAAGGCGGAAAGTCCTACGCCCTCAAATTGGAATATTGGTTCAAAGGCGATTCGCAGTTCCGCTCCGTGTCAATCGGACACGAACCCCCTCACAGCAAAAACCTGATTGCCGATGCTGTCAAACTTGCCAAGAAATCGGACGTGGTTGTCCTCATCGCTGGCTTGAACCGCGAATGGGAAACCGAGGGTTTCGACCGCGTGGATATGAAACTCCCCGGCGAACAGAACAAACTCATCAAGCAAGTTCTCAAGGCGAACAAGAACACAGTTGTTGTTTTGAATGTCGGCTCGCCCGTCGAAATGCCATGGATCGACAAAGCCCAAACTGTTCTCCAACTCTGGTACAACAGTCAGGAACAAGGCAATGCACTTGCCGATGTGTTGTTCGGTGATGTCAACCCATCAGGTAAATTGCCAACAACTTTCCCCGTTCGCTTGGAAGACAATCCTGCTTACATCAACTACCCAGGCGAGAATAGCAAAGTCAAATACGGCGAAGGCATCTTCGTTGGCTATCGCTACTACGATAAAAAAGATGTGACGCCGCTTTTCCCCTTCGGTCACGGACTTTCCTACACCAAGTTCAAATACAGCAACCTGAAACTAAGCGCAAAGAAAGTTTCACCCGATGGCACCCTCAAAGTCAAAGTGGATGTGACCAACACAGGCAAGGTAAAAGGCAAGGAAGTCATTCAACTCTACGTGCGTGATGTCAAATCCACGTTTGCCCGCCCTGAAAAGGAACTCAAAGCCTTCGACAAAGTTGAACTCAAACCTGGGTCAAAAGAAGACCATTACGCTCACTTTGGATCGTGAAGCCTTCTGGTATTTCAACACCGCATCCAATGGATGGGCAACCGAACCAGGTGAATTTGAAATTCTCGTTGGCGCATCAAGCAGAGATATTCGCTTGAGTGAAAAGGTTGTGCTTGAGTAACAAAAGTAATTCGATGGTCGAGTAGTTGCGAAGCAACGTATCGAGACCACCACTAAGCAAAGGAATAGTTGTTACAAGAGTACTTTTAAAACCTGTTGGTTTCGACACTGCATGATTTGCTAAGCAAATCACTTGCTGGTGCAAGTGTATAGTAGCGGTGGCTAGTTAACTGCTATAAGGCACGTTGAATCCCGCTGCCTACTCAAACCAACAGCATAATAAAAAAAATTAGAGGCGATACAATCCGCACTCGCAAATTTTAAATAGCAGGACCAACGACCTGCGGAACAGGAAGCATTATGAAATTTGGACACTTCGACGACAACGCACGTGAATATGTAATCACACAACCTGACACTCCCCTGCCGTGGATCAACTATCTCGGTAGCGAAGCATACTTCGGACTCATCTCCAACACGGCAGGCGGCTATTCCTTTTACAAAGACGCCCGCCTCCGCCGCCTCACTCGCTACCGCTACAACAACTCTCCCCTCGATGTGGGCGGTCGCTACGTCTACATCCGTGACAACAAAAGCGGGGAATACTGGTCGCCTTCATGGATGCCCACAAAAGTCAAACTTGACGAATACGAATGCCGTCACGGGCAGGGCTACACGGTCATCACATCCAAACTCAATGGGATTAATCCTCCACTCGCTACTTTGTCCCACTAGGGGAATCTCTCGAAATCTGGCAGGTGACTCTGACCAACGAAAACGCTTCAGACGCGGACTTGAGCCTGTTCTCTGCCATCGAGTTTTGTCTCTGGGACGCCAACGACGACGCCACCAACTTCCAACGTAACTATTCCATTGGACAAGTTGAGATCGTTGATGAGGTCATCTATCACAAGACCGAATACCGTGAACGCCGCGACCACTTCGCATACTTTGCCTGCTCTGAAAAATTGGCTGGCTACGATACCATCCGTGAAGACTTCCTCGGAGGATATCGGGGCTGGGATGAGCCTCAGGCTGTTGAAGCAGGCAAATCGTCCAATACCGAAGCGCATGGCTGGCAACCGATTGGTTCACATCATGTAAAGGTCAATTTGAAGGCGGGCGAGTCAAAACAGGTCATCTTCATTCTCGGCTATGTGGAGAATCCCAAAGATGACAAGTTCGATCCGCCAGGCTCACAAATCATCAACAAGAAAAAAGCCAAAACCGCACTCGGAAAATATTTGAAGCAAGACAATGCCGATAAAGCTTTCAACGAACTGCACGATTACTGGACAATATTGCTCGGCAAGATGCAAGTGACCACCCCTGACAAAGACACCAACCGCATGGTGAACATTTGGAACGCGTATCAATGCATGGTGACGTTCAATATGAGCCGCTCAGCTTCGTACTTTGAAAGCGGCATCGGACGCGGTATGGGCTTCCGTGATTCAAACCAGGATCTGCTCGGTTTCGTACACATGATCCCTGAACGTGCTCGTGAACGTATCCTGGATATTTCTGCTACACAGATGAAGAATGGTGGCGCCTTCCATCAATATCAACCATTAACCAAACGCGGCAATAACGATGTTGGTTCCGGCTTCAACGACGATCCGTTGTGGTTACCGCTCGGTGTGGTTGCCTATATCAAAGAGACCGGTGATTGGTCGCTTCTGGATGAGCAGGTGCCATACGAAAATGAACCCGGCACAGAAATGCCGCTCTACGAACATCTTCAACGCGCTCTCCAATATACACTCAACAATATCGGACCAAATCAACTACCGCTGATCGGTCGCGCGGACTGGAACGACTGTTTAAACTTAAACTGCTTCTCTGACACACCCGGTCAATCCTTCCAAACCACGACAAGCAAAGATGGCAAAGTAGCAGAGAGTGTTCTCATTGCTGGTTTGTTTGTATTGGCATGTAAGGAAGTAATCGGCTTGGCAAAGCATCGCGGCGACAACGCAGAAGTGGAAAAACTCACCAAAGCCATTGCGAACATGGAAGCAACCGTCTGGAAGGCGGGCTGGGATGGCGATTGGTTCCGCCGCGCGTACGATGATTTTGGTCATCCGCTGGGTTCCAAAGAGAATACTGAAGGAAAAATCTTCATCGAACCGCAGGGCATCTGCGTCATGGCAGGACTCGGCGTAGACGCCGCGCCAAGCAACGGCAGCGGCAATGCGGTCAAAGCGCTCGAACTCAGTTGCAGAACACCTCGCAACTCCGCATGGCATTGTGTTGCTACAACCTGCGTTCAGCCAATATTATTTGCACTTGGGCGAAATTTCATCATATCCACCCGGCTACAAGGAGAATGCTGGCATTTTCTGTCACGCCAATCCGTGGATCATAATCGCAGAGACGGCTGTGGGGCGCGGCGATAAGGCATTCGATTATTACAAGCGCATTAACCCATCTGCACGTGAAGAGATCAGCGAGATTCACAAGTGCGAACCGTACGTCTACGCACAAATGATCGCAGGCAAGGATGCGGCAACTCACGGCGAAGCAAAGAACTCCTGGCTGACAGGTACTGCCGCATGGAATTATGTCGCGATTACGCAGAACATCCTTGGCATTCAGCCCATGTTTGATGGGTTGCAGGTTAAGCCTGTCATGCCGTCAGACTGGAATGGATTCACCGCCACACGACAATTCCGTGGCGCAACTTATGAGATAACCGTGCAGAGGCAGGGTACTGGTAATGCTGTTTCATTGGAAGTTGACGGAAAGCCAATTGCGGGAACCATCATTCCATTAGCATCCAAGGGCTCAATCGTACATGTAAAAGCTGTTACGAAGTGAGAGCTTAATGACCTACGGATACTTTGACGACCCCAATCGTGAATACGTCATCACCAATCCACGCACACCCGCCAAGTGGATCAACTACATTGGCACGCTTCAATTCGGCGGCTTTGTCGATCACACAGGCGGAGCGATCATCTGTAAGAACGACCCAACCTTCAACCGCATCACGAAATATGTTCAGCAGATGCCATCGTCCGATTTCAAGGGCGAGACGCTATATTTAAATTCGTCGCGCTCCCGAGGAGCATCGGGACTATAGTGAGCGGAGCGATAGCGCAAACAAAGCGCATGGTTACAAAGTCTTCTCGCCATTCTATGTTCCCACGCTTGATGACTACGACAAATACGAATGCCATGTTGGGCTTGGATACACTCGCATCATCAGCGAGATGTATGGTATCCGCACCGAAGTGACGATCCTTGTTCCCACAGGTGCAGCGGTCGAAGTGCGTGACATCAAAGTGACCAACATCAGCGACAAGCCCATCGAAGTGGATGCCATTCCTGTTTTGGAATATTCACATCCCAGCGCCTTACAACAATTCACCAACGCCGATTGGATTCCGCAGACGATGCAATCCAAAATGTTGAAAGACGGCGAGTTCACGGTCTTGATTCAATATCCGTTCATGTACCGTGATGTCAGGCACAATTACTTCACATCCAACCTGCCCGCGTCCTCCTTCGAGACCGACCGCAAAAAATTTCTTGGCGATAACGAATATGGCACGTGGGCAAATCCACTCAGTTTGCAAAACGATGAACTCTCGAATACCGAAGCCTTACGTGGCGATAACATCGCCGCATTGCTTCATCATCTCGGCGCGCTTCAACCTGGTGAAACCAAACAACTCATTACACAACTCGGTCAGGAAGAAAATTATGATGTGGCGAAGAAAAGCGTTGAGAAGTATCGCAGCCCCAAGTCTATAGAAGATGCGCTCGACGAGATGAAAAAATTCTGGGACGCCTATCTCGACGTCCTGCAAGTCGAAACCCCTGACCCCGCTTTCAACAGCACAATCAACATTCACAACCCACATCAATGTCACACCACGCGGCAGTGGTCTCGCTATCTTTCCTATTATCAACTCGGTCTCGGCGCGCGCGGTATCGGTATGCGCGACTCGTCGCAGGATCTGCTTGGCACGATGGCGAACAATCCGCAGGATGCAAAAGAATTTTTGAAGTTGCTCATCTCCTTCCAAAAAGCGGAATGGCTCTGCGCTTGCATCAATTCAATCCGCTCACGCTCGAGGGCAATGAAGGCGACTCGCTTGAAATGGAAGATCGTCCGCACTATTACAGTGACGATCATCTCTGGAGCATCCTCGGCATCACTGCGTATGTAAAGGAAACGGGCGACGTTGCCTTTTTGGATGAAGTCATCCCTTACTATGAAAAAGACAAGGATGGAAAACCGCTTCACTCCTCGTCCGTGCTTGATCATGCGAAACGAGGCTTATCCTTCACCCGAGCCGACATCGGAGCACACGGACTCCCCACCTCGGCTTTGCGGACTGGAATGACACGGTCAACATGCCAACTGGATCTGAGTCGTTGTTCACGGCAAATCTGTATGGTGTTGCTTTACGAGAGTTCATTGCTTTGCTCAAACATATTGGTCAATCTGCTGATGAATTTGAAGAAGCATATAAAGAAATGCAAGCCCGCATAGAAGAACACGGCTGGGATGGCGAATGGTATGTCCGATATTTTGACAATAAGGGCGAGCCACTTGGCTCTCATAAAAACAAATATGGACAGATCTACCTCAATGGACAGTCATGGGCTGTGATGTCTGGCTTTGCCTCCAGTGAACGAGCAAAGCATGCAATGCAATCTGTGTATGAGAAGTTGAATACGAAATATGGAATCAAATTGTCCTACCCTGGTTTCAATGGTTATGACAAAAACTACGGCGGCGTGACGACGTATCCGCCTGGGGCGAAGGAGAACGGCGGCATCTTCCTGCATCCGAATCCCTGGGCGATGATCGCAGAGACCATGCTCGGCAACGGTGACCGTGCCTACGAGTATTATTCACAGATCAATCCTGCTGGTAAGAACGACAGTATTGATCTATATGAGATCGAGCCGTATGTCTACGCTCAAAACATTCTCGGCGATGAACATCCGCAATTTGGGCTGGGACGTAACTCCTGGCTCTCTGGCACCGCTTCATGGTGTTATCAGGCGGGCACGCAATGGATTCTTGGAATCCGTGCTGATTACGATGGTCTGCTCATTGACCCATGCATCCCGTCCAAGTGGGATGGCTTCAAAGCGACTCGTAAATATCGTGGCGTGACGTATCACATCACGGTAACAAATCCGCAGCATGTCTGCAAAGGCGTGGCAAAGGTCACAGTGGACGGGAAGCAGGTTGAGGGTAATGTGATCCGAGCAGAAAAAGGCTTGAGCGAAGTGAATGTAGAAGTGGTGATGGGGTCGTGATGTTCGAATCAAGGCTTCCATCTGCATCCATCAAAAAATGAATTTATACAGATTGAAAAATCTGTGCAATCTATGACTGAAAAAAACTGGAGCATCGAATGGCAAATAAAATTATCTTCCCTGAAAATTTTCTCTGGGGTGCGGCAACCGCCTCCTATCAGATCGAAGGCGCATGGAATAAACACGGCAAGGGTGAATCCATATGGGATCGTTTCACACATACGCCTGGAAACGTTCATAACAACGATACAGGCGATGTGGCAGACGACCATTATCGTTTATGGAAAAAAGATATTGGCTTGATGAAGAAGATCGGTTTGAAAGCCTATCGGTTTTCGATTTCATGGCCTCGCATCCTGCCTGCGGGGCGCGGCAAGGTCAACGAAAAGGGACTCGACTTCTACAGCAAGCTTGTGGACGGGCTACTCGAAGCAGGCATCAAACCATTCATTACATTGAATCATTGGGACCTTCCACAAGCATTGGAAGATGAAGGCGGCTGGACGGTCCGCTCAACGGCTGAGGCATTTGTAGATTATACAAACATTGTCTCACGCGCACTCGGCGACCGCGTGTCAAACTGGATCACACACAACGAGCCGGCAGTCGCAGCCTGGCTGGGATACTCAATGGGAATACATGCCCCAGGGCTGAAGGATCATGCCCTCGGTATGCGCGCTGCGCATCATCTTTTACTTTCGCATGGATGGGCAGTCCCCGTCATCAAACGCAATAGTCCGAATGCGGAGGTTGGGCTGACACTCAATATTGGCTGGGGAATGGCTGCATCAAACAGCAAACAGGATCTGCAACTCGTACGCGAAAATGAAGGCAAATGGTTTCGGTGGTTTGCAGACCCCGTTTACGGACGCGGGTATCCATCGGATATCATCGAATATGCAACGAAGCTGGGCGCACTTCCCAATGGGCTCGACTTTGTTCAATCAGGTGACATGGATGCGATCGCCACACCCACAGATTTCATTGGACTAAATTACTATTCCCGACAAGTTACGCGGGCAAGCGAATCAAACAACGACCCGCAAACTGTTTTTCCACAACCCAAAACTCCCGACAACTGGACAGAGATGGGCTGGGAAAATTATCCCGATGGGCTCACTGGTGCTCTCAGCCGCGTGTATTTCAATTATCAGCCACTCAAGGTCTACATCACCGAGAATGGCGCCAGCTACTCCACACCGCCAGACGAAAAGGGCAATGTCCCTGATGAACACCGTACTAATTATTTGTGTACACACTTTGCCGCCGCTCATCGCGCCATTCAGGCTGGCGTTCCACTCGCCGGATATTTTGTCTGGTCACTGATGGACAACTTCGAGTGGGCTTTCGGATATAGTCAACGCTTCGGCATCATATGGGTGGATTATGAAACGCAGAAGCGAACACTGAAAGACAGCGCCAAGTGGTATAAAGGCGTGATCAAGAAGAACGGGTTTTAGATCGTAAAACGGGATGACAACACGTCATCCCGTTTCTCTTTATTACATCTCGCCCACAAACGGATTACTCCGTTTCTCCTCCCCCACCGTTGTTTCAGGTCCATGACCCGATAGCAAGCGCGTTTCGTCAGGCATGGTAAAGATCTGCTCTTGAATGCTCTTCACCAACGCATTCCAATCACCGCCAGGCAGATCGGTACGACCAACAGAGCCGTTGAAGATCAAATCGCCGCAGAAACACACGCCTTCAGAAGCAACATACAAGACACAATGACCCGTCGTATGTCCGGGGGTAAAACGGACTTCGAATTCGTAGTTCCCAAATTTCAAGATCTGACCGTGAACAAAATCAATCGTCGGTTCGGGACCCGGATCAATGTCGAAAGCCGAAGATCGCTCCCCCACCACCCGCACGCCATAACACGTGATCGTTCGGATGTAACGCCACCAACGGCAACGGATTTAACGCATCGGCAATCGCGCCCGCACCACCGATATGGTCGAAGTGCGCGTGCGTATACCAAAGATGACCGATACGCCAGCCTCGCTTCTGCGCTTCAGCCAGAATGATGTCACCATCCCATGCCGGGTCAATGACAACGGCTTCTTTTGTCTCAGAGTCGGCAACGAGATAGGCATTCGTTTGTACAGGACCTAATGTGAAGGATACGATTTCAAGCATGGACAAGTCTCCTCGGGAGGATAAAGCTAATGATAACGGAAACAGCTATCAGCGCGAGAGCGAGCGGGTAATTCATCATGGGATCAATTTGATAAAGGAATCCAGCCAACGGCGGAGTCAAAATAAAGATCACCGAGTTGACCGTCTCCATAACGCCATAGGTAAGTCCCATTTGCGAGTCGTGAACAAATTCGCGCGCCTGCGCCAGTGACAATGGACGTGCTGCACGAAAGCCGCCAAGAAGGAAATACCCAAGCGCCAGAACAGGCAGGCTTATACCGCGCCAAACAATAAATACAAACACAGCAACCATGACCTGCGCCAAAAGAAAACCACCAAACGGTTTCGCGCGACTCAAAAACAAGGCGAGCAAGGCGTTTCCCAATGCACCAAAAGTGAATATGATGCCTACATTACCGAGCGAAAAGCCGCGTACATCTTCAAGGAAGTTGGGCGTGAGTGGCTGTGCAAGGTACATGGCAAAGACCGCAAAAGCTACAACGCCAATATAACTCAAAAGGCGGACATTATTCAATAATCCCTGCGGGGGCTTTTCAGGGTCATGATGATCGATGGGTTGTTTTTGAATGGGTAAAATGCAGATCGTTGAAACGAAAAAGAAACCCGCGGCAACAAAGTAGACCATACGCAAGCCAAAATGATCGCCGATCCATCCGCCGGTGACGGGACCCAGGATCATACCCGCGCTGAACGTTACAGTCGTCAATGTAAGCGCCGTCGTCACAGACCATTTGCCGCGCGCTGCGGTTGCGTAACTGTTCAAAGGTGAAGCAACGAAAGCGGTCAATCCATAAATGAGCATTCCAACGACAAATAGCGGCAGGGAGCGTGCCAATGCCATGATGATGGTAGCTACCAATCCCATGATCCAAGCCGCGAACAGCAACGGTCTGCGCCCGATGCGGTCTGCCAATCGACCTGCCGGGATATGTGTGATCGCCATTGCCGCGCCAAATGCGCCCAATATTAACCCGATCTGTTGTTCATTGCTTCCCAAGGATTTCAAATAAATCGGTTGGAAGTTAAAAAATAAGCCTTCGCCAAATCCCCAGGTAAGCAGGGCGAAAGCTACAAACAAAAGATTGCGATTCAAACCTAACCTCCCACACGTTGGATGAATGCAAGTGCCGATTTAAATACTTGATGACGAGCCGCATCGCGCGTGACAACGTGACCTGATCCCGTTATATAAAGTTTTGTCTTGTCTGACGCGTTGACCAGCCCATCATAGATCTTCTCTACATTATCTGGCAAGACATAAGGATCGTCCTTCGAATGGATTAGCAACACAGGAACATTCACCTTCGGCAAAGCGCCGCGCATCTCAAGAATCAGTTTCTTCAATTCTGCTACCGAGCGAATGGGATTCTCAGAGTAAGAGACATGCTCCTTCCATGCATCCTTGTCGAACCAACTGCTCCCTGCCTCTTTAGTCTTGGGTCGAGACTTCATGACCGTGCTCATCAACTGCAAAGACCAGACCGGATAATCACTCGGCAAACGATAAGGAGTGGACATCGCCACGACCCCTTTTACACGCGGAGCGAGCCGCGTGGACATGAGCAGCGACAACACGCCTCCCATTGAAAGTCCCACAAGAAATATTCGATCTGTCATCCCGCGTAAAAGATGATAACCATCTTCAACGGAGGCGATCCAATCCGTGTATCGTGAACGGATCATATCTTCAGGGCTGGTCGCATGACCCGCTAAGCGTACGCCCAGGCAGGTATATCCCTGCGCATTGAGATACTCCCCCATCCAACGCATCTCTTTCGGTGCGCCGGTAAATCCGTGAATCAACAAACAGGCAGGCTTGGATAAGTCGCCTTGAAAGAAAAAAGGCTCGGTTGTAGGAATAATTTGGGACATGATTTGAATTATAGTATTAACGGTTTGGAAGCGAATAAGCGGATGATGGTCCCGCTATCCGTTTTTCCGTTTCGTAGTCCGCTGCGCCCATGCAGGCCGCAGTGACATCACCTTCTTGTACACAGGGCAATTCTTATCATGCGCTCCCTGTAAATATCCCGTAGACATAAGAAACTCGTTCACGATCTCGCCGCCTGTGAAAACAAAGGTGCTCTTAAATAACTTTGTCCACTCATCTTTTGTCAATGGATGATGTGCATCCAACCAGCCCTTAAACGAACCAAACTCCTTGCGCAACACCTGAATCCGCTTTGCGTTCTCAATTGCCGCGTTGACCTTGAGCCTGTTACGAATAATCCCCGCGTCTGCCAGTAAACGGATGCGGTCCTTTTCAGTAAACTTCGCGATCTTGTCTATGTTGAAGCCGCGATAGGCTTTACGGAAATTGTCCGCCTTCTTCAGGATCGTGATCCACGAAAGCCCAGCTTGATTGATCTCAAGGACGAGACGCTCGAAAAGCAGATTGTCATCAGTGAGCGGAAATCCATATTGGGTATCGTGATAATTCCGGTTGAAAGTGTCTTCGGGGTGAGAGTTACAGTAATCGCAATAGGTGGTCATTAATATATTTTACTATTCAAATAAACATTTGGAAAAATCTTCAACTAGCTCCCTCACAATTAATGCAGCTCCTGGACTCACATACCACCAGCACATTATGCCCAAAAAACTGTCGCATTTCACTTCGGATTTGGCTCAGAAATCATCGAAAATGCCAGACATGGGAACCAAACTCCATACAGTATGCGCAATCTAAAAACTACAAATCAAGCCTTGGTAAATAATAGCTAAAACCAAAACAGAAATATTATGCAATAAAGCTCCCCCACCCGAGGGAGCTTTATCGTTGTCAGAAACAAATCCTCTTCATCCCACAAGATGACACATCGGGGCAAGGTCAGCACTGGAAATAAATGAGAGGTGAGAAATGGTTTCACCCCCCCTAAGTCGGGGCAATGGGATTCATCCAGGCAATAGTTTGCCATTCGTGACCATTACCATGGCCGTAGACTCTGCGGATGACGCATGAGCCTTGCCTGTACCTGCGGAGTTAGTGAGGCAACCGCTTCCACATTGCGAATGGATACATGCGGGCGCAGGTCGGCCGGTAGCGAACTCAAGCAAGCGCTGACGACGTTCCCGTTTAGATGAGTAGGTCTCGCTCATGGGCACATGATACAAAAGCGTCTCGAAGGGTATCTGCTTTATGTCGCTTGATGGATCAGCGCCATTTCAATGAATCACCTGGAACAATGCTGCAATACGGGGCGTTATCATGACATGCCGTTCCCCTGTTTTTCCAGAGACTATCAAAATGCTTAAATCAAATTCCCCACACTTCCCAGTCCGTATTTTTGTTTTTTGGTGTCTCGCATTGGCTTGTGCGGTGGGAACTCTTTGTCTTGGTCCGCCACCTCACCACTTGCTGGCAACTCACATCCCTGCCCGGTCTTCCCCCGGCGAGTTGTGCCAACCAAAAAGTCCCATCCCTTGAAACACCGGTCTTTGTCACTACACAAGCAACAGCTATCCCGACCTCGACACCAGAAGCGGCGGTACCGGAAGACATTGCATATCCCACCTGGGATGGCGGCAGTCGGATCAATATCTTGTTCGTGGGATTGCGCGGCGGCGATCCACTTGAAGCAGATTGTCCCTTCTGTACGGACACCTTGATCCTGTTGACGGTGGATCCAATTACGAAAACAGCGGGAATGCTCTCCATCCCACGCGATATGTGGGTAAATATCCCCGGCTTCGGCTTTAGCCGGATCAATACAGCCTGGTCTCTGGGCGCGGATCCAAACTGCCTGGTGGCGGTCCGGCGTTAACGATGAAAACCGTCTCCCACTTTATCGGTGTACCTGTGGATTACTACGTGCAGGTAGATTTTGATACCTTCATCGATGTGATCGATATGATCGGCGGCGTGGATGTGTATAACGATGAGACATTGATCCTCGATCCCATGTCGCACGGCAGGGATTTTCCAAAAGTCAAATTGACTTGTTGTGGGGAGAGACACTTGCGTGGCAGGGTGGCGCTGGTGTATGCCCGTTGTCGGCATGAAGAAAACGGCTGTAAAGATGGCGACTTCGGGCGCTCCAGACGACAGCAGAAAGTGATCCTTGCCATACGAGACAAAGTATTGAGCCCAGGGAACTTTCCTACTCTGCTCGCCCAGGCGCCGGATCTATACAGCACCTTTTTTGCAGGTATCCATACGAACCTGTCTTTGGAGGACGCCATTAAATTGGCTGTCTTGGCGCGGGATATTCCCAGGGGGGAAATCCACAACGCGGTCTTCGATAACAGCATGATGGTATTGGACAACGTGGTCGTGAACGGAAAGAACGCCAGCATCATCAGACCCTATCCGGATCAAATCCGCATCCTGCGCGATCAACTATTTACGGACAAGGGACCCCTGAGCCCAATGGCACAGGGCGATCCAACGACCCTGATACAGGCGGATGGTGCCCGCCTACGTATATTGAATGGAACCTCAACCCCACAGCTCGATACACAAACAGGCAGCTATCTATCACAACAAGGAGTGCTGGTAACAGAGTTTGGAAACACAAAGGCTTATAGCCGCACCACCATCATTCTCTATTCGCCAAAGCTGTATACGTTACGATTTCTGCTGGATATCTTCGAGATTACACAAAGCACCCAGATCCTGATCCAACCGGTCTCATCGCAAACAGTGGATGTTGAAATACGACTTGGTACGGATTGGATCAGCAAGCTGCCACCGGGGTAGTAAGTGAAGCTTCTGGCTTGCAATCAACCAGGATTTTCCTGGCGTTGGACGATTTGACTACCCTCCGGTTGCCATCTCCTGAACGGCTCACTGGAGATCCTCCACCGGTGCCGGCTTGCTCATCGGCATGCGCACCCAGGGAACGATAGCGCTCCACCAACTGCACATCGGCGCTGCATAGCAACACCCGCTGACCTTCACATCCAACGCGACCAGTTTCTTCACATGGTCAATCAAACAAAATGGCAGGACCGCAGCATGAGTACAAGCCGCAATCCCTACTCCGTTATGATCTCCAAAAAGAGCTTGACCACCTGTGGGTCAAAATAGCGTCCAGCCTGTTTCTGCAAATATTCAATGACCTTTGAACGCGACCATGCTGTTCGGTAGGGGCGGTCCGAGGTCAATGCATCAAAGACATCCACAACAGTGAACACACGCGCCATCCGTGGAATTCTGCTCACCCTTCAAACCATAGGGATAGCCCGTTCCATCCCAATGTTCGTGGTGGTAGAGTGTAATCTCCAATATATCGCGTTCATCCGTCACCGGCGCAAGGATGTTATGCCCATAGATGACGTGCTGTTGCATTACTTTTTCTTCGCGAGCTGTCAGGCTGCCGGGTTTTAGTAGGATGGCATCCGGAATGCCCAGCTTTCCAATATCATGCAACAATGCCCCCTGTCGAATGGCGTCCCATTGATCGGCTGGAATTTTCATATGCTGCACCAGTCGCAGGGTCAACTCGCTTACCCGTCTGGTATGCCCTTCGGTCTCCAGGTCACGCAATTCCAGGGAACGTGATAACCCTTCGATCATGGCGTTGTACCTGGCAGTCAATTCCACATTGTCCCGGCGGATCCCGTCAAGAATTTGGCTATGCTCCATTGCAAGAGCGATCTGTCCCCCAACCCGTTCAAGAAAAACATCGCTCCATGTTTTCGTATGGCGCGGGGATCGCCAGGCTGTCTCCAGGGCACCGACCAGATGCTGATGAGCGATGAGCGGTACAGCCAGATAACCACGGAACCCTTCCTCATCCAAACGATAAATCGGGCGCGGCCCGGATGAGTTTTCGCGTAAATCCTTGATCCATACTGGTTGATCTCCCAATATCCTCCCCGCCAACCCTGCATCAAAGTAAAATTTTATTTTTGCCATTTCCTCCTTCGCAAGTCCATAGGTTCCAAGGAGTTCATACCGGTTGGGTAGGGGAATGTAGCGAAGCACAGTGATGGCGTCCGCCCCAAGAGACCTTGCGAGAATATTCAATACCGCTGGCAACGCGTCCAGGACATCCAGACTGGCAAGCAGACTTTGCGAAACAGAATATTCTGCATCCTCTGTCCCAACTCAAACCGTCCGACATGAGCCTGGTCAGTGTGTGCAACCATTTTCTGGTGCCCGACTTGAAATAGTCCGTATTCCCACTCACAAGTGCAAGAATCCCAAATACCTTTCCTCCCCGAATAAGCGGAAACAACCCACCACTGATCAATTCCTGATGGTCCACGAAAACAAATTCATGTCGCTGTTGAATAACATCCATACATCTCCCCTCAAAAAAATGCGTTGGCATCGAAGCCGGTATGAGCTCCGCCACCCATCGAACCGAATGATCATCATTTACCAGACCGATCCAGGCATGGGTGATGTCCTCGTGGTCCTGAAGCATGTCCAACCAATATTTTCCCCGCACAAGCACATTCCTGTGATCGATGGTCGGCGCCGACCTCCCATCGGTCAGCCAAAGATCGCCTTGAGGCGTGTCCGAATTCTGCGACATTTATGTGGGCGCCTCAAATGGCTCGGATTTCAAGAGGCGGTTGCCCAAACCGCAATCCAATTGCAGGATAAATTCCGGCAGGGTGGATTTTCGAATGGCTGCCATCACCTTCATGGTGTCTCCCGTGACAAGAAACTGTTCACCACCGAAGCCGCTCCTGACCGCAGTTTCAGGGTCGTTCAACAACCTTTCACAGAATCGCGGGTTTATGGCAGCGACAATCAGGAGACGTCCAATGGCACTTGTATCATCGGACACATCCACAGTTGCGACAGTTTGTCGGGTAAGCGGTCTTGTATACATTCAGTCCTCTCCTAAAGTTTGGGCGTGGATTGGCTGTTTTCCAACCAGCATCCAGTACGCCCCCAATGCTATACATACATCTCCAAAACTAAAGGCAAAGCGATAAGGCACAAAGGTCGGAGAGACAAACCTGTCAGCCAGCCACGGCAGAACGATCTCCGATTGCGGCAACAGGATATCCTTGCTGGCAGAACTGATACGTTCACCCATCTGCAATCGGCTCAAGGTGGAGGGATCCACCAGCCTGGCAACAGCCTCCAACGGCAGCGGCATCCAACCGCCGTTTGCCAGAATCACGGCAAGATTCAGCGCCAGCCCCAGCAGCAACACGGGCATCCCAGGCAGGCGAAGGTTCAGGATCGTAAAACCCAGCAACATCACCTGGGAAAAGACCAGACTGGCCGAGGCAAACTCATCCGGCAACAAACGGCGTGAATAAGGCAGGTAGAAGGATGCCATCTGAGGCAGGAAGCCAACAAATACCAGCCATAGCGCCCGAAACATGGGTGGCTGCCACGTTGTCCCTGTCCATTTGGCGTATCCCAAGCCGCTCAAAATTCCAGCCAGAACGGCTGAGAGTAGAACCACTTATCCCCCAACGCCGCCAATCACTTCCGGCGCACCCGCACCGAGCACCAGCATGACGAGTACGAGCAGCATCAGGATGAGCTGCAAATGGGATTTGTTGACTTTGTGAAAAGAGACAGCGATTTGATTGATTAGGTTTTTCATGAAGCACCTTCCAGTGATTGAATTTGATTGCCCCAATATATCCAACCGCCGGTTACAAAGGTGGCCTCAGATCATATCCAGCAATTGTTCGTAAAGCGCGTTCATCTCGGACGACGGCTGTATCCCCAATTCGATCAGCAGTGCCTGTTGATATCTTCTATACTGAAGGGTCATGCCGGCCGGATCATGAAGTGTTGCATATGCCTGAATCATCAAACGGTGGGCTGACTCCATCAGCGGGTCGGAATCCAGCGCAAGGCTTGCGTTCATCAAGCAGTCCCGGGGTCGATCCATCGCCAGATATATCCCGGCCAACTCCACAAGCAGTTCCTGATGTTTCTCCTGATACCTTAGCCGGTCCGCCACCGCCCATTCCACATCCAGATCCGCCAGATATGGATGTTTCAGATAGCCCAGCGCCTTCGTCAATAATTCGAGTTTTCCATCACCTTCCGTATCCTGAAGAGCCACCAGTAGGTCATCCAGTTTCTCCCGATCCCAGGCATGGTTGATGTCCCGATTGAAACTGTACCGTTCATTTTCGTAGAGAATCACATCCTGGCCCACAGCCTGACGAATACGGTATATGTTGATCTTGAAACGCATTTTAAGTCGCGCCGGGGAAATATCCGGCCAGAATTCCAGAGCGATCTGCTCCTTGGTCAGCGGGGGCGACTGGAGCAGGAAGAAAAACAAGTCGCGTGCCTCTCGGGTCTGCCAATCCGGGCTGCCAAGCATGCGTTGGTTTCGCCGGACCTGCACCTCGCCAAAAGAAACAATTTCCAATTGCGGAGCTTTGGATACCACCTTCGCCTTTTTTTCTGATCGATTGACAAGACCGATCATGGCTTGACGGATAAGTTCGGCCTGCCCAAAGAACTTTGCCAGCAACGGATCCTCAAACAGACGGCTGCTGCTGCTTTTCTTCAACCAGCGACTTACACGATCCGCCTGGATCATGAATGGTGTCGGCTTTTCCCATTCCCGCGGTGGGGGTAGCAGCTCTTTTACATTCTGAACAGCATTGGACGGGGATCGGAAAACCGAAGCAGCCTCCAGCCATAACCGGGCGATGGAATGCTCCATTTGATCGCCCCCCTTTTCAAATGAATTAACCGCATCGCGTAAAACGACCAGAGCTTGTTCCGTTTCCCCCATATCCAGCCAACAACAGCCCAACTCCAGGTTTAGCATTCCCTGTTCAAAGTCACCCAGGTGTACCTGGGAGAGTTCCGCCTGCCGGAGTTCCTCAACTGCCAGGAGCGGTTCGCCTCCCAATCGCTGCAATCGGGCACAGCCGAAGGATGTGTAGAAAATATAAAGTGCATGCCCCAGGTTGGTTGCCAGCGTCAGGGCGCGGTCATAATATTCATAGGCTGTTTCATAATCGGACAGATCGGTATACAGATCCCCCAGGCTGATCAGGCCACTGACCTGAACTCTTGTATATCCACTTTGTTCGGCCATTTTGACCGCGTCCTTGAGAAACGAGAATGCCTCATCGAGTCTTCCGGTCACATGGTACAGCAACC
Organism: uncultured Chloroflexia bacterium; assembly: GCA_963730175.1. Lineage (GTDB taxonomy): Bacteria > Chloroflexota > Anaerolineae > Anaerolineales > Villigracilaceae > Defluviilinea. Next base: position 108,691 of record CAVSRF010000019.1, on the reverse strand, counting down.
CCATGTTGTTTAATAAGCCTGCCTTCCAGCCGGTATTGCCGTCATTCTCAAGGTCCTTGAGCGCGCTTGTGTAATAACGGTTCGTCAGATCCAGATTTCCCAAACGACGATGGACCACACCCAACTCGGTTTCCAAAATGGGTATGCTCTTATACAGTCCCCACCGCCGGCAATCGTAAAGTGATTTTTCCAGCCAAACCAGGGCATTCTTCATATCGCCAAGCCCCACAAACACCAGCCCCTTGATACGTTGCGCCTCTGCATAGGTAAACTTCGCGTCTGGCGAATCAAATTCCCTGGTTACTTCCAGGATCTTCTCAACATCCTGCAGGGCCTGGTCAAAAGATCCAAGCTGTCGGTGAACCTCGGCGCGGCGGGACAGGGTTCTCACCCAATTCGCATCCCATTCCGCGCCACGAAGCATTACGTCGGCAAGATTCAACAAATCCAACGCCCGTCGATTGTCACCTCTTGACGCATAGATTCCTCCCAATAACGAGACCAGAACGGGCTGGGAATAAACCACTTCCTCCGGAAGTTTCTCCAACCAGTATGACAGGGATAGCAGTCGCCCAGAGGAAATAAAAGCCGCTCCGGAATGTTTCAACAACCGCACTTGGTTATCGTCATCATCCATGCGGGCATACACTTCCAGCGCATCCTCCCAGGCTTCTTGCTTTTCATAAGCAATTGCAAGGTTCTGCTGGATATGCCATGCCAGAACAGGTTGTTCATATTGCAGTTGGGATTTCAGGAAATGGTGGAAGAGATGGTGGTATCGCATCCAGCGCCCTGAATCGTCAACGGACACACTAAAGATGTTGTTGGTACGTACAATCTCAAAGAGCACAGGCCAGTCGAACGATTCCCCTTCCAGCAACGGTTCCAGAACGGTTCTACATAGCTCGACATCAAATGTGTCGAACATAGATGTCATTAACAAAAAACGGCGTATCGGGTCGGTCTGCTGCAGCAGAACCTCCGTGGAAAAGAAATCGAAAAGCTCCCGGGTCGATTTCGAGAGGGTGCAACCTAGGCAGCGTCTCTGGACGTCCATTGGAAAGGTGGATTGCAGCGATCCACCCTTCCGTCTGCAGCAGCAGGGTATCCGCATCCGAGCGGCTTAGCGCTATTCCGTTATTCTGCTCAAAGAGCTTCTGGATCTCCTCCGGAAGAAACGACAGGTTTTCAAAGGTCAAACCGCCAACCTGATTGCGCGCCACCAGAAGAGGGGAGTCCGGCAGGTCGGGCAACGTTCGCGAAGAGAGAATGAGATGAACATTTTCCCCCGCCAGTTGCAGAAACCTGCTGATCGTGTGCCCCATAAAGGGATTGTCCCCCACCAGATGATAATCATCCAGGATCAGAAGAAAGTGTTCGTTGATGCGGTCATTGATTTCATTGGTGATCGTGACGATCAATCGCTCTGCATCCTGCTCTACCGAGGACATGCTTTCCAGTGCCGCCAGCGAGTCACGACCAAACTTCGGAAATCGTTCGGCAATGGCAGCGATCAGGTATCCGAGGAAACGCTGAGGTTCCTGATCCAGCGTATCCAACGAAAGCCAGCAAACAGCCAGTTCTGTCTGTCGGGCAAGATCGACCAGCAGGGAGGTTTTTCCATATCCAGCTGGTGCAACAACAATAAGGACCCGTTTCTCCATCTGGTCATACAACGCATCGATCAGGCGCGGGCGCGTGATCAGTTCACGCCGCCAGGGCGGAACGATGATCTTGTTTCTGCTTATCGGTATGCCGGATGATCTTGACATTGCGTACAGTTTCTCGGTTTTCAGCTTTCTAGTAAATTAAGGCTATTCTATTCGATTTCATCTAAATTACATCAGTTCAATTCTATTTCAAACCGTATGATTTCTGAATTGCGTTGGACTGTTCCCCCCTGATTCCACCCCTAGGTAAATGGGGCGTAAATTCGCCTTTTTGTCGCCTACGTCCTTTGACAATCCACCCCAAATCCATATAATCCCGACTGTTCCTATTTTCCACAATTCATTTTCTCCCCACAAGAAGCCTGGCAAACCGCCGGGCTTCTACCATTGTATCCATTTTCCCAATCCCCATACTCGAAAGGAAACCAAATACGCAAATACAAAAACACCAGAATTCTCAGATCGGTCCGTACAGAAGTGAGCATGTTTGAAAAAAACAGAGTGTCTAAACTTGGACGTGAAGGAAGTCAATCAGGTTAGCTGGATAAGCAGGATAAAGTTGCTTCCAGAGTTGACGTTGGTTGTAGCAAAAGACCAGCAAACGAATTGCGCACTTCAAAGCATATGGGCATCGCGAGAAACAACGCGAACGCCGTGTCAAACGTTTGAGATAATGTCGTAGTTCAGCATTGACACCTTCAACGGAATAGGTTTCTTTTTTATCGTGGCGTAATTCATAAGGCGCACCATAATACAAAGTATCGTATACAGGAAAGGCATCACTATAATATTGTCTGGCTTGTGGTGCACGATCCAGACAGGCTTGCACTGCATCAGAAGTTCGTTCTTTGACAACATCCCAGCTCAAAATACAGCGAGTTTCTCGATCTACTATGGTCAAGACATAGAAGACGTTTTTTTCTTGCTGATAAAGGTGAAAAGCTCATCCAATTCTGCTACCTTGGGCTTCTCAGGAACCTGTGCATTGGGTAACCGCTCTGAGTATGCTGTAACCCAATTTGCCACGCTTTGATGATTGACCTTCAAGAGCCGCTGTATGCTTCTGAAACTGTTGCCTTCCAAATACAATTTGACCGCTTTCAGTCGAACCTCAGCAGGATACCCATTTTGATTAGGCTTTGGCGTATAGTTCTTACCACATTCATAACAACGATATTTCTGGCTTCCTGATGGATTGAAACCTACTTTATATTGTTTTTCTTTCGATTGGCATCTTGGACATTTCATACAAACTATTTTGAACTTACCCCTGACTTTAGACACTCTATTCGCCACTCCCAATATTTATCGTTTGTATTAGTTGCCAACATTGACGCAAATATTGTTAGGCTAAATCAATGGCATACAAAAATTAGGCGAGCTATGGGTAAGCGCCCCACCAAGAGGGGATTTTTAAAAACCCACAACCTATAAAATATTGTAACGTTAATACAGGTGCTTTTTTGATTGATTTTGAAAGATTTTCGCGACAATTTGATTGTATAAGTCGTGGTATTTACTTTTACCATTTTCGGGAAAGTTGAACTCATGAAATCAGTGTTGCTGCCCCATTTGTTGTCTCTTGGGAATTAGAACAAGCTCATCAATATAAACAAGCGATGATCAAACCGCTAATCTTGCATCAAGGTTTCTGGAGGATGAGCCAAAAGAGGTGAAAACCCAGAGGTTTTTTATTATCAATACAAAATAAGAGCAAATTCCCCAGGGTACATTCTTAGAATGGTTTTTATGGTGGTTTGGAGGTTGTAACAATTTCTGGCAACGATAACTGATTTGAAAAAGAATCGAACTCCGCACCTTGCAGAGGGCAAGTCCGCGGGCAGAGGATGTGTCAATTGACACTACAAATAATGCCAACTAAATACTAGAATAATATCAGAGTTCAATACAAAAGGAAGTTCATCATGAAATCCAAGATTACCAAGAACAAAAATGGAATAGATATAAATATCACAGAACTGAATGGAGAGAAGGAGAAATTACTGGAAGCCTTCCAGGAGTGCAGTGAGGGACGTTGTGCCTGTCCTACTCAGGAGTATGAAAAAGTAGAAACACTCAATATTCTTGGCACTGACAAGACCATTCAACTATCCATAAAAAGCAAAGAGAACAGTGTAATCAATACAAAAGAAATAGAAAAATGCCTTGAGTACACTAAAGATAAAGTGTCTAAAAAAGAGTAGATGTTGAGGGAAAGATATTTCAACTCCACGCCTTGCGGATGACAGTCCGCGGGCGGTGGGAAGTCACTTTGCGGGAATGAGGTCGAGTTTGCTTGAGGATTGTTGTTTTTTCATGGGGGAAGTTCTATAATTCCATGCAACTAACACAAGGAGTAAACATGAACTTTATGCGACTTCATTGGTTCGACGTGGGACTAGCGTTTGCTTTTATTACAGGTGGAATAGTATTTCTGAACAAATTGAATCCCCTTTCGTTGTTGCTTTGGGTGAGTTTTATCTCATTGTTCTTGCATCAATTCGAGGAATATCGCTACCCCGGTTACTTCCCTGGCATGATGAATACAGTCATGTTTTCGAGCAAACAGCCTGACCGGTATCCGCTGAACACTAACACCTCTTTTGTTGTCAATGTCTTTATCGGCTGGCTTTCTTATCTACTCGCGGCTGTTTTTTCTGAAAAGGCTCTTTGGCTGGGGATAGCCACGATCCTGGTCTCTGTGGGCAACTTTATCGCCCATACTTTCCTGTTCAACATAAAAGGCAAAACACTTTACAACCCTGGCATGCTCACCGCCATCATCTTTTTTGTGCCCATCTCAGCGTATTTTGGATATCTGCTCATTCAAGGAAATTTAGCTACCTCCCTTGATTGGATAGTGGGTGTCATTCTTGGTATTGCCCTCAATGTTGTTGGCATCCTCAAAATGATCGATTGGCTAAAGGATGAGAACACCGAGTATATCTTTCCAAAGAAATTCTTAATACCTGCCAAGTGAACTTCAGAGCACTCAAAAAAGTATGTTGAAGTATGTTCAACGCCGCGCCTTACAGATGACAGCGGTGGGATGAGGTTGAAGGTGGGATGTCCCTTTGCAGGAGAATTTGGTCACCTCGATTTCATTTGTCAGTCGCTTCCGCCGCGCTGGTTACCGACGGAAGCGCGCTAACACTGTCCAGCTGTTTTATTGCAAAACTATATCATTCGGTTGAATTTAGAGTTGGTTGGTGTATATTAGCACTATGTATACAACAAACGAACAGAAAACCAAAAACGAAAAACCTGTTTTTCTTTTGCCGCTTCCCTTCGATGAGGTTTTAGCCGCGTTGTTACGTGGTAGACCACAACCGAAAAAAGAAAAGCAACCCAGGAAGAAATACGCGTCCAAGCAAAAGTAAGCGGAAGGCATTTGATAATGAAAAACCCAGCGATTAGGCTGGGTTTTATTTCTTGGGCTTGCGAAGTATATCGCTCCCTAAAAAAATCCGCCTGCATTGGCGGATTTCATTTATCCATCTTATTGCTTACATTGTAAAATATTCTATGGGGAAATGCAATAGAGATTAAGTCTAGTTTTCTTCAAGAGATCAAAGTTATACAATGTTGCGAAAACAACTATTTGGAGGAGTGACTTATGATTCCCGATACAAAACAACCCATCGTGATACGTGCATTGAATGAAGCCTTTGGCGTGAATGAATTTGAAGATATCCAACCTTTGACTGGAGGGCTTAGCTCAGCCCTTGCCTTTAAGATCATTGTAAAGAAAAGCCCCTACCTCCTGAAACTCATGCGCACGGAAGTGATCAGCGACCCCAAAAACGAGTTCGCCTGCATTCAAGCGGGCGCTGAAGCTGGCATTGCGCCTCGGATTCTATACGCCAGCGTTGAAGATAGAATCATGATCACCGATTTTGTGGAGGCAAAGCCTTTCCCGGAGGATATGTTGCCGCTGATCGTTCCCACCCTCCGCACGCTTCATTCCCTGCCCCCCTTCCCAATGCCAATGATGGGGAGTTACTTTGATGCCATGAGCAACGGATTCGTCCACCGCTTTCAAGCGGCAAAGCTCCTGCCCGAAAGCGAAACCGAGGAACTCTTTCGCCTCTATGCCGAAGTTGAAAAGGTTTATCCGCGGGATACTGACTTGGTCGCGAGCCATAACGACCTGAAACCGCAAAATATGCGTTTCGATGGAAATCGCATCTGGTTGGTCGACTGGGAATCGGCTTTTCTCAATGATCGGTATGTCGATCTGGCAATCGTGGCAAACTTTTTTGTCAAAGACGAAGCCCAGGAGGAAGCCTATTTGAGCGCATACTTCGGCGAGCCAGCCGGTGAGTATCGACTTTCACGCTTCTTCCTCATGCGGCAGGCGCTTTCCGTTTTCTATTCAGCTTTACTTCTGCTGGAAGCTTCGCGGGCAGGTTTATCCATTGATGCGAATATATCCACGCCAGATTTTAGAGAATATCATCAAGACCTGATCTCGGATAAGATAGACATGCTGACCGCCGAGGCAAAGGCACAATATGGAATGCTTCATCTGCGCGAGGCACTTCGAAACATGCGCACTCCACGCTTCGAAGAGTCCGTGGCTTGCGTAGGCGACTCTCATGCCAAGTCATTGGGACGAGGTCATCAAGATGGGATGTCCCTTTGCTAAGGATTAAATCAGGAGTCTGCTTGAGTGTTGTATCTTATCTTGTTCGAGATGGCTCTGTAATTCTGTATATGAACACTAGATATGGTGAAATAATATGACTACACTTTATCTTATGGTTGGATTACCTGCTCTGGCAAAACCACTCATGCGCAAAGCAATTGGAAAACGAAATATCGGCGATCCGGCTTACACCAGACGAGTGGCATGTCAACTTGTTTGGTCATGATACCTATGAGACCTATGACCCTGACCACGATAGAAGGCATAGCGTGATCGAAGTCCATGCTTGGCGGGTCGCTGCTTGGGCATTGTCGCTGGGAACCAATTTGATTCTTGATTTTGGCTTTTGGGCAAAAGAAGAACGGGATGATTTCAGGTCACGTGCCAGGCAGATTGGCGACGAGAAGTGAAGTCATATTTATGGATGTGGGCGAAGAAGAACTGATGAGAAGGGTGAAAATCAGAAACGAAAATCTGACGAATGAAATTCATTACATTCCAGAAGATATGATGAAATCCTGGATTGAATTCTTTCAGAAGCCAGTCAAGATAAACTGTTGCCAAGAGAGAAGGGGTAAATAATTTTAATCTCGAGCTGGGGAGGAAATAAGGACAAAACTAAAATCAGAAATATCAATCCGTTTTGGGTGGAATGGACGTACAATTAAAAGACATGAACCGTCCCTTTGTATTTATCAACGTGGCGATGACAGCCGATGGCAAGATCGATACGTTCGCGCGCAACGGTGCGGCGATCTCATCCCAGCGTGACAAGGAACGCGTGGACAAATTACGCGCCGAATTGGACGCGGTCATGGTTGGGGGCAGGACGTTGCTGGATGAAGACCCAAAGTTAACTGTCAAATCGGAGGCGTTGCGTGCAGAGAGAGTTGCACGCGGACTTACGCCGAATCCTGTCAAAGTGGGGGTGGTCTCAAATGCGGAACTTAAATCTCATTCAAAATTCTTACACGAGGGCGGCGGGCGCGTCGTAATATTCACAACGCATCGCACATCTAAGGAGGAACTCACTTCCTTGCGTTCAGAAAACGTGGAAATATTTGTCCACGAAGGCGAACGTGTGGATTTGAGAATGATGATGCAAACACTCAAAGAGCTGGGAATCAACCGTCTCATGGTCGAAGGCGGGGCGACGCTTAATTTTGAATTAATCAGGCTTGGGCTTGTGGATGAAGTGTCCGCGTATGTGGCGCCGATGATCTTCGGGGGAGAAAAGGCTCCGACGATGGTATCAGGTTCCGGCTTTGAAAGAGGCGCAGCTGTCCCTCTAAAATTGATCCACGTTGAACCGTGGGATGATGGCGGTGTATTGCTACACTATAAAATGGAGAGGTCAACATGACAACAACTATGCACGAACAATTTGAATTGCTTTTGGAAAAAGATCCCAACCATGAATGTGCGGGTTTGGGAAAGGATAAGATTTGTGTGCGTATTGTGGCAATGGCTGAATTGCCCACACGCTTTGGTGATTTTCACATTGTTGCGTTCGAGAACAATCGCGATGGCAAGGAACATGTCGCCATTACCAAGGGCGATGTGATCGGTGCAAAAGATGTGCCGGTGCGTTTACATTCGGAATGTTTGACGGGCGACGTGATGGGCTCACTGCGTTGTGATTGCCGCGACCAATTGGAGGCGGCGTTGAAGGCGATCGGTCAAATGGAAAGAGGCATGGTGTTGTATTTACGGCAAGAAGGACGCGGCATCGGGCTGATCAACAAGATCCGTGCTTATAGCTTGCAGGATGAAGGGCTGGATACGGTTGAAGCCAACCTCGCGCTTGGCTTCCGTGACGATGAACGTGATTACGCGGTTGCGGCACACATGCTCATGTCGCTCAAGATCGAATCAGTGCAGTTGATGACCAACAACCCAAAGAAGATCGACCAGCTTACACAATACGGCATCAATGTTACCAAACGCATCCCGCACATTATGGAGCCGAACGAACACAACCGTTTTTATCTTGAGACCAAAGCCGCCAAGTCCGGTCACATGATCGACTTTCACGGCAAGGAACATCTCCCCGAACAAAGTGATTTCCCCATCGTGGCAGGCATGAGCGAAGTGCAAATCGGCTCACTGCATGAATAGAACAATCGTTATCACCGGCGCAACGGGTGTGCTTGGAAGTAAAACCGCGCAGGCATTTGCCTCAACACGGACATTCACTTGCATTGCTCGATCACAATCAAGATAAATTGGATTCCCTGGTACGTGACCTGAATCTCCCCGATAACAGACTCTTCGCTTCAGCCCTTGACCTCCGTAACAAGCAGGCGGTTCATGACTCAGCCGAGGCTGTCGCGAACAAATTGGGCGGAGTCCACGCTTTGATCCATCTCGTCGGCGGCTGGACCGGAGGCAAGACCCTCGCCGAAGCCAGCGAAGACGAACTGACCTCCATGCTCGATCAACACGTGTGGACGACGTTCCACTTGTTTCAAGCCTTCGCTCCCAAACTCGCCGCGAGCAAATGGGGACGCGTGATCGTTGTATCCAAATCCAGTGTTCCCAACCCGCCCGGCAAAGAAGGAATCTACGCCGCCGCCAAAGCCGCACAGGAAAACATGGTCCTCACGCTCGCGGCTGAACTCAAAGAAAGCGGTGTCACGGCGAACATCATCCAAGTCAAATCGATTGATGTAAAGGACGAAGGCAAAGGCACAACGCCCGATGAGATCGTCGCTGCGATGACTTATCTCTTTTCAGAAGAGGCAAATAAGATCAGCGGGGCGAGGATACCGGTGTATTAAACGAAACATCCCGAAGTCTTTCAAAGACTTCGGAGTTTTTATATCTATAATTTTAGCTTACGGTTCGCTGATCTTGACCCAGTCCACTATCGACCATGAATTGGTAGTACATTGAAAGATGATACTGACACCCAACTCCTCCTTTGGAAGGAGTAGTTCTTCTCTGTGATGTTTCTTAAGTTCCTTGCCGTTGATGATCAAGGTGATTTCCTTGCCTTTACAGATCATCCAATATTCATTGACATCCTTGCCTTGTTTGATGGCATTCGCGCCGCCGTTGTCGATCCTGTTGTAGACAGCTTTCTTCTCGTCGTTGCTCTTCACTTCAGCATAGAAGATATTGCACAAACCGCCACTTTGGCAATATTGAATTCATACCATCCGATCCGTGGATCTAGCGGCAAATCAAGGCTCACATTGTTGTTGTTCTTGCCGTCGGTTCTCTGCACTGACTGTAATACCGCACATCGTCATAATCGTATGTGTTCGTAAAGACAGATATGCGTAAATATTGGTGTCTTCCATGTTAAAAGTCATCAAACTGTTGTCCAATCCTGACATCGTCTGTAACCTTGTCCTGGTCCGCTTTGCCGTTCGGCTACAGTTAATATGCTCCAGTCCTGGAACGTGGATATCAAATTCTTCGGTGAAGTATTGTTGTGCGGTAGGTTGTGTGGGTTCTTCCGTAGGTGCAGGGGCTTGAGGTCGAGGCTGCTCCTGTTGTGGTACGGGAGAGGGGCTGGGCTGCTCCTGTTGGGCGTTGCGTGGGTTGTATCCCCGCCTCCGCCTGATAAAGCTGAACAAGCCATCCCAATAACAAGCAATAATGCAACAAACAAAAGTAAGGGGCGTAAAGTTTTCATCACGTCATTCTCCTTTTGTGTTAACGAATTTCAAAAGTATAGCAGGATTTTGTAGAGTGGAAAAGTGCTATATGAAAACCGTTTTCCTGTGATAAAGTCGATGCCACCATGTCTGCCCTCGCCATCCTCCTCCTGCTCAGTGGGGCTGTTTTTCACACAGCGTGGAATCTGCTCCTCAAGCACTCAGCCGATAAATTCATTACCACCTGGTGGATGGTTTTCAGTGGGGGAGTATTCTCATTGCTCATATTGCCATTTATCGGCTTGCCTGCCCGCGAGATATGGATTTTCATCCTCTTCAGCGTCCTTGTTGAAGCGGTTTATTTCATTATCCTTTCATACGCATATCGGGACAATGAATTCTCCCTTATCTACCCAATTGCACGCGGCGCAGCGCCTGCATTCCTGGCGGTATGGGCGGTGTTGTTCCTGCATGAGACGTTGACACTTGGCGGCGTGATCGGATTGTCCCTGATCGTTATCGGGTTGGCGGTGATCGGTTCGAGCAATCTTCTTGAAAGCACAAACTGCGAATCTTCGTTTTCGGGGAATTGGGATAGCCATATTCATTGCCCTGTTGATCTCGATCTATACGATGATCGATGGCGCAGCGGTCAAGCGATCATCATCCGCCTTACCTTATATTTTTACGGTCTTTAGCCTTGTCCCCTTACCCCTGGCTCCATTTATCCTGAAACAATATGGATGGAATACATTGAAACAATCCTGGCATGGACAGGGTTTTCGCATCGTACTACCTGCGATCCTTGGCGTTTCTGCCTATCTGCTTGCACTACTGGCATTTAAAATCGCACCGCTCAGCTATTCAGGCGCGATTCGCGAAGTCAGCGTGGTATTTGGCGCCTTTGCAGGCTGGCGTTTTTTTGGCGAGAAAATGGGAAGCGTCCGCTTGATCGGTGCGCTTGTGATCTTCGCCGGGATACTAACCATTGCCATCTTTGGATAATATCTTCGCGTCGAATCTGCTATTTGTCTGACTCTGTTATTCTGACGCCGTCTCCACATACTCAGATTAGAAACTCAGAATGAAAAGCAGGTACAATTAAGGAACATACCATTGTGGGAGAAACAAGCATGAGCATTGAAAACGAAGCGGATAAAAGAAAAAAGATTTTCAACAGCGACCTGTTGTTTATATCTGGTGTGCTGGCAATCTATGCAATTTGCTGTATTGTTTTTAGCACAGGTACATTTCTCTGGGTCAAACAGGATCAGGGAAATCGCAAACACAAATGCCACCACGACAGAAGCCCGCGTCAGGTACCCAGCAGGCAAATGCCACTGCCACTGCCATCGTCCGTGCTACCGAACAGGCAAATTTCGGTTTTATAGAGCGATTCAACTCTCGTAAATACCAATGGCGTATGGGACAGGAAGATAACGAATACTGGAAGGGTGAAATAAAAATCGCAAATGGTGTTTATACTTGGGATATCAAAGAGGTAAAAGACACCTTCATCTCCTGGTCTGATTTTCCCTTCAATAACGATATGCATAATTTCCACATATATGTGGATACAAAACTCATCAGTGAGGAACCCGGAAGTGTTTGTAGCGGGTTCTTGTTCCGCATTGTAGACACTGACATCGATAATGGGAGTTATTATTTTTCTTTGTGTAACAATTCATTCGTATCCATCGAGTATTACTCAAAACCAGACGGTTGGGAGTCTATAACAACACAGCCTTACCATCACCCAACAGATGAGTGGAATCGTCTGGAAATTATTGCACGTGATACGCATTTTCAATTTCTTATTAATGGGGAACAGGTCTATGAAATGGAAGATGATCGAATAGATCATGGTGGACTGGGATTAGTTGTAGACGTGAAAGAAAAAACGCCAGTTACGGTCATGTTCGATAATTTTGGTCTTCAGCGCTAAAACAATCCCAACACCCACACGATCAACGGCGCGACCGCCAGCGCAGGCAACATATTCCCCACACGGATCTTTTTGATCTCGAGCAGACTGCTGATCGCAAGCCCCAACAAAATGACGCCGCCGGTTGCGGTCAATTCGTTCAACATCGGTGTAGTGACAATCGCATTCAGTTGCGCCGCAAATAAACTGATCCCACCCTGAAAAACGAGAATCACAATCGTCGAGAACATCACGCCCACCCCCAGCGTGGACGAGAATGCCAGCGACGCGAACCCATCCAACACGGACTTGACCGCCAGCAGGTTGTAATCACCAGTCAGTCCATCTTGAATGGAACCGAGGATCGTCATTGGTCCCACACAGAACAAAAGCGACGCGGTCAGAAATCCGCGCACGAATTTGTTCGAGTCATCGTCTGCTTTTGAGAAACGCTGTTCGAGAACTTTCCCCAAATTTTGCAAACCATCTTCGATGCGCCACCATTCACCAAGCAAGGTACCGATCAACAAAGCGCCCAACACGATCAACGGATTCTCTGTCTTGAGAAACATCTGTAATCCCATCGCGGCAGTGAAGAGCCCCATACCCGCGATGACGGTTTCTTTCAATTTATCAGGGATGCGCGCACCGAAGATCAATCCGATCATGCCCGCCGATGATGACGGTTATGATGTTGAGGAATGTGCCTGTCATTATTAATCCTTGTAGGGGCACAGCGAGACGAATCTAGGATTTTGCCCTAAACCAATTCGCTGTGCCCCTACGGTTATAGATTATTCCTTCGCCAATGTCGTCTGACGCCCCGCTGCCTCGTTCTCCAGCAACTCCAACACGAAACACAACGACGACAAGCGATTCAAATATCTTTGCAGGTCAGGGTTTGAGAGCCCGTCCGTGTCGAACATCTCAACCACGCGGCGTTCAGCACGGCGGATGATCGCCCGTGCCAGCGATAATGCCGCGCCTGACAGCGAGTCGCCGGGCAGGATGAATTCCTTCGGCATCTCAATGACTTTAGATAACTCATCCGTTTGTTCCTCGAGCCATTTCACGCGCGAAGCGTCGATGCCGCGAAACTTCTCCGCGTTCTCAGGAGTCGCAGCGACCTCAGCCATCAGCTTGTATAAGTCTCGTTGGGCTTCGAGCAGGATCCCGCCCGAGCGTGGATCAAGACATTGAGCTCGCGCCAGCCCGAGGGCGGCGGTCGATTCGTCCAATGTCCCAATGGCTTCGATGCGTGCGTCGTATTTCATCACACGTCCCTCGCCCAGCAGACCCGTTGTTCCGTCATCACCTTTTGCAGTATAAAAACTCATGCGGGCATTATAACGCTTTATAATTGGACGAATGCTTACCCAATATCACATCGAGATCATGCTCGCTTCGCTTGGCGAACGTTTCAGTGCGCGCGCCATGTCTGTCATCACGTATGCGAACACCAATCAAGATCGCCTGAGCGGGCAGTTTGGTCACGACGAGTTTCATTGCGACAACAACGCCTTCGAAAAAACATATGCATACATCGAGGAGCAACGCGCCCTCGTGGTTTCGTCTTTGACATCGGGCGACGCAAATTCTGCATGGAAAGCCTTTGGGAGATTTCTACACTCCGCACAGGATTTCTACGCTCATAGCAATTACATCACCCTGTGGGTTAATCGCTTCGAGGAGCAGACGATTCCTCCTCCGCCCGAAGTTGACCCAATGGACCCAAGCCTGATCCAAAGCCCAGACCTGCGCTCGGGCAAAGTGTATTATCCGTTCGAGTTGTTGTATTTCATTCGCAAGACAAGAGCATTTTCACTGCGTTATTTACCTCACGACTCGCACGCATGGATGAACCTCGACTCGCCCGAACAAGGCTTCAAATTCGACTACGCCATGCAAGCCGCCATCAAACGGACAGTCATCGAGTTTGAGAAAACAACAACGGGATTTTCAGAGGAGATGTGTCGGTTGTTTTTGGATAGGTGAGATGGAGCAGGTGCTATAATAAAATAGTTCTACAATAATTGAGGTGTGGATAAGCTGTCTAATTTCTAAATTGAGCTAAATTATGTCAATTCAAGATCATATAAAACAACTAATAGCACTTCATCAACGCAACTTGAACGTACTTGAGCTTCAAAAAGCGGCAAGTGGTCCAATCGTCCCGATGCATTTACTCAATGCAATAGATCTTGAAAAGTCGGCGATTGCAAAATACCAGGGAGAATTGGAAGAAATAAATAGTGGTAATGTTCGAAATGTACCTGAAGAGATAGCAGAAGATTATCGCGGGGCCAAGGGGAAACTCTATGACTTCCGTCAAAAACTCAATTTCTTGTCAACTGAACTAGATGAACTTCCAAATCCTGTCAAGGTCGAAGCGACCTTTCTAATCAATTATGCTCAAGGGCAACTTTCCTCGCTAGAAAATGAATGGGATAAATTGAATACCGGAATAGAAATATCCAAGGATGACTTAAAAGTATTTATGCAGAAAGTCTCGATTTCTGAAACGTCTCTCTCCATTTTAGAGCGACGGCGGATTTATCGCAAGAACATGACAAGGTTACGAGAGCAATTGAAGAGTCAGCAAATGGTATTGTTGCCAGATCAATTGCAAAAAATTGTTACCCCTCAGATTATTGAAGAAGAGAAAGCAATTCACACTTTACAAGAACGCAACCAAATCAGCCATGCTGAAAACGCCCTCTTGGAATCTCACCAAGAGAATTTGAAATTATATAAGGAAATGCTAGCGGGTATTCGACCCTATGCCCCCGTTGTATTATTTAGACAGATCGCTGAAATTGAGCGAAACATCAAGGAAATTGACTTGGAACTGGAGGCGGGGGGCAACAGTAAAAAGATAAAATCAGCTAAACAAGACAAGTGAGAATTTGTTCATCTGTTTATTTGTTTACTTTTCAAACTCACCCATCAGCCTGCTCAGCGCATCAAACCTACCGTGCCAGAATTTCGCGGGGCAGATGTCCACATGAGGATTTCATTGAAGCCCCCAAATTGTTTTATAGCTATCATATCCATCGTTCAAACGAAAGGTGGATTTTTTATTTAAATTGTGACAAACAAGACCCACATACGGGTCAACTTGTTTGTTTAATTGATTGAAACTTTGAAGATGTTTCCCCGTACATAAAGTTAATGTGCAAAATAGCACAAGTGAAATCGGTTGAATTTATTACGAGGAGACAATGGATAGGAAAGCTCAATCAAGTGGAAGCCTGGCAGCTTCCATTACTAAATCAGCCAGTAAACAGACGTATTACACGATCCGCTTTTTTGCAGATCGTGAGCGTGTAGAAGATGCATATCGAGCATATGGATATTTTCGGTGGGTGGACGATGTTATTGATGGCGAAACAGATTTGAGCGAAGATAGAGTTGTTTTTGCACATCGGCAGAAGTTATTGTTAGATTCTCTTTATCAGGGAGAAACTCCAGACAATTTGTGCGCGGAAGAAAAGATATTGGCTGACTTGGTTCTTCATGACACTGAACCGAACAGTGGCTTGCAAATCTATTTACGCAATATGATGGATGTGATGCTTTTCGATGCAAAGCGGCGTGGGCAGACTATCTCGCAAATGGATTTGTTTGAGTATTCCAACAAGCTGGCAGAAGCAGTTACAGAAGCTTTGTATTATTTCATCGGGCACAACGATCCATCTCCACGACACGAGGCGCGTTATATGGCGGTCACGGCTGCGCATATCACACACCTGTTGCGGGATGCGGTGGAAGATGTGGAGAATGGTTATTTCAATGTGCCGCGTGAGTATTTGCAAGCACATGGAATTTCGCCCGATGATATGACCAGCCCAGCGTACCGCGATTGGGTTTGTGGGCGAGTCCAATTCGCACATGGCTATTTTCAGTTGGCGCGTGAATGCACATCACAAGTGAAAAACTGGCGTTGCCGTTTGGCTGGGTATGCTTATACGGCGCGCTTTGAATGGATGTTACATGCCATCGAACGCGACAACTATTGCCTACGCTGTGCATATCCTGAGCGAAAGAGTGTGCTCGCTGGATTGTGGATGACGTGGCATACGCTGACTTCCATGTTTGTGTCGGTGCTGATAAAGACCGAACTGCAAAAACTCGCTCCACAAACTGCTCGGATCAATAAGAGATGAAAACAGAAAGTGTAAAATCTTGATCGACACACTGAGAGGTTATCGAATGTTCATTTGGGTTGCAGTTTTGGTTGTTATCATTTGGTACGTTTTTCACTCTGGTTCCGCTTCGCTCCAGGCAGGAGATGGCGTCAGCTCACTCGAACAGGTGAAACTGGGTGGCGTAAAACAGTGGATTTCCATTCGCGGAACGGATGCTCACAATCCCGTGCTCTTTGTTTTTGCACGGTGGTCCCGGCAGCGCAAACATCGCCAAGCTGCGTATCCAACTCCCTGAGTTGGAAAAACATTTTGTTATTGTCAACTCGGGATCGACGCGGGGCGGGAAAAAGTTTTTCGCTTGGAGCCGACCCGGCAGCGGTTTTACACGCGAACAGCTTGTCTCTGACGCGCATGAACTGGTTAGAATTCTAAAACAACGATTAACGTGGACAAAATCTACCTGATGGGTTTTTCGTGGGGCACGGTGCTTGGTCTATCGCTCGCATCCCGTTACCCTGACGATTATGCAGCATTCATTAGCATCGGCCAGGAAGTGGATTTTAGCGAGGGAGAAAAGCTTTCGTTGGAATATATACGGGATAGCGCTCAAAAAACTGGAAACGCCGAGGCTGTCGCCGAACTTGCCAGTGTCAAACCGTCCTATACATCCCCCGATTGGCAGACGCAGTTGTCTACTCAGCGTAAATGGTTGTTGTACTTCGGCGGCGTTTACCACACGACAAACAGTTTTTCACACGAACTCTGGATGTTGCTCAAAGCCCCAGAATATTCTATAGAAGAAGCGGCATTCTGGCCGCTGGGTAGCAGTCGCTCGCTGAAACAGATGTGGCAGGAACTGATGAAAATCAATTTTTTTGATGAAGTTCCCGTCATCACGCTGCCCCGTTTATTTTTTCGTTGGACGATATGATTACAATTCTCCTTGGAAGTTAACCGATCCTACTACCAGAAAGTAGATGCTCCTTTGGGAAAGCGCCTGATCTGGTTTGAAAATTCAGCCCACGACATTATGTTCGATGAACCCGAACGATTGACGCAGGAATTTCGAAGGTTTTAGTAATGGCACAGTCAGTTCATATTGGAAATCAATGACAACAAAAAATGTAATCGTAATTGGGGCTGGCATTGGTGGCATCACCGCCGCTATTCATTTGGCAAAGCGTGGTCTGCATGTAACAGTCGTTGAAAAGAACTCTCGTCCAGGCGGACGTTGTGACCGCATCAGCCGCGATGGGCATCATTTTGATACGGGTCCCACGCTGTTGGTGATGCCGCTCTGTATGAAGCAGAGTTCAATGCATTGGGAACATCCATGCATGAGATGCTTGATCTTCAACGTGTTGACCCAACCTATCATCTTGCATTCGATGACGGCAGTCAACTTGCGCTCACATCGGATATGGATTCCATGCGAAAACAAATGGAACAATTCGAGACGGGAAGCTTTCGAAACCTCATGCGTTACATGGATGAAGGTCAGCGCCACTATCATCTTGGCATCGAGAAGCTGGTAAAGCCTGATTTTCGTAAAGCGTCTGATTTTTTCAAACTTAGCAACCTGCCTCTTGTGCATCAAGTCAAGCCACTGAAAAAACATTATGCCAACATGTCGAACTACTTCGATGATCCGCGCCTCAAAGCCGCGTTCACGTTTCAAGATGTGTACATGGGCTTGAGTCCGTTTGACGCGCCTGCTACGTTTTCGATGATGCCTTATACCGAACTCGCTCACGGCGTTTATTACCCCAAAGGCGGAATGTATCAGATCGTCGAGGCGCTCATGTCTCTGGCGCGCGAGGCTGGGGTGGAGTTCATCTTCAATTCGAAGGCGGAGCAGATCGAGGTCAAAGAAAGAAGCGCATGTGGCGTCATTGTCAACGGTCAATGCATGGATGCGGATGCAGTCCTCGCCAACGCCGACCTCCCGTACGTCTATCAAAATCTTTTGCCGCAAGATGGCGAATCCAAAAAGTTGGATCGCAAACGTTATTCGTGTTCGGTCATCAGTTTTTTCTGGGGGATGGATAAGCCCTACGAGACGCTTCCGCCGCATATGCTTTTCCTTGCAAGTGACTATCGTGACAACTTTGACTCGATCATTCGTGACCTGAGCCTGCCCATCAATCCCAGTCTTTATATCCACGCCCCAGCCCGAACTCGACCCAACCATGGCGCCGCAGGGACAGGACACGTTGATCGCCATTGTGCCTGTGGGGCACATGAGCGAGAACGGGGAACAGGATTGGGCGGCATTGCGCGATGAAGCACGCCGACAAGTTTTACGAAGATTGGCGTCTTTGGGAATCACGGACTTTGAATCGCACATCAAATTCGAGACCACGTTCACTCCGCTTTCATGGAAGAAGCGTTATAACCTTGTAAAAGGTTCCACGCATGGACTATGCCATAACCTGATGCAGTTGGGTTACTTCCGCCCTGATAACCGCCACTCACAATATCACAATTTGTATTTTACTGGCGCGAGTACACGTCCAGGCACGGGAATGCCAACGGCGATGGTATCTGGTCGCCAATCTGCACAAAGAATTATGGATGATTTGAAAATTTAATTTGGAGGCGATATGGCTTTGAAACGATGGCTATATAAAGGTGGACATCCAAACTGGCTAGCCAAGGTTTTAAATCGCGGTTGGGCAATTATCCACGCAACAGGGATTTTGCCCAACTATATGGTTACTTTGGAAGTGATGGGCAGACAATCTGGAAAGCTGATCAGTTTTCCGTCTCGCCATGTTGGTGATGAATGGGGAAAGATATCTCGTGTCCATGTTGGGTGCAGATGCGAATTGGGTGAAAAATCTCAAAGCAGCCGGTGGAAAAGCAAACTTGGTGCATGGCATTCGCGAAGAAGTGATCTTGGAAGATGTGGATGTCCCATTGCGAGCGCCGATCATCAAAGCCTACTTGCAAATTGCACCGGGTGCGAGACCGCATATTCCAGTGGACAAAGATGCGCCTGTTTCAGAGTTTGAAAAAATAGCATTGGGGTTTCCAGTGTTTAGGGTGAACAGAAAAGGATCATAAAAATGAACAAAAGTCTTTTGCTTGGAATTCAACGTTTCTTATTACGCATCCCACGACCGATCTGGCAACAGGAAGTGGAACGGAGCGCGATAGCAGGGAGAAAGTCGCTGGCTTTTATGACGCCAGACCATCACCAAGTCCGTGATTTTGTGGTGATGGAACTGCCGCGTGTTGCAAAACCGATCACACCCGAAACAATCGGGCAGAGCCTGAACATAGAACGGGAACGAGTTATTTCCATTTTGGATGAGTTAGAAAAAAACATGACCTTCCTCTATCGGAATGAACAAGGTGCTGTCGTTTGGGCTTACCCTGTGACAGTTGAACCGACGCCACATCGCGTCACGTTTAGTACGGGCGAGCAGATCTATGGTGCCTGAGGGATCGACGCGATAGCGACGCCCTTCGTGCAAGGGCAACTCCGAAAAGAAAAAATGACCTTTACCATCCACACGACATGCGCCCATTGTGGAAAAGAACTTCATATCGAGATGGATAGTGAATTGAATTACACGGTCTTGGAGAAGGATGCGAAACCATTGGTCTTTGTCCCGACGGTGGATTTTGGAAAATTAAAAGATCCCAGCATCATTGATGCCTTCTGACGGAACTCTATCTTCTTCTGGTCAGAAGAACACGCAAGAGAATATCGCAATACGAATAAGAATATACGCGGTTCATACATGACGTTGGCGCAAAGTGTCTTTTTAACGCCTCGAGTGCAGGGAGCCATTTTCGGCTTTCCAAGAAAGGTGAAGTGAATATGTCTGAGATCAATATTTTCCAATGGCTGATTTTTCTAGTTGGCACTATTGCCCTTGTTTTTGTGTCATGGAAGTCATTGCAAAGTATGAATGCACATGGGTTCTATCGCTTTTTCGCGTGGGAAATTCTGTTGATCATGTTTGTTCTCAACATGCAGGGATGGTTTCAGAATCCGTTTGTGTGGCATCAATTGATCTCATGGGTATGCCTCATTGCATCCATTGTGTTGGTGCTTCTTGGGTTGAGACTCCTGCGTCAGGTTGGCAAGCAGGATGCGGGTAGAAATGATGCGTCGCTTCTTACGTGGGAGAAGACGTCGAAGTTGGTCACTGTCGGTTTGTATCGCTATATCCGCCATCCACTATATAGTTCGCTTTTCTTTTTGGGGTGGGGGATGTTCTTCAAGTCACCATCGTGGTTGGATTTTGTCTTAGCGTTATTGTGCACGTTCTTTCTCGTTGCGACTGCGCGTATGGAGGAAAGCTGAGAACATCAAATATTTTGGAGATGAATACTACGGAATATATGAAAAGGACGAAGATGTTTGTTCCGTTTGTATTTTGAAAGTCAACCGAATAATTCGCCTCACTGATTCGTTGAATAAGTGGAGGCGAATATGAATACAAATAGAAAAATTGCAGTCATTGTTGGGGTACTTTACATTATGGGGACCGTTACAGGTGTTCTCAGTGTCCTTGTGACACAACCTGTTTTGGGGGCTTCTGATTATTTGACCCAAATTGCAGCGAATGAAAATCAAATTGTGACAGGGACTCTTCTCGTGCTGACGATGGGTTTTTCTCTGGCGATGGTTCCTGTACTGTTATTTCCCATTCTCAAAAAGCATGATGAAATTCTGGCTTTGGGATATTTGATCTTTAGGGGAGCGCTTGAAACTGTGGTTTATATTGTCGCTGCGATCTGTTGGTTGTTTCTGATTTTGATCAGCCGTGAATATACAACAGCGGGAATAGCAAGTGCATCCTACTTGCAATCCTTGGGCGCGATATTCCTGAAGGGAAGCGACTCTATCAGTACAGTCTTGGTTATCGTTTTTAGTTTCGATGCATTGATGCTCTACTATATGCTCTATTGCTCAAAACTTATCCCTCGCTGGATCTCCGTTTGGGGTTTCATCGCGATCATCATGCACTTCTCCACGGCTTTTCTGATGCTGTATGGTCTTGTTGAACCAGGCATGTCAGCGACAGTTGCTATTATCAATCTGCCAATCTTCCTTCAGGAAATGGTGATGGCGGTTTGGTTGATCGTGAAAGGGTTTGATCCTTCTGCCCTCGCTTCTGGATCTGCTCGAAAGGAATACGCATCATGAACAACAAGACTTTCCGAATTTTAGGGCTTGCCTTCCTGCTTCAATTCATCACCTCGTTCAGTAGCGGTGTGTTTCTGAAAGCGGCTTGGTTTGTACCAGAGAACATGAGTGAAACGATGCTCAAGATCGCGGGCAGTCCCTGGCTGATGCGGACAAACATTTTGCTTGACATGTTCACAGCGATGGGTGTTATCTTTTTGGGAGCCGTTCTTTATATAACACTGAGGAAGCAAAACGAAAAGATCGCCCTGACGGCGATGGGTTTTTATATCTTGGAAGGAGCGCTGTTGGCGGTGAGCCGAATACAAGCTTTCTCTCTCATCGGCCTTAGCAAGGAATATGTTGCTGCTGGACAACCTACCAGTCTGTTGTTGATGGGACAGATGGCTTACGAAGCCATGGATTTCGCTGGCAACACTCTTCACATGCTGGCTTTCTGTATTGGCGGAATCCTGTTCTACTACCTGCTCTACAAATCTGGCGTTGTTCCGCGCTGGATGTCGCTCTGGGGTCTGATCGCTATTTTCCCGATGCTGGTCGGAACCATAGCCCAGGTGTTTGGTTACACCATTCCGTTTCAATTTTACGTTCCCTACATTCCCTTTGAATTGGTCATTGCAATTTGGATTTTGTTCAGAGGCATAAAGGATGAGCAATCATGAAAGCAGTTGTTATTACAAAATATGGTCCGCCCGAAGTGCTTAAACTGCAGGAAGTTGACAAACCTGCGCCCAAAGTCAATGAAGTGTTGATCAAAATTTATGCAACGGCGGTTGTCGCAACTGATCCTATGTTTCGCAAAGGCGATCCGTTTATTGGCAGATTTTTCACGGGTTTGACGAAACCCAAGCATTCGATCCCAGGTGACGTACTAGCCGGGGAAATTGAAGCGGTTGGCAAAGAGGTCACTTTATATAAAACAGGTGATAAGGTGATTGCTGCTTGTGCCATGACTCAAGGAGGGCAGGCTGAGTACATATGCTTACCAGAAGATGGTCCGCTGGCAGGCAAACCTGCGAACATGAACTACGATGAAGCGGCGGGCGTCCCCGATGGTGGATTAGGTGCATTGAACTTCCTGCGTGATGCTGCCAAGATTCAAAGCGGACAAACCATTCTTATCAACGGTGCATCAGGATCGGTCGGTACGTACGCAGTTCAACTCGCTGTCTATTTTGGCGCACAAGTGACAGGTGTGTGCAGTACAGCCAACATCGAGTTGGTGAAATCCCTGGGCGCCCATAAGGTCATCGATTATACAAAAGATGATTTCACCCGGAACGGTCAGACCTATGACATTATTTTCGATGCGGTTGGCAAGAGTTCATTTTCGCGTTGTAAAAATTCGCTTACACAACATGGAGTCTATGTCACCTCTGTCCCCACGCCAGACTTCATGCTTGGCATGTTGTTAACTTCAAAAGGCAAAGGAAAAAAAGCAGCCTTTGTGGCGCCAGGATTGCGCGCCCCTGGTGAAAAAGCGAAAGACCTTAATTTTCTCAAAGAGCTGATCGAAGCTGGAAAGCTAAGATCGGTTATTGATCGATATTATTCACTGGAACAAGTTGTCGATGCTCATCGGTATGTTGAGCAAGGGCATAAAAAAGGGAATGTAATTATCAAGGTGAACCACACCGAGCTTTAAAAATGGATGTTAAATCTGGCGTGTCATCGTGAATGCACTTTCACGATATTCTCTTGGCGTGGTCCCTGACCATTTCTTGAACGCCTTGCGGAAAACACTCGGCTCGGAAAAGCCCAGTAGATACGTGATCTGTTCCACTGTGTAATTCTCGCGCAAATATTTTTGTGCAAGCGTTTGGCGGATGTCTCGGTACAAGTCGCTGAACGCAACGCCCTCTTCATCCAAACGTTTTTGCAGTGTGCGCACGCTAACTGCCATCTCTTTGGCAACCTTGTTGATTGACAGTGCTTCATCATCCAACTTCGAAAGGATGATCCTCGTTACAGCACGCGTATGCTCATCGTTGCGATCCATTTCAGCCAGGATGCCCTCAGCGTATTTCTCAAAATATTCCAGCAGGCTTGGGTTTGCCATCAGGATGGGTGTGTTGATAACGCTCATGTCAATCGTGAAGGAGTTTTCCTTTTGACCGAACAGGACGGGACACTGAAAGATCCGTTCATATTCGGACCTTGAATCTGGTTCCGGATAAATGAACGTTACTTCACGCGGATGAATATCCACGCCTGTGAAGTTTCGCATCATGCGCACACTGCTGGAGAAGACCGTGTCAAAGCAATGCCGCGACATTTCCGGGGCGTGCGGCGGTGTAAAAAAGACAGACTTGATCTTATTGAACTTTAGTTCAGCTCTGGCTTCGATCAAATTGCCAATGATGCGCGAATACCGACTCGACTTCATGAACGCCTCCCCCAAATTCTTGCAGTTCATCATCATATAGCCGAGGATCGACCAGCTTCCCGCTTCGGCAACTTCTCCCATGTGCAACCCGAAATATGGATCGTTGACATATACCGCCGCTTCATCCTGAATGAGTAGATATGTCTCAATTGGAATCCGTGCGTCGGGTGACTTGACCAATTCGGGGTCCACTCTCAGAGAACGCAGGAAGGCGTCAATATCCACCTTGAGAAAATCGAGGTAGACAAACATCTGCGACAGGAGGCTTACTGAAACGGTGATGGGTTCTGGAGTTGAAACCATGAATTAATGATAATCCAAAAACGTGCGTTAAATGACACTTTTTTTGCAGAAAATGTCATAGGCAATTGACCTATGTTGATATACGATTAGACTGACCAAAGGTTTGCTGGTCGAAAGGACAAAAGATGAACAAATCATTGGGTAACTGGAAAAGTTTGTACAAGCTTGTGGGATGGGTGGCTTTGATCCTCATTGTGTACTCGCTGGCTACGATGGTCATTCTTTTCGGGCTCGGCTTTCCGCCTACGACGGCGACTGATATTTTCGAGATGCTGGGGGAGAACAAATTTGCCGGTCTCTTGCGGCTGGATCTATTGACAGTGGCGGTTTACATGCCATTGTTTTACCTGGTCTTTTTTGGGCTTTACACTGCGCTAAAGAAAACCCATCGAGTTTCCGCATCCATTGCCGTGTTGTTGGGATGTGCTGGCGTAACACTCTTTCTTGCTACTCCATCAGTCTTCTCCTGGCTGACGCTCAGCGACAAGTTCGCCGCCGCGACAGATGATACACAACGGACGCTGCTTTTGGCGGCAGGTGAGGCGATCTTTGCTTCGGATATGTGGCACGGCACAGGTGCAACGATCGGTGGGATTCTGATACAGGTGGCGACGACAATAGTTTCCATCGCCATGCTGACGAGTAATGTTTTCAGAAAGAGTACAGCCTATGTTGGCATCGCTACACATGGCTTGGATCTAGCCCATCTTTTACTTGGATTGTTTTTCCCGTCAGTTGGTTCCATCTTGTTGCAAATTGCGGGTACGCTGTATTTGGTGTGGTTTCCTTTGTTGGCACGTGATTTTTTCAAATTGAGCCGGAGTAGTTCTAGCGAATTGTAAGGAATAAAAGATGTCAGTAACAATACAACAAGATATCGACTTGCCCGCTTCAAGGTCAAGTTTGAAAAGTCTGTACACCATCGGTGGTGTCTCGGCAATATTGCAATTAGCCGTCATTCTTTCCTTCTCGATCATATTGGGCGTGCTTGGTCCCAAACCTACCAGTGCGGAAGAATACTTTGCCATTTTTCAAAAAAGTCGTCTTGAAGCTTTTTTGCGCGGAGATATTCTGCTTAGTGGTCTTGATCGGTTTATATCTTGGGACCTTCCCTGCCTTGTATGTTGCGTTGCGTCGGTTGAGTCCCATTTATGTGGCTCTTGCAACTGTGTTTACTTTGCTTGCAGTCGCAGGCACCTTTGCCAATGAATCTACATTTTCCCTGTTTCATCTGGGTGAGAAGTATATGATTGCCACCGAAGCGCAACGTGCCCAACTCGTCGCGGCGGGAGAGGCGGTCATTGCCTCAGATATGTGGAACAGCACCGCCGCTTACATGGGCGGCATTCTCCTGCAGGGATCTGGCGTGATGATCTCGGTCATCATGTTGCGCAGTAAGGATTTCAGTAAAGTGACAGCCTATGCGGGGTTAGTAGGGAATGGCTTGGATCTCATACAGCATCTTATCCATCACTTTGCGCCAGCTATTTCTTCTTCCATTACCATGTTCATGGGGTTATTCTATTTCGTCTGGTTTCCGATGCTTGCATGGGATTTTTTCAAGTTGGCTCGAAGCCATTCGAGTGAAATATAAAGGTGATCGCTCGGCACTGCCACACCGCAAACGGTCGGGTTCTTTTTCATGTCAATCGGTGTCATGATTATCTCTATTGTTATGTTGCAGAGTCAAACTTTTAAAAAAGGCGACTGCTTCGTTTGGGATTTTAGCTAGCCTGCTCACGTTGTCCGATGACATTAGCATTGTTCTGGTCCCGACCTTGTCAACGACGCTCATGGTTGCTAGTGGATTGTTCTGGCTTCCGTGGTGCGTGATGATCGGTATCGAGCTTTTGCGGTTGGCACGGAATATGAGACGATTCTTCTGACATTCGATAGAAATTTGGAATCTACTATATCGCATGAGCGGAATTTCTGCCCTGCTCGCCGCCTTGCTCTTTCGCCGTAATATTCGCGCAGAAGTATCGCTCTTCATCAGTGAGGATGCAATTCCGCATTTAGCCGATGCGTGGTTTGACCTGTTACAGTCCAATCCATTTGTTGCGTTGTCGCTGTTAGCTGTCTTCGATATCTTAATTGTATTTTGTGGGATTGATCTACCTGGCATTGGGTGCAATGTTCTGGCATATGAGCAAAAGCATTGTGTCCGTTGCCCTTGTCAGTGCGTTGGTTGGTATCGCCGTTAATTTTCTATATTAATATTTCGCTTACGATGTTGTCTCTTAGTAAACAATATTCTTTTGCAACATCTGAAGTGCAAAAGGATGCCTTATTGTCTGCCACGCAGGCGATTCTTGCAACCAATGACCCGTTGGCAACTTTTCCCCGTACAAGTGCATACGTTAGTTTGTTACTTATTGCTTTAGCCACGCTGTTGTTTTCGGTGTTGATGCTGTCCACTAATCGCATATACCGCCATTGTAGGATTGTTTGCAAGTGGTTGCAACTTGGTATACTGCCTGACTTTCACTCTGACACCTTTGTTTCCAGTGTATCTCTTTCTGGCTACGGCTGGTCTGTTCTATTTTAATCTGGCATTTGTTGATTGCCCACATTATGTTAAAACGCTAAGAATTTGATATGACCTAAACAAATGGAAACGAATCAAATGGGATTTCCTCTATAAGATCGGAGGAATGACCGCCATTGGGGCTGTGCTGGTGGGAGTAGTCGAAATTGTCCTCACTTATTTGCCAGGCGGCAATGTCTCTCATGCAACTGTGTCGGATTGGCTCCAACTCTTTCAGGAGAACCCGTTCATGGGGCTGCGGAATCTGGGGCTGTTAAATATGTTTCTCGATGTATTGGGGATCGTGACCTACTCCGCTCTGTATGCTGCCCATCGTAAAACTCCCTATAAGCCCCATGTTGCTTTTGTTGCGTTTCTCTTTTTCCTTGGGGCTGGGATTTACTTCGTAATCAATCGCGCCTTCCCCATGCTGGCATTGAGCCAGCAGTACGCCGCGACTGCAAACGAAGCTCAACGTGCCGCTTTGGAAGCAACTGCTCGATCCATGCTTTCAGTGGGGCGGAGTCATACGCAAGGTACATTCATCGCCTTCTTTTTGTCCGAACTCGCTGGTGTCTTGATCTCTGTCATTATGTTGCGCAGTAAGGTTTTCAGCCAAGCCACTGGTTATGCAGGCATTTTAGGATTTGGAATGTTACTTGTCTTTGACTTCCTTTCAGCGTTTGTTACGGGGTTGGGTACAGCGGCAATGATCCTGGCAATGTTCGGAGGAATTTTTAGCCTGGCATGGTACATCATGATCGCCCGCCGCTTATTTCAGTTCGCTAAAGATCCTGCCAATTAGGATTTCCAAGTGAATGTAATGACCCAATTTACCACTCCCGTGCTAGCCTTCATCTCGACATTAGTTTTTGGCTTTTGGTTGAGCAAGGTGGGCAAACCGTACAATGGCATTCTATTCAATGTTCATAAGTTGATCGCTCTCGGTACAGTAATACTTGTAACTATGCAGATCTATGGGATGCTAAAGATCCTGGAACTCCAGGTTTTGTTCATCATTCTGATGATCATTGCAGGGATATGTGTAGTAGCATTGTTTGCCAGTGGAGCCTTTATGAGCATTGGAAACCTAAATTACGTGGTTATGCTGGCAGTACACAGGGTCGCACTGGCTTTAGGTTCCATTACTATAGTGATGTTGATTTATTTTCTTTATAGGAGCTTGTTATGAAATACAAAAGTGTGGTTGTGACAAAACGAGGTGGACCTGAAGTCTTACAAGTTGTCGAAAACGAAATGCGTCTGCCTGCTACAAACGAAGCACGGATTCGAGTCCTTGCTACAGGAGTTGGTCGTACGGATATTAACTATCGGTATGGCTTGTCGCCTTTTGCGCCAAAAGTCCCTTTTGTGCCGGGATATGAAGTCATGGGTATTGTGGATGCGATTGGTGAAGGCGTGACGCACGTCGCAGTAGGTGATCGCGTCGCTGCATTGATCGGGCACGGAGGCTACAGCGAGATGATCTATCTCGGACAGGAACATCTCGTTCGTGTGCCCGAAGCGTTGGATCCGGCGGATGTGGTCACGGTGGTGTTGAATTACGTCTCAGCCTATCAGATGTTGCATCGTGTGGCGAAAGTCAAAGCCGGTGATAAAGTATTGATCACAGGCGCTAGCGGCGGCATGGGAACCGCTTTGCTGGAACTTGGAAAGTTGGCTGGGCTCAAAATGTATGGGACAGCTTCAAAGAGCAAACATGATATTTTGAATCAGTTTAGTTGTGCGCCGATTGATTATCATACGCAAGATTTTGTCCAAGTGATTCGTCGATGCAGAGCCTAGATGGACTTGATTTTGTGTTCGATGGAATAGGTGGCGAAGAGGGAGACCGCGCTTTGTCCGTTTTGCGAAACGGTGGAAAACTGGTCGCGTATGCCGCGCCTTCTGGCGGATTGTTGTCCCTTGTGAAGGATATGTTCAAGTTAATACGAGTAGGGCTATTCTCAAAAGGCAAGTCGGCTGAATTTTATGGCATCACTGTACTTTACCTGCGAGATAAAAAACCATTCATGGAAGATTTGCCAAAACTATTCAAGATGCTTGAAGAAGGGAAAATAAAGCCAGTGATCGCGGCGAAATTTCCACTTCTTGAAGCTAGGAAAGCCAACGATATACTTGAAGCTGGACAAGTGACCGGAAATCTGGTTTTACTCACGCCTGAATTGTTGTAAACTTGGGAAACGAAGCCCAACAATCCTACAACCGCGATAAACAATTCCGAACGCTTATGCAATATCAGTATGCAAAAGAACGCCCAGACTATTCAGACTTGACCAGTGGACGCGTGTTTTATAGTTTACCGGGACATCCTGCTTTCCCTGTCAGACTGGCGAGTGAGATATTTCAACGCTGCATCATGTTTCGCAAAACACTCTATAAAAATCAGACTCCATGCGCTTTGTATGATCCATGTTGCGGGACAGCTTATCACCTCGGTGTATTGGGTTATTTACATGGAGAATATATTCGCGAGATCATCGGCTCTGATATAGATGCGAAAGTGATATCTTTAGCCGCGCGCAATTTAGAGATGCTTTCCCTTAGCGGTTTGGATAAGCGTATTAATGAGATCACTATTATGCTTGAACAATATGGGAAAAACTCTCATAAGGATGCTTTGAAAAGCGCCCATGTTTTGCAGGGACAAGATCGATTCCTTGCCACAACAGCATTCCCTTGAAACAAGAGTGTTTCAATCGAGCGCCATGGATCGTTTGGGGATTTCGGGGAACATACATGCGAATTCGGTAGATATTGTCTTTACAGATGTGCCTTATGGACAACATTCCCATTGGCATGACGCAGATCCGGGCGATTTATCAGATCCACTATGGGCGATGTTGGATGCTCTTTTGGGTGTCTTGTCCTCGTCAAGCGTTGTGGCAGTCGTATCGGATAAGAGACAAAAAGCCTCGCATGAAAGCTATCGACGGCTTGAAAAATTCCAAATAGGAAAACGACGGGTGGAGATCTTGTCTCCTATCTAACAGGCAGCTACTACAAAAAACACGAGCCACTCTTGAGTGGCTCGTGTTTTTTATATACATTGCGTGATAAGAATTAATTCTACAGCTTTTCCAACTCGTCCACCATGCGGCTCAACACGTCGAATCCGCCTTGCCAGAATTTTGCGGAGCGGATATCAACTCCGGCTTCAGCAAGAATCTTTGCGGGCGCTTCGGAGCCGCCAGCGGACAAAATCTTGAGATACTTCGGCTTGAACGAATCGCCTTCTGCTTTGAACTGCTGATAGAGCGAGAACACCAATAATTGACCGAACGCATACGCATACACGTAGAACGGTGTGTGATAAATGTGCGGAATGGAGACCCATTCCCATTTGAACTCATCGCTCAGTTCAACAGAATCGCCGAATTGTTCTTTCAAGTTCTCCATATATGCCGCGCACAGTTCATCCACGGATGCATTCTTCTGAATCTTCTCATGAGCGTCGCGTTCAAAGAGCGCGAAATACACTTGACGCAAAATAGTTGCGAAGGCATCGTCCATTTGTTTGAAGAGGATGTCACGCCGGACGGCTTCATCTTTTTCTTCGGCGAGTAATTTTTCGGTGAGCATCATCTCCCCGAAGGTCGAAGCAGTTTCGGCTAAAGGAAGAGACGATTGAAAAGTAAATGTATTGTGTCCTGAAGCCAGCATCGAGTGGACGGCGTGTCCAAGTTCGTGTGCCATTGTCGCCACATCACGCGCACGTCCAGTGAAGTTCAGCAACACATACGGGGTCATTTCCGGCACAACCGACCAGCAAAACGCGCCATCACGTTTGCCCTTGCGGACTTCACTGTCAACATGCTCCTGATCGAAGACGCGTTGCGCCATCTCTGCGATCTTCGGGTCGAATTCATTGAACGAATCAAAAACCATCTTTGTCGCATTGTTGTAATCGAACGCCTTGTCTGATTTGGCGACAGGCGCATAAATATCGTAACGACGAAGTTTCTCAACGCCCAATAACTTTGCCTTGATCTTGAAATAACGATGAAATATCTTTGAGTTCTTGCGTGTCACTTCCAAAAGTGCATTCACAGCTTCATCGGGAATATCGTTGAGCAGGTTCCGTACGGACATGGCGCTGGAGAATTTTCGCAAGTCCAAATTTTCGTTATGCCAGTCACGCGCGCGCGTCTGATACATCTGTCCAAGGATGGGACCATCTGCGCTATAGACCCGATACAGTTCCTGATAGGCTTTTGCGCGCAGATCAGGGTCAAGACCCTGGGCATAGGTCATCAACCCGCCGCGCGTCAACTCCTTGACTTCACCATCTACTTCAATTTTGAACACATAACGATTCGTGATGGCATCGTAAAGAGTGGTCAACGCGCCCATGCCTGTTACGTCCTTGATGTTGACAACCTTCTCTTCTGCTTCGCTCAATGTGTGCGGTTTAAACTTGCGTATCTCCTCGAGATAATACCGATAATCACCTGAAACAGACAGCAAACGTTCGGCGTTCGCGTCATCCAATTCCTTCCACCACAGGCTGAAGAACAACGTGCGGTTCTGCATCTCTGCAGCGAACTGTTGCACGCGTGCCATGTAGGATTGCGCAGTCTGGTCTTGTGTGTCCGATGCGAACGACAGTCCTGTGAATGCATAGATCTTGCTTACAGTGCGCGTTGTTGCTTCAGAAGCACGCACAACATCGAGAAATGTGTCAGCATCCATATCGGGGTTGAGTTTGTTCCGCACGCCCTCGAACGAGGTGACTTCCTCCTCCACGTTATCGAACGCGCCCTGTAACTCGGGGCTGTCAAAGGCAGGGAAAAGTTCGCCAAGATTCCATTTGGTTAAAGAGTAAGCCATTTCTGATGTCTCCTGTTTAAAGTATGTAGGGGCACAGCGGGACGATGAATCATTTAGATTATTCACGGTTTTGCTGTGCCCCTACTAATTTACAAATTATAAACTCGACCGGATATGCACAATATCGCCGTCTTTAACCGAGATATTCCTTACCCTCAAGCCTTAACTTCCCCTTGGACTTCGCTTCATTCATTCCCCCGAGGCTGATGAGGTCGTCATAAGCCACCACCTCCGCCCGAACGAATCCACGCGACAAGTCGGTGTGAATCTCGCCCGCGGAACTCTTGTGCCGTCGCGCCGATTTTGGTTTCCCATGCACGGACTTCATCTTCACCGACGGTAAAGAACGACTGTACTTGAAGCAGTTCATACGAGAGACTAATCATTTTATTCAAGCTGAGTTCCTTGATGCCATATTCCTCCATGAACATCGCGGCATCATCGGGAGGCAGTTGTGCGATCTCCATTTCAAGTTTGCCCTGCAACGCAACAGACGGAGTATCCAATTCCATTTGCGGTGCGGACTGCCCTTCACTTAGGTTGAAGACGACCAGCACAGGTTTGCGCGAGAGCAGTCCGAATGAAGAGAGTTCTTTTATATCTTCAGCAGAATATTCCAGTTTGCGGAGTGGGATATTTTCATTCAATGCTTCGTTCAAACGCGTGAATAAAACAGTTTGCTTTTCGTTCAGAGGCTTTATCTGTCCCGCCTTTTTTGCGCTCGTCAACGAGACGTTCCAGTTTTCGTTCAACGGTAATCAAGTCATTGAGTAGTAATTCACTTAGCATGGACTTCAGCGTCGCGCTTCGCATTCACGCTTCCGCTGGGGTGCATGACTAGGTCGTTTTCAAAGGCACGCACAACAAGGAGAAAGCCGTCCATTTGGGCGAGTTGATTCAGTAGTTGTCCGGAAATGCCGCTTTTGGCGGAGCCAGCCTCCAGTCCCGCGATATCCGCATAAGTCACTTTGGCGTAGATCGTCTTCTTCGGGTTGAACATTTCCGAGAGGATGGTGACGCGCGGGTCGGGGACATCCACAACTGCGGTATGGACTTCAAATCGTCCCGCCGAGGCGGTGGTGGGGGCATTGCCGCGTGTAAGCGCATTGAAGATGGTGGTTTTTCCTGATTGGGGTAATCCGATAATTCCTAGTTTCATTTATCTTGACCTTCGTATTGGGAGTGGTATACTTGCGAACGCTAACCAAAAAGCCGAAGTGGCGGAATAGGCAGACGCGCACGACTCAAAATCGTGTTCCTTCGGGAATGAGGGTTCGATTCCCTCCTTCGGCACTGCCGATTATAACTGAAACATCCTCCCAATCCGGGAGGATGTTCGTTTAACGAACGCGGAGACGAGGGAAATCTATGAGTTACATTAGATACGCCCGTTCTTTATTGACTTTACATTTCCATATATGTACAATGAACTTGTAACAGGGAGTAGCGCTTGCCTCGGGTTGTACCGTTTGCAAGGCAGATGATCGTCAGGACGGAGCGTTCCTTGACTTCACCTCAGGGTGCTCCCGGTCATCTGACCGCTTGTTGCGTTCGCGAGACTGCCATTGAGGTGGTGTCGCGTTTTTATTTTGGGAGAGAAAATGAAACTTCACATCTTCTTTGCGTTGATCGATCTGCTGATCGCGCTGGCTTATCCTTTTCTATTCATTGCCTCAAAATTGAGACAAATTCTGGGTTTTAAGAGATAATAGGAACATCACAAAGACAGTACTGAGGAGGTTGTTATGCCGTCAATGAACGATGTTCTGGGTGTCATCATGGGAGGAGGGAGAGGGTCGCGTTTGCATCCATTGACCCAGATGCGTTCGAAGCCTGCGGTACCCATTGCAGGGAAGTATCGCCTGATCGACATTCCCATCAGCAACTGCATCAACTCGGGGATTTTCCGCGTTGCAATTCTGACCCAGTTCAATTCTGTCTCGCTCCACCGACATATTACCCAGGCTTATAACTTTGATGTGTTCCATACCGGCTGGGTACAGATCTGGGCGGCGGAGCAGACCCCGCAAAGTGCGTCCTGGTATCAGGGCACGGCAGATGCGGTGCGAAAACAGTTGTTTGAGATCCAGGCAACAGGCGCGGAGTATGTGTTGATCCTGGCAGGAGACCACCTCTATCGCATGGATTATCATGACATGGTGGAATATCACTGGGAGAAAAATGCCGATATAACGGTGGCAGTTCAACCCGTCGCGCGAAGCGAAGCGTTCCGTTTTGGCTTGTTGAAGGTGGAGAAAAACGGTCATATCACATCATTTACCGAAAAGCCAAAAGACCCAAAGGTGCAGGATCAGTTTATCAGCCGGGATGATCCAGAACGACCTTTTCTGGGTTCAATGGGAATTTACATGTTCAAAACAAAGATATTGAGCGATCTGTTAAATTATCATCCGCGCAGTGATGATTTTGGCGGTGACATTATCCCGCAGGCGATCCAGTCGCATGAAGTATATGGCTTCGACTTTGATGGTTATTGGGAGGATATTGGAACGATTCGGTCATTCTATGAGACTAATTTGAAGTTGACGAACACGACTCCGCCATTCAATTTTTATGACCCGAAGGCGCCGATCTATACTCATGCACGTTTTTTGCCTGGTTCGATCGTGGAAGACAGCGAGTTGAAGGATGTATTGATCGCGGAGGGCTGTCGCATTTGCAATTCAAAGATCACCCATTCCATTGTGGGTGTCCGCAGTCAGGTGGCGGAGGGGACGGTGATAAAAGACAGCATCCTGATGGGTGCCGATTACTATGATATTGAGAAACCGTACGGCAATACTCCAATTGGAATTGGCAAGAATTGTCGGATCGAATCCGCGATTCTTGATAAAAATGTGAGAATCGGTGATGGAGTTGAAATTCTCTCCTTTCCTCGCAACCATAAGGATGTTGACGGTGACCTTTATTATTTGCGCGATGGTATCGTGGTCATCGCCAAGGATACGGAGATTCCCACAGGCACGAGGATCGCGCCTGAATGAGAGTGAAAAGAATATGCCTGCTTGCACAGTTGTCGAGATATTTTACTTGACAGCCCTGTAACGGGAGAATACACTTACCTTTGGTTGGGGAGTAGCCGCCTGCCCCCCAGGATGGATTGTCGTCATACCATTGACTTAAAAGTCATCGGCGATCCATACGCTCTCAAGCGTTGGCAAGACCACCACAGTTCTGTGGTGGTCTTTTTTTTCTTGACTTACACGGTACTGATCAAATGTTTTGGAGAAAAAATAAATGATGTCTGAATTCAAAGATCACGAACACGAATGGCATACATTATCCGTTGAAGACGCGCTGAGTCATTTTGAAGTGCAGGATCATGGATTAACTTCTGAAGATGCGAAAGAACGCCTTGCTCATTACGGTCCGAATCAATTGAAAGAGGCGCAGCGACCACCCTTCTTGAAAATTCTGTGGGATCAACTGAATAACTTCGTTGTGATCCTTTTGATCGTGGCGTCGGTGATTTCAGCATTGCTTGGCGATTATGTTGAAGCCGCCGCGATCCTGGCGATCGTGGTATTGAATTCGGTGCTGGGTATCGTCCAGGAACAGCGTGCCGAGGAGGCGCTTGCCGCGCTCAAGAAACTTGCCGCGCCCGATGCGCAGGTGATACGCGATGGGAAAAGGGGGCATGTTCCAGCGTACGAACTTGTGCCGGGCGATATTGTTTTTTTGGAGGCAGGCAATTTTATCCCTGCGGATATAAGGTTGTTGGAAGCGGTCAATTTGCGTGTGGAAGAAGCTTCTCTTACCGGCGAATCGCTCCCCGTGCAAAAGAACGCCGCCTCGGTGCTGGAGAAGAACGTCCCGCTCGGTGACCGCAGGAATACGGCTTTCATGGGGACGGTTGTCTCTTACGGACGCGGGCGCGGCGTGGTTACCAGCACAGGCATGCGGACCCAGCTTGGTCTGATTGCGACCATGCTCCAAAATGTGGACTCTGAAGAAACACCTCTGCAACGCAGACTTGACCAATTGGGAAAATCATTGAGCATTGGTTCACTTCTCCTGGTTGCCATCGTTTTTATCGTTGCACTGATTAACTATACAAACATCAACGGACTCTTTACAAGTCCGCTTGTTTATTTAAGCAAATACGCGGCTGAGATCACCGAAGTCTTCATTATCGCCATCAGCCTCGCGATCGCTGCCGTGCCGGAAGGACTCCCAGCCGTTGTGACGATCTCCCTCGCGCTTGGAATGCGGGAGATGATCAAACGCCACGCACTCATCCGAAAGCTGTCCTCTGTTGAGACGCTTGGGTCCGCCACTGTGATCTGTTCCGACAAAACCGGGACCCTGACCCAAAACGAAATGACAGTCACTCGCCTTTGGGTGGACGGACAAATCATCAACATCACCGGAGCAGGTTATGTGCCTGAAGGTGACTTTATTGTAGATGGCGAGAAGACCGTCATCTCGAAATATCCTGCCGCGTTGACAACACTGTGGCTGGGACTTTTGAACAACGACGCGTTGCTTGAAACAACAGGCGAAAAGAATACTCACCAGACCTACCGCATTGTGGGTGACCCAACCGAAGGTGCATTACTGGTCGCCGCGGCAAAAGCTGGCGCCATCTATGTGGATGTGAAAGAAGCATATCCGCGTGAGAATGAAGTGCCTTTCGATTCAGAACGGAAGCGTATGATCACGGTGCATGACGTGCGTGAACCAGATCCTGGCGATATCTCTCCTTTTTACGACGAAAAGAAAAAAGACTGGGACGTGATCGCCGTTAAAAGGCGCTGCCGGATGTCATTCTGGAACTCTGCACGCAATATCAGGGCATGGATGACAACCCCCAGACTTTGGGCACAGAGGCACGCAAGCGCATTCTTGAAGCCAATGAAACAATGACAAAAGACGCCCTGCGAGTCCTTGGTCTTGCCTATCGCGTGGTGGAGGATGTGCCTGATAACCCCGATAATATGAAAACGGAGGACCTTGAAAAAGACCTCGTATTCGTTGGTCTCATCGGTATGATCGACCCCGCTCGAAATGAAGTGAAACTTGCACTCGAACATGCACGCGGAGCGGGAATTCGCACCGTAATGATTACGGGTGATTATCCCAACACCGCACGTGCCATCGCAGAGACCATTGGCTTGCTTCAACCCGATCACAAAGTCGCCACAGGCGCAGATGTGGATGCGATGTCTGATGACCTGCTTCGCGAAGAGATCAGAGTAACCGACGTGTTCGCCCGCGTTTCTCCTGAACACAAAATGCGCATCGTGGACGCTTTACAAGCAAACGATGAGATCGTCGCGATGACGGGTGACGGCGTCAACGACGCGCCTGCCATCAAGCGTGCAGATATCGGTGTAGCGATGGGTGTTACGGGTACAGACGTTGCCAAAGAAACCGCCGACATGGTCCTTACCGACGACAACTATGCCAGCATCGTTTCCGCTGTGGAACAGGGACGCGTCATCTACTCGAACATTCGCAAGTTTGTGTTCTTCCTGCTTTCGTCGAACATTGCAGAGATCATGATCATCTTCCTCGCCACATTGGCAGGACTCCCCACTCCATTGACAGCGATCCAATTATTGTGGCTCAACCTCATTACAGATGGTGCGCCTGCTCTTGCGCTTGCCGTTGAAAAAG
Source organism: uncultured Chloroflexia bacterium (assembly GCA_963730175.1). Lineage (GTDB taxonomy): Bacteria > Chloroflexota > Anaerolineae > Anaerolineales > Villigracilaceae > Defluviilinea. The sequence continues at coordinate 71,825 of CAVSRF010000019.1, read as the reverse complement.
GCGATCCCGACATCATGCAACAAAAGCCGCGTGCAAAATCGGAACCCATCGTCAATCGTAGTATGACCGCTGGCATGGTCATTCAAACCATCACGCAAACCAGCGCCGTTCTCTCGGCGTTTGCTCTTGGGTTGCTTTGGCATCTCGAAGCAAATGCAGTTGTTACTGGAAACAGCCTGACGTATCTCCTCCAGCATGATTGGCGCGGCGTGGACGTTCAGACCGCGGAAACCATGGCATTCGTTACACTTTCATTGTGTGAGTTGTTCCGTGCATACACCGTCCGCTCAGAGCGCGCCTCTCTCTTTAGCATCGGCATCTTTTCAAACCGTTACATGCAGTATGCTGTGGGTCTTTCAATAGGCTTGCTTTTGCTGGTTATCAATATCCCCTTCCTGCAGCCGATCTTCAACACGCACTTCCTTAGCCCACGCGAGTGGGTCATAGTGGTTGGGCTGGCTTTGATCCCCGCCATCTCCGAAGAGATCACCAAAATTTTCATTCGGATGAGGAAACAAAACTGATTACCTTCCCCGCTTAACCATTACGCATCCCGTAATACGTATTACGGGATGCGTAATTTATTTAACCTTGAACGTCTTTCGATGAATTTCGGACGACCCCAACCGCTTCATCGCGGACCGATGTGCCTGCGTGCCATATCCCTTATGCTGTGCCAACCCGTAGCCTGGGTGGATCGCGTCCAGTTCGCGCATCAATGCGTCACGTTCCGTTTTCGCAAGGATGGAGGCGCAGGCAATGCTCAGACAATGTGCGTCGCCTTTGACAAGGGAAGTCTGTGAAATATCCAGTTGGGGGAGGTCAAGTCGAAAATCTGTCAGCAAATATTGGGGAGACATGTCAAACTGATGTAATGCGCGGATGGCAGCCAGCCGTGTGGCTCGAACGATGCCCTGCATATCTATTTCTTCTGCTGTGGCAAAACCTACAGCCCATGTCAACGCCACCTCGCGGATGAGCGGCGCAAGCGACTCACGTTTACGGGGCGTCAACTGCTTGGAGTCACGCGCCCCACTCAAAGTCGAGGAAAGAAGCGCTGGATCGTTTGGCAGGATCACCGCTCCCACAGAGACAGGTCCCGCCAGCGCGCCGCGTCCGGCTTCATCCAATCCCGCGATATATTTCAGCCCGCTATTCCAAAGTTCGTTCTCAAAAAAGGTGTTGGGGTTATCTTTCATTGCGATCATACATGCCGCGCCATGCGTTGGCGTGGATGCGGAAAATGTCCTGGATCATACGGATGGCATCTCGCAACGCGCTGACTTTGCTATCTGCAAAATGATACCAATGAATGGGCACTTCTTGAACGCTATAACCACGTCGGTGTGCGATATAAAGCAGTTCGATATCGAATGACCAGCCATGCATGGTTTGCTTTTGGAAGATGTCTTTGGCAACATCTGCGCGGAAACACTTGAACCCGCATTGTGTATCGTTCAAGTCCAGGCAGAATCAAAAGCTGAATAATGAAGTTGATACCGCGTCCGCCCAAATGGCGATAAGGGGGTTCATTGTAGCGGACGGCGCCCTTGGCTTCACGTGACCCGATGGCGATGTCGAACCCCTCGAACGCTGGTGGGATGAATTTTATGATCTCTTCAACAGGCATGGAGAGATCTGCATCACACATAAAAAGATACTCGCCCTGTGCTTCAAGCATCCCATGTTGGACGGCGGTTCCCTTGCCGCGTTCACTCTGTATTACTCGGAAGCTCGGATGTGTCTCGGCAAACGTTTGTGCGACTTGTAATGTTTTGTCCATGCTCCCATTTTCGACAATGATCACTTCCGATGTAAAGGATTGCTTCTCAAGAAAACGAAACACCTGCTCCAGTGTATTGGGCAGGCGGTTTTCCTCATTATGAGCGGGGATGATGATGGATAGAAATGTGGACAAGGCGGTTTACGATCAAAATGAGATATTAGGAATAAAGCCCATCACGACGGCAAATCCCACCACAAGGGTACAAATGAGACATAAACCGAGCACAGCGATCACGGCAAGTTGGGGGATGGTCATCCCGAGGATACGATTGCTTTTCTGTCTTGTGCGCGGCAGGGGCGTTGCAGGGCTGGTTTCGCGCGGGATGGCTTGTTCTGATGCAGTGTCATCGGTCATTGCAAAATCAAGATCGGCAGGGTTGAACGGTTTCGCTTCCTCTGATGCGTCAAAAATCGCGCGCGCGCGTGAAACTTCCTGTTGTTGAGGTTGTTCAGGTTCTCCGGCGCGGCGGGTGCAACAGGCTCCTTCTTTGGCGGGCGTGGATTCAGAACATGTTCGGTCATGTCAAAGACCGCCTCCGGGCTCATCACAGGGGGAGCCGTTGACAACCCGGAAACAAAAGGTTTAATACCGTCGATCATCATTACTTTGATCGCAGGTCGTTCGGATTCGATATGCAAACCCGCATCACCCGCGATTAACACTGCATCGATCTCGACGGGAATTTTCACTCCCTGTCGCTCGATATACGCTTGAAGCGCGCGCGCCATGCGTGATGTACGTTGTATCAAATTGATGGGGGCTGGCTTGTAATCGTTGCCCGATTCAATATTCCACGAATCGCCTTTTGCCTGATACCTGCCTCTTAAGTAGGTAACTTGTATTACCTGAATCCCTGTCGGTCCCAGCAGGACGATGGGGATCATAATTCCGCTCTCGCCCAGGGTCAGGTTGCGAATTAGTGTATACCCCTTGCCCAATTGCCGCTCGAAGAAAGCTATGATCACACCTTGTGCGGCAAGCTCATTGGGCCAGTTGAACCCAAACTTAAGCATGCCCTGGATTCGTTCAACAAATCCAAGTTCGCCTTTTTCATTTACAAGAGGGGTCTTGTCAACGATCTTCATGAAAGATTAAAAGACGGGTGTCTTCTCCAATTCATCGTGTTCAGCTTGATCGCGTGTAGAAAGAAAATCCTTTCCATTGTGGCTGATCACCTGCACAGGTTTTCCAGTTTCAAATGTACCAGCTAAATACTCCGTGCGTGTGCCGATCGCAAATAATTTTCCATCCTTGATCCGCTCCAGTAGTCCCTTACGGTCTATTAAAATACGGTCAGAAAATGCTGCGCCGCGCCGTTCGTAAGCGCGCACGGTTACAATTTGTCCATTCTTATAGTGGACCGCTTCAATAATTCCATCGAATTTCTTTGCCATAAATGATCTCCGTGTGTATTTTAGCACAAAGACCCTAAAGGTTTTGAAACCTTTAGGGTCTTGTAATTTGTCGGGGCGAGAGAATTCGCAACGTCCCCCCTGAGGGGAAACCTGCGCCTACACTAACCCTAATTTGTCGGGGCGAGAGGATTCGAACCTCCGGCCTCTTGCTCCCAAAGCAAGCGCGCTAACCGGACTGCGCTACGCCCCGATAGTGCCCATACGGGCATCAAGGTCTGTGAGTATAATGCGAAGGATGAATACCCGTCAAGCAACAATATTGAAGATATTATCGCTCACGCTTCTCGCGGGACTTTATGCCTGCTCCCCATCCAACCGACCTTTACCCACCCCGAGCCTGATTCCCCCAACCGTTTCACAAACTCCCCAGCCAACTCGTACTCCATCGCCTCCAACTGACACACCTACTGCGACGCCGCTCACCTGTCTCGCCCAACCCGGTCGCGTGGAACAGGGTGTTCTCAAATCCACAAAACCACCGCAGGAGTTTTTCATCTACCTGCCTCCATGTTATGACGAAAGGACCGACAGAAATTATCCCGTTCTGTACCTTCTGCACGGACAGACCTATACCGACGATCAATGGATCCGTCTCGGCGCGGCAAATGTACTCGATAACCTAATCCATACCGGAGAATCTCAGCCCTTTATCATTGTCTTTCCCGATGATCGTTATTGGAATCTACGCGCAGGGTCGGCATTTGGAGAGCGTCTGATAGACGATCTTATTCCGTACATTGATACAACCTATCGTACCTTTCCAGACCGGAACCACCGCGCCATTGGCGGCATGTCGCGTGGAGCAGGCTGGTCACTACGATTGGGACTTACCCGCTGGGATTTGTTCAGCATCATCGGCTTACACTCACTTGCAGTTCTTCAAAAGGATGAGCCCAAGGTCTCTGACTGGTTGGCAGGAATCCCGCCCAATGTGCGTCCCAGCATTTTCATGGATATTGGCGATAATGACCAGGGGCTTAGCATGGCACAAGATGTGGAGACACTATTTACAAAATATGAATTGTCCCATGAATGGCATCTATACAGTGGCGCACACACCGAAGAATACTGGAGCGCACATGTGGAAGAGTATATTCGATGGTATGCTGAACAATGGATTCAGGCGCCATGACACAATACCGTTCATTTCAAAATTATGTATTACGTTTTACCCATTACGCTTATAATCTTTCTATGCAGGAGATACCATGAACATTCTCGTTACCGGCGGAGCGGGCTACATCGGCTCAGCCACAACAGATGGGCTATTGAAGGCAGGGCATTCTGTCACTGTGTATGATTCCCTCATCACAGGGCATAAAAAAGCCGTACCCGAGGAAGCCTTCTTTGTTCAGGCAGACCTTTCGGACAGCCACGCACTTGCTGAAGCGCTCACTCGCGAAAAATTCGATGCCATCATGCACTTTGCCGCCTCCATTGAGGCGGGCGAAAGCATGAAAGACCCAGGTCATTTCTATAACAACAATTTCACCAACTCGCTTGCGTTGATCGAAACAGCTGTCCGCGCGGGCGTGAAGCGCTTTGTTTTTTCATCCACCGCCGCGATATTCAAATCCAGTGATGAGCCGTTGACCGAAGAGTCTCCGTTGGGTCCAACTAATGTCTATGGTCATACCAAGCTTATGGTTGAACAGGCATTGGAGTGGTACAGGCAAATTCACGGTATACATTTCGCGGCGCTTCGCTACTTCAACGCATGTGGTGCAACGCCAGGACGCGGCGAAGCGCACCAGCCTGAATCACATCTCATTCCGCTCGTCTTGCGTGTGGCATTGGACGAAAGCCCAACGGCAAACATCTATGGCACCGACTATCCTACGCCCGATGGCACCTGCATCCGCGATTACGTTCATATTGCCGACCTTGTCAACGCACATTTCTTGCGCTTGGATGGTCTCACAGGATGGTAACCAATTGATATACAACCTCGGAAGCGGGAACGGCTACTCGGTCCGTGAAGTGATCGAGACAGCGCGTCGGGTAACGGGACATCCGATTCCCGTCAAAGAACTTCCGCGCCGCCCAGGTGACTCTGCCCGCCTCATAGCCTCGTCTGAGAAAATAAAGCGTGAACTCGGCTGGAAGCCCGAACATGATGATTTGAACGAGATCATCGCCAGCGCATGGGCATGGCACAAGTGGCACCCGAAAGGATATACCGAATAACATGGCATTCTCTTTTCATCGCATTCCTGTTGGAATTGACAACTGTTTTCTCCTGCGCGGCGAGCAGACCATCTTTATCGATGGCGGCGCACCGATGGGCATGGGTTCATTCGTTCGCAACCTGAAAAGGCTCAACGTTGACCCGAAGGAAATTTCGCTCATCCTCCTTACGCACGGTCACTGGGATCACATTGCGTCGCTCAGCGACATCCGTGCGTTGAGTGGGGCAAAGGTAGCGGTTCATCATAAGGATCAGCCCTTCGTTGAGAATGGAACGCCGCCATTTCCTGCCGGGGTCAATGCCTATGGGCGCGCCATGAGTTCACTTGCCAAAGCCCTTATCCATCCCAAACTTCCACACGTCAAAGTGGACGTTGTTCTTGATGACAATGGCATGTTGCTCACAGAATATGGAATTCCCGGTAAGGTCGTCTACACGCCCGGTCATTCGATGGGGCATGTAAGCATCCTGCTCGATTCGGGCGACGCACTGATCGGTGATATGGCGATGAACGATTGGTATCTGCGTCTCACGCCTGGTCTGCCTGTTCTTGCAGATGATATCAATCATGGTGGTCGAAAGCTGGAAGAAGATTCTGCCGATGGGGATCAAGCGAGTTTATCCCGCGCATGGCATGGACTTTCCTGTCGAGGTGATGCAAAAGGAGATCGCGGATTTTGACGCATCTCACCCCAGCCGGTAATTGATTCTGTACAACAAGCCAACAGCAGGGCGACAGTTTGATCTGTCGCCTTTTTGTTTACGAAGTTGCCTTGCAAGGGTTAATTTGACAATTCGGACTGTCTTGGTTATAATAATTGTGTAATATTTCACAAATGTAAATAACAGGAAAAGACAGGTTAACATGAATGCCAAACAACTCCCCCATGTCGTTATTATCGGTGCAGGCTTCGGTGGTTTGACCGCCGCCAAGAAACTGCGAAATGCCCCCGTGCGGATCACGCTGATCGACAGGCAAAATTATCACCTATTCCAACCATTGTTGTATCAGGTTGCCATCGCCGGATTGATCCCCTCACAGGTTGCCTATCCTGTGCGGACGATCTTTCGCTTTTTTTTTTTTTGGATTGATACCCTCGCAGGTTGCATATCCTGTGCGGACGATCTTTCGCGGGCAGAAAAATCTCACCTTTCAGATGGGCGAAGTGACAGCCATTGATTTTGAGTCGCGTTATGTGAAGCTCCATGGTTCGGTCATTGCATATGATTATTTGATCATTGCGGTTGGCGGAGAGACAAATTTCTTTGGGATGGATTCGGTCAAACAGAACGGCTTCCAGCTCAAGGATATTGATAGTGCAGTTGAAACACGCAATCATCTATTAAAGATGTTCGAGAGCGCCACACGAGAAGCGGATGCCGAAAAACGAAAAGCCATGCTGACGTTTGTCGTTGTTGGCGGAGGTCCCACGGGGGTTGAAACCGCAGGCGCGCTTGCGGAATTGATCTCACATGTGATGCGAAGGGAATATCCCACACTCGACATTAACGAGACGCGTGTGTTGTTACTGGAGGCGGCTGACGCGTTGATCGCGAGCTACCCCGATGAACTGCGTAAGGCAACGCATCGTCTTTTGAGCGGGAAGAACGTGGAGATTATGTTCAATGCAAAGTTGACAGATTACAACGGTCAACGCGTGATGCTTGCGGATGGAACGCACATCGCGACGAATACGCTGATCTGGACGGCTGGTGTGAAAGCGTCTGGGATCACGAGTCGGCTTGGGGTTCAGTTGGCAGGTTCCGGTCGAGTAAGAAGCGAGGCGACTTTGCAGGTTCCGGCTCATGCGGATGTATATGTCATCGGCGACGCGGCATATCTGGAGAATGGAAACGGTCAGCCGCTTCCGATGCTTTCGACGGTTGCCATCCAACAGGGAGAAGTTGTTGCGGAGAATATTCAACGTGCAGTGAAAGGCTTGGATCAGAAGCCGTTCCGTTATAAGGATCCGGGTCTGCTTGCGACGATCGGGCGGAACGCGGCGGTAGCGCGTATTTGGGGCTTGTCGTTCAGTGGCTTGACCGCCTGGTTGATCTGGGTGGGATTGCACATTTACCGAATCATCGGATTTCGAAACCGGCTGGTGGTGCTTATCAACTGGGCGTGGGATTATTTCTTTTACGATAACCAGGTGAGGTTGATCACTAAGGAATGATATGTGGCATTTGTGTGGCGATATACGCGCCAAACATACCTAACGCATTGACAAGGAAATGAAGAAAGATGCCGGGCCACAGAGAGTTTGAACGGTGATAAACGTAAGCAAGCACGCTGCCCAACACAAAAGTTGGAATAAGCGCGACCGGGTCCAAGTGCGCGGCGGCGAAGATGGCGGAACTCAAGAGCAAAGAAACAACCCAGCCATATTTTGCTCGGAAGCCTTGAAAGAGAAAACCTCTGAAAAATATCTCTTCTACAAAAGGTGCGACAATGACACCGGTAATAATGAACCACACTGGCGATTTAAGCGCGGCAAAGACTTTCAAAATCTCCTCGCCTTGTGTATCAACACCCAATGCAGTTAGAGCAAGGTTGTGAACCAGAATGATGAGATAGGCAGAGATCAACAAACCGCATCCCAACCCTAATGTGCTCCATTTGAATTTGGTGAAGCCAAGATGTTTCCAGCTCACACGTCGCCACGCGAGAATAATCGCAACAGGCAGTATATAAATAAATTCAAGGACAATCACGCTGGCATTTTGCAACGCTTGTTTCCGCAATCCTACCAAAAGGAGCGCCAGCATAAAAACATTGATCACGATCAATAAGATGACGCCGATCCAGGGATCGTTGATTTTCCAGGGAACGGTATATTCGGTGGGTTGAGGTTCTGGTACAGGTGGTTGGATTTCAGGATTCATTCTTCTTCTCTCATTTCGCGATAGATAAACCATTGACCTTTGCGGTCATCTACGTTCTTCATGGCTCTGTCGTAGTATATATCAAAGATTTGTGTTTCTTCAGATTGTCCAGCAGTTGAACTGCTGGACAACGCGACACGCACCCTGAAGTAAAACCGCCCTACGTTCAATGACCCACGACTGGATGCGACTGCCGCGTGGTGTGGGTTGCATGTTACGCGCCATCTTGCCGCGCCGTGTGAAGTCATTCCATGAGGAGAGCATTTCTGTAACGCGATAAGTTTTGTCGTCCCATATAAATCCGTTGGGACAATCAGGAGTCTTTTCGAGTGCGGGAGGCGTGCCGAAGATGGGTTTGATGAGACGGTCGTAAAAATGTAGAGGCGTGAATTCCATGTCCGTGTCCAGGGAAAATATCAGGAGAAACGATCCGATCAATCCGTTGTGGGTGAGCCGTCAGGTAAAGACTTTCTGGCTTGCCAAGGGTTATTTAGGATGCCTATATGTTCAGCATCCGGTATACTTCTGGTCATGTGACCTTAATCTTGCATCATTATACTGTTCATGGTTCACTATATTAACTCGGAATGTAAACATGCCTCTTTCTCAAAATCAACATGACCTATTTCACCAATCCAACACGGCGGACAAGATGTCATTGTTCGAGTCCCTGCTGGATTTGCATGAACTTACCTCAGATGAAGCGCTGGCTTTGCTGGGTTCGATCCACGCTGATCTGCGACAGCTTCGGGGACAGGATGGCGCAATCTATGCCTACTATGCAAGAATGATCGGGTTGCTGCACCATGAGATGCCTGCCATTCATCAACATGTTGTCGCTAACTGGCAAATATCCAAGGAAGAATCAAAAGTAGAACACGAACCAGTCGGAAGCAGAGAGTCGGAATGAGCAAAGTGCGGATGGGAAATTTTCCATCCGCACTTTTTATTTTCCTTATGTCATTGCGAGGAGCGTTCTTCAGCGACGAAGCAATCCCCTCATTAATAGGAAGGTTGCTTTGCTTACCCGCGCTTCGACTACGCTCCTCCTCACAACCATCATCGCTCCGCTCAGCGCGATGTTATTTCACAGCATACACTGCATACCCGCGCGGGGGAGCGTAGAATTGGGCGCGACCGTCTCGGTCGGTGGATTGGTTGATCGGGCGGGAAAGGTCAGTTTTGCTCCACCAGGCTACGGGTTGAAAAGAGGCGTTGGGGAATTTTGTCGTGACGAGGCGTCCGTTCCAGTTGTCACCACGGTTGTTGAGCACGTAGATGAGTCCGGGGTCATCCCCATATCCATCACGTTGCATAATGTAGAGACCATCATCCACATAAAGGACTTCGGTATTTCCACCGGCGTAGGCTTCATGCGCGGTGACGAGCGCGGCGATGCCGTTCGGCGTGCCATCCAGCGCAAGGTTGTAGTTGAAGTAATCATGCCAGAACACACACGGATAGCCCTCGTGTGTGAGGATGTAACTATAGGCAAGCAGTTTATCGTTGACGATGGGACGACCCTCATCACGCAGGTCGTGGTTTTCTACAAAGGTCACGGTAGTCTGCGGTTGCTTTTGCAACACCGTCTCCCACGTGGTGAGACTTTGCAAGCTGAATCCGTATTGATCGCATAATGCCTTGAGCATTTCACGTAACGGAAAATCGAACGCATCCACCGGGTTCGAGTTGGAGAAGTTCGCCAGGTCGACCCAGCTCTCGATGGCTTTGGCATTGTCCCAAAATTCGGCAACACCATACGGCACGAACGGCTTACCATCACGCATGTAACGATATTCCTGGATCGCGGTAATGGTGTTCGCACCATAACCCTTCACATAATCATATCGAAAGCCATCGAAGCCCACTTCTTCGATCAGCCAGCGCGTCAGTTTTAGGATCTCGGCATACACATATGGGTTGCGATGCGAAAGATCGGGCATGTCGCCGAACGTACCCTCATCCCAACTCTCATACATGCTCGGGTGAAAACATCTCCAATCACGCGGAAACTTTCCGCTCTTTGGATGGAATCGAGTCCAGCGCGGCTGATCGATAAGCGGATTGACTTCCTGTTCGTCCGCTCCGCTGTTGTGATTGATGACGATGTCTGCGATCACTCCCAGCCGTTTGCTGTGTGCCTCTTCAATTAACTGATCCAGCTCTTCACGCGTTCCAAACCACGTAGGGATCGTCCCTTTCTGATCGAACTTACCGAGGTCGTAGTAATCATATGGGTCATAGCCCATTGAAGGTCCGCTCAAGTTTGCGGCTTTATGCACCGGCGGCAGCCACAACGCGGTGAATCCCACCTTCGCCAACGCGGGGATTTGCTGGCGGACGTAAGTCCACCACTGGAATTCCTTATTGTCCTCGCGTGGACAATCCCAATAAAATGATTGTAAGATGACGCCCATATAAATTGCTCCTTGTTATGTTGAAGGAATTTTACCGTGAGAAAGGCTGAGTTCGTTCTCGCTTGTTTTGTGTGCCCGCGGTGAATCAGGTACAAGTAGGATGACGCCCAGAACGACCAACAGGATCGCGAAGATCACCCAGTCCAAGTCGGCAAATTTGAATAACGTGTGCAGTATTGGACGTGCCAATTCCAGAACACCCCACACGAGAGTCAAGAATACCAAATATGGTATTGTCCCCTTTGGCACGAAGACCATTACGCGACCGTACCACGTTCATACCCAACAGGATCAGGCTTGTTCCCAAAAGCCCAACACCAAAAGGCATGAAGTCGAACAGGATCGTGACTCCCCAAAGAATGAGCAACAATCCCCAACCGATCACACCATATCCCTTAAGTCGATTTTTGTTTCTTACCCATTTTTACCTCCAGCAATTGTTTTTACAGAAGAACCACAGCCACATTCGCTGTTCCATCCAATGACGGAAGCAGGAACGGCGGTGTTAAGATCCGAGGCAAACTGGTCCATTTTGGAGGCTGCACCAGCCCTGACTTCTTCCCCACCTCTATGGCTTCAGAAATTTCCTGGTCGTCTGCCCCATTTTCCAAAGCCTTCGCAATATTGATTTCCAAACATGGCTGACAGTTTGCGGTGATCGATGCCCCCACCGCGATCAATCGAATGATTCGATCATCAAGTTTCATCATGCATCATCTCCTTTCTGACCCTATAGACGAAAGTCAGAAAGAAAAAGATACACCCTAGAACGATTTTCAGGATTTCCTAGAGCCAATCCTCTGCTTTGCAATGAGTTTTGAGTTCCTTGAAAAGTCTCGCTCTGCCGCGATGCAGTCTGATCTTGACCACATCCAAACTAAACCGAAAATTTCAGAATCGCCTGGTTGGTCAACTCCTCCAATTCACTGAGCACAATGACTGTCCGATAATTTAGCGGAAGATTTTGAACATAATCCATGAAACAATCGTATCTTTGCTGCTGCAAGAGTTGCTGCTCGATGGGAGGTGATTCTTCCTCCATGCCAACGATCTTGACCTCGATCTCGTCCGAGTCGATCAAACGAGCTTTGTCTTGTGGTTTGGCGAAAAGAGGAACTTCGGGTTTTGTCTATTGCGGCATTGGTCGCGATCCGATAAATCCATGTGGAGAGCTGCGCCTCGCCCCTGAAAGTCTTCAACGCCTGACCCACCTTTATGAAAACATCCTGCGTCAGGTCTTCGGCTTCCTGTTCCCCCACCAGCCCTGTTAGATAACGAAATATCTTTGCCCGATAAGCCTCGTGGATTTTCTCGAATTCCACGGTATCAGTAATCATGGTACCTCGTACTTGTGAGTTATTCAAAAAGGATTTAATCAAGTAGTCATCACCAAAACGATGACTGCTCACTTCAAACTATACGCCCAGCCTGTTCTGCATACAAGTGCTTAACGTCATCTTTTAATGAGAGCTCGATGGTAGCTTACAACATGGTGCCATAATATAGACAGTGACACGTACTATATCAGCTTGATTTGGGCTGAGTAAGCGATCTCCCCCAATCCCAACAGGTTTGTGGAAATTGTCTTTCGATCAATAATATATTGCGAAGTCTCTTGAAGTTCGGATTCGAAAAATGGCAAACCAGGGGCGTAGTACAAGGCGCCGTGTGACGTCAGGTTGGATAATATCCTTTTGAACAAATCTTTGTATTCATATACTACAGGGAAATCGTTCAAGTAGTTAAAGATAAAGTGTGTGGACAGGGATTGATGCGCAATGACCGTTCCCCATTTCTGTTGGGCATAATCGAAACTGAACCAATCGCTTTGGATAAACGGATCTCCGTTGGGAGCAGAGCGGTCCAAGCCAAAGGCATCCAGTCCCTGTTCTCTCAGGAATTTTACAAGATTGCCTTTTTCGCCACAGCCAATATCCAGGATGGGCTGCTGTATTTGATTCAAGTCAATGTTCAGGAGTTGCAATTGAAAACGTGGAGAATATTCTGCACACGGAACAGTTTGTAGAAACGGATTGTTCTGCAAGTCGCTTTGGGCGATGGTAACGCAATACGAAGCAAGGATCAGGCGCAGGCGTTCATGGTGGCGCTGTAAGATCGTTGAAAGAGTCTCGGATAAGTTATCCCTTGATGAAGCAGAACTCCACCAACTTTTTGATCTGTAGAAGTAGATCCTGGTATTCGACAAGAACCAGTTCGTCATATTGACTGGTGAAGTTTATATACTGATTGCGTTGATGAGTGTACTGTCGTGTGGAACGGATGCAATATTGCACCAGCAAATCCGCTTCATTCGGGTCGGACAAATAGGCGCTGATCTCTTTGCGCGAATCAAAAAGAAAATTTGCGTAGTCATCATCGAAGGTTTGGAATAAATTATTCGAGAAAATGTAATCCTGCAAATCTCGAAACGAATGCGATTGATAGCGTCGGGCAACCGAAGTGAATAAGCGATCTTTGATTGATGAAGTATCAGCCATGATTAATATGATCCAGTGATTCAAAAAACGTCAGCAACTCTTTCATCGAATGCACAGTGACATGTAAATCACTATTGCGTATCTCGCTTGACTTCGGGTTGAACCACACCGCAAAAATTCCCAACGCGTTCGATGCTTGTACATCCTTCGCAAAGTGATCGCCAACCATCAATACATCCGAGGCGGGAATATTCAAATCGTTCAGAATAAAACGATAAAACGCTTCGCTTTTAGTCAATTGTGTATTCTTGAAGCAATAGACTTTTGAAAAATAGATATCGAGTCCGCAGCGTTTCAATGCTCCCCAAATTTGTTCTTCAGTTGAAACGTCCGCACTCGTTGCCAGGATGATTCTTCGTCCGCTGGCGTGGAGATAAGTCAACGTGTCCGCGATGCCTTCTACGACTTCAAGCGTTCCCCATTCCACCATTGGTTGGGCGTTCTTGGGGTCGTCGTGCATCACGGTATCACCCCAATCGAAAAGAACAATTGGATATTGAAGATTTTGATTCGTCATGGTGGGTGGATTTTACCGCGACACAAGAAGAGATTGTCATTACATCAGTCTCTTCTTGTGTATTGAAAATTGTTTCAGGTTTTATCTTCGCAACGATAAACTACGCTTTGTAACGTGTTGCCAGATTCCCCGTGCGTGATGTATCGAACATCGTCCGTTCTGCCTCTTAAATCTTTGTTACCAAGCTTTCATCTTCCAGCGCCGGGACACAGATCACTTCGCCCAGTTCCAAGCCTTTCAACGAAGCTTGAACGACATCTTCCGCGGTCATCACGATCGCGGCAGGGTAACGGTTGGAGTCCATGCCTTGGATTTCATGAAACTCCGTCCACACGATGCCGGGGCAAAGCACTTGAACCTGTACACCTGTCCCTTCTAATTCACTTTGCACCAACTGTGAGAAGGTGGTAACAAATGACTTCGCTCCTGCATAGACTGCGCGCTTGGCTAATTGTGTCGATCCCATCGAGCCACTAAACGCCAACCGCGAAGAAACATTGATGATGGAGCCGTGTCCGCGTGCGACCATGCCGGGAAGTGCGGCACGAGTGAGACGAGTCACTGCTAATACTTGTAAGTTGATTGACTCTTCTGCTCGATCAGGATCAAGTTCAACGAAGGGCATGTACGCACCGAAGCCCGCGTTGTTGATGAGCAATTCCAATGAAGCATCGTCTGCGATCCGCTTTTCCACTTGTGCAGAATGTCATTCGGGTTTGCTTAAGTCTGCGACCAGCACTTCAACATTCACTTTATAGCTTTCCTGCAAACGTTCTGCGAGTTCTTCCAGTCTGTCTTGTCGGCGGGCGACGATGATCAAATCATAACCATCTTTTGCAAGACGTTCCGCGAAGGCGGTTCCAATTCCTGCAGAAGCGCCTGTCACCAGAGCGCGGGGACGTGTAGTTGTTGCCATGAATTATTCTCCTTGGATTAAGTCGATTGCTACCGGTAATGCTGTACGCGCCCATTCGCTGAGCGAGCCATCTGACTCACGCTCTTTATATTTATCTGCAAGCAGGGTGCGCGCTATTGTTTCTTCATCTTTACCTGTCACGACACGTGCCGTGACATTGAATATATGTTTTGCGATCCTTACGGTCACTGATGGGTTCTTGAGCAGGTTTTTTACCCAATCTGATTTGTCCATGCCGCCGGAGAGGATATAAATGCGTTTTGTCGTTAAGTCCGAACCAGATCTCGATCTCGTGCGGCTTGCCGGTGACACGTCCTATTGTGGTGAGATAACAGTATTCTTCGTCTTTTAGTTTTGGTAAAGTTTTGTCCATACCATATCCATTAAAACAGTGGCCTGGAATATTTTCCGCTTCGTTCTGACATCCCCAATTTGTATCAGATGGTTCACCCGCAGATGAATGAATCTGCACAGATGCTGGTGATGAGAAATATTGACGATAAACATATCCAAAACGGTAATGGTCAATCGCCGCCTTCATAACACCAATCCTGTTTTGGGATGATGAATGGATTGGGAATATATAGGAGATAGAGCGGTGTCAGATCGTTTAATGTCTGTGGGTACTCGTTATTATTTTCGTAATATCGTTGAATGGCGTTATCTATTTTTTCTGCGCGTCGTTCGGTTGTGATGATTGGTGTGGTTCCCCATGTGTGATTTTGTTCATAAGTTCGCCATATTGAACGCTTCGACCAATACAAGCGGGAACGGTCACTGCAAACAGTATAGCAACCCAAATGTTGTTTGCGCGGCATGGACCAGCTCATAAGCATAGCTGAACCGATACCGACAGCGCTCGCTGTCAACCATAGGAAGTATCCAGCCCAAGCCATCCGTGGCGACATCCCACATGCTTATGAGCATGGCTTGATACCCGATCATCAAAAGAAAAACGGTAACCATGAGCAATGTGGATGTTACTTTCTGCCAATTCAAAGGTTGATCACTTGAAAGGAGCCTTCGGATCAACAATGCCGAAAGCACGATCCCTGCCCAAGGCACGAATGAGATATAAGCCTACGGATACCATGGATGCCAGCCAGTGGGGAGACAATATCAGATATGCGGTTCATGTCTGTAACCCGTATGCTGATTCCCAGCAAGATCACTTCAAGGATAAAAAAAAGTAAATACTGCTTCTCCCTTCTGACCCCAAACCAGCCATGCAAGAGCGGTTAGGACCCCACCCATCAGGATTAACAATAAGATCATCCAACTATTCGAGAACGTGATCCATGAGAGAGATAGAAGAATCGCCAGGGAAAGCAGGGCTGCTGTCACTGCGCTGATGTTTTGTTTACGGATAAAGTGAAAGATCAAGGTGGCGGTGAATCCAAACAGGATAGGCAACAGAACAGGCGATGGACAAATTGAATATGTATTCGCTGATTGACCGTGTAATGATGAGAAGTAACAACGGATACACCAAGCCCACTAAACAGGAACAATAACCAACGGTTCCCCGCTTTATCATCTTCCGCTCGTGAACGGACCATGTTACCAATCCACATCAGCAAACCAGCGGGCAGGATTCCAAGAAACAGAACATTAATCAGGGACATAACATCCTCCTTGGTTTTGTCCAATCATACCATTACAGGTTATGAGTATTGCGCGTCGTTAACGCGACGAAAACAAACGGCAGAGATGAAACTTATAGTTACTGGATCAACCTCCAGCTTGGAGAGAGGCGTTTTGTCGTGGCGGGAAAGGTATCGAAACAGGGAATATCCGCCTTGCGGTTTTCTTATCACCGCATTAATATGTCAGTTGTCAATTGCATGGCGGAACAAAGTTGTGTAAGATACAGGTGCCATATTACGAGACTTGACGCCATCTTACCGGGCTTTTTTATCCCCGTATAAGCTGGGAATTTTATCTCTTTTCAAAGGAGCAAAAATGCAAACACCCTGGGAGTATCGTTACGCCCATCGCACGAAGAGTATGAAAAGCTCGGTCATCCGTGAACTACTCAAGTTAACCGAACAGCCCGATATCATCTCATTTGCAGGCGGGTTGCCCGCACCGGAGGTTTTTCCGGTCAAGGAGTTTCAGCAGGCGTGTAACCGTGTGATGGAGAAGTTTGGTCCGCAGGCTTTGCAATACAGCACCACAGAAGGACATCTTCCTTTGCGCGAGTTGATCGCAAAGAATGTGGCGCAAAGCATGGAAGTCTCCACCGATAACATTTTGATCACATCTGGTTCGCAGCAGGCATTGGATTTTGTGGGACGTCTGTTTATCAATCGCGGCGATTATGTTGTGATTAAGTCACCCACGTACTTGGGCGCGTTGCAGGCATGGAATGCGTACGGTGCGCAATATATCTCTGTGCCAACAGATGAAAACGGCATGATCGTGGATGAACTGGAAGCGGCGCTGCGCGTGGGACCGAAGTTCATTTATGTGCTCCCGAACTTTCAAAACCCCAGCGGCTCGACTCTCAGCCTGGAGCGGCGCAAACAACTGGTAGCGCTTGCCGACCGATATGGTGTGCCGATCATTGAAGACGATCCGTATGGTCAATTACGATATGAAGGGGACTTTCTCCCTTCGGTCATTTCCCTGGACAGTCAACTCCGTGGACCCAATGGCGGAATTTATGATGGAAACGTCATTTATATGAGCACGTATTCGAAACTGCTCGCACCGGGTTTGCGCCTGGCATGGGTGATTGCACCGCCGCAGGTGATCCGCAAAATGGTGATGACAAAACAAGCCGCGGACTTGCATACATCGTCGTTCAATCAATATGTTGCGTATGAAGTGGCAAAGGATGGTTTCCTGGATGAACACGTTAAGGTCATCCGGTCCACGTACAAGGAACGCCGCGATGTGATGCTCGAAATGATGGAAGAGATGTTCCCATCTGAAGTGACGTTGGTCAAACCGCATGGAGGTATGTTCGTGTGGGGCATCATGCCCGAAGATATGGACGCAGCGGAAGTTCTTAAACGTGCCGTTGAAAGAAAGGTCGCGTTCGTGCCTGGCACAGCATTTCACGCATACGGTGAAGGAAAAAACACCATGCGTATTAACTTCTCTTATTCATCACCGGACCTGATCCGTGAAGGCATAACGCGTTTGGGAATGACTTTGAAGGAATTGATCAAGGAAAAGGATTAAACATGTAGGGCAATGTCGCGCTGAGCGGAGTGATAACGAAGACGAAGCGCTTCGACTACGCCTCCGGCTCCGCTCAGCGCGAATAGATGTTATCCCTCTACATACGCAACATATTCGGCACGCGCGATGCCCTGCTTCATGGCGGTCTCTGCAACGGCACGCGCTACCTCGTGATGTACTTTCTTGTCGAGCGGGTTGGGCATCAGTTCACCGGCGGGCGTCATCTCTACAAGCACATTCACCGCCGCGATCAACATTTCGTGCGTGATGCGCGGCGCGTTTGCGTCCACGGCGCCACGGAAGATGCCGGGGAATCCCAGCACATTGTTCACAGACTTTCCATCTGCGGCGAACGCCGCGCCGTGTGCCAGCGCCACATCGGGATCGATCTCGGGGTTTGGATTGGACAGCGCAAATATGATCTGTCCCTTGCGCACCATTTCCGGTTTGATGAGATTCGGCACGCCTGTTGTTGCGATGACCACATCACACTCGGACATGATCTCTTCCAGGCTGGATCTGACTCCGCCATCGCGGACGAATCGTTCCAAAGCCTCCTCGCTCAAATCGGACCCGAGAACTGGGTTGCCCGTCATTAGCATGATCATCTTCCCGATAGCATTCCCCGCCGCACCCAACCCAACCTGCCCGACCTTTACTTTATGGATATCCACCTTTAAACGCTTTGCTGCGACCATTACCGCGGCGAGGCTGACAACTGCTGTCCCATGCTGGTCATCGTGCAATACAGGAATATCCAACATGGCTTGCAGTCGCTCTTCGATCTCAAAACAACGAGGTGCAGAAATATCCTCCAGTTGGATGGCGGCGAATGTTGTTGAGATGGCAGATATTGCCTGTACGATCTCATCCGGGTCTTTGGTGTTCAACAGGATGGGCATGCCTGAAAGACCGACCATGGTTTCCATGATCATGGCTTTGCCTTCCATTACGGGCATACTCGCCAAGGGACCAATATCGCCCAAGCCCAACACCGCCGTACCGTCAGTGACGATGGCGACCATGTGACTCACACTTGTGTATAGCCGCGCCAGTTCGGGATCGTCTGCGATTTTCAGGCAGACCTCGGCAACACCCGGCGTATAAATGCGGCGCAATGTGGCAATTGAATCAATAGGGTAGCGTGAGCGGATGGCGATCTTGCCTTTTTGATGTAACTCTAAAACTTCGTCGCGGATTTCCAGTACACGCGTACCTTCGTTGGTGCGCATGGCTTCGATGGCGTGGTCCATGTGTTCGGCGTCATCTGCATAGACGGTGATGTCGCGCACTACTGATTGTGCTGTTTCAGAGATCATATCAATAGAGCCGACACTTGCCCCCATATTCGAGATGGCGGTCATCAAACGCGCCAGCGTACCCAACTTATGCTCGTTGCGGACGCGAACTGTCCGCATCATTCTGCGTTCCCATGCCATAACAATGCTCCTTTCTCTTTACACGTAAAACGTAAAAGGTTCATCCCCCGTGAAGCGATATTTAATATTATAAGACTTTGAGAATGGAAGTCAACTCGTCGAAGGATTTGATCGTGGTGCAATCGGGGTCAGGGAAGATTCCCTTTGGGTCGTAGAGCACAGGTCGAAGTCCGGCACGACGCGCTCCGACCACATCCGCATAATAGTTGTCGCCCACATAGACAGTTTCCGCCGCGGTTAAATTTGTCTGTTTGAGTGCGTGTTCAAAGACTCCCGGCTCGGGTTTGAAGATATTCACTTCACCGGCGGCAAGAGAGTATTCAAAGAACTCGCTGATGCCGTGACTTTCCAAAACATCCTGGAAAGGCTTGTCGCGATTGGAGATGACCGCCATCATATAACCTGCCTGTCTTAGTGCAGGCAAAGTTCTGCGCACATCGTCGGGAATGACGCTCCCCGGCTGATAGATCTCACCCATGTGCGCCGAGGCTTTGGGGGCAAATTCCACTGCCCATGCGGGCGATGCTCCAAGCGCAACAATACGACGACGGCTGTATTCGATCCAAAAATTATTAGTGTCGTCTGAATGCGCGATCAGGTCTTCGCGCAGATCAGCCGAGCTTGCCCAATAGAGATGTTCCCAGCGCATGGCGCGCAGACGGTCTTCATCGTTCACACGCAAACCAAGCGTAATGACATGATCGGTGAATACATCGCCGCTGGAAGGGACATTGTGTCGAAGCGTGCCGTCGAGGTCGAAGAAGATGGCTTTGATGCCGTTGGGGAAAATGGTGTTCGTCATGGGATTGCAAATATAATATCATAATCAAATGTAATTGTAGGGGCGGAGCATCCCGCAAGGGGACGATGTTGCTCCGCCCCTACAGGAGAATACAATGAAAAAATTATCTGGCAAGGTGGCGATCATCACGGGAGGGACATCAGGGATCGGGAAGGCGACCGCGTACTTATTTGCAGAGGAAGGCGCGGATGTAGTGGTCACAGGACGACGCGCCGAGTTGGGGAAGGCTGTCGAAGCAGAGATCAGGCAAAAGGGAGTCCGAGGCGTATTTGTCGAGGCGGATCATTCTCAAGCCGACGATTGTTCCCGTGTCGTCGAGCGGACTCTATCCGAATTCGGTCGCGTGGACATCCTGTTCAATAACGCGGGCATCGTGACCAGCGGCACCGCAGAGACAACATCCGATGAAGTGTGGAATGATACGCTGGCGATCAATGTGACGGCGGTTTGGCGGATGTGTAAACTGGTGATCCCGGTGATGAGGCGACAGGGTGGCGGTGTGATCGTCAACAACGGGTCAGATTGGTCGGTGGTGGCGGGCAAGGACGCGTTCCCGTATGTGATGAGCAAGGGCGCGGTGGGGATGATGACGAAGGCGATGGCGCTCGATCATGCGCGCGAGAATATCCGTGTGAACGCGGTGTGCCCGGGCGATACGTTCGTGGATCGTTGGATCGAGAAGGGTTACTTCGAAGGCTCCGACCCGGTGACAATTGAGGAAGCAATGAAGGAGTCGAGCGCGTATATCCCGATGGGTCGTTTCGGCAAACCGGAAGAGATCGCGAAGGCGGTGTTGTTTTTGGCTTCGGACGATTCGTCGTTCGTGACGGGTCATTTGTTGTTGGTGGATGGGGGGAATACGGCGGGGTGAGTTATAAGCTTCATGTGTCAAGTTTCAGGAGTCAGGTTTCATGTAGTGACGATGAATTAATCTTCTTTGTGCTGGATTATATGTACGGGTATCGAAAAACCGCAGTGCTATAATCCGATTGATCCTTGACTGCCTAAAAGATATTAGGTGGCTTTATATAAAGAGCTCATGAAAATTATCAAAGTTTTACTCATTGTTTCAGGCATTACCATCGTTCTAGTTGTCGCGAGCATAAAATCATTTCCAGAGTGGCTTGCCATTCCTGGTGGGATTTTGATGTTATCAGGCATAGCATTTAATTGGGTTCTTGACGTGGGCGGAAAAGTAAAAGGCTGGATGGAGTTACTAGAGAAAAAAGGTGTTGTTTCCAGAGAAGATGAATTGCAAAGAAACTTGAATCTTAAACGAAGAATAGAGAAGGATTTTAGCGATTGGTTGAATTATTTTCCTGAAAACAGAAAAAGAAATTCCAAAATGCTCCTTCGTACATTCGATGGCAAGCAATATCCAAACTCAAATAACCCAGATAAATTTGGCGAATATTCATGGTTTGCAGCAGAAATCAAAAGCATATATCATAGCGGTATAGAATTTATTTATGGAATAGATGAATTAGTGATTTTTGACGGCAACAAATGGGACTTTAGCAAAAATGCAAAAGGTGAATATCTAGAAAAAATCAGTGCCTATCGAGTTGGGCAAATAAATTTTTCAGATATTGTAGATTATGATTTGAAAGGAGATGAGTATTATAACTTTCCACATTTCTTTTGCAAATTCAGACACAAAGGATTACCATTTGAAGCAACTTACTTCGAATGTGTTTATGAAAAACCACCTTATTATTATGAATTCAAAGACAAAAAATCATGAAAGCAAAAGTGCTACCTAAAACAGCGCGCATTGGACGCTGGGGATTCTGCAACACGCTTCGTGGCAAGCATTTTTCTCGCTTCGAGTTTTCCTGCTCCCACCTGTGCCTGCGGCAAGGTGCAGGCAAGCAAAGTCCACGCCCGCCCCAGCGACACGCTCCGCAAACGCAAACCGTTGACCGGATTTTGGCTATCAGAAGGCAGATTTTAGATAGCAGTTTGATGTGGCTTGAGAAGGGCACACTTGTATGAAACTCGCAAGTTTTTTAGTTACATTGACTTTACTCGGGGGAATAGGATTGGGATGTTGCACATTGACTCCCCCACCAGCACCAACAATGTCGACGATTACGCCGGCTTCCGCCAACTTTACGTCCCCTGGTCATTGGGAAGTAATGCGTCAGATTAACTACAGCAATCTGCCAGAGACAAATTTAAAAGGTGATATTGGTCCGGCCTATCGTCCCTACATGGTGACCTTAGCCGGTTTCCTCACTGACACGTTTGGTATCACCGTTGGACCCGATGATGATGTGCGCTATACCACAGATGGTGGTCAATCTTGGACCAAAGCCGCCAGTGCCTTGCACTGCCGCCACGGATTGGAGATCGTGAACGAAAAGGTAGCCTGGCATTGTGGAAATGGTGGCACGCGCATTTCTATCAATGGAGGTCAAAGTTGGCAGACGGTAACGACTTCGGCTTGTCCGTACTTGAGCTTTCTGAATGCACAGACCGGATGGGCTGCTTCACCCTATGTTCTGCAAGCTACTTTCGATGGTGGCGTTAGTTGGGAAAATGTAACACTGCCGTTTGCCTCCCAGAATATTGCGGCGATTGATCTCCGGACGGCTAATGATGGTTATGTGCTGGATACAGCGGGCAATTTGTTTGTTACAACAGATGGTGGACAAAACTGGGAGATACATTCTCTGGGGTTAAAGACGGGTGAACGGTTAATCCCGACAACAGAGGGCCCAAAGGCGGTTATGCGGTTTGTGGATACTCAGCAAGGCATCGTAGTTTTTGATCTCTCGGATGGAACAGTCTGGTTTACGATTACATCAGATGGCGGTCAAAGCTGGCAAAGAGCCGAGATTTCGGAACTGCGAGATCAGTCGTATTACTATCATTTATATCTAACGCGCGATGGACATCTATTGACTGTCACTGACGATTTTAATAATGGTACAAATACAAGTCTTGTGCTGCATTACCAACAACCCTAGTCGGAAGCCTCTTTCGTTCGATGCTAGCGATGGTCAACTCGTCGCGGGAGTTAGGGTTTTGAGTTAGAGTAAAGTTGTAGTTGTCATTCAACGGATTCTTTTCCCCGGTGTTCCGACTAACAACCATTTCCACCAGACGCCAAGAGCAAATGCCCCAGCGCAGGTAATACAAACCGTTGAGTGCTTGTGTTAAGATAATAAGGTTTTCTCAAATGAATTCAATATCAAACAGAGTTAATAGCGCATATAAACATCGAAGAGAAGAACAGGTTGTAGCCGCAATTTTACACATGTCATCACCCTGGGGATTCTTTTCTTTAATTTCTTCAGGTGTTGTTTGGGCTCTCAGCAAATCTCGTTCTCGATTTCTCATGGTTCAAGCGTTACAAGCTTTTTTGTTTCAACTGGTTTCGTTCTTAGCATTTGTGTTGATGTTCTTAATCTTTATGGCTGGTTTTTATTACGCTATGTTTAGTGGTCTGATTGCCAGAACCGGCGTAACTGAACCGGAACTTACCCAAAATCTAATTATCGCCGCAATAATAGGGTTTGGAGCCATATTCTTTTTTCAGTTTGTTTTTCCCTTATGGGGCATCTGGGCAGGAATTCAAATATTGCACGGCAGAAGTTATCAATATCCCATCTTGGGAAAACTCGTGGTTCGTTATACATCCCGTCAACCTTTTGTCGTAAAAACAGAATCCCCCACCTACAATTCGTCAACATCCGAAAATGAACGTATTATTGCCGGCATGAGTCATGTCGCCATGTTAGCTGGACTCAGTTTGTTTCTGTCTCCTATTTTATGGGCAACAACAAAAACACGTTCTCAATTTCTCAGCCACAATCTTTTACAAGCCTGCCTTTTTCAGATGACAGTAACAGCCATTATCACATGTTCATATTTTGCAATATGGGGAAGTGGGATTTTCGTTGGATTGCTTCATTTTTTTGGTCTGGCAACACCTGAGTTGCTCAATAATCTCGAAATATTTCTGAGCAATACCTACTTCCCTCTTGGCATAGGAATTTTGCTTTTGTTACTTGTGTTAACTTCAGGAGTATGTGTAATCATTGCAACTATTCAAGCCTTCAGGGGAAAAGAGTTTCATTATCCATTTGTTGGAAAATGGCTATTACATTACATTCAATAACACACCCAACACAGCCAGCAATGGACTGTCCAAGCAGTTTTCTGCGTCTCAGCCTTGTTCTGTCCCAGCACCAGTAATGTAACTCCATCAGGCTTCTGTCTCCGAAGTTCAGACAGGAGTTCGGACAGGAATGACGATGGTTTGGAAGGTTTGTGATGCGATATTGCAGATACGACGAAACTCGAGGAAATCTACCGTCAGTTTTAGTTTGAGCAATACAAACAACCCCGAATACAATTTGTACTTTCGGCTCGTTTCGGGAAAGATTTGAGAACGCAGGGTTTCGCCTAACACCAAGCCAATGGTAAAAGCGATGAGCGCCAGACAAACCATCTGTTCCATCCAGTGACGCTTCTGACACATGAGTTTATCCATGCCCAGCAGGCTTTTCAGATCCTTGAACGTCTCTTCAATCTTCATGCGTTGTTCGTAAAACGATAACCCCTGTTCGGCAGGCAGATTGGTCATTATCCACATGGGTTCCTTCAATCCGACCTGCCATTGACCAATCACATTGACAAAGACCTTGCCCATATAGAAGACCTTGTTGAGGATACGCATCTCACCCTTCTTGACGTTGAGCGCTACCTGTTTTCCTTCCTGATCGAAGAAGTGTGCACCTACTTTGAGGCGAATGACAAAGTTCACTTCTTCTCTTACCAAGGCTTGCATGAATTCCAAGTAGCTGAACTCACGGTCCAACACCAAAGGCTTCTCCCCCAGTAGTTCCTTCATTTCTGCGAAGGCCTGATAGTGATAGCGATTGCGGGAAGTCACTTCCGACCCAATGACGGCGGAAGAATAACTCACGAAGTGGCACGGGATAGCCCGTCCTTGATAGGGTGTCGCCAGGATCAGCAGCCAATAACCGCTGGTTTGTCCATCACTCAGCGTGCCCACATAATCGGTCTTCTGTGCTTCGGGACGTGGCATCTCGGTCGGGTCACCGATCAGAAATGGAGCTTCTTCCTGAAACAACCGTAACAAGGTCGATTTCAAGGCTGTACTCGCAACAAAGCGTTGAATACATTTATAGTTAGCTGCTTCATTCCCTGCCATTTCTCTGGCAATGTCACTCAGGCGACAGGATTGTGCCTGCAAGATTCCCGCGGTAATCGCTTGTGCTTTCTTGACGGATCGTTCATCGTCGAACAGGTAGCCTAAAAAGTCTGAAAGATGGGTAAACTTGTTCATGGAAGCCTTTCTTTCTGGTAGTTGGTTTCGACAACCTTATTATCCAGCTTGAAAGGCTTCTTTTTGTCCGAACTTCTGTCCGAAGCTCGGCTGTCTGTATTGTCTGTTCTTGCCGAATTAATATACAATAGGGTGGATACGGATTAATTTACCAGGCGAACGTCAAAAGCCAGGATACTGAGATGACAAGTAATTCAAGGCGAGATACGCTTATTTTGCTCGGGGTGGTTATGATCGTCACAATGATGATCGCAGCCAGTCTGTCTCAATTGGAATTGAAACCGGGAATGCCTCTGCCCGAGGTGGAAAATGGTCAGGTGGTGGCTGGACCAGTCGAAAGACAAGGGCTTGCGGTAATCTCGGTCAGTAAATTTCTCACCGTATTTTTTTCCCTGGTCTTTGCTGGATTAATTCTCTATATCGTATACAGGATGATTAAAGGGGCGGAGTGGAAGGCGCTTCTATCCTATATTCCAGCTACCTTATTCATTAGCCTGCTAGTCATGCTTGCCATTTTTATAATCATGCTTATACCCAAATCCAGCGATGTTGCTTCGGTGGCAGTACCTCTTCCTACTTCCACACCGCCGGTCAGGACTCCCCTCGGGCTGGCGCCTCCACTTCTGATCTGGTTCGTCGGATTTGGACTCCTGATACTTATAATCCTGATCGCGGTCTGGATATTCTTTTCACCACCCAAACCAACAACGACACTTGGCATAGTGGGCCTCGAAGCAGAAAAAGCCTGGCAGGCGCTCAAAAATGGGCTGGACTTGAAAAGCGTCATCATTCAATGTTATCGACAGATGAGTTCTGGTGCTGGAGAAGGAACAGGGGATTGAGCGAAAAGATTTCATGACAACGGGAGAGTTTGAGGTTTTATTGGAAACTGCCGGAGCACCCCATGACCCCGTGCATCAGTTAACTCAGCTTTTTGAAGCCGTGCGCTATGGCAATTGGCAGCCCAACCCGATGGATGATCAGAAAGCCATCCAAGCTTTGGAAGCAATTATGCTGTTCAGCCAAGAGGCAAAGGGAAAGGAGTGAAGTGAATATCTCCAGACGGCTGGTCGTTTTCGGCTTTTTTGCATTGGTTATTTTAATTGTCGGGGTGCTCTTCTGGCCGTTGATCTTAAGTGAAATTGTCATACCCATTTCCCTGGTGGTTTGGTTGCTTTTACGGCTTTTTGTTTTGAGTATCGACCAACAATATTATTGGGCAGCAATTATTTTCGTCGTGGTTTTTTTCATCTATCGCCTTTTTCCATCGGCGGAACCTGTTATTCAATCTGACGATTTTCAGGATTTGAACGCAACCATAAGAGCCATTGGTACTTGGCGCAGTTTATTTACAGTGATTGGTTATGAGGTCCCAGACAAAAGGGCACTAAGACAGGAACTCATCAATCTACTGCTCTCGCTTTATGCAACAAAGCTAAGAACATCTGTCGATTTCAGATTGTATGATGCTCTGCAGAAAGGCGAGATTCCCATCCCTAAGCACATTCATGACTTTTTATTTTTGGAAGAGCCGCGGAAAGTTAAAGATGTCATTTAAAAGGTTAAATACAGTCCATTCAAAGCGCCCCACGGAGATGGATACGCCGCTGGACAGGTCAGGAAGTTGCTGAGCATTACAGAATGGTCGATGAAGTGCTCGATTATCTAGAAGAGTCTTTGGAGATGAAAAATGACGATGGAAAATTCAACCCAAGTTAGCATCGAACAAGTAGCCGAACTGTCAGCCAGGATCGTTCAGGAGGTCGAAAAAGCAGTTGTCGGGAAGCGGGAAGTGCTCGAACAAATGATGGCGGCTTTCCTCTCTTCCGGCGGTCATATTTTGCTGGAAGACTACCCCGGTCTTGCAAAAACATTGATTGCCAATTCTTTTGCAATGGCGTTGGGAATGCAATTCAAGCGTATCCAATTTACTCCTGATCTCCTCCCCGGAGACATCACTGGTGGGTATGTATTTGAAAGTGACCAAAACCGCTTTATCCTGCGTAAGGGACCGATCTTTACAAACATTCTGTTGGCTGATGAGATCAACCGGGCGTCTCCAAAGACGCAATCAGCTTTGTTGGAGGCTATGCAGGAGTATCAGGTAACGTTGGAGGGTGAAACGTTTTCGCTGTCCGAGCCTTTTGTCGTAATCGCCACTCAAAATCCAATTGAGTATGAAGGTACCTTCCCATTGCCCGAAGCTCAACTTGATCGTTTCATGGTCAAGCTATCCATTGGGTATCCCAGCCGGACTGAAGAAGATGAGATTTTAAAACGGCGCGCCGAACGAAAAAAGGATGTTGTTCCCCTTCAAGCCATTATCTCTCCCGAGACTCTTCTGGCAATGCGGGAAACAGTGGAAGGAGTTTATGTGGACCCGGACGTACGCCGATATATGGTCGATCTGGCAGCGGAATCTCGAACGCATCGTCAGGTGACGGTCGGAGTCAGCCCTCGCGGATCACTGGCTCTGCTCAAGTTGGCTCGTGCCTGGGCTGCCATCCGAGGTCGGAACTACGTAATACCAGACGATATCAAACAGTTCATCCAGCCTGCCCTGGCTCATCGCATCATCCTGGATCCCAGCTTATGGGATGTCAAAAAGTCAGAAAACTCGGTGATCGCCGGAATCGTGCAATCGGTTTCTGTCCCTGTGCTTAATCCTGAAAATGAACAATAAGACTCTGGCTATAGGTCTGATCCTATTCAGCCTGCTCATCGTCGCGTTGATCACACGCAATGGAGATATAGCCTGGATGATGTTGCCATTCCTGGCTTATATGATGACGGGTATTCTACAAACTCCACCTGTGGAGAAGTTGCGCCTTAGCGCCGAACGGGAATTGGAACAATCTCGTTCAAACGGCATTGTATCCATCGGTGTGAAAGTATCCGTACAAAATCAAGGATCGGAAACGGTATACCTTTTCATCAGCGACGCTATTCAGGAAGAAATGAAAATTATAGACGGCGAGTTAAGTCGTTGGGCGACTTTACAGCCGGGGGAATTTACAGAGTTGAATTATGTTTTTACAGCAACCCGGGGAGATTTTTCCTGGGAGTCTATCCGGGCAGTGGTAAGTGACCCTCTCGGTTTGATCGAAACTGAAATGCTGCTGCCTGCCAGTGCTACGATCCAAGTTCGACCGCGGATAAAAAAGTTCAAATTAATCCCATTGCGACCGCGCAACACCGTGCATTCTCCGGGTTCGATCCCGGCTCGCTTGGGCGGCAATGGCACCGATTTTTTTGGCGTGCGCGAATATCACCCTGGTGATCCACTGCGCTCGCTGGACTGGCGCTTGACTGCCCGCCATCCGCATAAGTTTTTTACCAAGGAATTTGAACAGGAAGAAATTGCCGAGATTGGTTTAATTCTGGACGGGCGCCAAAAAACAGACCTGCAAATTGGAGAAGAGAGTTTATTCGAACATTCTGCCGAGGCGACTGCATCGCTGGCAGAGATGTTTTTACATCAGGGACATCGAGTTAGTTTGCTTGTCATTGGAGGAACATTATCCAGAGTTTTTCCGGGTTATGGCAAGACACAACTTCATCGCATATTGGATTGCTTATCCAAAGCCAAGGTTGATACTACAAATCGCGAATCGATATACCTCGATTTCATCCCGATCCGTATGTTTCCCAGTCACGCCTTGATCATCATCTTCAGCTCGCTCACTTCCACGGACAGGTCTTTATTCCAACGCCTGCGTGCGTATGGTTATCAAGTGTTGCTGGTCAGCCCTGATCCGATTGATTTTGCATATCCGACTCTGAGACAGGATTTCACCGATCAATTGGCGATTTGGGCTACCCGTCTTGAACGTCGTCTACGGTTAAATAGCATTGCCCAACTGCAAACATCGGTCATCGATTGGAAGGTCAGCCAGCCTTTGTTTCCATTAGTGCGAAACGCCCTAACCCGTTCACGAGGGCAGAGAGAATAGTAAGGAATAGCAATAACATATGGCACTACGAAAAATTGCTTTTGTCATTTGTCTGGTTATCTTAATCCTTAGCCTGGTTTCCGGATATATAATCGCTGGGCAATGGATTGGGGCTGTAATTGCAATCATTATCGGCTCCGCTTGGTTGCTCGCCAAAAAATATCCAGACTCATCGCTGCTATTTATTTGTCTATTATTATCAGTCTGTTTGGCAGTTGCTGGGCGACTGATTGGGTCGCCACCTCTATTGATGATTTGTAGTTCAGGCGCTGCTCTGGCTGTTTGGGATCTCTTGTTCCTTGATCGTGCTTTGGGAAAGCGCACATTGGAGGAGCAAACCAGGCGGTTTGAGCATCAACATCTTCAATCTCTTATGATCGCGGTGGGAGTTGGACTTTTGATGGCATTCTTTGGACGTTTATTAAACCTTCAACTTCCATTTGCGATATTAATATTTTTTGTTGCCCTCGTCACGCTCGGACTGGATTGGGTCTGGGGTTATCTCAAGAAAAGGAACATCCGATCTCAATGAGCTTATAAAAAAGATGCGGACGTGATTATCACCATACTGTTTGTAAAGTGCTCACATAAAATCGCACCAATAACCTATCTTAATTGGAATGTGAACTCTATAATTATCAGATTACGAGAGGTGTAATAGCGTAAGTGTAAGGGCGGTCTGAATTGATAATATTCAAGCATCTACTAATTTTAAAGGAGAGTATGAGATGTCGCCCAATCAACCGAATCCAGTGGATCGACAGAACAAGGCTAATGGGAATGCCGCTTGGGGCAGACGGTTTCTGAAGGCAGTGGTCCGGATCATTTTATTTGTAGTGATCGTCCTGATCGTGCGCCCGCAAAAAATGCCGGTTGCCGTCACAATGCTTGACAGACCGAATCCACAAATTGGACCAAAGAGCGCGCCGATAACCATCGTCGAATTTGGAGACTATGGCTGTTCAAGTTGCCTGATATGGGCGGGGGCTGGGATGCGCCAACAGTTGTTGGATAAATATGGTGACAAAGTGCGCTTTGTCTGGGCGGATTTCCCCGTTATTACCTTGGAGTCGCCCAAGGCAGCTGAAGCGGGACGTTGCGCCTACGACCAGGGCAAATTCTGGGAGTATCAAGACTACCTGTATAATAATTATCTAGGCATAGAGGTCCCTTTTCTCAAGCTCTATGCCGGTCGCATAGGACTGAATCAAACTGTGTTTGATCAATGCCTGGACAGCGGGGTTAAGCAAGCTGAGGTCAACCTTGATTTCCGGGATGCAATGCTCAGAGATTTCCATGCCACACCGACATTCCTCATCAATAATAAGGCAGTGATTGTTGGGATGGCGCCATTGGATAAATTTTCTGCCGTCATCGATCCGATACTGGCTGAAGCGCACTAGGAAACTGGTCTCTAAAAAAACATACATGCAGATGTATGTTATCCCTGCCTATGCTCGCCGAGTGCCTGGCGCGGCATAGGCAGGGACGACTGGCTTCATACCCTCAAATTAGTTCTCCGTTCGTGTAAACCTTTGAACTGAAAATGAGCATCATGTCAGAACAAGACAAGCAACGACAAACATTGTATAACCTTCTTGGGGACCTTCCCAAAAAGGATCGCTTAATCCACTCAACAATTGTGGAACAGAGCGAATATGACGGCTATATCCTGGAGAAACTTCTCTTGGATCTCAATGGCATCGAACCCGTCCCAGCCTATTTTGTTAAACCCAGAAACGCCCACCAACCCATACCCTGCATACTCTACAATCATGCCCATGGAGGGAACTATCTTCTGGGAAAAGATGAGTTGCTTCTGGGCAGGCAGGAACTGTGCGAGCCTCCCTACGCACAGGTGCTCACATCCAAAGGATGGGGTGCGTTGTGTATTGATACCTGGGTTTTTGGCGAACGCCGCGGACGGTCAGAGTCTGAGGTCTTCAAGGAAATGCTTTGGAAAGGACAGGTGCTCTGGGGAGCGATGGTCTACGACAACCTGCGCGCCCTGGACTATCTCATTGCACGCTCCGATGTCGATGGAGAAAGAGTCGGAACCCTGGGTCTATCCATGGGGAGCACCATGGCATGGTGGACTGCGGCATTGGATACCCGAGTCAAAGTGTGTGTGGATATCTGCTGTCTGACGGACTTTGAGTCCCTGATTGCCGCCAGAGGACTCGATGGACATGGCATATACTACTATGTGCCGTCGCTACTCAAACATTTCACAACTGCGCAGATCAATGCGCTGATCGCTCCGCGACCGCACTTAAGCCTGGCAGGCAACTATGACCGACTCACTCCTCCTGCCGGACTGGATCGCATTGATAGGGAATTGAAACAGGTATATGAAGCGCTGGGAGCAAAAGATGCCTGGCAGATGAGGCGATACGAGACGGGACATTTTGAGACCACACACATGCGCTCAGAGATCATGGCGTTTTTGGAGAAGTGGCTTTAACGCTTTATAACTCACCCAGACCTAATAAACAATGTCCCGCCTCGCGCGGGACTTTTTCTTTCCCACCCTCAACTCTAGTATAATCTTCTATTATGAACATCAAGACACAACTTAACGATTCCATGAAAGATGCCATGAAGACCGGTGATGAAGTCCGCAAGCGCACGGTGCGGATGGTGCTTGCCGCGATCAAACAGGCGGAAGTGGATAAGCGCATCGAACTCGATGATCTGGCGGTGACAAACCTCATTCAAAAGGAGGTCAAGAACCGACGCGAAGCGCTGGAAGAGGCGAAGAAAGCAGATCGTCCCGACCTGATTGCCGATAACGAAGCCGAGATCAAAGTGCTCGAAGTCTTTCTACCCAAAGCCATGCCTGCCGAGGAACTGCGTGCCATCGTCCAAGCTGTCATCACAGAGACGGGTGCCACTGCGCCTTCTGATATGGGCAAGGTGATGAAAGTCGTCATGGCAAAGGTTGCAGGTCGCGCTCCCAACGACATGATCAGCGCGGCTGTGCGGGAACTACTCCAAAAATAGGATGGCAATCGTACCTGCGCGTCGTCGTCAAACATCGGCGCGCATTCGCACGCTTCAGATTATCCTGCTCATACTTGTGAGCGTCATATCGTACGGGGCATTGATCGCACCGTCTTTACTTAATCCGGCGGCTGTATCATTGGGGGTGGGGGATGTTTCGCCCAACGACTATCAAGCCCCGCAATCCATTGAATACATCAGCGAAGTACGAACCGAAGATGCGCGTCTCGCGGCAGAGAACGCGGTCGCGCCCGTCTATGCCCTGCCCGACCAATCTATCGCACGCAAGCAAATCGACCGCCTGCGAGCCACGTTGCAATATATTACTTTAACCCGCAACGATGAGATTTCCACGCCTGAACAGAAAACTTCGGATATCGCCGCGCTCAGCGATATAAGCCTCAAGCCACAGACCATTGAGAAGATACTTGCACTGCCTTCTGCGCGCTGGGATACGATCCAGCAGGAATCATTGAGCGTGCTGGAACAGGTGATGCGCCGCACCATTCGGGACCAGGATGTTGATTCCGTCCGAAGAGCAGTTCCCTCGCTGGTGAGTCTGGCGCTCAACGAAGATCAAGCCGCGCTCGTGGTAGAGCTTGTCTCGGCGTTTGTAACAACCAACAGCGTGTACAGTGCCGATTTAACGGAAGCCGCCAAACAGTCCGCGAGAGATGCGGTGCAACCCATCACCGAACAATATAAGGCGGGCGAGATCGTTGTCCTGCGCGGACAAATCGTCACAGCCGCACAACTCGAAGCGTTGCAACAATTGGGGCTGATCGAACAAAAGAATCCGTGGCAGGATTATGCTGGCGCAGGCGCCTTGGTATTGATACTGGCAGTGTTGACCCGCCTATATTTCTCACGGCGACATTTGCAATTCCTGAGCGACGCGCGGAGTTTGGTGGTCGCGGCGCTCATCTTTATCATCTTTGCCGTAGGCGCGCGTATCATCATACCTGACCGCACCCTACTGCCTTATGCCTATCCATTGTCCGCAGTGGGATTGTTGATCGCTACACTATTTGGTTTGGAAGCGGGAATCATCTTTTCCATTGTGGTCTCTTTGCTGGTGTCATATTCCATGCCCAATGCGCTCGACCTTGTCCCTTATTATCTTGTGTCTTCCATGACAGGTGTACTGGTGCTCGGCTCTGCACGCCGCGTGTGGACATTTTTCCGTGCAGGTATGGCGACTGCACTGGCAGGTATCGTGACTTTGTTGGCGTTCCGCCTGCCATTCACGGCAACAGACGGCATCGCCTTCCTTCAACTTTCAGGCGCGGCTGTCTTCAGCGGGTTGGCGGCTTCAAGTATCGCGTTGCTGTTGCAATACTTCCTCGCACAGGCTATCGGTCTGACGACCGCGTTGCAACTTATCGAAATATCCCGTCCCGATTTCCCGTTATTGCAGTTCTTTTTGCGTAACGCGCCTGGTACGTATCAACACAGCTTACAGGTGGCAAACCTTGCCGAGCAAGCCGCGGAACTGATCGGGGCAGACGCATTGCTTACGCGTGTGGGTGCATTGTTCCATGATGTAGGCAAGGCGTTGAATCCATCCTTCTTTATCGAGAACCAATCACCGGGCAGTATCAACGCACATAACGAGCTTGACCCCATGGAAAGCGCACGCGTGATCATCGCGCACGTTACAGACGGGGCTGTGTTAGTGCGCAAGCATCGCCTGCCACGTCGCATTGACGATTTCGTCCTCGAACATCACGGCACAATGGTCACACGCTATCAATATGGTCAGGCACTCCAAGCCGCGGGTGGGGATGAATCCAAAGTGGATCTGTCGAAGTTCCGATACCCGGGTCCGCGCCCGCGTTCGCGCGAGACCGCCCTGCTTATGCTTGCGGATGGCACTGAAGCGCGCACCCGTGCCGAAAACCCGCAGAATGAAGAAGCGATGCGTAAACTCGTGCAAGCTACCATCGATTCGGCACAAAAACAGGGCCAACTCGATAATACGCAATTGACCTTGCGCGATCTTAGCATTGTCACCGATGCATTCGTTACGATCTTAAAGGGTACGCATCACCCGCGCATCGCTTATCCCAAGGAAAGCTCGGCTGTCGAAAACGCAAATACAGAGCCAACTAAGAAGTAACGCATCCTCTGCGCTGAGCGGAGTGTCAGCGAAGACAAAGCGCATATAACCAAAACCACACCATGATTACTATCGAATTTGATTTCCCCTTCTCCACCGAACTTCTCGAACAAGCCGCGCAGGTGGCTCTTACACATCAAAAAGAATCTTTGGATGTGGAACTATCCATTGTGTTGACGGATGATGCGCGACTGCGCGAATTGAATCGGGAGTATCTCGGAGTCGACGCACCGACGGATGTGCTCTCCTTCCCCGCCTCTGAAACGGACCCGGAAACTGGCGCGCATTATATTGGCGATATCCTCATCTCGATCCCTTATGCCACGAAAAGCGCGGCGAAAGCTGGACATCCGCTGGAATCGGAAGTGCAGCTATTGGTGGTACATGGTGTATTACATTTACTGGGTCACGACCACGAAGAGGCAGAAGAGAAGGCAAAGATGTGGAAGGCGCAGAGCGAAATACTGACCCAACTCGGCTTGGGTGAAATTCAAATTCGTGAGGAATGATTACGGAGTACGTATTACGTAATACGTACTCCGTAAAAACATCGACATGCAATCCTTTATCAAGTCCCGCATCGAATCCTTTGGTCATGCCTTCCGCGGCTGGTGGCATGTTCTCAAAACCCAGCAAAACGCGTGGATTCATGCCGTCGTTGCCGTGCTGGTGTTCATCGTCAGTTTTTGGCTCAACCTGCCCGCGCGCGATTGGGCAGTCATCATTCTGACGGTCACGATGGTGTTCACAGCAGAATTCATCAATACAGCCATCGAAGCGGTTGTGGATCTGGCGAGTCCAACGCATCATCCACTGGCAAAGGTTGGCAAGGATGTAGGAGCAGCAGCGGTCTTGATCGCGGCGCTGGCGGCGGTCTTGATCGGCTTGTTGATATTGGGTCCACCATTGTGGGCAAAATTATTACCACTGTTCACTGGTAACTGATTACTGGAGGTCTTATGTCTTTATCATTTTCATTCGGCACAGTTGGTTCACCGATCGGCACACCCAAGAAACCGGGCGGATCGGTGGGCGCTATCGAGTTCAGCAAGTCCATTGGGCTGACCGCTTTCGAGTTGGGCTGGGTACAGTCTGTGCGCGTGTCGGAGGCGACCTGTGCGGATATTAAACGCACGGGCAAAGAACAGGGGGTTGCGTTGAGCGTCCATGCCTCCTACTTTTTCAACTTGAACGCGACCGAGGAAGAGTGGCCCAAGTCACGCAAACGTTTGATGGATGCGGCGCACTATGGCAATCTCGCGGGTGCAACGGATATCATTTTTCATCCGGGTTCCTATTTTGGGAATCCGCCTAAGGAAGTGTTGAAGGTCGCCATCCCTCGCTTGAAGGATTTCATGGATGAATTACGCAAGGCGAAGAACCCCGTAACATTACGCCCTGAGACGATGGGCAAGTCTGCGATGTTGGGATCGTTGGAAGATACGTTGGAGATGAGCAAGGCGATTAAGGGCGTGCAACCCTGCCTCGACTTTGCACACTTACATGCACGTCCCGGCGATGGGACGATGAACACGGTCAAAGAGTGGACTCAGATTCTCGAAGCGTATCAGAAAGCGTTGGGGAAAGAGTGCGTTGAAGAATCTACATATCCATTTATCAGGAATCGAATACGGTCCCAAAGGCGAGAAGAATCATCTGGCGTTGGGCGAATCCGATTTGAAAATAAATTTCTTATTCGAAGTATTGAGGGATTTTGGTTGCGCAGGGCGCATCCTGTGCGAAAGCCCGATCATGGAAGCCGACGCGGAAAACATGAAGAAGGCATGGATGAAGATAAGTGGCGAAAAAGAATAAAAAAAGTGCGGACTTTCGTCCGCACTTTTTTATTTGTTATGCACCATCTGAAGCAGTTCGTCAACGATCTCGATCGCGGGCTTGGGCAGGACGCCCTCCTGGAATTGCAGGATGCTTAATGGAGGCATTTCGAGAAAGAAATTTTCGGCGTCCATGCCAATGAACTCAGAGCCATCATCGTTGCCTCCCATTGTAGACTTCATCCCTTGCACCATCATTTCATACATGGGTCTGAATACTTCCCTGCCTCTTGGGTCGTTCTGCCAATCACGGACCGTGGATTCGCGGTTGAGCAGGCAGGGAAGGGTCAGGGAGGAGGTCAAGGTCACAGTTTCGGTGAAGCAGATGTCGGCTGAGGAGGAACCGATGAGAATGTCGAAGTCGCCATCTTCGGTGATCCATTGTTTGTGAGCGGGGTCATAGTAGGCAAAGGAGCGGAAGTCCAATGCGATATTAACTG
Source organism: uncultured Chloroflexia bacterium (assembly GCA_963730175.1). GTDB lineage: Bacteria > Chloroflexota > Anaerolineae > Anaerolineales > Villigracilaceae > Defluviilinea. The sequence continues at coordinate 35,102 of CAVSRF010000019.1, read as the reverse complement.
TTTTGGTTTCGCCGGGTTGCAATTCAACTTTCGCGAAGCCTTTCAACTCTTTCAGCGGACGAACCAGTTTTGATTTGTGGTCATGAACATAAACTTGAACAACCTCTTTTCCAGCGAGTTTGCCCGTGTTGGTCACATCCACAGAGACGGTGATGCCATCCACATCCTTGAATTGTTTTGCTGAAACTTTGGGATTGCTGAACTCGAACGTGGTGTAACTGAGTCCATAGCCAAACGGGAACTTCACGGGAATTTCCCTGGCATCGTACCAACGATAACCGATGAAGAGTCCCTCGCCATAATGTACTTTGCCATTCTCGCCGGGGTAGTTTGTATACGCGGGAGTATCGGCAAGCTTCATCGGGAAGGTTTCAGAAAGTTTGCCAGAAGGATTCACTTTACCGAACAACACATCCGCAATGGCTCCGCCGCCTGCCTGCCCCATCATCCATGATTTAAGCACAGCCGCAACATCGTCGATCCACACACGCACGTCCACGGGCGCACCGTTGTTGAGCACCACCACGGTTTTGGGTTGAACTTTTCCCACCGCCTTGATGAGCGCGATCTGTTGCTCTGTGAGGTCCAGGTCTGTGCGATCATAACCTTCCGCCTCTTTGTATGATGGCAATGCAATATACAACAAAGCCACATCGGCATCCTGCGCCAGTTTCACCGCTTCTTCGATCATCGCAGGTTGATAACTGTTATCTGTTGGATACCCTTCGGCATGGGTCAGTTCGGCATTGCCTGCGAGTTGCTGCAACTCCTTATACGGCACAGCTACTTTTGTCGGGTTGATGTGCGAACTGCCGCCGCCCTGAAAATGCGCCTCGCGTGCCGAACGTCCGATCACGGCAATGTGCTGTGGATTCGCAAGCGGCAGGATGCCATCGTTCTTCAACAGGACAACGCTTTCGGCAGAGATACGACGGGCAAGCGCGTGATGCGCGTCCACATCGAACTTGCCGCCCTTGGGAGTCTCTGCCGCTTTGAAGACAATATTCAGGATTTGACGAACCGCTTCGTTCAATTGGACCTCAGGCAGGCTTCCGTTTCGAACCGCCTCGACCACCGCCTGAACATCCCTTTCACGCGGACCCGGCATCTGCCAGTCCAATCCAGCTTTCAATGCTGCAACCCGATCATGCACCGCGCCCCAATCCGAGACAACCAATCCTTCAAAGCCCCACTCCTCTTTGAGAATGTCTGTCAATAATTCGCGGTGTCTCGGAAGCATATGTACCGTTGAGCTTGTTATACGCGCACATCACCGTCCATGGCTTCCCCTTTTTCACAGCGGTTTCAAACGCGGGAAGATAAATCTCGCGCAATGTGCGTTCATCGATCTCTGCGCTCATTACGAAACGTTCATACTCCTGGTTGTTCGCCGCGAAATGCTTGAGCGATGTGCCCACACCTTTGCTCTGTATGCCGTTGATCAAACTCGCCGCCATCTCACCAGAGAGGAACGGGTCTTCGGAAAAATATTCGAAGTTGCGTCCGCAGAGTGGCGTACGCTTCATATTGTTACCGGGACCGAGCAACACATCCACATTCAAGGCGATACATTCCTCGCCGAGAGCCTGTCCCATTTCGTGGATCAACTCCACGTCCCATGTGGAGGCGAGCGCAGATGCAGTGGGGAAACAGGTTGCAGGCAGGCTTTCCGCGCCCAGCGAGTGGACATCTTCGACGCGGCGTACACCGTGTGGTCCATCGGAAACCATCATTTCCGGGATGCCCAGCCTTTCAACGGGAGTGGTTGTCCATGCGCTGGCGCCTGTGCAAAGCGCGGCTTTTTCTTCAAGGGTCATTTGTTTGATTAGGGCTTCTATGTCTGCCATGTCTTGTTCCTCTATTCTTTTAATTTGTTGTGCATAGGGTATATGATGAAATACGTAATTTGTCTCTTGGTAAAGATATTGTACAGGATTTTCTATCATAGGTCATGTGCCATTCATCATTTATAACGACGCAAGCCGTCAAAAAGCAAAACAAGGGTTTTAAACCATGACAGAATTCTATTGAATAGTCCAGCCGCCATCCACCATGATCGTTTCTCCCGTAATGAGCGAAGCCGCAGGTGACGCGAGAAACACAACCGGTCCCGCCACTTCTTCGGGTTGCCGATACGCCCGAGTGGAATCCGCTTCTTCACGGATGCACGAAACGCAGAATTATCCAGCCACTTCTTTGTTCCGGGTGTTGTAATGAAAGTCGGCGCGACCGCATTGACTGTGATGTTATAAGGTGCCCATTCCAGCGCGAGACACTTGGTCAAATGTGCGATGGCGGCTTTCGTCATGCAATAGACCGACTCGGTAGGCAGTGCCACGAATCCAGCCTGTGAACAGATGTTGATGATGCGCCCACGCTTCTGCTTGATCATGATCTTGCCAACCGCCTGCGACGTGAAGAAAGTCCCTTTGAGATTGACGTTCAACGTATCGTCAAAATCCTTTTCATTGACTCGTTCGGCTGGGTTGGGCGCGCCGATGCCGGCATTATTCACAAGGATATCGATATGCTTGAAGTGCTTGAACTCCCGCCTGAACCGCAGCACGAGATTTCATCCATTTTGGTGACGTCCATCTGCACCGGCAAAACTTTCCGTCCCATCTTTTGGATTTGATTCACGAGTCCCTGCCCAGCGGATGGTTGCCTCAGTCCGAGGATAATATCCGCCCCTGATTCAGCCAATGCCAAAGCGCACGCTTTACCGATTCCTTTTGATGAAGCGGTGATGAGCGCTACTTGTCCGTTCAATGGTAGTAAATTTTGTTTTTTTGTCATGTTATGTTCTCCAATGCATATTCGACCGCCGCCTCAGCATGAATCCGTGTTGTGTCAAATAGCGGCACCAGGGCTATCTTGATCGTGAACTAACAAACCGATCTCGGTACAACCTAAAATAATTCCCTCTGCGCCATGCTTGACCATCTGCTCAATAATATCAATGTACTGTTCTTTGGAATGTTGTCTTATTTCACCGATCACCAGCTCATCGTAAATGACACGATGGACGATCTCGCGTTCTTGAGCGTCGGGAACACTTACATCCAAGCCGTATTTCTGGGAGAGCCTGCCTTTGTAGAATTCCTCCTCCATGGTGAAACGCGTCCCCAGTAACCCGATCTTCTGGATGCCTGCATCTTTGACCCGTTGAGCAGTTGCATCTGCGATATGCAGAAGCGGAATTTTGACGCTGGCTTGTATTTCATCTGCCACCTTGTGCATGGTATTGGTACACAGGACGATAAAATCCGCGCCGCCCTTTTCCAAATTCTTTGCCGCCTTCGACCAACATTTGAGCGGCTTCTGTCCATTTTCCTTGATGCTGGAGAATTTCGATCTCTGCAAAATCAACTGAAACCATAATGCTCTTTGCCGAATGAAGCCCGCCCAGTTTTTCTTTAGTCGCTTCGTTGATGATGCGATAATACTCGATGGAAGATTCCCAACTCATACCGCCGATCAGACCGATTGTTTTCACATCTACTCCTTGAAATACGATGTCATACCTTTGGATCAAACATACCAATTCAATCACCAGTCCCCGCCTTAAGATTTTTTTCTTTTGCGAGGTGCATCAATTTTAACGCCACGATCAATCCGCTGGTAGTCAATTGAAAAAACGCGAATACCATGATGGAAATATCCTGCTCGATGAGCGAGTAGGTTCCCCAGACAAGCCCATCGGTTATGGATAACATCCAGGTTCCCAGCGATAGATCCGCCAGATTTCCCTCTTTATAGGCAACCCAAAGTTGAGGAATATTTGCCGCCAGAACGCTGATCGGCAGCACGATGCCGAGTCCGTTTTTGCCGAGGAAGGCGCCTGCCAGAAGTAAGATGCCAAACCAAACCGGCGCAACTTTGAACTCTTTGACACTGCGACCAAATCGCATGGCAAAAAAGGTGATCAAGGCAAAGATCAAGCCTGAAGAACCAGTAGCAAAACTGACGTAAGGCTGACCGGTCATTATCCCGTATGCCGCCCAGCCAAAACTGACGATGGAACTGGTGGCGGCTGTATCCAAAGAAACGCCGTACGCTTCTCGTGCGCGCAGAAGTCTGGCGAGCTGGGGAACAGCCCGGATCAAACCGATCACTGTCCCAACTGAGCCGAGGATCGAAGCAATGTTCATTGGTTGCACTTTCGTAAAGGGAATAGGTAATAATATCAAGACTGGTAAGGCATGGGCTTTGCCTGAAAAAACTCGAAGCTAATCCAATTTGCCTGGTTGCGGAGCATGCTGAAAAATCTGCATCATCAGGTTACTTTAGCCCTCCCCACCATTTCGACAAACCTTTTGGGGCTGGCGGATTCACTTTGATGATTGCCTGGTTCATTTCATCGAAAAACTTCTGCGCGGCTGCTACCGATTCCATCGCAAGGACTCCCCGTACCATACCTTTAGAGTTTTCAACCTGTCCTGAAATTTCCAAACCGGCATCTTTCGTGAATATGGAACTATATACTCTGACCGAAATTCGTGTTAGGTTGGCTGAGGCTAGCTGAATGCCAGATTTATCCCCGCTTCGCACCCAGATGAGCCACTGGGACGTAAAAAGTATGCCCATGTGAACTGTTGTATCCAAACTGTCATTCAGCCAGGAAATCAGTCTATTGGCGCTTTTCTTCCTGGAGATCGTTTCACAGCATTGCAGGGTCTCGGTCTCCAGATCGCCCAGTTGATGCTCCTGAAAATAATTCCGAACAGCCAGGAACAGCTCAGGGTGTAATTGACTCACAGTACATTCTCGTGTGGTGCGGTTATAGTCACTCATGTTTTTCTCTTTTAATCGTACTGATTTATCGCAATAAAAGCCCTGCCATATGGTCATGTAAGAACACAATCAGGCTTTGATAGGTGGAGTAATATATGGTACCGTCCAAAATAGTAAATCTTGGAATTAAAATACCGGCTAAAAGGGATATGGCAAGAATGTTTTTGAAAAACTCTTTTTCGCCGAGTTTCAAATTTTGGAATGATGGCGTCAACACTAAAAGTAACAGGGCTGGGAATGTCAAAATGGAGAACACTCTGGTCTGGTCTAGTGTAATCAGTATTGTGATAAATGCCAATAAACTGTAAACAACAAAAGCAATAGCGCTCTTTTCTTTTTTCCAGAAATAAGAAACATAAGTTGCAATAAATAATATGAGTACGTTATATAAAGAAAATAGTAAGGCAAAAGGATTACTAAGAGTAGATTTTACATACCTAAATAAGCCGGTTTTTGGAATGTAACTCATCCTGGAAAATTCTACATCAAAATGATGGATATGAAAAAACAATTCAATAAGTAATTTTCCGAGAACAAGGGAACCCAAGCCAATGAGGGCAAATCCAATAGTTTCCTTTTTACTACGAGTGAGGAAAGAGAAGATTGTTAAAAGGAGTAGGATTACAAGACCCTGTTCAGGGTGATTGGTCCCCAGTAAAAAAGCGCCAACAAATAACACAAATGAATTGTCCCAAAAAACCACAATCATCATTGAAAGCAATGTTGTCAGGATGTCTGGGGAACCGAGCCACGTAAATAGTACGTTGGATATTGGGGAAATAAGGAAAATAATCAGGACAGTGCGGGCAATAAAGTCTCCGTTCCGATTTCTAATCGCCGCTATTAAGAGTAGTAAAGAAAACTAGGAAAATAATTAGATGCAGGAGGGAATAGGACCATATGGACCAATTCATCGATGTAACATAACCCAACATTGGACCCAAGAACGAGGATAACAGCCATTGATTATTGGGGTTGCCAAGAAATGGATTGGTGAAAATATCCTTGGACATAAGCCACAATCGCTCAGTTTGTGGGCTATACCATACTCCATTTTGAATTACAGAGAACATAATAACCAGGCAGTAAAAACCCCAAAATTTCATTCCAAAAACAAGGTGTGCAGTTTTTTGATAAAAGGAAATAATACGTTGTTTCAATAACTCCGACGGTTCCATTATTTACCACTCCCGGCTAAAGTATAAATTCATGTATAGAAACTGCCTGACTGCTAATGATTTATGTTGAGCTACATGGTGAGCAGAAAAACTTGAAGCCAAGTATAAACGCAATCCGACGGAGAGTTACTTTTTTATCAGTCTACTTCTTTGCCCCTGCCAGCGCAGTTGTGATTCCCAAGCCGATATATACCAAGCCAGCAAAATACCGTTGTCCTTTTTGAAACTTCTTGCTCCCGGTCAACTTCTGTGCGAGAGAACTGGCTAACTAGCGCATACAGGCTATCCGTGATAATCGCCATACCGACAAAGATTGCACCTAATAACAATGTCTGTGTGGTGACATTTCCTTTGGCGGGGTCAACAAACTGTGGCAAAAAGGCAAAGAAGAACAGCGGCGGTCTTCGGGTTGAGGATATTGACGGCGAATCCCTGCCAATAGATCTGTGACAGGCTTTCCTTTTTGATCACTTCATCTTTCCATGCCGTTATCTGAAGCGAACAACTTTCGAATCCCAAGATAGATCAGATATGCTGCGCCGAGATATTTCACTACATCGAACGCCAACGCGGAAGACAACAATATCGCCGAGAGTCCCAGTGCCGCGGCAACCGCTTGAATAAAGTTTGCCGTTTCAATGGCAAGCACCGAGACCAGCCCCGCCAGCCGTCCCTGAGTTGCGCTGCGAGCTGTGATGTACAACACCGCTGGTCCAGGAATCAACAGCAGGGCAAGCGCCGCGCCCATGAACAAGAAAAGTTGTGAGGATGCGATCATGATGTCTCCAGTCATGTCACTCTGAGCGAAAGCGAAGAGTCTCGCACACATTAGCAGAGATTCTTCGCCCATTCGGGCTCAGAATGACGTGGCTACGTGCTCCTACCAATAATGATGAACTTGCGGACGAACCAACCGGTCATATACCGCGCGGATTCGACCCATCGCTTCATCCGACAATTCAGGCTGATCCGCCGCTTGAACATTTTCCTCCACTTGAGATGGACGTTTCGCGCCGGGGATCGTGCATGATACCGCAGGTGACATCAATATCCAGCGTAAAGCCATTTGTGCCATCGTCATGCCGGCAGGGACAAGAGATCGCAACTCTTCCACTGCCTGCAAACCAATCTCGTACTCTAACCCTGAAAATGTTTCGCCACGATCAAATGCTTCTCCTTGACGATTGAACAAGCGATGGTCATCGGCTTGGAAAGAACTCTCACGCGTCATCTTTCCTGTCAACATGCCGGAGGACAGTGGAATACGTGCAATGATTCCCACTTTGCGCCGTTGTGCCTGACCAAAGAACAAGTCAAGAGGACGTTGACGAAATATATTGAAAATGATCTGCACCGTTTCCACATTGGGATATTCGATTGCCTTCAATGCTTCTTCCACTTTTTCCACACTCACGCCGTAATGAAGAAGTTTTCCAGCTTTCATCAATCCATCCATGATGTCAAACACTTCTGGCATATAGAAAACTTCCGTGGGCGGACAATGTAATTGCACCAGATCAAGTGCTTCCATATCCAAGTTTTTCAAACTACGTTCCACAAAGGCAGTCAGGTTTTTCTTGTTATATTCACTTGCAACATGAGGATCTGACCTGCGTCCAATCTTGGTGGCAACAGTAAACTTCTCGCTTCGTTCTTTTCGGAGCTTCCCCAACAATTGTTCACTATGCCCATCACCATAGACATCTGCTGTATCGAAAAAATTCACGCCGAGGTCGAGAGCACGGTTCAGCGCCGCCAGCGACTCGTCATCCTTTACATTGCCCCACGTCCCACCGATTGCCCACGCGCCAAAACTGATCGTGGATACCTTCCAGCCAGTTCGTCCAAGTTCGCGGTATTGCATACTATTCCTCCAATGTTGAAATTATAGCGATTTTAAAATTTAATTCTTACCCACCAATGTGTGACATTTCCACTTTGGGTAATGCGATCGTGTTTTCAGAACGGATCTCTGAATAGCGGTCTGCACGCTTGCCCCAGACGCGTGCGATCTCCTGCGAGATTTCATCATCCGTCGCACCATTTCGCAACAGACTGCGGAAGTCGTGTCCCTTGATCGCAAACAGACAAGTATATAGAGAGCCTTCCGCCGATATACGCGCCCGGTTGCAGGTACTGCAAAATGCCTGTGTCACAGAAGCGATCACACCAACCTCGCCGCTTCCATCTTTATATCGCCAGCGTTCAGCCACTTCGCCTTTGTAGTTTGGGTCAAGAGGTTCGAGCGGCATTTCGGCGCTGATCATTTTGACGATTTCCTTTGCAGGGACCACATCATCCAGCCGCCAGCCGTTGGTATGACCGACGTCCATATATTCAATGAAGCGCAGGATATATCCCTTCTCGCGGAAGAAGCGCGCCATCGGCAATACGCTGGTTTCGTTCAGTCCGCGTTTGACAACCATGTTCACCTTGATGGGTTCCAAACCGACAGCCGCGGCGGTGTCCATGCCATCGATTACTTTTTCTACCGGGAAGTCCACATCGTTCATGGCTTTGAAGATTTCATTGTCGAGCGAGTCGAGACTCACACTGACTCGCTTTAGCCCCGCATCTTTCAACGCCTGAGCCTGCCGCGCCAAAAGCGACCCGTTGGTCGTCAATGTGATATCGAGATCAGAGATCTCCGACAACATGGCAATCAGTAAATGCAGGTCTTTGCGGACAAGCGGTTCGCCGCCTGTCAGGCGTATCTTGCGGACACCGTGTTGAACGAAGATACGCGCCAGACGCGTGATCTCTTCAAAGGTAAGGATCTGGCTTCGCTCGAGGAACTGATGATCAGGTCCGAAGATCTCCTTGGGCATGCAGTATACACAGCGAAAATTGCACCGGTCAGTGACGGAGATTCGCAGGTCGCGCAGGGGGCGGTTTAAAGTATCGGTAAGGGTCATGGTTACTCGTGTTGAATCAACTGTCGGCTTGGGAAGAACAGGCAGGTCATCCAAAGGATTTTTGCCAAAATTACAGAAATTTCATCCAAAACCATTAATTCATATAGGTATTATGTATTATAACAATTCTATATGAAGGGCGGCTTAGCTGATTGACTTGGCTTTTCAGCCATGCTATGATACGTACATTATTCTTTTATTTGCACGTTACAAAGGAGTTATTATGAATAACAACAGCACTTCTTTTCGCATTGTCGAATTTATTTTCCGTTTCATTGGTTTGATCGTTTTCAGTCTCGTGGGGTTTTCACTTGGGGGAAGTCTCGCTGTGTTCTTGGGTCCAACCGATTCCGGTGAGGTCTTCCTGTATCAAACCGTCTTTTTTATGTTAGGCGGACTGGCAGGCTTTATTCTCACGCCTTACATCACAACCCGTCCGGCACGTGCCATCCGTAGGAGACTCGGTCACCTTTCCGCAGAAACGCTTTTTGCGGGTCTGACCGGGTTGATAACCGGCCTGCTCACTGCGGCATTGCTTGCCTTTCCGTTATCCCTGCTTCCCGCTCCGTTCGGACAGATCCTTCCGTTTATCGGTGTAGCGGCGTTCTCCTATTTTGGAGTTTCACTGTTCGTCATGCGCCAGGGTGACATTATGGGGTTGTTCAGTAACCTGAGCGGACGCGGCGGCGAGGGCGGCTCTTCCTCTTCATGGACAAACCTCAACCGCACCATCTTACTGGATACAAGCGTCATCATCGATGGACGCGTTGCCGACATCGCCAAAACCGGATTCCTGCCCGGTACGCTTCTTATCCCACGCTTCGTGTTGAACGAGCTCCAATATATCGCTGATTCACCTGACGGCTTGCGCCGCCAACGCGGACGCCGCGGCATGGAAGTGCTTGCCGACCTGCAGAAACAGCCGAATGTCCTCGTCCGCATCAGTGACATCGATGCAGAGGGTGTGCGCGAAGTGGACGATAAACTCGTGGTGCTGGCGCGGCAGTTGAAATGTCCGATCCTGACCAATGATTTCAATCTGAACCGTGTAGCTGAATTGCAAGGTGTCACCATCCTGAACATCAACGAACTCGCCAACGCGGTCAAATCTGTTCTGTTACCCGCCGAGCGCATGAACTTGAACATTTTCCAGGAAGGTAAGGAACATGGACAAGGCGTAGGCTATATGGATGACGGTACGATGGTTGTCGTGGAGAACGGTCACGAATACATCGGCGAATACAAGGACGTGGTCGTCACCAAAGTCCTGCAAACCGCGGCGGGACGTATGATCTTCGCCCGCGTGGAAGAAGAGAACGGGAAGAAGAAGAAATAAAAAAACAGGAATGTCATTGCGAGGGCGATAGCCCGAAGCAATCTCAACTAACCACCAAACATGAGATTGCTTCGCCCCCTCGGTTTCGATACGCCCTTCGCAGCGAACGCTCCGGGCTACTCAACCAGCGGTTGCTCGCAACTTGCACCGCACGCAAGTGCAGGTGTGACATGAGGTTATCATGATCCAACTTTACAACACACTCACACGTAAAAAAGAAGAATTCCAAACCCTCGAGCCGGACCTCGTCAAGTTGTATGTCTGCGGCGTCACGGTTTATAACGACGCGCATGTCGGTCATGCCATGTCTGCGCTTGTGTTCGATGTCATCCGCCGTTATCTGGAATATCGCGGCTATACCGTCAAACACGTCATGAACTATACCGACGTGGACGATAAGATCATCCGGCGTGCCAACGAGCTTGGCGAAGAACCGCTCAAGTTGTCACAACGCTATATCGAAGACTACGCAAACGATCTTAAGAATCTGAACGTTCTGCCTGCCACGTCCACTCCGCGGGTCAGCAAGACGATGCCGCTCATCATCGAATTCGTCCAGGGACTTATCCAAAAAGAAGCCGCGTACGCCGCGCCGAATGGTGATGTCTATTTCAGCGTCACCAACGACAAGGATTATGGCAAACTCTCCGGTCGCAAGATCGAAGACATGCAAGCCGGGGCACGCATCGAAGTGGAAGAAGCGAAAGACCATCCAATGGATTTCGCCCTCTGGAAAGCCGCCAAGCCCGGCGAAATTTCATGGGACAGTCCGTGGGGCAAGGGACGCCCCGGTTGGCACATCGAATGCTCCGCCATGAACCTCGCCGAACTCGGTGAACAGATCGACATCCACGGCGGCGGCAACGACCTCATCTTCCCGCACCACGAAAACGAGATCGCGCAGACTAAATCCTACACGGGCAAACAATTCGCCCGCTACTGGATCCACAATGGCATGTTACAACTCGGCGGCGAGAAAATGTCCAAGTCGCTCGGCAACATGGTCACCATCAAGGATTTTCTCAGTGTGCGCGATGCGGACGTGATGCGGATGCTCGTGTTGTCCAGTTCTTATCGTAAATGGAAAATTATACCGAGATTCTCTATGAGCAGTTACATTGCTAATAATCGCACAATTCTTAGAAGAAGGCATTACATAAAAAGCTGGAAGCCGCGATTATTGGTTTGATTTTCCCTATAATTCGTTACAATCTTTCGCTAAACCGTTTTTATGACTTTTGTTTAATGATGTATGCGTCAGGATGCAGATGAAATTATATTATCCATTCGAGGCATTAGAACGTTTTTGTTGAAGACCTTTCGATGAACGTGGCAGGTGGAATCGCCACATAAACAAAGATGTATTACAGTGAGCCATCGCCAGCCGAAATGATCGATGTATCCCTTTATTACAATCGGTTTGATCTGCTAGGAAACCGGAAATCAGAAGTAGATATATCTGAAGCTTCTATGCAGAAATGGACAGATACATCTCAATGAACTAATTACAGTTTAATCGACTATATCAGGATGTCCGACCATGCATACGAATTATGTCAAAGACATTGAAGGCAGGGTTCTCTAGTACCGAAACAATTGACTAATATACTTGTGAAATTCGGATGCGCAAGATTTCTTCAGAGAAATGGCGTAACATATTGAGGCTCATCATATAAATGAGCTACATGAATTAATTCCGGCTCGTGCTGCTCGACAATATAATAATTGTTTGCCCTACTTGTCACAAGAAACTGCATTATGCGGATGTAGAATATCAAAATATTGACGAAAATACATTCGCGTAATCAATGATATTTGGTATCAATTTGCGACGATAATTTCAAACTTGTAAAATTATAGATGTTCAAAAGCAAAATCTATTTTGATGTTTTTGGCAACACCGTGATATATTCCGAGAGCTTTCACCCAAAGGTTGATAGCTGTTTCATTACAACGAAGTCAGTTGCATTGAGGTTTCATCTTTATAGGTTTTTCGTTTCCCTTAGCGGCAGATCGTAATTCGAGATAAAAAGTTCATTTCCTTTTTTAGCTTTACCTTGTTTGTAATTATTCATCCCATACTGCAATTCCCATTCATAGATTTTTGCAGAGGAAAAATTTGCCCGAATTTCGGGTAAATCATCGTAGGTTATTAACCATGAATGCTTGCACCCCTTCATCTCGTGAGCAAACTCATCATGATTAAAACCTGTATGAAGTACGCCATTTTTTCCATACAGCTTCGATTTAGTTGCCTTGAAATAGGGAGGGTCAAGGAAGGTGAATACTTTTTTGTCGCCACCTATAAGAAGTTCGCGATAATCCAAATAAGTGATTTTGATGCCTTCAAGATTTGCCCCAGTTTTGAAACACGTTCAATGGAAAATTCTGTAAACCTGCCTTCAAATGCCAACTTTGAATATCCACCGGAACTCAACAACGCCTGAAAAGGTGATTCGGTTCAGCACAAAAAAACGAACAGCACGCTCAAATTCAGTCAATGAATCAACTTTGATATTCACCAATTCATTAAACAATTCCTGACCATCTTTTCTTGCCTTCTTTACTTTTAGTACCTCTTGTGCCAGTTTTTCCGAATCGATTTGGGTATATTTCCAGAAATAATATAATTCTGGATTCAATTGGTAAATCCAGATTTTTAGTTTTGGCTGTTTTTGTTTTAGATGTATGAAAAAAGACCCACCACCGACAAACGGCTCTCTATATTCCTCAAACTCTTTAGGTAGGAGGTGTTTCATCTGCTGAATTGCACGTGATTTTCATCCAGGGTAGCGAAGCGGACTTTTTATCTCAGCCATCATTTCCTCCAATGTCAATGGAGATGTTATTGTTTTGAGTTGCTTCTAGGTTTAGCTTCCTCAATAACATAGCTTGAGATTTAGACACGTTATTTGACTGAATAAACTTTTCCAAGTCTTTTTCTTTGCATGGAAATCGAACTTTTCCGTTTACTTTATATCCTGTCAGCTTCAAACGAGTTGAAAACTGAACTTCGCGACTATCAACTTTCAACAATTAAATTCGCAACAAATGAGTTAAACAAACCGTCTTTGATGTCAGAAATGGATGGTAAAAGTTTTTTAGTAGAGTTCTTTGATTCCTGAATAATATATTTACCGCCCTCACGAAGAACTTCGTCAGCAGTCAGATGATAAACACCACCAATGTAATTCTCAATGAAAAATATGCTTTTTCCGCCGTCTTTCAGAAATTCTTGTGCGTGTATGGTTTTTGATTCTCGGACGGCTGCACCTTGAGAGCCTTTCAATGAATATCTCTAAATTGCTGATAATCATTTTTAACGGTTTTGAGGTATTCAAGTTTGGTTTTGCGGGGATGGATGCCACTTTTGTTTTGATGAAATGAGATCATAAGCATTGATAGCTTTTTCATATATCCCCGTAAATTGTTCTTCAAATAAACTGCGATTCCAATGCAAGGCGCTTTGTTTGTATGTAGCGATGGCATTGATTTGCGAGTTTACTTCATTCTGTATTCAACTTTTGATTGGTTAGTTTATTCCTATTTCTCTGTCTGTTTAGTGCTTCGGTTTTTATCTGCACTTTCATAGTATGCCAAAACGATATAAACATTCAGTAAATTCATCCAAGAGATTGTTGAATATTGGATTTTGTCTAAATCGCCATCTACCCTTCATCCTTCATAACGGGAATGATTGTCAAGATTTTCGATCGTTGTAAGTGTTGTAGAGTCTTGCAAAAGGATAAGTCCTGGTTCGTTTGGGCGAGGTCCATTTTGAATATGCAACTTGGCTGTTTGCGCGATTCACTAAACCATATGACTTGACCTTGTTAATGTCAAATTCATGGAGATTGTAAGAGACCAAATCATCAGTCAAATGAGCTTGGTAACGTAAATCTTTGATGAAGCCTTCGAAATTTAGTGTTTTTGGCATACAGGACTGATGTTGTAGAAATAGATTTTCAGTATAACAGCAACATCATATGGCTCAACAAGATTACCCCACCATTTGACGCTGGAATTTATTTACCTCGCTTCAGGCAACACCAGCGGAATATCCAAAAAGGGATGTTGGACTACTTGCACGGGCAGGCAATAGGCATTGGCGATCAATTCGGGTTGTAATACTTCCCTGGGTGTTCCCGTCGCTATGATATTCCCTGCGACCATGAGGGCGATGCGGTCCGCGTAGTGAGAGGCGAGATTGAGGTCGTGGAGCGCGACCAACACGGCGAGATCGTCCTTGTGGGCGAGTTCGCTCACCAATTCCAACAAACCGACTTGATATTGCAAGTCCAGGTGCGCGGTGGGTTCGTCGAGCAACAATATCGGCGTGGACTGGCATAAGGCACGCGCGAGCAATACGCGTTGTTGTTCTCCGCCTGAGAGTTCTCCCACGCGCCGCTCTGCAAAGGGAAGCGCGCTCACGCGTTGTAAAGATTGCCGCGCGATCTCTTCATCCTTTTGCGGAAGGCTGACCTAAAAACCCAAGATAGGGTGTGCGCCCCATCAGGACGGTCTCCCATACGGTAAAAGCTGGGGGTAAAGAAACTGCCTGGGGAACAGTGGCAATATATCGTGCGCGCTGAAGCGGAGTCAAAGAGGCGAAGTCGCTTCCATTCGTGCGGACGTGACCCATGTAAGGGATGACTCCGCTCGCGGCGCGGATGAGAGTCGATTTGCCCGCGCCGTTGGGACCGATCAACGCGAGGACTTCCCCACTGTATACATCGAGCGTGATGTCGTGCAATATTTTACGTGCTCCGTAAAAAACGGAGAGAGTCTCTATTTTCAGCATGAGATTAAGCGATGGTCCACTGTTCACCAAGACTCATGCCAAGCGTTTCGTAGATTTTCAAAGTGGCTTTCGAGCGATTCAGGGTATAGAGGTAAATCCCGGCTATATTGTGATCGTAAAGATCGAAGGCTTGTTCGGTTGCCCAATGAATACCAATTTTTTCGACGGTCTCATCGTTATCGGCGCGTAGAACGGCGCGCAACAATTTGGCTGGGATGCGTGATCCTAGAGACAGTTCTGCCATGCGTTTCATACCTTGCAGAGAAGCGACAGGCATCAGTCCCGCTAGAATGGGAACTTTGATCCCGGCGATCTCACAGCGTTCGCAGAAATCATAATAATCACGGTTGTCGAAGAAGAGTTGTGTGCAGATGTAATCCACACCGGCATCCACCTTTGCCTTGAGGTAGTCCATTTCTTTCAGACGATTGGGTGTTGCCGGGTGTCCTTCGGGGAAGCCTGCCACACCAACACCCATATGCGGGAAATTCTTCTTGATGAAGGCGACCAGTTCAGATGCGTAATGAAAACCATCGGCGGCGGGGACGAACGTGTCGCTCCCTTTGGGAGGGTCGCCGCGTAACGCAAGGACATTTTCTCCGCCCGCTTCGACATATCTTTCCAGTTGCTGTTTCACTTCATCGCGGTTGGCGCCGACGACCGTGAGGTGCATGACGATGTTCAGTGGAGTTTCTCTTTTGCAGGCGCATCACCAGGTTTTGAGTCAGTTCGCGTGTGGAACCGCCTGCGCCGTAGGTAACACTGACAAAGGACGGTTGTATGGGAGATAGTTCGCTGATGGTCTTGAACAGCTTTTGCGAACCATCCTCCGTCTTTGGCGGAAAAAATTCAAAGCTGAAGTGAACTTTGGGCTGGCTGAGTATTTTTGAGATGTGCATGGTTTCTCCTACATTAAATTGCGCGTGGCTGTTGTTTTACCACATACCTTGATTTTTGGAACGTCTCAATACCCATAAAAAGAACGGCGCGCCTGCCAATGCGGTGACAATACCCACAGGCAACTCCTGCGGAGCCAGAACGATACGTGATAATACATCTGCGAACAATAAAACGGATGCGCCGCCAAGAATACTGAGTGGGATGATACGGCGATAGTCCACACCCCACCAGATGCGTACAATGTGCGGGACAACGAGTCCTACGAAACCGATAATGCCTGCAAACGAAACTGCTGCGGCAGTTACCAGCGACGCGGCAATGATAATAATGAACTTTACGCGGCGTACATCCAATCCCATTTGCATGGCTTGATCGTCGCCGAATTGCAACAGGTTCAAGGCATAACCGCTTAATGTTAGCGTTGTGAGCCCAATCGCCAGATATGGAATGAGCGCCAGAGTGGCATTCCAGCTAACAAGACTTACACCTCCCAACAACCAGCCAATCGCGCGGCGCACCTCGCTCGTGGAACGCAGCATAAGAAACGAGGTCAGCGATGTCGCAAACGAGGAGACTGCCACGCCTGCAAGGATCAAATTTGTAGTTGGGACAGTTCCGCCTATATGTGCAAAGTTATACACAAGATATACGGTTAATAGGCTGGCAATAAAAGCGGTGAGAGGCACAGCCAATAATCCAAGCACCGTGTAGGGCCAGTTCACCGACATGGCGATGATCGCTCCCAAGCCTGCGCCTGATGCAACACCGATCAAGAACGGATCAGCCAGCGGGTTGCGGAATAAATCCTTGATACGCCGCGCCGCTCGACGCTAATGCCGCGCCGACCAGCGCGATCAATACTGTACGCGGCAGGCGGATGTCCCATAGGATGGTGCGAAAGGTTTCGTTGGTTGTCGTTCCAATTAAGACTCGCCATAACTCTTTCGGAGATATGAAGATGGAGCCAATCGCAAGGCTGAGGAGCAGGGCGAGAGCAAGAAAGATGAATGAGAAAAGATACGGTTTGTTTTTCATTGTTATTGTAGGGGCACAGCGAAACCCAAATAAGTTATGACGATTGATCGTCCTGCTGTGCCCCTACGGTTAATGTAATTATTCAAACAATCCGGGACGCAAGAGTTTTGCCAGTTCCTCGAGCGCATCCACCAAACGTGGACCGGGGCGGCTGACGAGGTCGTCGTCAAACGTCAGAACCTGCCCATTCTTTACCGCATCCAAATTTGCCCATCCGGGGCGCTGGGCAATCGATTCGGGTGTGATGCCATACTTTGCATCGCCAAGGATGATGAATGCCGGGTTTGCCGCCACTACCTGCTCAAGACTCAGTTGGGGATAACCCTCAATGTCCCCGGCAATGTTGTAGCCTCCAGCGCGCCCGATCAATAAAGTGATGAACGTGCCTTTACCTGCTGTATAAGGTTTGGCTGGATCGGTTGCATCCAACTCATAAAACACGCTGAAGACTGAACTGAGCGGCGCGATCTTTTGATCCACTACAGCCACGCGCGCTTTGAGTGATTCGATCAAAGTTGCGGCTTCTGCTTCGTGCCCGGTCAACTGGGCGACGATCTCAAGGTTGCCATACATCTCTTCCAAAGTAAGAGGATTGTTCAAGTAATAAACTGTGAGACCAAGGTCTTCAAGGGCTTTCACCTGTTCCGGCGTATTGACCTCAGCCGCTAGAATGAGATCAGGTTTCAAAGAAACGAGCAACTCTGTATTCAACGCATCGAATGTTGAACCGATATCAGTGACGCTGGCTGCTTCAGCAGGATAATCTGACAACTGATCGCGTCCCACCACCTGTGAGCCTGCTCCGATGGCGAATAGTATTTCCGTGTTTGACGGCGCGAGCGAGATCGACGCGTTGCGCGGGACCAGCAAGTTTTATTTCACGTCCAAGCCCATCGGTGAAATCCAGCATCGCAGGCGCAGCAGTTGCCACTGGTGCTTCGGTCATCACAGCTTCAGTGATGGGAATCTCTGTCGCAACGGGAGCAACTGTCGGTGTGGCTTGAGGCGCACAGGCTGTCAATAGTGCGATGAGTAAAGTTAATATCAAAGTCTTTCGTAACATGTTCTTCTCCATTATATTGTTTTGTCATTGCAAAGCGGAGATTGCTTCGCTATCGCTCGCAATGACATAGTGTTATTAAATCAAAATCCCCAGCATGTGCTGGGGAGGTTGGAGAGGCAATCCGAGTGGCGCCGTCCTCCACCTCCTTTCCGCGAGAGAGTGGTGAACCGACCAGAGCGGGCGACCTGACTCATTAGCTGTCAGCTTTGAGCCGTTAGCTGTTAGCCGCTGGGCTAATCGCTAAATGCTACGTGCTAATTGCTAAATTACAGTTGCGCGACAGTGCTGGAATTACACCAGCTTCGCCGCTTGCTGACCGTATTTAATTGTTCGTATTGTATGTCGTGACTGCGGGAACGTCAACCTGCGATTTGATGCGAAGATAAAGCAAGGCGGTAATGATGAGTGTCACAACGAGCAAGGAGATATTTCCAGCGCGTCCATAAAATGCAATTGCGAATGTTGGAACCAGATAACAAACGATGATAACGATCTTTTGCAGGATGTTCCCTTGTTTATGAACACAGCAAACGGGACAAGCAAAAGTATAAAATCATAGTTGTAAAGATAAGGACTGACGAGCAATGTGGATCAACAAGGCAAAGACTATCAACAATGATATTGATCTTTAACAACGCGATTCTCTTCACCCAAAATATTCCGATTAATGCCACTAACAATAGTACGGCTATCAACATGGCTTTTGAAAGCGAGCCATCGAAGAACCATCTCGACAACCAGACAGGAAAACTCGCACATTCAGAACACGATGCAACATTTCCCTCGCCCTGATAACCCAGCAACATTTTTGGATAACTGACGATCCATGTGGGATCAGCAATAAAGCCGATGATGAACAGAAAGATTCCCGACATGATGATGGAACGCGTCGCGCGTCGTCCATAGTCGCTTCGGCTTACGATCAGCCATCCCAACACTGACAGCAAAATCAGCGCGCCGATATGCGGCTTGAACGTAAGCAGGACCGCGCCGAGGGTTGTCAACGCGATATTCTCTTTTCGCAGGGAATAGATCAACAACGATGTTCCCAGCAACACAGGGAAGTCATACTGTCCCACCGAGAGCGCGCCCAACACTGGCAAAAAGAACAACGCCAACGGGAACGAGATCAATCGCAATCGTCCATTCCAGCCGTCGGTCAAAAACCAAACGGACAGGAACAACATGACGAGATTGAGTTCGAACCAGAATGCTCCAGCTTTTTGCGCGGGCATTAGTCCCAAATAGAAAGTGCTCAACGCATACCAGGGCGGATACGGAAAACGCGCCAAAAAGAAATTCTCAGGCGGAATACCTGATGCCTTCACTGCAACTGCTTCAACAGCTTTGAGATCGTAGATGGGAACATGGTTGACGAGAGCCAGGTCCGTGTTGTAGATGGCGCTGAAATCGGAACCAACCGGGAGTGAGTTGGGAACATAAAGCGCAACCACAAGCATGAGGATGAGAAGCAGAAAAGCGGAAAAGATAATGAGAGGACGTTTCATAATTGCTTTGCCATCTTACGCATTAAACCGCGAAACTTAATGATGTGGAATGGATAAAGAAGATGCCAGTATAGAAATCCGGGGAGTCCGTGAGGGGAGAAGAAGATGGTTTGGGTGAGGTGATATTGGTCGACGTGATGTTCGACCCATAGTTTGCCGAAGGGGGGGTGATTTTCCCTCACCCCTAACCCCTTATCATCCCCGAAGGGGGCTCCCTCAGGGAGGGGAAAAATATTATGAAGAATAAAACACCCCTCATGTTTGAGCGCTTTTGATTTTGGCTCACCATCCACCCACACCCGTTCGATATGATCGGGGTGTGTGAAGCCAAGTGCCTTATGTGTTGCAGTGTCGAAATCCATGAGTTTGACTTCAGGAAATACTTTAAGTGCATCGGGATGTTTGACAATGCTATCGGTAGATAATCCACCGATCAAGGCGTAGGCAATGGGATAAGGCACAGGAGTCATCAGTCCCACACCTAATGCCATGAACCAAACAGGGATACCGGGAAGTATCACCATGGTGCGTTTGAGTCCGCGGGCGTGTGCATAACGCAACATCAAGTCTTTGTAGGTGTAAATTTCAGGACCACCGATCTCGAAGACGCCGTCGCGCCCGTTGGGATTTGTCAGCGCGGCGAAGAGATAGTCAATCACGTTTTGGATGGCAATCGGCTGGGATTTGTTTTTCATCCACAGTGGACCAGGCACAATGGGGCATAACTCCGTCATAAAGCGGATCATCTCAAACGAGATGCTTCCTGAACCGGCGATCACGCCCGCACGGAATTCGGTGACAGGTACTTTGCCTTCTCGTAAAACTTTCCCTGTTTCGATGCGGGAACGCATGTGTGGCGCGATATGTTGTTCAGGGTCGGCAAGTCCGCCGAGGTAGATGATGTGTTGTATGCCTGCTTCTTCTGCGGCAGCGGCAAAGGCACGCGCAGAGTCGATTTCGATGGAAACGTATCCTTGTCCGCGGGACATGTTGTGGATTAAGTAATAGGCAGTGTGAATGCCATCAAGTGCATTGGCAAGTGTGGAGGGAGAAGTGACGTCAGCCTGGATAATGTCTATTTGGTTGAACCAGGCACGCCCTTTGAGTCGAAGCGGGTCGCGAGCGAGGGCGCGGACCCGATAGCCGGAGTCCAATAGGCGTGGAATCAGTCGGCTTGCAATATATCCTGTTGCGCCGGTGACTAAAATCAATTTATCCATGACGTATAAAGGTGACAGTTACTTATTGAGCACTCGCGCGCGGGAAGCGAGTCGGTTGGTGAGACCGTCAAAAATGAAGCGGTGCGGAATCCACATCGCGTACCAATAAAGAAAACCAAAAAGACCATGCGAAGCGAAATAAGCTGTGACGGTAAAAAGTGTTTTGTTGTTTTCATTAGCCTGTGGTTCCGATTTAAATTCGAGCCACGCTTTGCCGGGCAGTTTCATTTCGGCGCGTAAACGCAGGAGACGATTCGGTTTCACTTTTTCAACACGCCAAAAATCAAGGGCTTCGCCCGTGTATACTTCATCGGGATGACGACGACCACGCCGTAGACCCACACCGCCAACGACTTTGTCCATCCAACCGCGCATCGCCCACGCCCAATCCATATACATCCAGCCGCGTGTGCCGCCAATGCCCATGTAGGAACGATAAACAGTTTCAGGTGAAAGATCGAGCAACACCTGGCGCGTCTCCACGAACATGCCATCTTCCATGGTGAATTTATAGGGTTTGATATCGCCTGCGACCGTAACCAGTGCGTCTGACCATGATGTTTCGACATCATCTCTTTGAATACGACCCAGTGCGAGGTGGACGGCGGTTTGGAAGTCAATCGGCTTGATCTGTGGGAACAACTTCTTCGCCGCTTCATCCCTGACGATGAGTTTGGCGCGTAAACCCTCGATCAATGGCAGGATGACACGCCAATGGATGGGCGTGATCATATGAACCCAATAGGAGGAAAGGCGTGGGACGTTAAATGGGGTACGAATAAGGTAACGTTTGAGTCCACGTTCCTGTGCATATGCGAGCAACATCTCTGCATACGTGAGACGGGTTGGACCTCCGATCTCGATCAGCCGGCCATTGCTTGCGGGGGTCTCGATCGCTTCCATTAAGTAGAAAAGAACATCCCGGATCGCGATTGGTTGTGCCTGTGAGAAGAACCATGCGGGGCAAACCAATAGAGGTTCGCGTTCGGCAAGGTAACGGATCATCTCGAATAATACTGATCCTGAACCGACGATCATACCCGCGCGAAATTCAGTTACGGGAACGCCACTGTAGCGCAGGATGTATCCGGTCTCGTGACGGGCACGCAGGTACGGGGAAAGGTCAGCAGCTGGGTCAACGAGTTCACCAAAATAGATGATACGTTCGACGTTTGCCTTTTCAGCGGCATAGGCAAAATTGCGGGCGACAGTGAGGTCACGGTCGGCATTGTCCCTTCCACCCTGTTTGCCGTGGATGAGATAGTATGCGACCGAAACGCCCTGCATGGCTTCGGTCAATGTATCTTCAGTGAGCGCGTCGCCCCTGACGACTTCCACTTTGTCGAGCCATGAGCGTCCCTGCAGACGCGCGGGATCACGGGCGAGGACGCGTACACGGTAGCCTGCTTCCAGCAGGCGCGGCACGAGCCGTCCGCCAACATAGCCGGTTGTTCCAGTAACGAGGATGAGTTTGGGTGAGGGCATGATAATTAGGATAATCCCGCTGGTTGAGTAGCCCCGTGCTTGTCGGGCGTATCGAAACCAGCAATAAGCAAAGCAATTTAGTTTTGAATAGAACGGTGGTTTCGACTGCTTGCGCTCAACCACCAAGACTGTCTTGAAGATTGTATCTCACCCTATCAATTCCATGCTATGATAAAAGACATCTATGCAGGCGGCGAATCCTCCCATATCTTCGTTGCGTGAACGACTGACCACACAGCCTCCGCTGATGTGGTTTTCGCTTGCCTTCATCGGGGGAATCATCCTGGGCAGTCTGGTCTCGTTATCATTTTGGATCTGGTTGGCAGGATCAGGCATCGCCGTTTTTCTGTTGATCCTTGCGATCCTCTTCCGAAATCAACTCCATTCTGTTTTCATTCTGCGCCCGTTTTCCTTCGTCCTTCTATTGGCTGTTTCCCTTGGCGCCGCATGGTATCAATACAATCAACCACATTTCGACGCGTTCCACATCGCTTTCTACAATGACCGTGAATATGACTTGCTCATCACCGGGACCATCGCCGAGCCGCCCGATTATCGTGACACATATACAAATCTGCGCGTGAACGTTCAAAAAGTGGATACAGGCGATGGTGACCTGCCTGTTCACGGTTTAATCCTTGTACGCGCTTCGGATAACGAAACATTCGAATACGGGGAAAATATCCGTTTGCGCGGCAAGCTGAAGACACCGCCTGAGAACGAGGATTTCTCGTATCGAGATTATCTTGCCGCACAGGATATCCATTCTTATATGTCCATTGCTGAGGTTACTGTATTGCCGGGTAATGGCGGGAACCCGATCTACAGGGCGCTCTACGCGTTCAAAGAAAAATCGTTCAACAATATCTATCGTCTCTATCCCGACCCTGAGTCTTCATTACTTGCGGGCATTCTCCTCGGCGTGGATACAGGTCTCACCAGTGAATTGCAACAAGCCTTCAAAAACACAGGTACGGCGCACATCATTGCCATTTCAGGATTTAACATCAGCATCATTGCCGGCATATTCCTGATATTTTTCAGTCGTTTTCTCGGTCAAAAGCGCGGGGCAATTGTTGCCATACTCGGTATCGTTCTATATACTTTTATTGTCGGCGCCGATCCGGCTGTGGTACGCGCCGCCATCATGGGAGGCTTTGCCATTCTGGCAAAACAACTTGGGCGCAGACAAACCGCGCTGAACACACTCAGCCTTGTTGCGCTTATCATGGCGGTTATCAATCCACTTGTGTTGTGGGATGTTGGCTTTCAGCTTTCGTTCTTCGCCACGCTGGGACTCATTCTTTACGCCACACCGTTTTCGCAAGTTGCGAATGGAATCATTACCAGATTTTTCCCCATATCAACAGCCGAAAAATTTGCCGAGCTTTTTTCCGAATTTGTTCTGCTGACTCTTGCCGCGCAGCTTACAACCATTCCGATCATGGCTTATCACTTCCAGCGCATCTCGCTTGGTTTCATTTATCGCCAATCCGTTCATTCTGCCTGCACAACCAGCAGTGATGATCATCGGCGGACTTGCTGTATTATTGAGTTTTGTATGGTATCCGCTGGGTCAGATCACAGCGTGGATCGCGTGGCCCTTTGTCGTGTACACCATCCGCATTGTGGAATTATTTGACCGTGTGCCGCATGGGACCATCTTCCTTGGAAAGTTCTCTGTCTGGATCGTGATCTTCTTCTACGTGGCGCTCTTTTCTTTGACCGCTGGCTGGTCCGGTTTCAAAGAGTGGATTCGGTCCCTTGGGGGACGGGCAGGCACGGTCGGAGTCGGAAGCGTGATTCTCGTCCTGACGATTGGATTGTTATTGGTTTGGCGCGCGGCGGTGGCGATCCCTGATGGACTCCTCCATGTCACATTTTTGAATGTCGGCTCTGCAGATGGAATATTGATCGAAACTCCTTCGGGCAAAAATATATTGATCAATGGAGGAGAAAGCGTCACAACGCTTTCCGATAACCTTGGAAGAAGAATCTCATCCTTCAATCGAAAATTGGATTGGCTGGTCATTGCATCGACAAGGGAGGAGCAGGTCGCCGCGTTGCCGCGTGTGATCGAACGCTATTCGCCTTCTGCAGTGTTGTGGAGCGGAAACCGGCAGGCATCATTTTCTTCGGGCGTGTTGAACGAATACCTCTCGCTACAAAATATCCCGGTGGCAGATGCCGAACCAGGACAGGTGCTTGACCTTGGCGATAACGCGACGCTTACCGTGCTGACAACCGGTCCGCGCGGCGCGGTGTTGCTGTTGAAGTATCAAAATTTTCGCGCGTTGCTTCCCGTTGGAATGAGCTTCGATGCATTAGATGAATTACACAATGGCGCGGATGTAGGTCCGGTCAGTGTGTTGTTGCTTGCCGATTCCGGTTATGCCGCGTCGAATCCGCCTGAGTGGATCGAAAACCTCAACCCCGACCTGGTCATATTGAGTGTGGATGCCGCAGACCCAAACGGAATGCCCGACGGTGATGTGTTGGAATCTGTAAAGGATTATTCGTTGTTACGCACCGACCAAAACGGATGGATTGAAACGGCAACCAACGGCGAACAAATGTGGGTGAACGTGGAACGCAACGCTCCAAAAGAATAAGCCCCTTGTTTTTCTTTCTTTAAAAATGTATAGTACTGTATAGTGAAGCCAAAGGAGTTCTTATGAGCGAACTTGATATTACTACATCACAAATCCAGGGCGATGTATCGGTAACCGTTCTTCATTTGAAGGGACATCTCCACGGACCCACTGAACAGGATCTGCTTGATCGCGCCCGTCAGGCTTATGAAGATGGAGCAAAATATCTTCTGCTTGATCTATCGGAGTTGGACGTCCTCTCTAGCGCAGGTTTGCGCGCCATTCAAAATATTTTCAAGTTGTTCACGCCTCAAATTGATCTAAACTCCATGAACGTACATGGAGATGAACCGTATAAGTCCCCTTATTTGAAAATTGCCTGTCCGAACCCGCAACTCTATTATATTTTCAACATCGCTGGATTCTTGCAGAATCTTATGGTTTATAACAGTCTGGAAGAGGCAACGGATTCATTTGTCAACGAGTAAGCTCACTGCATCAACAAATACCTCAACCATCTTTTCGATATTGATCTCTTCCTTCACGATTCGATAGAACTCTTCCCCCATCTTACGCAGACGCGCTACATCTGATAGCGCGTCTTTCATCGTAGCGACCAACGCATCAAAATTATCCGGCGGGATTTGCCAGCCATTTTTTTCGCGGACCAAATCATCCTGCGTCCCATCCCCCTGCGCGACGATGACCGGAAGCCCATACCCCATCGCTTCCTGGACGGCGAGTCCGCCGGTTCCGGGCAGGATGAAGAGGTCTGCTTCTTCGAAATAGGGCTTTAACTCAGCCCCATGCTTTGCCCCGATAAACTCCGCACTCGGATAGATTTCCTGCGCAAGCAATTCAAGAGCCGCGCGTTCAGGTCCATCACCGACGATGACGAGTCGCGGCTGTGATTCCATTTCAGCGCACGCGCCAAGTAAGAGGTCCACATTTTTACGGGCTTGCAAACGTCCAACGAAAAGAATGCAGGGAGATTCATTGAAAGTGTCTGGGCGATTTGGCAGAGTCCATGTTGGCGCAGGGGAAACAGAATTGTGCGCAACAAAAATATTATCCAGAGGAAAGCCCAGGTCGGCATATTCATCCGCGCCGCGTTGACTGTAGCATATCATCGCATCGAACTCTCTGATGAACGCGACTCTTCGTTCTTCGCGAAACCTGCTGACAGGAGGAGCACCAAGTCCCCAGCCAATGACAGGTTTATCCTGTTCATGCATCCATTTCACAGCAGAAGGCGTGGAAAGATAACGCGGATTGGCTTCCACGATCAATGCGTCGGGATTCCAATCTTTTAGCCAGTCCATTAATCCTTGTTGATAACAAAGATAAAAAGAACCATCCAAAAGATGGATATTTTTCCCCATCACATAATTCGCATTTCGCAATTGATCTGTAGTTGTGATTCCCTCACTCGGACGCGGCAAGCCAGTGAACAGACTCATCCCGCCCTCACAGGCGGAGGCAAGCAGGTCAAAGAATGGAGCGCGGTAGCTGGGAAGCACGCGTTGTTGTAATGCAAGTTTGCCGGAGAATTTATTCATTGTTTAATAAAACCTCGAGATACGAGTCCATCATCTTGTCCAGCCCTAGAACGGTCTCAGCTTGCTTTCGGGCAGAGATTCGAAAATGCTCGTTGTTTTGTAAAACTTCTTCTGCCGCATTGACAAGCGCAGAAATATCAGGCTGTTCCAGTTTCCATGGATTGGCTCCATATGCGGCGAGCCGACCGGCATCTCCCTGCACGATCTCGGAGAGGGAGCCGGTGTCAAATCCGATCACGGGCAATCCACATGCCAGAGCTTCGATCACGGAATTTGGGCAGGGTGGGTTTACCTCTGCCGAAAACAGGAGATGTGAAGAACGTTCCAGAAATGGGATTTGTTCCCGAGGAATAGCGTTGATAAATTGGATATTGAATCTTTTTTGATTTTCCAGTTTGTTTTTTGTCTTCGCATCCACACGTCCAACAATTACCAATTCGATTTTGTGCTTCTCCGATAAACGATTTGCCAACTCAACTACATAGAATAAACCCGAGTCCAATCCGCCGGAAAGACTCCCCTCCACAACCAACAAACGATAATGATCGGTTGGACGTTCGTGAGTGTCGTTCGGCGTATATTGATCCAAATCAACGCCGTTCAAAATGACAGAAGATGGCACGCGTGCAACACCGTACCGATCCTCCCACCACTGCTTGATAAAGTTACTTTGATAGATAACCTTGTCAGCCATGCGTGCACGGACAAAGGAAAGATTGGCATTTCCATAAATGGCACGGACCGTATAACGCAATCCTGACCAGCGGACACGATGCACCCAGTTGACACCATCGAGTCGTTGCACGATCCGCTGTCCGCGTGAATGAGCTTTCCATAACGGAATCAGATGCTTGGTCCCCCCAAGAACGAGAACGGCATCCGATGGTTGAGAGAGATCGTTGGTTACATCCACGCCTCGGGCGCGGAGTTTATTTTCAAATTTTAGACGAAAGGAGGCTACGCCGGCAAGTCCTTCAACACGGGGAAAAATGCAAATTCGAGACATGTGTTTATTATAAGCGGTTGTATGCAGAGCCATATCTGTGGTTAAATTGTGTCGGAGGCAGTGATGACAAAACCTGATCCTGAGTTTGTTTCTTTCCTAAAAGCCTACCCGACTTATCCCACCACACATATTATTGATGACCTGCGTGCTGTTGAGTATGCCCGGCTTGATCTTGGCGGACATATTTATCTCGATTACACCGGTGGTGGTCTATATGCCGATTCTCAGTTGCGTCGTCACAGCCATCTTCTTGCCGAGCATGTATTTGGCAATCCTCATTCCAGTAACCCATCATCGCAAGCCTCGACACAACTTGTGGATCACGCCCGTGAATATGTATTGAAATTTTTCAACGCAGACCCTGATGAATATCTTGCGATCTTCACGTCCAACGCAAGCGGCGCGTTGAAACTGGTCGGCGAGTCGTATCCGTTTCCAAACGGACGTTATCTTTTGACTTTCGACAATCACAACTCCGTAAATGGGATTCGGGAATTTGCCCACGCGCGCGGTGCAGCTGTGACATATATTCCTGTCGCATTGCCAGACATGAGAGTTGACGATTCGCAACTGGACCGTGAGCTTGCCCAGCCTTCCAAAAATGGATACAACCTTTTTGCTTATCCTGCTCAATCCAACTTCTCATCCGTCAAGCATCCACTTGAATGGATCGAGAAAGCACATAAATATGGCTGGGATGTTTTGCTTGATGTAGCGGCATTTGTGCCGACAAGCCAACTCGACTTGAGCAAAGTCAAGCCTGATTTTGTACCGGTCTCGTTCTATAAGATGTTCGGCTATCCAACCGGAATCGGCGTGTTGATCGCTCGCAAGGAAGCGTTGGCAAAATTACATCGTCCGTGGTTTGCAGGCGGCACGATCACGGTCGCATCTGTGCAGGGTGATAAATATTACATGGCGGATGGAGCCTCCGCATTTGAAGACGGCACGATTGACTACTTGAACATCCCCGCAGTTGAAATCGGACTCAAACACATCGAGTTTATTGGATACGATGTGATCCATGAACGCGTCCACACACTCACAGGCTGGCTATTGGATAACCTCACAGCCATGAAACACAGTACCGGCGTGCAACTTGCCCGGGTCTATGGACCCACCAAAATGGAGGAAAGAGGCGGCGCGGTCACCGTCAATTTTTATGACAAGAACGATAAAGCTTTCGACCATCGTTATATCGAGGAAGAGGCGAACAAGTTAAATATCTCGCTTCGCACAGGATGCTTCTGCAATCCCGGAGCAGGTGAGGTGGCGCTGGGCATTTCGCGTGTCGAACTGGATGTCTGCTTTACGGGTCCCGGTCATGAAGACCGCTTGTCCATTGACGATTTCCGCTTGTGCATTGATGGCAAATCCAGTGGGGCGGTGCGGATTTCGGTGGGCATGGTCACTAACTTCAAAGATATTCAGGGGTTTCTAGCGTTCGCCAGGGGCTTATTGTCTTGAAAATTGGATTTCCAATGTGAATCTTATGAGAATCGCTTGACTCTCTATTTTTTCAGCGTATAATTGCTTTCGTTGGATGAAATAAAACGAGTAATCGTATCGCAAGCGCTTTAGAGAAATCTCTCAAAGCGTTTGCTTTTGTTTGTCTCTAGCATAAGCCAATTCCATGCTATGTAGAGAAATCCCGCGTAGGAATTATTTTGTGAAGGAGAGTATCGAGTGGAAACCAAAGGATTAACCGCACTCCGTATCAGTTTGGCATCACCCCAGACCATCATGTCCTGGTCGTATGGTGAGGTACTCAAGCCGGAAACCATCAACTACCGCCGTCTTCGCCCTGAAAAGGATGGCTTGTTCTGTGAAGCCATTTTTGGACCGCAGAGAGACTGGCAGTGTTATTGCGGCAAATACAAGAACCCCCGTTACAAAGGTATCATCTGCGATAAATGCGGTGTGGAAGTAACCCGTTCCGCTGTTCGCCGCGAGCGCATGGGGCACATTGCGCTTGCCACCCCCGTTGCACATATTTGGTATACACGCCGCATCCCATCCTATTTGGGTATGTTGCTTGATATCTCGCGTCGTAACCTTGACCGCGTGCTGTATTTTGCTCAATACATTGTTACCTATGTGGATGAGGAAGCCCGTACCAAAGCGCTCAAGCGTATTGAAGACGAGATTTCCGTTTCAGAGCGCGAACAGGCGGCTGATATCAACGCCAAGATCGCCGAGATCAAGACCAAGCGCGATCACACCGTGAGCGATATCAATCAGAAACGCGCCAACCTCGAGCAGGGTTATGATGAAGTCATCGCTGAGAAAGTTGACCCCGTTATCAAGGAAGGTCAAAAACTCGAGAAACTCCTTCAAGATCAAATGGGTGAAGGAGCCAAAAAGGCTATCGTCTTTGAACTGACCAATGAAAAGATTCTTGACGCTGGTGACAAAGTCACTGCAAAGCACCTCACGCAGGTACAAAAGATCGTTCAAAAGAAACTTGAAACTCTTGAAAACGAGTTAAAGGATCAACGCGCAAAGGAACTCGAAGACCTCAAAATGGACGTGGGCAGAGTCAAAGCCGATGCTGAGTTGCAAATGGAAGCGCTTCGCTCACAGTTAGAGGAACAGTCTACTGCTTCATCCGATCAAAGTTCACGCCAACGTGATGAGATACTCGAATTACGTCCCTTCACCTTTATCAGTGAAATCCGTTATCGTGAACTCAAGCAACGCTGGGGACAAGTCTTCCGCGCGGACATGGGCGCTGAAGCTTTTTATGACATTCTCGAACGCCTTGACCTCGATAAATTAGCGGAAGAACTTTGGCACGAAGTAAAGACCACCAAGTCCAAGCAGAAGCGCAAGAAAGCCACCACCCGTTTGAAAGTTGTGGAAGCTTTCCGCCGTTCTGGCAACCGCCCTGAGTGGATGATCCTCACCGTCCTTCCTGTTATTCCTCCCGACCTGCGCCCAATGGTGCAGTTGGATGGTGGACGCTTCGCCACATCTGACTTAAATGATTTGTACCGCCGCGTCATCAACCGGAACAACCGCTTGAAGAGACTGCTCGAACTCGGTGCGCCGGATGTTATTATCCGCAACGAGAAGCGCATGTTGCAGGAAGCTGTTGACAGCCTCATTGACAATTCACAACGCGGCAAGGCGCTTTCACGCCGCGGTCGTCGTGAACTTAAATCTTTGAGCGATATGCTCAAAGGCAAGAAGGGTCGCTTCCGCCGCAATCTGCTCGGTAAGCGCGTGGATTATTCCGGGCGTTCCGTGATCGTTGTTGGTCCTCAATTGAAACTATATCAATGCGGTTTGCCCAAGAGCATGGCGCTTGAGTTATATCGTCCGTTCGTGATCGCCCGCCTCGTGCAAAGTAATTACGCGGCAAACGTAAAGGGTGCGCGTCGTTTGATCGAGCGAAACCGCCCTGAGGTTTGGGAGGCGTTGGAAGGCGTCATCGGCGACCGCCCTGTCTTGTTGAACCGTGCGCCTACGTTGCACCGTTTGGGTATTCAGGCATTTGAGCCGATCCTGATCGAAGGTTCGGCAATTCAATTACATCCGCTTGTCACCACCGCTTTCAACGCAGACTTTGATGGTGACCAAATGGCTGTTCACGTTCCCCTTTCACAAAAGGCAGTGAAGGAAGCGCGCGAATTGATGCTCGCCTCCCGCAACCTGCTCAAGCCGGCAGACGGTGAACCCATCATCTCCCCATCCAAGGATATGGTGTTGGGTGTGTATTATCTAACCATGATGCAGAAAGCCAATCATAAGGGTGATGGACGTGCCTTTGCCAGCATAGATGAAGTTGAAATGGCATACGCGTTGGATCAGGTGGAAGTTCACTCTGAGATCAAGATGCTTACAATGACCTGGTACGATGACAAAGGTGACCGCCTTCTCGAACCTGAAACACGTGTGATCGAAACGACAGTTGGTCGCGTACTCTTCAACCGAGTCCTCCCGCCAGAAGTTCAGTTTGTCAATGAAAAACTTGACAAGGGCGGCGTGAAGGATTTGATCGCCGAAGTGTATGAACTTTGCGGACAGGAAAAAACCACCGATGTTGCCGATAAAGTAAAAGCCATTGGCTTTGAGTATGCAACCCGATCTGGAGTTACGCTTGCAGTTGCGGATATTTCCATCCCACCGGAACGCAAAACCATTATTGAAGAGGCGCTCAAGGCTGTGGAAGTTGTTCAACGTGATTTCCGACGTGGTCTTTTGACCGAGCAGGAAAAGAACGAGCGAGAAATTGAGGTCTGGCAGGCAACGACAGATCGAGTCGGTAACGCCGTCAAGAAACACATGGACCCCGATGGCAACCTCTCCACGATGGCTTCCTCCGGCGCGACGAAGGGTGGTTTCTCCACCATCTCGCAGTTGGCAGGTATGCGTGGACTGATGGCTGATCCCTCTGGTCGTATCATTCCAATGCCGATCCGTTCGAACTTCCGCGAAGGGCTTACAGCGCAGGAATACTTCATCTCCACACATGGAGCGCGAAAGGGTCTTGCCGATACTGCTCTGCGTACGGCAGATGCCGGTTACCTCACTCGCCGTCTCGTGGACATTGCACAGGACATTATCATCAACGAACACGACTGTGGCACACATGATGGTGTCATCATCCGCAGGAAGGATGATGTAGCCGGTCAGGCTTTGAGCAGTCGCTTATTCAGCCGCCTTTTGGCTGAGAACGTGATCGACCCGAAGACCGGTGAAGTTATCGGTGAATATAACGAAGTTATCAGACAGGAGCTTGCCCGCAAGATCGCGGCTTCTGGTGTCGAAGAGATCAAAGTCCGCTCGCCCATGACCTGCGAACTGCAACACGGTATTTGTTCCAAGTGTTACGGTCTCGATCTGGGACGCGGCAAGATGGTGGAGCTTGGTTCGGCAGTTGGTATCGTCGCCGCACAATCCATCGGTGAGCCGGGTACACAGTTGACCCTGCGAACCTTCCATACCGGTGGTGTTGCCGCAACCAGCGCAGACATTACAACAGGTCTCCCCCGTGTGGAAGAAATCTTCGAAGCCCGCAAAACACCCAAAGGTGAAGCCGTGGTCGCAGAGATCAGCGGTACCTTGCGTGTCACTCAATCGGAAAAATATGCCGATATTCGTGAAGTGACCGTCGAACACAGCGAACTCGTCAGCGATGAATATAGCCTGCCCGAAGACTGGAAGTTTGCGGTCAAGGAAGAGGCAGAGGTTAAGGCTGGTGATGTGCTGGCAACTTTGGACGACGCGAAGATCGTCGCCCAGCATGGCGGGCGTGTCCGGGTTGAGAAAAAGGAACGTAAGGTGGTCGTCTCCTACGATCAAACTGAGACCGTCACCTACGATGTCCCGACCACATCACGCCTGCTCGTCAAGAGTAATGAGAAGGTGGAAGCAGGTCAGCCGCTTACCGAAGGTTCGCTCAACCCGCATCGTGTGTTGAAGATCCAGGGACGCGAAGCCTGCCAGATGTACCTGATGACCGAAGTGCAAAAGGTGTATCGCTCACAAGGTCAGAACATCCACGACAAGCACTTTGAAGTCATCATCCGCAAGATGTTGAGCAAGGTGCAGGTGGTTCGCCCCGGCGACGCCAAATACCTGCCTGGCGATCCCGTCGACCGCCTTGAGATGCGCAAGATCAACGAAGCTTTGCTGGAAGAAGGAAAGCAGCCTGCCAAGTTCTCAGAAGTTTTGCTCGGCGTCACAAAGGCATCTCTCAGCACCGATTCGTGGCTCTCGGCTTCCTCCTTCCAGCACACTATCAAAGTACTGGCGGGCGCGGCGATCGGTTCCATCACTGATCCGCTCTTCGGCTTGAAGGAGAACGTGATTATCGGTAAGTTGATCCCCGCTGGAACCGGCTTTATCCACGGACGCTTCAAGGATCACGGCAATAGCGGTGTCAGCGACCCTGATTTTCCTGAAGAAGAAGCTGAAATGCCAGATACCACGGCAGGCGACTAAACCAAATATCCTTCGGGGCAGGTCTCAGACCTGCCCCGAATTGTTTATGCACACATATGCGTTCTAAAAAGCCAGAGGGACATCCCACCCGCGGGAAGACCGCTTCGAACCGACTCCGACGTGTCGACAACTTTACCCTGCTCTATGAGCCTTCGCTTCTCACGCGGACCGATGGCCTGTTTGCTGATTCGATGTTCGTTGACCTCGGCTACGGCTTTGACGCGCGTACCACGCTCGAAAGTGCCGCGCGTTTCAGGCGCGTCAATCCAAATCTAAAAATACTCGGCGTTGAAATAGAAAAGGAACGCGTCGAAGCCGCGTTGCCCTTTGCAGATGAAAAAACCTTCTTCCGTTTGGGCGGATTCAACTTACCTTTGCGTGAGGGCGAACATGTTCGTTTGATCCGCGCATTCAATGTCCTTCGTCAATACGAGGAAAAGGAGTTTGCGCCCGCGTATGAAAAACTCGCACAATACGTTCTACCTGACGGCTTGATGGTCGAAGGGACATCGAATCCGTTTGGGAGTATTTGGTGTGCGAATCTTGTCCGCCGTGTGGATAGCCAGTCATGTGAAGCTGAGCTTCCAAAGCAACCCAGGAGCAAGCTGCTGCAATCCACAATCATGGAAGTTTGAGGCTTTGGTTTTTAGTACCAACTTTCGGCTTGGTTTTGATGCGGAGGAGTTCCAGACCATCCTGCCGAAAAACCTGATCCATCATGTTGTGGAGGGCGAACCCATCCATGACTTCTTTGAAACGTGGAAAAGAGCCGCCAAAGAAACAGCTTCGATGAAAACATACGGAGCAAGGCAATGGTTCATCGCCGCGGCGGAAAAAATGGCAGAACGAGGCTATAACATTGCCACCCAACGCAAATGGCTGACGAGGGGATATCTGATCTGGAAACAGGGTTAAGAGCCTGTCCGAATATTCTGCTTGAGGCGGCATCCTCGCCGCCGGGGACGGCGACGAGAGCAGTTTTAGGATAGATCTTAAGGAACAAATACATGGGGGAAAAGCGTTCCCAAAAATGAACCGTCAATCATACTCTTTGGGATTATGATTGCTCCTGTAACCGAAAGGAAGAAATATGTTGAAGTCGAAATTACGCCCCATCCTTTTATCGGTTTCTGTTTTATGGATCACTTCCCTGGCTTGCGTTGTATCGGGTGCATCCACCCCAAGTTCAGATTCCGCTATTGGGACTATTGCCGCGGCGACCATTTACGCGGAGCTCACGCAAACCGCTCGATCCATCATTCCTGTCACCAGTTTGGCGTCTGCAACATCCACTTTTACTCCGGCATTTCCCACAAACACACCAACACAGACTTTGTCACCAACACCCATCTTCACGCCTACCCCCCTTGTACCGCAGATCAGCGTATCGGTCGCTACGAACTGTCGGGTGGGACCCGGTAAGGCATACGAGAGGGTGGGTGCGTTGCTCGTTGGGGAAGTTGCCCAGGTGTTGGTCGAGACCTGGCAGGGAACTATTGGTACATCCGTAACCCTGATCGAACACAGGCTTCTGCTGGGTATGGGGAGAATATGCCACCCTGAGTGGCTATACCCTGGCTTTGCCGATCTTTACGCCTCCTCCCTCGCCAACACCGACCCCTGATTTACAATATCGTATGCCGGATTGGATTCCTGTGTGGGCTGGTGGACGGAGTATAAACTTGAGAATGTCGGCGATACCACATTCAAATCCATTTCGCTTACCGTGAAGGATACGAACACGAATACATCCGTTTCCATG
>CAVSRF010000018.1:0-50561 GCA_963730175.1 uncultured Chloroflexia bacterium | reverse complement strand
GGCACTGAGTCGCACCCTGGTGCGTGAAGTGGATTTTTTCAGCATCGGCACCAATGATTTGCTACTCAATATACGTTAGCTGCAGAACGCGGTAATCCTTTGCTTGCTGATATGGCGGATGCGTTTCATCCCGCCGTACTGCGATTGATCGGTGAAGTGGCGGATGCAGCTCATGCTGAAGGGAAGTGGGTGGGTGTATGTGGCGAACTGGGCGGCGATCCGCTGGCTGCTCCAGTCTTGATCGGTTTGGGCGTAGATGAATTGAGCCTGAATTCAGGCGGCATTCCACGTACGAAATCTGTAGTGCGAACTGTGGAGACATCCAAAGCGCGCGAACTGGCTCAAAAAAGTTTTACAAACTGAAAGCGCGGGCCGTAGCGTGCAAGTTGGCACAATCTTATTTAGAAAAATAAAGATAGGACTTACGCAGTTGAGTGAAGAGTGAAGGATGGATGAGACAGATAATGGCGAATAGCCGAGCGTAGGATGCTGGTCTTGGCTTCAAACCAGGAGATGCCAGTTTGCAAGCGATAAACCTCCAAACGAAGAAAGGCTCGGATGGCCAAGCCAATGTGGTTGCGCTGGGACACTTCCAGTCGGTATTGAGCACGTTCAATGCCAGTAAATTGTTTAAGCCCGCGATGATAGACTTCAATCTGCCAGGCGTCCAAGGCATGGAAAGCCGCTTCTTCAATGTTCATCTCCAACTGGCTGGTTGCCCAGTATTCTGCGTCGCCGTTTGTGCCAACTGTCCGAAACACCTTGATCCAGCCATAACCCTTGAGATGTACTACACGTCCGCGTGCCGGAATGAAGATTTCACGGATAGGACGGTTGCCGCTGCGGTCAAGGCTGACTTCCCGATTGCGCTTGAGTTGCGTCAGCCAATCCCATTTCAGTTTGCGCAACTGCTTCAAGTTGGGCAAGCCGCTGTACCAACTGTCAAATACCACCAATTCAGGCTCGAAGCCGCGTTCTGCAGCTTGCTGCAACATGTCTTGGAAATGATCATTCTTGCTCAAACCATCCTGTGCCTTGTTGTAAAGTCGAAAATCACTTGGCAGTCGACAGCCATCCATCGCCCGGTTGTCGAGAAATTGTCTATCACGGAGAGAACGGAATATTGATCCCGCCCAGAGATACTCGTGTATTAGCAGATGCTATTGAAAGACTTTCAATGGATGTGGTGTTGTGCAAAAAAATGGGAATAAGAAGCAGAGAAATTGCCTATTCCAAATTCTTCGATGGATAAAGTAGTTGATGCTTACTTGAGACTATATACAATCTAAAATTAGCCTGATCATGAGCTTAATGGCAAAGAGGTTTTGGGGTTGAGATATTGTTCTATAGGAGAAGCGATTTAAATAAACTCTAATTACTTGCTTGAGTGAACAATACGAGATTTGTGGTGCATCCCCTTTCATTCACTTGTTTAGGCGTGGGGCGGGGTGATGGAAGAGTCGGTTGTTGCAACTGAATCTTTGATGTACATGACACCGTACAAATCTCGAATTGTTATGTTTCACCCTCAATGCTTTGGGACTAGTGATGGTTCTGTAGTCAACAACTACTGAAGATATGTTGTTTTTATTGCTTTCAGTTCACTTATCAATGGAACAGAAAAAGTGAAGCGCTCGTGAAATCATGATGTGTCATTGTATGCCCTGTTCTTGCAAGTAGGACGAAAAGTCGTCATCAACGATAGTATTGCACAAATATTCTGCCTATGTTATAAAGCCCATAACGGTTGTCGATTGTGACAACCAAAACTCTACAGGCTCTTTAAAATCATAAACCGCAATAGTCACCTAAAATCGTTATTTAAAGCTGGTAATTCAGCGATGCAAGATTGACACTCATAACCCGAAGGTCGCAGGTTCAAGTCCTGCCCCCGCTACTAAAAACAGGCACTTTCGAGTGTCTGTTTTCTTTTAATTGTGTGCGGAATCAGGAGTCGAACCTGCGACCCAAACGTAACGAGCCTGACGAGATGGATGCTTTTCACCAATGAATTGTTTTTGCAGTTAGCTTTTTCAGCAAACTTTCAATTGATCGCCGCGATGAATCCCTGCCCTTGCGGATTTTCTGGTGACCCACAAAAAGCCTGTACTTGTGCACCTGCTGTCGTTACGAAATATCAGAAACGGATATCCGTCCGTTGCTGGATCGCATTGATATTCATATCGAAGTTCCAAGGGTGGATTATGAAAAATTGAGTGGTGATCGATTGGGGGATTCGAGCGAATCAATTCGCGAACGTGTGCAAGCCGCGAGGAATATTCAAAATAAACGTTTTGCAAGCTAGCATCATCTGATATTGTCTGTAATGCAGATATGCGTGTCGGGGAGATATAGGCAATTTTGCAGGTTGCAGGATGAAGGTCAGAGTTTGATGCGGGCGGCGATGATGCAACACAATTTGTCGGCGAGAGCCTATCATCGCATCCTGAAACTGGCGAGCACAATTGCAGACTTGGCAGGGAGCGAAGACATCCAGTCTGCACATTTGGCGGAGGCATTGCAGTATCGTCCAAAGTTGATGATGGGGTAGTTATTACACATGGGTATATAGATGACTTTTGTCATGGTCCTATTGTATGTGGGTGCTAGTTGTGTATTGCAAATTTCCGACTCGTTACATAAAGATGACAAATAGCATTTGATTTGCCTTCCTCTGTTTAGTAGAATAGATTTGAATTGTGACAAATTGCACTATTTTCGTGAAATTGGTTATCTGTAATGATACTCATTTATTTTCTTTACGGCTTATCCTTTGAAGGCATGGGATTGGCCGCTTATTTGCAATTACGCCGGGAGGGTGATTTTCCGCTTAAAAAAGAACTTCCCTGGTTGGCGGCATTTGGGTTTGTTGGTGGTGCGGCTGGTTGGGCGGACATGTTCCTTGTCAGTGGATCCATCGAAGGATTGGGGGAAGTACTTGGCATTTTACGTGTTGTATTTCATTTGTTGAGCGGGTTGCTACTCTTGCGGTTTGGATGGGGGATGTTGAACAACCTGAATCCACTGCCTGCATGGAGCGTATTCATCCCGGGTATATTGATCGTTCCCATTGCTTTTATCATTACCTATGCATCGACTACTTTTATTACCCCTTCTCCGATTGAAATTCCAATCGAGATCTGGACCCGATACCTGCTTTATTTGCCGGGTAGTTTGTTGGCAGGAATTGGATTTCTGCGGCAGTGGGATGCACAAAGAAAAATGGAAATGTATGATGTCTCCAATCTGATGTTGGGGGCCGGATTGGCATTCTTGTTTGAAGCTGTAGTGGTGGGATTGATTGTTCCAGCTGCTCCCTATGGCCCCGCGTCTTATTACAATTATGATCGTGTGATCCATAATGCGTTCATTGGAGAAAACTCCAATTCACTTCAACCTTTTCATTTAAGCGCATGGCTGGACAGTCAAAGTGTTCTAAACGCCACTGGTTTGCCCATCGAAATCTGGCGTATGCTTTCAGCTGTTATCGTTACTTTTTTTGTGGTCAAGGCGTTGGATGTCTTTGATGCGATTCGTAAACGTCAAGTTTTGGCCCTGCAGCATGAACGTGATTATGCACAGCAGTCTGCTATTGAAATGCAGATCCTTGCCCGCCAAACTGCTGAGACTTGGACAAATACCCTGGTCAACATTAGCCGTCGTATTGCCGAGTTGGAGCACGTGGATGATATCCTGCTTTACATAGTAGAAAATGTAAGGCAGCTACTGAATTCCAATTTCGTTGGAATGGCGCTCTTAAACCAGGAAAACTCAATTCTGGAATTGAAGTGTTATTCAAGTGAGAGCAAAACCGAATTACTGGCAACCGCCTCTGTTGCGGTGACCAACTCACAGATATTGAATGCACTGCGCAGTTCCCAATCATATCGTTCACAGGGCGACGAGCCGGTCGAAGTATTCAAGGATGTTTGCTTCTTTACAGATCAAAAGGCAAAGGCAATTGCCATCGTTTCCCTTAAATTAGAAAACGCTATTATCGGCGCATTTTGGATCGCCCGTTTCGAAAATCAACAATTTTCGGAAACTGATCAGATCTGGCTGGAAAGTATGGCTGACCAGGTTGTGATTGCCATCCAGCATGGATTGATGACATCACAGCTCCAATCATTATCTGTTATTGAAGAAAGGGGACGTATTGCACGGGAAATGCATGATGGACTTGCACAGGTGTTGGGATATCTGAACTTACAAGTTCAAACACT
Organism: uncultured Chloroflexia bacterium; assembly: GCA_963730175.1. Classification (GTDB taxonomy): domain Bacteria; phylum Chloroflexota; class Anaerolineae; order Anaerolineales; family Villigracilaceae; genus Defluviilinea. Next base: position 46,338 of record CAVSRF010000018.1, on the reverse strand, counting down.
TGGATCTTTACTACAACAAGGCAAGTCCGAAAAGCTTCAGGTTGAGCTGACACAAATGCGCCAGGCGATTCAAGTTGCGCACGCTGATGTTCGCGAAAATATTCTTAGTCTTCGGACAACGCTTGCTCAGGATAAAGGTCCAGAAGTGGCAGTAGGTGAGTATCTGACAGAGTTTGGAATTCAAACCGGGGTTGAAACTATTTTTTTATATGACATTGAAGGTGATTTAGACCTGTCATCTATTGCTGAGGTCCAACTGGTTTGTATTTTGCAGGAAGCTTTGACAAATGTGCGTAAACATGCACAAGCTGATCGGGTTGAAGTGAAGATCACCAGGGAAGGATTTAGGAGCACCGACTCGATCCACATGCAAATTGTAGATAATGGGGTTGGTATTGTAATTGCAGGCTCGAAACGAAATTTTGGTTTGCAAACCATGCGAGAGCGTGCGGAAAGCGTTGGCGGAAATCTAAATATTGGTTCCAACAATGGGAGAGGTACATGTATTGATTGCCATCTGCCATGCCTGCAACAGGAAAAATTGCAAAGACAGAGTGTCGTGATTGGGTGATGACTATGAAATTATTTGGAATAAAGAGGATAAATGAATGTCCGTGAGTGGGCTTTACCTGTTTATACGATATTAATGCAATTGGCAGTGGGCTCGCTCTTTGTGCTGTGGATAATCCGCTTATTGGCTAGCTCGAAATTTAGCCACCAGGAAATGGACCGGATTATCCGTAATCCGATTCTAGTGATTGCTATTACCATTATTGTTGCAATGGCAGGCGCTCATTTTCATTTGAGTAAACCGTTTCAATCTTATCTGGCTGTGCTGAATTTTAAGTCATCCTGGCTGAGCCGGGAAATTGTCTTTTCGGCTCTTTTCTTTTGGATGGTGGTAAGCCTGTTGTATCTGACCTATTTTAGAAATTATTACCGTACACTGATTACTTTCGTTGGTTGGCTGGCAATCTTGATTGGGTGTACTCTGATCTATTGCATGGCACGTATTTATCTCCTGCCCACGCAGGTTGCGTGGAATTCCACGTCTGTTATTGTCTCGTTCTATACAACGGCACTCATGTTGGGAGGAATGTCCCTCGCCTGTCTAATGATTTTGGATTTGAAATTTGCGGAGATCCAAAAAGCGGATGATGTTGAATTGCGAGCGCAGGTGATTACATATTCTTTTGCATGGTTGACCGTCCTTACTGTTGCGCTGGTAATTCTAAGCGTTGTTATTATTTGCGTTCAAATGTACTTGCTTAGCAAAGGGGATTTGATTGCCCGGACAAGTCTAAGCTTACTTATTGATCTTTATTTACCTCTGCTCGTGACTAGGTTTGCATTTTTATGGTGCGCAGCCATCTCTCTTGGTTACGCTGCATATCGCATGTATAAATTGAAAATCACACCACAAAATATGTTGATGCCGGTGTATCTGTCTTGTTTGTTGATTATGGTTGGCGAAATCATAGGGCGGTTTCTGTTTTATGCCACTCATATCCGTATAGGACTATAAGAAAACGAGGTAAAAGAATGGTAACAAGAGTATTGATAGCTGATGACCACAAACTTTTTCGTCAAGGTCTGATTGGTTTGATGAAAACACGTGAGGATTTGGTCGATGTAATCGGGGAGGCAGAAACGGGCGATGAAGCTGTATTGTTGACGGAGAAGCTGCGCCCCGATGTTATTCTTATGGATATTTACATGCCAGAAATGGATGGGTTGCAAGCCGCCAAGGAAATCAGATCCAGGTTTCCGGAAGTTGCTGTTGTCATGTTGACGTCATCGGAAAAAGATGGACACCTTTATGAAGCTGTTCAACTTGGAGTCTCAGGCTATTTACTAAAGAGTCTAGACGCAACGGAATTGTTCGATTTGCTTGAAGGTGTTACCAAAGGGGAAACGGCAATGACGCGCGCAATGGCGGGAAAACTTCTAAAAGCAGTAGCAAACCGACTGGCAGACGGAGATAAAGGGGAGCAGGCGCTGACAGAAAGGGAGTTATTTGTCCTTCGGTTGGTGTCGAGCGGTGCCAGTAATCAACAGATCGCCGAAAAGCTTACGCTTTCGGTGAATACAGTAAAAAGTCACCTTAAGAATATTTTAGATAAGCTCCAGCTTGAAAACAGAACCCAAGCAGCCACATATGCTGTTAAACACGGGTTGATTGCTCCTCGAGATAGGTAGTTGCGAATCACCCATTCGGGTGATTCGCAACTGATCAAAAGGGGGATGTCTACAGTAGCTCAAGATGTTATCCTGATAGTGAAAAATAGCACAAATGTGTATGCAAACAAATATTTCACATCAGGAGAGTGCGTATTGCGGAAACCGAACGATCCAAATGTTGTTCAAGTCGGTTCAAGCTCAGCATGTTTCGAGCATAATGATAAATCAACAAAATAGAATGGAGGAAAGGAATGACTGAAAAGAATTTCCTTACCAAAGCCCTGACTGATACTGCCATGACCCGCCGTAGCTTCCTCAAATGGAGCACGGTATTAGGTGGTACTGCCGCACTCGCCGGAGGTTTGAACTTCGGCTTAAAGACGGTTGAAAAGGCTGCCGCTGCAGGTGTGGAGCAGGTCGAGACCATAGCCTGTTATCATAATTGTGGTGGTCGCTGTATCCTCGGGGCTGTTGTAAAAGATGGCACAGTTGTTCGTCTTGTGCCGGATCCTACCCAGGAAGAAAGCATCAACAACCCGCGGGCGATTCCCTGCTTGCGTGGTCGCTCACAAATTCACCGTGTTTATGCTCCAGACCGCCTCAAATATCCGATGAAGCGTGTTGGCAAACGCGGCGAAGGCAAATTTGAACGCATCAGTTGGGATGAGGCGCTAGACACAATTGCCTCTCAGATGAAGCGGATTAAAGAAACCTATGGCAATTCATCTTTCTATGTGCATTATGCATCGGGAGTGAATTGGAAGGGTCCTGATGGCAGAAACCCGATGGCTCGTCTGATGGTTTTGTTTGGCGGCTATCAGGGTTATTACAACTCTTACAGCACGGCTTGTTACAACTCGGTTATGCCGTATATCACAGCCGGTGCAGGGAATTCCAGCGAAGATGTCCTTAACTCTAAATTGATCGTCCTGTTCGGCGACAATTCAATGGTCACCCGCGCAGGCGGCGATAACATTGGGTATTACTATCTCAAAGCCAAAGAAAAAGGCGCCAAGATCATTAGCGTTGACCCGATTTTGACCGATACCGCTTTGGCACTGGATGCCGAGTGGATTCCGATCAATGGCGGAACCGATGTTGCCCTGATCGCTGCCATGGCAAATGTGATGGTCAAAGACGGCACTTATGATAAAGAATTCATGGCTACGCATGCCGTCGGCTTTGATGAAGACACCTTGCCAGAAGGTGCTCCTGCCAATAGTTCCTGGATGGCCTATATTATGGGCCGTAGTGATGATGGTATCGAGAAGACACCCGAATGGGCCTCCCCGATCACAGGCATCCCGGTCAATACGATCATCCGCCTGGCACGTGAGATTGCCGGCACCAAGCCATGTGCCATGTTCCAGGGCTGGGGCTGGCAGCGCCGGGCACAGGGCGAACAACCTGTACGTGCGCTCCCGATCTTAGCTGCGATGACCGGTAATATCGGTATCAGTGGTGGTGGTCCGGGTCTTCGTCCAACAGGCACCGCTTTCAAAATGGATAGCGCTCCCTCAGTAGAAAAGAATCCGATTACAACATCGTTTCCCGTGTTCAAGTGGCCAGATTTCATTACGCGTGGTACCGAGATGACGAGTGGTCCCGAAGACCGTGTCCGTGGTGGCGATCATTTGGATGCGAACATGAAGTTCATGTGGAACTTTGGTGGCAATACAATTATCAATCAACACGCTGATATCAATTTGACAACCAAGATCCTTCAAGACGATACCAAGCTCGAATTTCTCGTGGTTGTTGATGTTTCAATGACACCCAGCGCGAAATTCGCAGATATTCTCCTGCCTGATACCACTGGTTTCGAAGCAGAGGAGATCATCACAGGCGAAGGTCATGGTGAGAAGGGCAGTCACGGCTGGGCTTTGTTGAACCACAAGATCATCGAGCCCATGTACGAAGCCAAGCCATCGCTTTGGGTCGCCGAACAGGTGGCAAATCGTCTTGGTTTGGGCGATGACTTCCGCGATGGGCACGCCACACCTGAAGACTGGGAACAGGACATGATCGCTTCTGCCCAGAAGAACTACCCGGACTTCCCGTCACTGGAAGAGTTCAGGAAAGTTGGCATCTACAAATTCAGCAGCAATAAATCCACGATCGCATTCGCCGATTTCAGGGCCGATCCGGTAGCGAACCCGCTCAAGACCCAGACCGGCATGATCGAGGTTTATTCGCCCTATTTGGCCAGCCTGAACGATCCGAAAGAAATCCCGGCTGTTCCCAAGTACATCCCCGAATGGGAGGGCGTGAGCGACCCGCTGCGGGACAAGTATCCGCTGCTTATGTCCACCACGCACTGGGTAGCCCGTTCGCATTCGACTTTCGACAATGTGGATTACCTGCGAGAGGCCCATCCCCAGAGTATATGGATCAACGTGGTTGACACGAAGAAACGCGGCATCAAGAATGGCGACATGGTCAAAGTATTCAACGACCGTGGCGAGGTCCATCTGCCGGCATTCGTCACCCGCCGCATACGACCTGGCATCACAAATATGTGGCAGGGCGGCTGGTACGAACCCGACGCCAATGGCGTGGATGTGCGTGGTTCCGCGAACGTGCTGACAAAATATCAGCCGACACCGTTTGCCCGAGGAAACCCGCAACATACCAACCTGGTTCAGGTCGAGAAACTTTAAGGAGATGAACCATGGCTAAACAACTAGCTTTTTACGTCGATATTGAAAACTGTGTAGGCTGTAAAGCCTGTCAGATAGCCTGTAAGGACAAGAACGATTTGCCCGAGGGTACTCGCTGGCGCCGCGTGTTCCAGTACGAAGGCGGTGAATGGGTCGAGCAGGATCATGAAATGGTTCCGAGCGACGTGTTTGCCTACTTTGTTTCATCTGCATGCATGCATTGCAGCAACCCCGTATGCCTGCAGGTCTGCCCCGCAGCTGCCATCTCCAAGCGTGACGATGGGATCGTGTTGATCGATCAGGACAAGTGTATTGGCTGCCGCTACTGTTCATGGGCTTGCCCGTACGGCGCCCCGCAATTCATCGAAGCCCTGGGAATCATGTCCAAGTGCAACATGTGCTTTGACCTGGTGGACAAGGGCGAGAAACCTGCCTGTGTTCAAGCCTGTCCTTACCGAGCTATGGACTTTGGCCCATTGGACGAATTGCAGCAGAAGTATGGTAATTTCAACGCGCCCGCCCCGTTGCCTGATCCCAGCATCACCTCGCCATCTGTGGTCTACAATCCGAACAAGGTGACCAAATCTACAGGTGACACCAGTGGTCACTTGATGAATCTCGAGGAGCTGTAACATGAATACACGTGAATGGGCATTACTGATTTTCACGATCCTGGGACAGCTGGCTGCGGGCATGATGCTTGTGCTGATGATCGTCCAAACCTACGCTGTCCGCAAAGTTGGCGCTGAACAGGCCGCGCGCCTCACCGATGTGCCTTTCTATTTGGTCCTCCCAATCATGGGAGTGGCAATGCTCGCCTCGCTTCTCCACTTGGGTAAGCTGATCCATGTCATTGGTGCAGTGCCGAACCTGGCTACATCCTGGATAAGTCGGGAAGTGGTTTTTGCTGTGACCTTCATTGTCCTTGTGGCGGTCTACGTTTTTCTTCAATGGCGTCGAACCGGCTCAGAGATGCTGCAAACTGTCATCGGTTGGGTAACAGCTTTAATCGGTCTGATATTTGTATTTTGTATGGGCATGACCTATATGTTGCCTGCCCAACCTGCCTGGAATACATGGGCAACCTCGGTGACGTTCTTTGTGACCAGCCTGTTGCTCGGTGCTTTGGGTAGCGCGGCAGCCATAATGGTTAACTATGCCCGGCTGCCCAAAGAAGAAGCCGGTCAACAAGACTTTCTTGGGAATGTATTGCAGAGTGTTTCTGTCTCTGCGATCATCCTGCTTGGTCTTGAGTTTCTTGTGTTGCCGATGTATTTTGCCTATCTAAGTACGCAAGGTTCAGCGGCTCTTCAGACACTCAATCTGATCATTGGGACATATGGCGCCACGCTCATTATTCGCCTGATCCTCGTCTTTGCAGGAGCGGGTGTGTTGGGAGCCTATTTGTATCGCAATGCATCTCTCCCCGGAAAAGAGAAGTCCTGGGCCATACTTGCCTATAGCGCTTTTGTGCTGGTGTTGGTGAGTGAAGTCATGGGTCGGTTCGTTTTCTACGCAACACACTTCCGGATCGGTATTTAGTTCTTCACTAAATCAATAAACCTCATCAAGGGTGGGTTACATTACAACCCACCCTTGATAAGTTAAGCATGAGGAAGAGATGACAAAACCAATACTTCGATTTGTTATTGCATCGTTCGTACTGACGCTTGGTTTGTCACTCATCCGTATAGGTTCTGTTCTCGCTCAGACTGGTGAAACAGTTCGCGTGCTCACCCTTTCTGCCAGCGGATTTGATCAGGCACATGCCGTGGCCTTTTCGTCCGACGGAAATACTCTTGCTGTGGGGGGGACATCCGGTATTTATCTCTTTAATCCTCAGGACTTATCTACGCACGAATTTATAGAAACCAATGTCTGGGTGCGCAGCCTTGCCTTTCAACCTGCTAGCAGTAACATTGCTGCGGGGTTGTTTGATGAAACAATCAAGTTTTGGAGTTTGCCGGAAAAAAACTTAGCCAAAACGCTCACTGGACCTCAAGGTTGGGTGCGTAGTATCTCTTTTTCGAGCGACGGGAAATTAATTGCCTCTGCTTCGGATGATGACACAATCCGAATTTGGACCGTGGCTGATAATTCGTCCGTTCTCATTTTGGATAAAGATACAACAGGCGTTAGAGCCGCAGCACTTTCTCCAGATGGGAAGTTGATTGCGGCGGCTCTTGGTGATAAGACCGTTCGCATCTGGCAAGTCGAAAACGGTGAACTTATTTATACGCTCACTGGGCATACAGATTGGGTACGTTGTCTGGCTTTTTCGCCAGATGGCAGTTTGTTAGCGTCTGGAAGCTTTGACAAAACGATCCGCATATGGGATGTTTCGAAAGGTACGCTTTTACAAACCCTTGATGGACATAATTCCAGCGTACTTGGTGTAGCCTTTTCGCCCGATGGAAATACATTGGCTTCTGGCTCTGTCGATCAAACAGTTCGTTTGTGGCAAGTGAGCAATGGAAAATTATTAAATATTTTTCAAGGGCACACAGGTTTTGTCTATGCAGTGGCTTTTTCTCCCGACGGGAAAATGCTTGCCTCTGGAGGGGCAGATAATACGGTCCGTATATGGGCGCTGGATAAACTTCCGCCAGATTCCACTGTACATGAGATTCAGTTACCTGATACGCCTTCGGACTGTAGAGCTTGTCACCATGCGTTTGGTCAGGGTCAGCCGCCGAGAGTGATTGAGTTACGTTGTGAAGGTTGCCATGCGAACGGGGCAAACCTTCAGTGGTGTCCGGCGTTTCCACGTTCGCCTGAAGCGGTAACTCCACCGGTAAGTTATATGCCATATTCTGGACATGCTGGTGTGCCAATTGGAGGGAATGATATTTCCGTATTGATCGCTTCCCCCTCCAATGGTGAGACTTTATATGCTGGTGATGGTATAACCGCCCCAGCTTTTATTGTGGGGCATGTCTTATCTAACACGACTGAAGTAGCTGGCATACAGGTGCAGTTGAAGGTCTGGTCTGGTGATCAGAATACAGTAACTTTGATTACAACTCCCTCTTCAACTGGACAATTTAAGTTTAACCTTTTGATAAATCCGCAAGGCAAGATTCCATATATTACCAAGCCCAACGGTGGCGATTGTCTTCCCTGTCATGAGGATTATCGGGCGCAGGCACCACTGCCGAACGGTGATGTAAGACTTGTTGTCACTGCCATCGATCCGAATGGATCCATGGTCTCCGACGAACGCTGGATTAAAGTAGATGCGAGCGAAACCGCAACCCTGCCTGATTGAAGTGGTTGATGCATTCACTCATCAACCATTGCCTGGGCTTCCCGTTCAAGCAATGCTGTGTTTTATGAATGGCGCGCTGGTTTGGTCATGGTGTTACCGAGCAAAACGGTGTAGCCCAGATACTGCTCAACCAACTCGCGCAAGCTACCACTCATTACTCTGTGAGTATTCCGCCAACGGTTTATCAAGGCAAACTGTATTCGAGCGATCAGCCTACCTTCGTAACAATGATCCCAAGTGAGACATCCCATCCGCTTGTAACTCTTCTCGCTCACGTCGAAACAGGTCAACTCGTAGGCAAGATAGTCGGAGAGAGTCAGCCCAATGCGCTGGAGGGTGTAAAGGTTTGGGCAGTCCAATTGCCTGCTGGACCTGTGTACTCTGCTGTAGTGGACGCGCAGAACGAATTTTCCTTCCCTCAAATTCCAGTCAGCCAATACGCTATCGTACCTGATCCGTTTTTGCTTTCACAGCATGGTCTGTCTGCCATTGAACAAAATGTTGACTTGATTTACTCTCCACAGGCAAGTACTGTCATTGACATTGTCAAAGCCAATTCGGTTTCAGGAACTGTTTCTGCATCGGATGGGGAAACATTGCCGTTTGCCTGGTTGACAATTGATGGGAGTTCCAACGCCTATGCCGTAGATCCTATATCCGGTAGCTTTCTGATTTCGGAGTTACCTTCTGGATGCGGGATATTTGACAGTTTCCGCACCTGGATATTTTTCGACTACAAAACATATAGCTGATTTATCGCAGTCACTTGACTTTCAACTGGTGGCACGACCAGATATCCAGCAAATAAATTGGGGAAATGGCTACATAAATATTCCCCCTGAGACTGAGGTTGCGGTCAACGGTTTGGCGATCGATCTTGATCATGGCTGGCTTTGGGGAAACGGAAGCGCTCCACAACCCCTAACTGTAACTCTTCCTACTGGGCGAATGACAATTCTTGATGCTGATTTTGCCATTGAGCTTCCCAGCAGAAGGCGCAGGTTGGTTATATGTCCGCAAGGGCAGCGCACAATTTACTTCGGACGGCGGGCAGGCTCCAGTGAAAGTGGGAAGCGGGCAGATGGTCGCATTAACCAATGGCGAAGTGCAGACCATTTCGGCGGAACGGGCGGTCGTGATGGCTTTGCATCCTGCATTAGCCGAAGCACCAGTCTCTGAAATTATCGAGCCTTCGATTGGCGCACGTGTGCGAACTTGGTTGGAAAAGGCAGGAATTGGCATCGCCCAAATGATTACTTTTATCACCTATATTATCTCACTTGTAGCCCTACCCGCTATTCTGCTATTTGTATTATTCTCATATTGGAAAAGACGAAAAAATCTTTCAAGTTTCAAGGAAAAACATTGATGGCACAGATTGATATGCAAAATAATTGGAACTCGGTATTAATGGGGGAAGCTTTGTTGTTCGGCTTGCTTGGAAAGGTTTTCTTTGAAGAGTTGGATAAAACCTGGCTTGAGACCCTTATAAGCGAAGATGTCTTTGCTGAGGCGCCTTTTGGCGCGGACCAGGCAGACATTCAACACGGGCTGGAACTGCTCCAACGTTGGAGCGCAGAGAATCATGCAGGTATTACAGAGCAGGAATTCAAGGCGCTTAAACAGGACCATCTGAATCTTTTCATTGGCATAGACCATATGATTGCACCGCTTTGGGAATCGGTATATTTTAACGAACGCCATTTTGTATTTCAGGAACAAACCCTGCAGGTTCGAGAATGGTATGCGCGTTTTGGATTGGAGTCCGAACGGATACACAATGAACCCGACGATCACATTGGTCTTGAGCTGATTTTCGTAGCGCATCTTGCAACGCAGTCTCTGACAGCCTTGGGGGCGGATGATTCGGAAGCCTTTGAAAAACACCTGCAAGCCCAGCGAGAATTTTTGGGCGAACATTTGCTTCGCTGGGGAATGGCTTGGGCTCGGTTGGTTTGGAATCGCGCCGAGACAGATTTTTATCGCGGTGTTGCACATTTAACCTGTGGTGCACTTTTAGCTGCTGCAGAAACTCTTCAAATAGAATTGCCTAAAGAGGTTTCGCTTTGAGTCTGCTTGACGCCGCCGAACGATTGGTTTCGATCGATCGTTCGCAAATACTTCTTGATACAAAACACTGCTTGCATTCGCAAGACCAGTTTTCAACTTGCGCGGCTTGTTTTGATGTTTGCCCGGTAGATGCAATCACAGCCGGTAAACCTCCTGTTCTAAACCTGGATGTCTGCCAATCCTGCCTTGCCTGCCTTCCGGCTTGTCCGGTTGGCGCGTATCATGCTGACGATGATGTGTCATCATTGTTGAACTGCATTACGCATGTGGAAGGACAAGCTGTTGAATTAATTTGTGGACTGCATCCTCAACCTGAAAAAGGCGAAAACTCTGAAAATATTGGGATTCACGTCCACGGATGTTTGGCTGGATTGGGAACTGGCGCGCTTTTGACCCTCTCTGCTCTTGGATTGGAACGCATCATTCTCCGCGCCGATGCCTGCCGCGCCTGCAAATGGCAGACTCTCAACGGACAGATTCGTCAACAAGCCGAACGAGCTAATCGCTTCCTTGCCGCGTGGGATAAAACGGACAATGTGGTCTGTCTGGATGAACTTGAAGTGACTGTTGAGCGCCCTGTATGGGATGCAAAAAATCCACCACTTTCACGCCGTGATTTGTTCCGCATGATGGCGCAGCAGGGACAGGTCGCCATGGCACGTGCCATGGAAAATGGACTGACCACGTCCAAACATCAAGCTGGTCGTGATCGTTTACGTTTATTGTCTGCAGTGTCACATTTACCGGAGTATCCATCCGGCTCGTCTGTCAATCTGGATGGATTTGGTTTTGTCGTATTGAATATTTCCGAAGACTGCACAGCTTGTGGTGCGTGCGGAAAAGCCTGCCCAACTGAAGCATTACACTTTGAAAAGAATCAGGAAAAGACAACTTTTACAATTTCATTTCTGCCACAAAATTGCATTGGTTGCGATTTGTGTGAGCATGTTTGTTTACCTGATGCGATTACCTTTGAACGAGCACCATCTTTCGATCAAGTTTTTAGCGAGAAAGAGCCCATTGTCGCGATGATCAGGTGAGTTGGTCCGGTGTGAACGTTGCAAAACATTGATGGCATCTAAATCAGGTGCGCGGTTGTGTGCGTTATGTGAATATCGAAGTGTGCATCCTTTTGGATCTATGAAGCCATCGGAATTAAAGGCTCTGGCGGCTCGAACGACAAAGGAATCGCATTCATGATTCTGGATGTGGCGAAATCCACCTTGTCTGAGATCAGGAATCCTGTTTTGCGCGATTATGCCGCCAAGTATGTAAATATTTATCATGATTTTATGGCGCAGGTTCAGCAGATGGGACTTGAAGTTGAATCTCAGGATACGGTGGATGATGTTACTCAGAAGGTTGGCAGTTTGTCCAGAAAAGGCGCGGCGGTGCGGAATGGAAGAAAGAGCGTTTATGTAAATCGCATTTCCCCCTCTTGTGTGGCTTGCCAGACCGGTGTTGGCAGTTCCACTTTTTTTATCTCATTGAAGTGTCATCGCGATTGCTTTTATTGTTTCAACCCCAACCAGGAAAATTACGAATATTTTCGTGAGCATATGCGTGATGCAATTGCAGAATTGGATGAAATGCGTGCTTCCGGTCAACGTCTCCAGCATGTAGCGTTGACGGGGGGGGAGCCACTTTTATACAAGGAAGAGGCATATCGTTTCTTTGACCATGTCCGTAGTTTGTATCCTGCTTCGCATACGCGTCTTTATACCAGTGGTGATCATATTGATCGCGAGACTCTCGAATCTCTACAAAAGTCAGGCTTGAAAGAAATCCGTTTTAGCATCCGTATGCACGATCTTGCAAAGGGACATCGTAATACATATAACAACATAGCTCTGGCGCGCGAATATATCCCGAACGTAATGGTGGAAATGCCTGTCATGCCGGGTACGCTGGCTGAAATGAAGGATGTGTTGATTGAGCTCGACCGTCTAGGTATCTTTGGGATTAACCTGTTGGAACTTTGTTTCCCATTGAACAATGCTGAAATCTATCGCGAGAAAAATTACAAGATCAAGGCGCGTCCTTTTCGTGTGTTGTATGACTATTGGTATGCAGGTGGACTTCCTGTCGCAGGAAGCGAAACCGTCTGCCTCGATTTGATCGAGTTTGCACTGGATGCCGGTTTGAAGTTGGGTGTGCATTATTGCTCGCTGGAAAACAAACATACGGGTCAGGTCTACAAACAAGATAGCGGACAAACACTTCCGAAACGGATATATTTCTCACAAAAGGATTATTTTCTAAAGAGCGCTAAAGTGTTTGGCGAAGACATGCCTGCCGTTCAACAACTCTTTGATAAATCGGGGTATCGTGACTATTTTATCAATGACCAAAATAATTATCTTGAATTTCACGTTAATAAGATCAGTAGTCTCAAAAAAATGGATATTGACATTGGTGTTTCATACAATGTAATCGAAACGCGTGAAAACGAATCGGTTTTACGCGAACTTAAAGTGGACGTTACAACGCCACAATCTTTCCGTCTTTCAACAGATATATAAGGAGAAATAACATGTTTGGACTTGGTACCCCGGAGTTGATCATCATTCTCGTCATCATCGTACTGCTTTTCGGTGTTGGGCGTGTCGGCAAAATCGCAGGGGAATTAGGACAGGGTTTACGTGATTTCCAGAAGGGACTTAAGGGTGAGGACGAACCGGATACAAAGGAAACAAAGGTGTAGTATTCGCTGTGAGCACAGAAGTTGCGGCCTCCAAAAAACGTAAACGCAATTGGCGCCAGGTAATTGGCGCTTTTGGCCGCGCCCATCGCAAGGCTAGTGTGCAGATGGAAAGTTCTGCACCACTCCTAAAACACCTCGACGAATTGCGGATCAGGATCTTCAAGGCGTTTTTTGCCTTGATCATCACAACAGCGATCAGTTTTGCTTTCTCTCAACAACTTATCGAGTATCTTGCCACACCGATTGGTGGGATTGGAAAGCTGGTTTCCATTGAGCTGACCGAAAACATCGCCATCTTTATGAAGGTATCGCTTTTAGGTGGATTCGTTCTTGGTATGCCAATCATTGTCTACCAGATTCTGGCGTTTGTCCTCCCTGGACTAAAGAACAACGAACGTATCTGGTTGCTCATCATGATCCCTTTTGCCACGCTTCTCTTTGTGGGGGGGATGGCTTTTACATGGTTTGTGATGTTGCCCACCGCGATTCCTTTCCTGTCTAGTTTTATGGGCATTACCACGCAAGTCCGTCCGGAAAATTACTTTGAATTCATCACTCGGTTGATGTTTTGGATCGGTGTTTGCTTTGAAATGCCGCTGATCATTATGTTCCTTGCGAAATTGAAGTTTGTCACGGCGAAACAGTTGGCAAGCGGATGGCGTTATGCGGTGGTCGTAATGGCATTCATCGCTGCGGCTGTGACTCCCACCGTTGACCCGGTCAATATGGGGCTGGTCATGGCTCCATTGATGGGCCTTTATGTGATCAGTGTCATCCTGGCTGCCATTGTTGGTAGAGGTTAATATGGATAGCTTTTTCGGTATTGGTGGAAACGAGCTGGTTGTCATAGTATTGCTGGCTGCCATTGTTCTTGGTCCAGAACGGTTGGCGCGTTCAGCCGCGCGAAATAGGCAAGTTTGTCCGTAATACGAAAGCTTATTTCGCCTCCCTTTCAGGTGAACTAAAGGCGGAACTTGATGTTCTCGACGAAGTGGAAAAGATGAAGAAGGATCTAATGAAGTGATCTTTGTCATCATCCAAAGGGATGATAGAAAAAAACACCCGTAATGATGATGTAAAAAAAGTTGGACTCCGGTATTATCAAAATGGATTGAATTCAAAAAGAATTCATCCTATAAAAATCACTCCGATCTGTTTTGCCTAAAACCAGTGTCACGGCGGAATGGACGGCCCTCTTCTGAGGGCAAAGGTTATCTTGGAAACAGGCTGGCCTCCCGAAATCCCAATGCGAATGGGATGGACTTGGAAAGGAGCATGAGACTGTGCAAATGTCTAGTCGCTCGTCAGGCTCTCTCCTGGCGAGTTTCATTTCTGTAAATGATATCAAGCCTGGGTTGACACTTGTCACCGGACCGCGTGGTTCAGGAAAAACCCGCTGGTGTATGGAATTAATTGAACACGCTCGCTCTCTTGGCATGCGCCCGGGAGGGTTAATTTCACCGGCAGTTTTCGAAAATGGTCAAAAAGTCGGAATAGACTTACTGGATCTGATGACTGGTGAACATCGCCGTCTTGCCTATCGCCGCGGGGATTCAGGTGGCGATTTGTGGACTTCGGATTGGCAATTGGTCGCTGAAACACTTGAATGGGGGAATGCCATCCTTGAAAAAATTGAAGTCTCTGACTTACTCATCTTGGATGAAATAGGACCTCTTGAATTTGACCATGGCGTGGGATTGTCGGCTGGTCTTACAATTATCGAATCGCGCCCAGACATCCCAATGTTTGTAACGATACGCCCGTCCTTGCTGCCCATTGCGCAATTACGCTGGACCTGGGCGCAACAGATCAATGTTCTCGCGGAGTCCGAAATATGATTCACGTCCGCGACTTGACCGTTTCTTATGGCGCGAATCAAGTTCTGCAAAATGTTTCGTTCGATGTGCAGGCAGGTGAATGTCTGGTTGTAACGGGTCTATCGGGTTGCGGAAAATCGACCTTGGCGCGTGTTTTGACCGGGATCATCCCGAACACAATATCAGCAAAGGTTGAAGGTTCTGTAAGTGTTGCTGGATTGGATGTAATTCATAGCTCGACAGCGGAAATTGCACAACGGGTTGGCATTGTGTTTCAGAATCCGCGCGCGCATCTTTTTCATTTACGTGTCGATGATGAAATTGCCTTTGGTCCGTATAACCTGGGTTTGACCGAGGATGAAGTGTCGGCGCGCGTGGAGTGGGCATTGGATGCTGTTGGCTTGAACGAACTGCGCGACAGAAAACCTGCCAACCTATCTGGCGGACAAATCCAGCGTCTTGCAATCGCCGCTGCTTTAGCAATGCGTCCCGACGTGCTTATACTTGATGAACCCACGGCATCGCTCGACGTGCCTGGTACGCAAAGCATTATCACTGCTCTGGAAAAATTGCGCCGCCAATACGGACTCACGATGATCCTAATTGAGCATCGCCTTGCTGAAATCCGCCGTATTGCCGACAGAGTACTTGTGTTGCACGAAGGTCAAAAGGTTGCAGAAGGAAATTTTGACCAAGTGCTTGGTGATCATCATGTGCTTCATAAATACGGGTTGCGTCGTCCAACTGTTGAATCACTTACTGATTGGTCGCATCTGCTTACCCCAAATGGACATCATCCCGCAGGTCAACAGCCATTGCTTGACCTGTCAGATCTCACGGCAGGTTATAACGGTCAGGCTATTATTCAAGATGTAAACTTGAAGATTTTTCCAGGCGAATTTGTCGCGTTGGTTGGTAATAATGGAGCGGGCAAATCCACACTGGCGTTGGCGGCGGCTGGTTTACTTAAACCGCTCCATGGCAAAGTTCTTGTAGACGGAAAATCCCACCCACGCCCCGGACTCGATATTGCATTGCTTTTCCAAAACCCTGCCGATCAGCTCTTCACTGATTCAGTGGACGAGGAAGTTTCATTTGGACCGCGCAATTATCGTAGTTTCAATGTCGATATTCATGAACAAACTCTTGCAAGCGCAGACTTGCTTCAATTTCGTACACACCGTCCCTTCTCGTTGTCCATAGGACAGCAGCAGCGGACGGCGCTTGCTTCATGTGTTGCCCTGCGTCCCTCACTTGTCATTCTCGATGAACCTACACTTGGACAGGATTGGCGTCACCTTCAACAATTGATGGATTGCCTGCTGTACCTCAATGCGCAGGGGACTGCCATTCTGGTAATCACACATGACTTCAAACTGGTGCATCGTTATGCAAGTCGTGTCCTGCTCATGGACTCGGGGCGCATCATTCTGGATGGGAAGATTGATCCTGCGTCGAGGAGCATGGTCTTGGCTGAGGAGGTTTCTCTTGGAGCATCCTGACGCGTTACTATGGAACGATAGATATATAAAGGAAGCAACAAGTTATTCCCAAAAACTACCACGCCCTCTGGTGACATCGCATCTCAATCTGTTGCCTCAGAACGGATTGGTCTTAGATGTGGCTTGCGGAACGACTCCGACAGGGAGATTCCTTGCTTCGCGTGGTTGGAGGGTGGTCGCCCTCGATGTGTCCATTGCCGCTTTGCGCCTCGCCCAGCCCCAGGTCCAGAAAGAGGCGTTGCCTGTCTCTCTAGCAGTGATGGACTTGGTGGATCCCTGGCTTCCGCGAGAGCATTTCGACGTCATCTTGAATTTCTATTATTTATCGCGTCCGCTTTTACAGACATACCGCAACTCCCTCAAGCCTGGTGGATTGTTGATCTTCGAAACATTTTTGTGGAAGGAGAATATGACTCCGAAGGATCATTATTTGGATTCGTTGGAATTGCGGAACACGTTCGGTGAATGGGAACTGATCCATTATGTTGAAACACATCGGCCCGATCATCCCGATAAAAAACGACAAATTGCGCAGTTGATTGCTCGTAAGCCGCTTTGAATATGAAAGGAACGAAAATGAAATACTCGACCCGTGAACTTGTAATGATGGCTGTCTTCGGTGCGTTATGGGGTTTGGTTGAGATCAGTCTTGGCTCGGTATTCCATGCCATTAACCTGCCGTTAAGTGGCATGATGCTTGCAATTGTTGGCGTGATGGTGGCTTCGATGGGAAGGTTATTTGTTCCACATCGTGGTTCGACGATCTTTATCGGCATCATTGCCATGGTATTGAAGTTGTTCAGCATCGGCAGTGTTGTGATCGGTCCGATGGTGGGTATCTTCGCTGAAGCTTTGATCGCCGAATTGATTTTGGATATCTTCCCAAAGCCATCCGCGCTGTCTTTTGTTCTTGCGTGTGCCGGCGGCGCGTTATGGACAGTGTTCCAACCATTTGTGACCGGTGTGCTTTTGTTCGGTCGCAATTTGGTCCTCGTATGGTTGGACCTGCTTGATGCAGGCAGTCGTTTGTTTGGACTGCCGTCCCAAGCCGCGCTTTGGATCGTGGTCGCGATGATCGCGTTACATCTTGTGCTGGGCAGTATCGGCGGCTGGCTGGCATGGAAACTCGGACTTGTTTTAAAGATTCGTCTGAGCGGAACTCTTCCCGAACCCGCTGGATCATAACTTTCTTTTAGGAGACATACGATGAAACGCTTTTTACTTTTTGCAATGGTTGCTGTACTGGCTATTTCTGCCTGTGCACCCGCGGCTCAGGAATCTGCTGGCGCCGCTTTGAAGGTCTCGGATGGCAAGGTTGAAAAGTCGTACACCGCCGACAACCTCAAATCGCTTGGCGAAGTACAGGCAACCGTCAATGATGTGACCTATGTTGGCGTCACTTTGACTGCTCTGCTTGCTGATGCAGGCATTGATTCGGGCTCCCTGACTGCGGTCAAGGCGGTGGCAAGTGATGGCTTCACTGCCAACTATGATTCGGCGCTTTACAGCCGCGAAGATACAATCGTTGCATATGCACGCGTAGACGGTGCATTGGCTGAAGATGAATTACCTTTCCGCATGGTATTGCCGAATGAAGGCGGAAAGATGAACCCGCGCCAGTTGACAGAGATCATAGCGATCCCATAATGCTCAAGCAGGCTGAAACCACTTTCGTCACTTCATCCAATCCCAAGCCGATCATCGGGAGCCTTGGTCACCTGGGCATTTTCCTGTGGGCGCTGGGAACGGTCTTGCTTCCATTGCCAGAGCGCGGAGTTATACCTGCGCTCCTGGCAATAGCTGTGTTAAGTGTGTTGTATCCATTTGCGCTTCATCGATTAATGCGACCGCGCTGGTTTTTCATCCTCGGCAGTTTATTTCTCATGAACCTGTTTTTCGCCGCTCCAGACGCGGAAATAGATTGGATGATATTAGGTTTGTCCATCTCCTCCACCGCAGTACTCAATGGTATACAAATGACATTACGCGCCGTGGCGATCCTGATGGCAGCAGATGGACTTTCAAGCTCGGTCAATATCACTGAATTAGCTGGTTTGCTGGAACGCAGTGGATTGAAAGGTTTGGGCTTTTCCATCGGCGTTGCTGCCAATCTCTTGCCGGATTTGCGCCAATCGAGCGTAAATGCCTGGCATAGTCTACGCATGCGCGGCGGCTTCCGTGCTCAATGGTGGCGCGGTGTTCAGTTATTATTGTTAACCATTATGACCAACGCGTTACGCCATGCGGACGAAATTGTCCTTGCGGCAGAAGTGCGGGCATTTCAACCTGAACTCAGTAAGAAAGCCCCGATCCGGATCGGTGTCCTGGATTGGTGGTTGGTCATTGCAATGGGGATATTCTTTGGTGTGGTGTTGATGATTTGACAAGGAGAATGACAATGGAAGATCTACAGACCCTGTTTGAGATTTCGTCTCGGGATCATAGTCATCTTTGCCCTCGTCAGATTCTCGGGGTCCGCATCGGACTCAGGGGAATCTGCTCATTACAGCTCGAGCCGAATCGCGGCTCCAAGCGGCTTCTCGTTATCACTGAAACTGACGGATGTTTTGCCGACGGACTCTCTGCTGCCACGAATTGCACTGTTGGCCATCGAACTTTACGCGTGGAAGATTATGGCAAAGTTGCCGCGATATTCATTGACACGCATTCAGGCATGGCTGTGCATATTGTGCCGGTACTGGATGGATATCCGTAAACGCGGGCACGTGTATATGCGTCTGATGAGCTAAATCACTATTTCGCATAAATGAAAGCCTACCAGACCATGCCTGATGAGGAAATGCTGACCGTCACAGATGTTTTCCTTAACACGCCTATTGAGACGATTATTTTGCGACCCAATATGCGCGTTAGGGAGGAGGAGGATCAGGTAATTTTGTGACCTGCAGGATGAAGGCAGTGTACTGAGCCTGTCGAAGTGTCAGAGTTTAATGCGGGTGGCAACATCGTGCTGTGCATGAGTCCGTAATGCATCAAACAGAAATGTTACCGAGAAATTTTCCAAAGTTTGGCAGTTTTCTGATCAATCCGACGGCGAAGTTCAGCGGGATTGAGTTGCAGATACAGGTTCACTCAGCCGCGCTTTGGCTTCGACTGGAAATATCCTTGCGTTCAAGAACACGCTGGTAAGGTGTCTTAGCTGTATCATACCGTTTGATGGTTCGATTGCCAATGCGTTCTTTGGCAATCAGTTTGAAAGATGGCTGAAAGAAATTGATGTAAAGCCGTAAATCATCATGAATACTTTCGAGAATGGCAAGCTCCTGATCTGTTTCCCAGCGATCATAACCAACGGTATGACGGACCACAGACCAATTCTTTTGCTCAACATGTGCCTGATCGTTTTTCTGGTAAGGGCGGGAACGGGTAAACGTGATCTTCTCATCCAGACAGTAACGATACAGCAAGTCATTAATGAACTCACTGCCATTATCCGAATCAATGCCGAGCAAAGGGAAAGGCAATCGTTGACGCATGCGGTGGATGGCTGTAGAAACAATCTGTTGTGAGCGATGTGCCAGAGCGGTGACATCTCGTCCAGCCTGTAGAAATATCGGTACAGGTCAAAGTGTTCAGGTATTGCCCTTCTGTAGTGTTCCCACAGTGTGCCACGAGATCAATTTCCATGAAACCAGGTCGCTCTTCATCCCAAGCCGTGAAGGTTTGTACGGGAATTAGGCTTTTGAGCAGGCTGCCAGGTTTGGTGGTACTCAAGCCGTGTGACGACTTACAGCGGACAGGACGCAGGCAACGGTCTATACTGGCTGAACTGATTTTCAAAAGCAGCTCTTTTGTATCTTTGGAAAGTTCAATTTCTTTGCAACGCTCCAGCACTTTGATTGCTTCAGGTAATATGGGCTGCAGTCGTTTGGAACAGATCTGTCCATAGATTTCCCATATTTGTTCGAGTACCTGTACGACTTCACCACCATAGATGGTTTTGTAGGTTTTGGTTTTCCCTTTCAGGTGGTTTTGAACTTGCACTTTGGTTTTCAGAACACCGGATCGCATGTTTCCGATGGTATCCAGTCGCACAGGTAAACTCATCCAGCATCTTCTGCTTTTCAACTTTATTCGCTTTCAGGTATCTGGGTCGCACTACTTCTAATAATTCACGCTTGCTTTTCAGGCTCATCATGTTGCTCCTCCGACTGGCTTATTTGCCTATCGGAAAGTAACATTTTCCCTGATGCAACGATACTTCCCACAGTAACATTTCCTGTGATGCAATTCAGTGCTGATTTACCGAACAAACAAATAGTATAATTTTGTTATTAGTTACCCAACAAAAGATGCCCTAAATGGGTAAGCATTAATAAAGAATTAACCTAAAATAGAATTACGTAAGTCGGTCAAGATCCGTGTTTAATGAATGGGATTGTGTAGGCAATGTTAGCTCTTACTACCCGCCAGCGAGATATTCTCCGAGTCATCCTTGATGTAAATCGGCCAATTGGTTCTGTTGAACTGGCTGAAATACTTCATTTGACACCGCGGCAGGTAACCTATAATATGCAAGGGGTTAGAGTTTGGTTGCAGCAGCACGATCAGGATTTGGCTGTATTGCCGGGTGTTGGATTTGTTATGTCAATTACTTCAGATCAAGCCCATGATCTGGTTCAAAAAATTAATATCCAATCCGAGTTTCAAATTATTCTTTCCGTGAGTCAGCGCCAGCAATTACTGGCGTTGTTTTTATTAACAAGGACAGAGCCATTTATTCTTTCTCAATTGGAACGAATTTCGCAGGTTTCACGGATGACGATCATGAAAGATCTGGATGAAATCGAAAAGTGGCTGCAGGAACAAAAGATCAGTCTTATCCGCAAGCCACACTTCGGCACTCAGGTTAGTGGAGCCGAGCATGACTGTCAGCAGGCTTTAGCAGAATTATTGTGGGGTGAGGCTCCATTTAGCAGTGAGCCTGTTACAGTGATTACACACGCGGATGGCTTGAAATTCAGCTTGCAAGGTGATGCTCAACATCTCCAATTGGTTGAATATATTAATGATTTTGTCTCTGGCTTGCATATGCGCCGGATAATCGGACTCGTAGCCAAAGCAGAAGAACAGTTGGGCGGACGTTTTACTGATGATGCGGTCTTGCACCTTGCGCTTGTTTTTGCAATTATGTCTAATCGAGTGCAGAATGGCAGTCACATCGATGTGGACAATGAGCTTTTGGCATACTTACAATCTGCAAGGATGTGGACTGTCGCATCTTATATTGCCAGACGGCTGGGACGTGAGTTGAATTCAATTTGGAGTCCCAGTGATGTGGCTGGGATTGCCATGGAAATGATGGCGGCACCACGTAACGAGATTATTCCTGGAGAGTTGGATGGCGAGAGTGACTTTTCGGCTCTAAGCGAACGACTAATGGAGCATATTAGCCTGGCTTTCGGTATTTCAAAGCTGAAGCACGATCGCATATTACAAAACGGTTTACTGAATAACATTGTCCCAGCCTGTTTTCGCCAGCGTTTTACCCTTTGGTTTCCGTCAGCATTAAATAACGCCGGTCTGCCGGACAAATACGAGAAGGAGCATATTGTTGCAGATGAAATTTCTCAACTCGTATATGAGTTCACTGGCGTAACTCTTCCACAAAGCGAGATCAATAACCTCGTTGTGTTGTTGCGAGCGGCTTTTATCCGCAATCGGTCATATCGTTTTGAACATGTCTTTGTCATCTGTCCAAGTGGGATGGCAACGGCACAGCTACTAGTGGCGCGCTTACATGCGCGTTTTCCCAATCTTAGCAACCTTGAAGTTATCTCCCTGCGCGACCTCACCCCAACTCTTGTCTCCTTGGCTGATTTAAATTCTTACAACTGTTCCGCTGCCCCGACAATACGCACATAGCCCAAAGGTGATCCAGGTACATCCTTTGCTTATGCCGGAAGATATCGACGCTATCACTCAATACTTGAGCTAGCGTGCCCTCTTTGGTTTACACGGTAACGTTCCGACCGTTACCTGTAATTTAGAAAGGCCTGAAATTCAGGCAAAAATAAAAAATCTTAAAAGGAGAATAGAAATGCGAGAAAAGTTGCAACAAGTTGGAGGCTTTTTGGCTGGCATGGTCATCCCCAACATCGGAGCGTTCCTTGCCTGGGGCTTGATTACAGCCCTCTTCATCCCGACCGGATGGATCCCGAACGAAACATTTGCCAAACTGGTTGGTCCAATAATCGTTTACCTGTTACCCCTGCTGATCGGTTATACAGGCGGTAAGATGGTTCATGGTCATCGTGGCGGCGTGCTCGGCGCAGCCGCAACCATGGGTGTCATTGTCGGAGCAGACATTCCCATGATGCTGGGCGCCATGATCATGGGTCCGTTGGGTGGTTGGTCCATGAAGAAAATTGACGAGGTTTTGGAAGAAAAAATTCCGGTCGGTTTCGAGATGCTCTATAACACATTCTCGGCTGGCATTCTCGGTGTTATCCTTATTCTGATCGCCAATATCGTCATTGGTCCTGTTGTAGTAAGCCTCAGCAATGCCGCCGGTGCTGCCGTGGATTGGTTGGTGACTGCACGCCTCCTGCCCCTGGCAGCCATCATCATTGAGCCCGCCAAGATCCTGTTCCTCAACAATGCACTCAATCACGGCGTATTAGCCCCGTTGGGTGTGGTTGCTGCAGAGAAGACGGGTCGCGCAATCCACTTCCTGCTTGAGACCAATCCTGGTCCTGGTCTCGGTTTGCTAATTGCTTTCTACGTTGCAGGCAAAAAGGACACTATGTTGAAAGACTCTGCCCCTGGTGCCATGATCATCCACTTTCTCGGTGGCATTCACGAGATTTACTTCCCCTATGTGCTTGCTCATCCCGTTATGATTCTGGCTATGATCGCTGGTGGTTTTTCGGCTGACTTGTGGTTTGTGATCTCTGGAGCTGGTCTTGTGGCCACCCCCTCGCCTGGTTCCATCTTTGCTTATCTTGCGGTCATTCCGCCCGGACAACACTTCCAGGTTTTGACCGGTGTCGTAATTGGTGCGGTTGTTTCCTTCCTGGTTGGCGCTTTCATCCTACGTGTCAATCCTGTCAAAGAAACTGAAGAAGAGGCTTCCGTTACTGTGGGTAGTGTACCAGGCCTGGCTTAGACGCAAACTAAAACAGGTCAACTATTTGGCAGGTGCGGCAGCCTCCTCTCCGTGTACGATTATACTGCGCTACCGCATCTGTCAAAATTTCTGTAAGGAGAATATAAAGATGTCCCAGTCAATTTCTGCCGCGGAAGTTAAAACGATTATTTTTGCCTGTGAGGCTGGGATGGGTTCCAGTCTGATGAGTGTAAACTCCCTGAAGAAAAAATTGAAAGCCGCCCAAATTGTGGATATTGTCGTTTTCCATAAGCCTGCTCGCGAAATTCCAGCGGATGCACAGTTGGTCATCGTCCACAAAGGGCTTGCCAAAACTGCCCGCGCGAAGGCTCCCAATGCAGTGGTGCTGGCTTTCAATCATTTTTTGAACGACCCGGTTTTCGATAAGCTGATCAAGGCGCTTGTCGAAAAAACTGAAATCGTTTCAACCGAAATATAAAGTAAACGAAAATAGCCGTCCCTCGTTGTTGGTGACGGAAGTCTTAAGGTCAAACTCCTGTCGGAGGATTTGATTGTGGCTTTCTGTCTCATGCGGGGAGAAAAACCAACAGGTGATAAAAATGTCTATCCTTTCCAAAGATCGAATATCCCTTCAAGCAAGCGCCACGGATAAGGCAGATGCCATCCGTAAGGCTGGAGAATTGCTTGTAACCTCTGGCTGTGTTCTGCCTGAATATGTTGATGGAATGTTAGCCCGTGAGCAGTCCATGTCCACTAGTTTGGGGAACGGGGTTGCCATTCCGCATGGAGTTTATGAAAACCGTGATCATATTTTGCAAACTGGAATCTCCGTCCTGCAACTGACAGAGGGCGTGGAATGGGATGAAGGCGAGAAAGTGTTCATGGTGATCGGCATCGCTGCCTCGTCGGATGAACATGTGGGAGTGTTGTCGAACCTTGCCGATGTGATTGACAATGAAGAAAGCCTTGCTGAGTTACTGAAAACTACCGATCCAGAGGTTGTTGTGAAACATCTGGGCGAAAAACAATCTGCTTGAAATTTTCTTTTTCGCATGGATATCTGATGTCCGTGCAGAATTCACAGAGTTTGTTATGAAACAAATTGAGCTTGTAATCCAAAATAAAACCGGCTTGCACGCGCGTCCCGCGAAGGTATTGGTCAATTTAGCCAAACAATTTAAATCGAACATCAGCCTCCATCATGGAGGGAAGCGGGCGAATGCCAAATCCATGGTTTCTGTGTTGACGCTCGGTGCCGTCAATGGCAGCGACATTACCGTTCAAGCCAATGGAGACGATGAGGAAAAAGCGATTGCCGAAATCGAGGCAGCCATCCTCTCAGGGCTTGGGGATAATGATCCTCCTGTCGAAACGGTACCAGTTTCGGTTAAGGTTGAAGCGCCTGCAAAAAATCCCCAGACAATTGAAACAGTTGAACCTGGTGTGATCAAGGGAGTTGGTGCTGCACCTGGTATCGCCGTTGGTCCAATTTTCCATTTTCAACAAGTTGAGTACGATCTTGATAATGATGATACGTTGTCTTCTGACAATCAACTCAATTTAACCGAAGCGTTAACTCTTGCGAAGGCGCAACTCGCTGAACTGCATCAACAGATGAATGATAAAAAGATGGGCGCTGAAGCTGCCATTTTCGAAGCACATATGGAGCTTTTGGATGACCCTGAACTGATCGGGGCTGTTCAAGAGCGAGTGGAAGCTGGGCAGAGTCCTTTAAAGCGTGGAAAGCCACTACTGACGAACGTGCCGCGGACATTGCCGCGCTAAACGATCCTCTCCTGGCGGCGCGCGCCGATGATTTGCGGGATGTGGGGAAGCGGGTCCTGCGCCTGATGTTAGGTCGTCCCAGCGAAAAAAGTGTTTCCATGCCGACCACGCCGGTCGTAATTGTTGCGCGTGAATTGTCTCCATCGGATACAGCCTCTTTTGACCCCGAGCGTGTACTTGGCTTTGGAATTGTAGAAGGCGGACCGACTTCGCACATCGCCATTCTTGCACGGGCGCTTGGTATTCCTGCCATTGTTGGCGTGGATGAGTCCATGCTGGCGCTTGAAGAGGAGACGCGTGTCATTTTGAATGGCAACGATGGCACATTGACTGTCAACCCCGCTTCGGATGTTTTGGAACGTGCGTTGCTTTCACAGCGTCGCTGGTTGGAATATCGCCGCTTTGCACAAGAACAGGCTTCGTTACCGGCTGTCACTCAGGATGGTCAACGTGTGGATGTGACTGCGAACGCCGGCTCGATTGCAGATGCCGCCGAAGCCTTGCATATGGGCGCGGATGGCATTGGTCTCCTGCGCACGGAATTCCTTTTTCTGGAGCGCACGAAAGCGCCGACCGAAGATGAACAATTCAGTGTGTACAACGCCATTGCCGACACCATGAAGGTGTTACCTGTGATCGTCCGCACATTGGATATTGGTGGCGACAAACCCGTGCCTTACATTCAAATGAAGCCAGAGTTAAATCCGTTTCTTGGTGAGCGTGGAATTCGTCTTTGCCTCAATCGACCAGAGTTATTCCGCGAACAACTGCGCGCCATCCTGCGCGCCGCGCCCTCTGGGAATTTACGTATCATGTTCCCGATGGTCAGTGACATTTCAGAACTGCGACAAGCGCGTTCCTTGATCGAGGAACTGCGCCGTGAATTAGACTCCCCACCTGTGCAGATCGGCATCATGATTGAAGTCCCTTCTGCCGCGCTGATGGCTGATATATTCGCCCCTGAAGTTGACTTCTTCTCCATTGGCACCAACGATCTGACTCAATATACACTCGCGATGGATCGCGGTAATTCTGCGCTTGCATCCAAACATGACGGGCTTCATCCTGCTGTCCTGCGCTTGATCGCTCACACGATTGAATCTGCTCACAAACACGGCAAACGCGCCGATATTTGTGGTGAGCTTGGTTCGGACCCGGTAGCGATTCCTATTTTGCTCGGACTTGGCATGGATGAATTGAGCGTCAGTATTCCGTCGATTCCAACTGTCAAAGCGCAGGTCCGCTCGCTCAAGATCTCTGACTTGCAATCACTGGCTCGCGAAGCATTAAATTGTTCCACAGCGCAGGAAGTGCGCGAGCTTGTCAAAAAGCATCTTAATTAAATATTTATTGTAGGGGCGACCCTACAATGCCAATTGGCGTCCCGTTAAGCAAGATGTTCCAA
Source organism: uncultured Chloroflexia bacterium (assembly GCA_963730175.1). Taxonomy (GTDB): domain Bacteria; phylum Chloroflexota; class Anaerolineae; order Anaerolineales; family Villigracilaceae; genus Defluviilinea. Next base: position 19,856 of record CAVSRF010000018.1, on the reverse strand, counting down.
ATAAAAAATACGAATATTTTGCCTTGGCGGGTCGCCCCTACTTTGAGAGGAAAACATCATGGGCGAAAAATATCAAGCCTATCGTAAGTTGAATTACACTCTGCCCGAAAAAAGTTGGGCATGGAATCTGTATGGCGCTGGTCTGGAAAAAATGGGGCATGACGGTCAACCCGAACCCTTCGCTATTCCCGAGCCAAACGATGATCAATTGCTTGTCCGTATTGACAGCATCGGCGTGTGTTTTTCCGATGTCAAAATTATTCGACAGGGTGGCAGTCATCCCAAACTTTACAACCGCAATCTGTCCATTGACCCCACGCGCCTTGGTCACGAAGTTGCACTGACCATCGTCAAAGTTGGCAAGAACCTCCAGTCCAATTACAAGCCTGGTCAGCGTCTCGCCGTTCAGCCCGATATATATCAGCAGGGTAAAAGTACGGCGTACGGCTACACCATTCCAGGTGGGCTGATCCAATATCATCTCATTGGCGACGAAGTTCTCAAGACCGACGCAGGTGCCTGCCTCCTGCCTGTTGAAGATGACATGGGCTATGCCGAGTTGTCCCTGCTTGAACCTTGGGGCTGTGTGATGGGCGCGTACACTCAGCGTCGCCGCCTCACCCCTAAAAAAGACGGGACAATGTGGATTATCGGTCAGCCAGGCGATTCGACTTCGTTTACATTTTCTTCTGGATTGGATTCACCAGCCACGATCATTCTGACCGATGTGCCTGCTTCTGTTAAACAAGCAGTTTCCAACACCCAGGCAAAAGTCATTGAGCGCAACGGCTTGACTCCTGCCGATTACGAGTCGCTCAACAAAGAATTAACGAATGGTGTTGGCTTTGATGACATCGTTATATTGAATCCAACATCTGCTAGTGTTGTTGGGGAGATCGCACGCTTCATTGCCCGCCGTGGCACATGTAATCTTGTTGGCACAAAACCACTCGATGGACTCGTTCAGGTTGACCTTGGTCGCCTGCATTACGATTACATCGCCTTTGTCGGAACGAATGGTACTGACATTGCGGCTTCTTATGGTGAAGCCCGCAACCGTTGTGAACTTCGTGGAGGAGGTACGACAGTCTTTATCGGAGCAGGTGGTCCCATGGGACAAATGCACGTCCAGCGCGCACTCGAATTGCCCAATGGACCGAAGATTGTGATCGCTACTGAAATCAGCGATGACCGCCTGCAAACCTTGAGCGACATGTTTACACCATTAGCTCAAAAAAATGGACGCACTCTTCTGTTCTTCAATCCAAATTCATCGAAACAATCCTTCCATGAATTTGTCATGCAAGCCACCCAGAATCAAGGCGCAGATGATGTTGTCGTCAGTGTGCCAGTTGCCAGCTTGATGGAAGAGGGCGATACGGTCATGAAGCCGGATGGGATGCTGGTACTCTTTGCAGGTGTAGCCAACGGCACGATGGGATTTGTCAATCTCAGCAATGTATATCTTTCGAACGCACAATACACCGGCACATCAGGTCTCACAATTGACGACCAGGCTTCCGTGATGGAGCGCAGAGTTGCAGGGACGTTATCTCCTGGTCGCTCAGTGGCAGCTATCTGTGGGTTGGAAGCGGCGGCTGACGCGATTGAATCTGTCGTCGAGGGGAAATATCCGGGCAAAGTTGTCATCTTCGCACAAATCCACAATCTGCCGTTGATGGGACTGAAGGAATTGGAAGAACGTCTGCCTGATGTTGCGGCTAAATTGGGCGAGGACTTGATGTGGACAAACGAAGCTGAGGAAGTGCTCATCGAAAAAATGTGGAAGATGCCCGAATGATCTACACGTTAACTCTTAACCCTGCTGTTGATCGCGAACTGACTGTGCCTGAAGTGGAGTTTGATTCCGTTTTGCGGGCGAGTGAGTCTCGTGTGGATTTTGGCGGTAAAGGTTTTAACGTTTCGCGCTTGCTGAAAGGCATGGATGAGCCGAGTGTCGCCGTTGGTTTCCTCGGTGGGAATGCAGGTGAGTTGTTGCAGAAGGGCTTGCAAGACCTGGGCATAGGCACAGATTTTGTTTGGGTGGCTGGCGAAACGCGCACGAACGTCAGTATTGTGACTCAATCGCATGATCGCTATATCAAGGTCAACGAGAAGGGTCCGCTGGTTGATGCGGCTAAACAAAAGGAATTGCTTGATAAGATCGACTTGCTGGCGAAACACGGTGACTGGTGGGTGTTGGCGGGTAGTATGCCTCCTGGTATTGATGATGACTTTTATGCTCGCATCGTGAATGTATTAAACAAGCATGATGCACAGGCTATTCTTGATACCACGGGTCAAGCTCTTGCGACTTGGCTGTGCTGAACAACCCTATCTTGTAAAACCTAATGCCGAAGAAACTCAAGCTTTGACTGGTTTGCCCGTAAATGATTCTGATGAAATTGCTGTAGCTGCTGCCGCACTTCGTAAAATGGGTGCGCAGAATGTAGTCATTTCAATGGGCAAGGCGGGCGCACTTTTGCAAACCCCTGAAGAAACATGGTTGACTCATAGTCCGAAGATAAAAGAGAAAAACCCAATCGGTGCAGGCGACTCAATGGTAGGTGGTTTGGTCTGGGCGCTGACACATAAAATTACGTTGAAAGAATCTTTGGGGTGGGGCGTTGCCAGCGGTGCCGCCACTGCCAGCTTAAGCGGAACCGAAGTTGGCACGCGTTCGCTTATCGAGAAACTTTTTACGCAGGTAAGTTTTGAGCGACTTGAGATCGCGTAAAAAATATAACCAAAAGTGAGGTCTCTATGCCATTCGAACAACATCAGGAAAAGAATTATCCCAAAGATGCCCAAAGCATTTTTGATGCTGCGTTGAAGGTCACTGAAAAACTGGGTGGAAAGATCATCTCATCCGCCCCGGAGAAGTTTCGTCTCGTCGCCAGATTTCCTAAAGTAATTTTGGGGCAAACCCTTGGCGAACGCACCGAACTCTCGTGTGAAGTCCGTGCGGATGGTGAAGTCAGCACTGTTGTTGTGGATGCCTTTCCGCTGGATGCGGTCGAGCGCAAACTTATGTTTGGCGCCCGCAAAGGTGTTACACTGACCGTGGTAACATGGTTTATCGCACATCTGGAACATAATCTTGGATTGCCACCAGCCCAGTAAACAACGTCCTTGTAATGACAAGGCGGAATGAACTGATCGATACTTTTCCAAATGGGTGATGGACTCTGTTCATTACCCATTTGATTAATATATCCAAACGGAGCAACGATGGCTGAACAAAAAATAACCCGCATTTTCATGGTTAGACACGGCGCGACTAAACTCAGCGCCGAAGACCGATTTGCAGGGGCAGTGGATGTTGAACTTTCTGATGAGGGGAAATTCCAGGCTGCACGCTTGGCAGAACGATTGGTAGATGATTCCATTGTGGCAGTCTATTGCAGTCCGATGACGCGTACGGTTCAAACAGCTACCATCCTCGCAAGTCTGAAAAATCATCCCCTCATTCAGCGAGATGGGTTGCGGGAAATTCACCATGGACATTGGGAGGGAATGCGCCGTGCGGATGTTGAGTCACAATACCCCGATGAATATGCCGCGTGGGAGGAAGATCCATTTACATTTGCGCCGCAAGGTGGAGAAGCAGGTGTCAATGTGATTTCCCGTGCTCTACCTATTATCCGTGAAATCGTCCTGGAACACCGAGGGGAGAATGTTTTAGTTGTCTCACACAAAGCGACGTTGAGGTTGGTCATTAGCAGTCTGCTCGGATTCGACGCTCGCGGTTATCGTGATCGTCTCGATCAATCCCCAGCCTGTCTGAATGTGCTTGACTTCAAAGACGCTGTACGTGTGCGCTTGATGTTATTCAACGATGTCTCACACTACGCCAATCAGCCGCAACGATCAGAGGGACAGCTTTCAAAATGGTGGGACACTCCCAAAGTGTAAAAATGAACTGGATATAAAGCCGTTACCATTTACAGCCAGATGTTGTACTTACGTTTCCAGAAACGCCCACACGTTTGTACATCGTTACGTTTGTGAAGGGTTCCCCCATGATGCCATCGTGGATTGCCCATGACCGTAAGCGAATGCTGTTCGTTGCATTGGATGATCGAAACGGATTCGAATCATCCAGCTTTTGACTCAACTCGCCTCCCGGCTGGAACCCGGAGTTGATTCCCTCCATTTGGCGTCTTCCCATCTGATAACTGAATCCGTAACGCTCGAAAATGACCGCGTTGTGATAATAAAGCGGCTCGACAAAATACATGTCATGCCCCAGGCTCTTTACGAATTCTTCAAAGGTACTTGTCGCAGAACCAAGCAATCGCAGACCTCGTCTCACCTGACCGGGAGACAATCCCCACTGCATCGCAGACTTTTCGGCTTCCAGGTTGCGCTTCAATATGCCGAATTTGGTTGGGGTGCCATCGGGCATTTTGTCCACGTTGAATCTGGGAGAATCGGGGTCATTTAAAATATAAAGCAATACGTGGATTTGTCCGTTCATCGTGTCTGTCAGATGCGCATACAGGATCGGGTCGGGGAAATTGACCTGGTGGTAAAGCATCATTTCCACATCGCTGGAACCGGATGCAAAACGAAATTTTAGCTGTTCGACATTGTTGGTAATGTTTTGCAAACCGAACTTGTCGATCAGTTCCTGAGGAATATAACGAGCATAAATGGCGCGCTTTTCCTCTTCTGGAAGTTGATTGATCCCGCCAATCGTTGATGGAGCCATGAAGGTTACCTTATTCTCATCTCGCGTTCTGCACTGCGAGCTTCGTCGCGTTTTGCTATCGTTGCGCGTTTGTCGTATGCTTTCTTCCCTTTGGCGAGAGCGATCTCGATCTTGGCTCTTCCGCCCTTGAGATAGACACGCGTCGGCACAATGGTCATGCCCTTGATGCGGACGTTATCCCACAGTTCACGGATCTGTTTTTTGTGGAGGAGGAGACGTCGCTTTCGACGTGGTTCGTGATTGAAGCGGTTGGCTTGTTCATAGGGAGCGATGTGCGCTTCCATGAGCCAGGCTTGCTTTCCATCCTGTATATCTATATACGCTTCCTGAATGCTGATCTGACCTGCGCGTATTGATTTGATCTCGCTTCCCTGTAGGACGAGACCCGCCTCAAATTTCTCGAGCAGGAAGTATTCGAAACTTGCCTTACGGTTATTAGCTACAACTTTGATATCTTCGGTCATATGAATTCATTCTAACATAATCAGCATTTTGGCAGCACCTTGAAATTTCATCGGTCGTTGACAGATTCCATCCCTGATTAGCCCCATTTGAGAATAATGATGCCTGCAATAAAACGGAAAACGGCAAAGACTATGAGTGCGGGAGCTAGTCCTATGATGTCCGCAAATGCAGGTCCGCCGAGGGAGCCGATTAGGACCGCCATATTCAGGATAATGACATACCAAGCTAGATGAGAAGGTCTGTCGTGGGCGGGAATATGTTCGAGCATGTAATTGGCTAGAGCGCCGTTTATCATCGCGAAGACAAACCCGCCAAACAAGGATATTCCATAGAAATGCCAAACGTTACTCGATAGCGCCAATAAAAATGGATAGAATGCGATTCCAACCACGCCCCAGCCTGTGACGTTACGGTTGCCGATCTTGTGAGCAAACTTTCGTAGTTGTGTCGCGCCGAGAAGGACGGTCAAATAGAAAAGCGCAGTGCCGATGCCGATCTCGTTGTCATTGAGGTTAAGAACACGCACATTGAATAGCGGGAAAAGCGGTATTGCCAGGTATTGCGAGAGGTGAAAAGCAAAAAGCCCAAATAGAACTTTTCTGAATTTGGTTTTCCAAACATCGAAGCGGATGGATGAGAAGATTTTTCGGGGAGAAAAACTATTTTTAAGTGAATCAGGATTCGGGTAGGATTGAAGCGTAGGTGTATCAGTTTGCAGGGGGCGGATGAAATAGAGGTGGTAACTGCTCATCGCCGCGCCGAAGGCTCCGATCCCAAAAACGATCTGATATCCAATGGGGAAGGGGACTTTATTGAGGATGTATCCGCTGACGAGAGACGTGAGCATGAAGGTAAGCGCGAGCATCACGTTACGGATGCCTGCCACATGGGCACGATATTCAGACGGGACAGATTCGGCGAAGAGGGCGTTGAAGCCGACGCCAAGCGGTGTGAGCGGGATTGCCATGAGGAAGGTGATGACGATGATGGCAGCCACTTGAGCGGCTCCATTGAAAAGCCAGGGGAGCAATATAAATAAGACAAAACCAGCGCGATAAAAAACGGATGACCAGAAGATGGCTTTACCTGTGCGCTGTGTTTGAAGCCAGCGACCTGCCGGGATGGCGAGAAAGAGATTGACGATGGCAGACATGGCGCCGATCAACCCGATCTGTAAGCCAGATGCGCCGAGGCGCGTAGCGTAGATGTTGAGGAAATTGATGGCAGAACCACTAAGTACACCATACCAACCAATGTCCATATATAAGTGCATGAAGTTGGAGCGATATTCTGGTGGAACGGCTGTTTGTCGAAAGAGTTTTGTGAACATGGCAGGGAGGATTATATTCCGAATTCTTGGGTAGTATTGTTTATAAAGGGTGGTCTTGAGTTTTCAGTTAATTTCACCTTGACTAAATAGAATAAATGTTCTAATATTTATATGAATTGTCGTCTTAGGTAAAAGTATGACTTTTATCTTCAATTGAGCTTTATAGATTTAGGAGAGATATTATGGCAATCAAGAAGAACCTAACCTCACGGGTATCCAATTTCGCACCACCTTCAATATCAGAGTTGCGTGCGCTTTTTAATGGCAGGGTTATTGCCCCGGATGATTCGCGTTATGAACAGGCGCGCACCATCTTTTATGGCGGTATTGACAGTCGCCCCGCTGCTATCATCCGTGTGGCGGATGCGGGCGATGTCTCACGTCTCGTGAAATTGGCAGGTGAACATGGATTTGAACTTGCTGTTCGCAGTGGTGGTCACAGCAGCGCAGGGTATGGCACGGTAGATGAGGGGATCGTCCTCGATCTTTCAGGCATGAAGGATTTGCAGATCAACCTCGAAGAAAAAACAGCCTGGGCTGAAACCGGCTTGACCGCTGGCGAGTTTACGTCCGCTGTTGGTAAACATGGGTTTGCGGTTGGCTTCGGCGATACAGGTTCTGTTGGGTTGGGCGGCATCACTCTTGGTGGGGGAGTCGGTTATCTCGTCCGTAAATATGGACTGACGATTGACTCTTTGCTTGCCGCAGAGGTCGTGACAGCAAATGGTCAACTCCTTCACGTGGATGACGAATCTCATCCCGATCTCTTTTGGGCAATCCGTGGTGGTGGCGGGAACTTCGGTGTTGCAACAAGATTTAAATTCCAATTGCAGGATGTGGACCAAGTGTTGGGCGGAATGCTTGTCCTGCCTGCCACGGAGGAGGTCATCGCTTCTTTCATCGGGGAGGCTGAATCTGCCCCCGATGAGCTTTCCACCATCTTGAACATCATGCCGGCTCCTCCCATGCCGTTCCTGCCAAAGGAAGTTCACGGCACGCTGATCGCCATGGCAATGATGGTGTACGCAGGCGATGTGGCACAGGGTAAACGAGTCCTGGCTCCCTTCCGCTCGCTTGCCCAGCCGCTTGCTGATATGATTCGTCCCATGCGCTACCCGGAAATGTTCCCTCCAGAAGAAGGCGGTGATTATCACCCCGTTGCCGCGTCGCGGACGATGTTCATTGATCGTGTTGACCGTCCCGTTGCCGAGACCATCTTGAATCATCTCAAGGCATCAACCGGCTCAATGGCAGTCACCCAGCTTCGAGTGTTGGGTGGAGCGATGGCTCGAGTCCCTGTCGAAGCAACAGCATTTGCACATCGCAACTCCCGGATCATGGTCAACCTTGCAGCGTTGTATCAGGAACCGGCTGAGAAAGAAGCGCATGAAGCGTGGGTGGCTGAGTTCGCATCAGCGATCCAACAAAGCGACAAGGGTGTATACGTCAACTTCCTGGGTGACGAAGGTGAAGCGCAAATCCGTGCGGCGTATCCGGGCAAAACGTGGGATAAGTTGGTCAAGTCAAGGCGAAATATGATCCGACGAATTTGTTCCGCCTCAACCAAAACATACCTCCAGCCGGGATGGATAAATAAAATGGATGTGGAACTCCAACCTTGGTCTGAAGGCGACCTGCCATTGCTCGAAAAGCTTTTAGGCGACCCGCAAATGATGAAACACCTTGGCGGTCCGGAGACTGAAGAACAGATCCGTCGGCGGCATCAACGCTACTTGCACCTTCCAGAAACAGATCACATGTTCAAGATTGTCGGGAGTTCCACATCTGAAGCTGTTGGATGTATCGGCTTTTGGGAAAAGAAATGGCGGGAACAACTGACGTATGAAACAGGTTGGCATATTCTGCCTGACTATCAGGGACAAGGGATCGCAACAAAAGCCGGCACTTTAGTAATTGCACATGTATGTCTCGAAAACAGATATCAATTCCTGCATGCCTTTCCCTCTGTGGATAATGTTCCTTCGAATGCCATTTGCCGCAAACTGGGATTTACGTTAAATCGAGGGCGTGTGAATTCGAATATCCTGTTGGTAACATCTTGCGATGCAATGACTGGCGTTTTGATCTGTTGAATTGAAACTCTTTATAGAAAGAATTTACAGGAGACTTTAAAATCATGAACGAGACATTTATCGCCAAGACCTCGATCACAATCAATGCTCCCAAGTCAAAAGTATGGGAAGCACTTACAAAGCCGGAACTCATCAAGCAATATCTATTTGGGACAGAAGTGACCACTGATTGGCAGGTGGGCAGTCCCATTACTTACAAAGGTATATGGGAAGGCAAGGCCTTTGAGGATAAAGGAAAGGTTTTAGAAAACGAGCCGGAAAAGCTCTTGGTTTCCACCTTTTGGAGCGCCTTATCAGGCAAGCCTGATCTGCCCGAAAATTACCAGACTGTTCGATACGAATTGGCTTCTGATGGTAGTGGAACAAGACTCACCTTGACCCAGGATAATAATGCTTCTCAGGAAGAAGCTGATCACGCCGAGCAGAATTGGAATATGGTAATGACGGGAATGAAGAAATTGCTTGAAAAATAAGAGAGCATAGTTGTATCTAGGGATAAAATTCTCAAGTGCCCCTTATCTTGGATGCCATATTTATAAAGTACCCGCGAAAGGAGAATAAATATGGAAAAAGTTGTTTTGGGCACGACCATATCATTAGATGGCTTCATCAATGACCGTAATGGCAGTCTGGATGCACTCTATTCCGAACCATTCGCACGCATTTAGACAACATCTGCTCGAATGATGCTCAATTACAAAATAAAGCCTATTCCACTTTTAATGGAGAAAACCTAAAAGCCCGAAGAAGGTATAAAGGAGAAGCTATGAGAAAGATTATTGTTCACGAGTTCATTACTTTGGATGGTGTCATCCAAGCGCCAGGTAGTCCGACCGAAGACACCGATGGCGGTTTTACACATGGCGGCTGGACGCTTCCGTACTGGCATGATGAAATTGGTGCCCACTTTGGTCAGATCTTTGCCGAAGCCGATACGTTATTGTTGGGACGAAAGACATGGAAAACCCACGGTGACGCGTTCGAGCCCAACCCTGAGGGAGATCCTTTTGCTGGATTTAAGAAGTACGTTGTATCTTCCACATTGAAATCCGCAGAGGGATGGCGTGATTCAAACATTATCAGTAGCAATGTCATTGAGGAGATCCGCAAGCTGAAGAACCAACCTGGCAAGAACATCATTATGGATGGAAGCAGCGTCCTAATGCATACACTGATAGAGAACGATCTTGTGGATGAATACGCCTTACATGTTTATCCGCTTGTGCTCGGAACTGGCAAGCGATTGTTCCCAGATGGGAAACGCGTCAGCTTGAAACTCATCGAATCGTCAATGCTTCCAACGGGCGTTGTCTATCAGCGTTATCAGCCTGCCTAAAAGGAGTCTGCATGAAAATCCATCTCGTTGACGGCACGTATGAATTATTTCGCAGTCACTTTGGCGCACCGCCGAAGAAAGCTCCTGATGGGATGGAGGTGGGTGCCACACTGGGACTCGTACGAAGCATGATGCTTCTCCTCTCCGACCCCGATGTGACTCATGTAGCGGTCGCTTTCGACCATGTGATTGAATTGTTTCGCAATAAGCTTTATCCCAGCTATAAATCGAGTGAGGGCGTTGACCCTATCATCTTGAATCAGTTTGGATTGGCTGAAAAGATGGTATCCGCTTTGGGATTGGTGATCTGGCCCCAGGTCAAGTTTGAAGCGGACGATGCGATTGCTACGGCTGTTGCCAAATTCAAGAAGGTCAAATCCGTGGAGCAGATCGTGATTTGTTCGGTAGACAAAGATTTGGCGCAAATGGTGGATGGCAAACGAGTTATCTGTTGGGATCGCCGCAGAGAAATTACTTTGGATGCAAAAGGCGTAGTCGAAAAATTTGGCGTGTCACCTGAATCGATTCCTGATTACCTCGCCCTTGTCGGTGACTCGGCAGATGGCTACCCAGGGATTCAAGGTTGGGGAGCGAAGTCCACTGCGACGGTGTTGGCGAAGTTCAAACGTATCGAGTTGATTCCCAAAGACCCGAAGAAACTGCCGCTCGGGCTGGGACGTGCGACAACTTTGGTTGAAAACTTACAGGCGAATTATAAAGATGCTCTCTTGTTCAGAGAACTATCCACGCTTCGGGTGGACGTTCCGCTGAAAGAGACTCTCGCCGATTTGAAATGGCAGGGAGCTTACCCGCGCTTGAAGAAGTTTTGTCACGAGTTGGGCGATGAGCGGATTCCACAGCGGATTACGAAGTGGCGGTAATGGTGCGTGTTATTGGCAGGGATTAGGCGATTTCGTAATAAAAGCAAATGCTGTAAATATATAAAAAGCCTGCCGCATAAGGGCAGGCTTTTTACTTGAGAGAAGCAGTAAGGCGATTATCAGATAGAAGAGTTCTCTTGCCATTCAATTTATCAGACATATAATGCCCAGCAAGATTTTGAGAGTATCAATCTAAAAGTGAAACGGGGATCTTCCCGCCGTTTTCAGCAATTTTCTTGAAGAGGGCTTTTCGTAGAGCCTCGTTCTTCTCTGCGCTTCCGCTTTTAAAGCTAGCGTCAACACCCAGCTCTTTTGCAAGCGCATCTCGATTTTCTCTGCTGCTGTTCGCGCCGATCATCTTCAAAAAATCAACCACGGAAGTTCTCCAATTAAGCCCTTTGCCAGCCAGCTTGTCAAATTCGACGGTAAGGTTAACGTCTGATACGGTACTAGCACCAGGAACCAGACCTTTGACCTTTTCAAGGATTTTGTCAAAGATATCACTAAATATACTCATGTCACACTCCTTTTAAGTGATTTGTATTTCAATATCATCATACGATAAACACTTCTTATTCACATCCATCGATCGGGGAGTGTTGAACTCCCCCACTTGGGGGAGCCTGTCCACGCTTGAAGAAGTTGTGTCATGAGTTGGGGGATGAGAGGATTCCAGAACGGGTTACCAAGTGGAGATAACCGCTTGTTGCACGTGATTGGGCGGGTTCTCATTTCCCGGTTAGCTTTTCCACCTTTTTGACCACCAAAATTCTCCCCTCTAATTTGAGAACCCGGACCGTGCTACCCGCTGGGATGGGTTGATCACTGCGCGCGGAGCAAATCTCGCCCTCGATGTTCACCATGCCGACATCTTCAACCCGGGTGGTGGCTGTCCCGACCAGCCCAACCAGGGAATTGGGTTCGGCGCCGCGCCTGGTACCCTGTGCGTTTAACCGGCGTTCAGTAGCCACCCAAATGAATTGCACACAGATGATGGAGACTAGCAAGAGTAAGCCACTGTTGACCATCGGGAGTCCTTTTTTATCGACCAACAGGAACACAGAGCCAAAGATGAGCATCCCGGCAGTGACAACCAACAATGGGCGGCGCAGCCCAGCCTGACGAATTGCCACAAAATATGGGAGTGGACTGAGTGCTACGATCACCAGCGCCCAGGGGTTGGACTGGAGATTGAGTAGTTCAAACTCGGCTCCTACCAAACAAACCAAGATCGCAATTTTTGACAGGTTGGAACCGGGGAACAGGATGCTCGTAAGGGTCAGCATAGCTGCCGCAACGACAAGAAGATAGGCAATATTGGGGTTGCTTAGGAAGTTCATTTTTTCCTGCGAGACATTTTCCGGAATTGTTCTATATAAACACTTATAGATAGAATTGTAGAACTACCCCGTTAAAAAGGCAACTACCATCAATCATCCCTTTTGTTGTTTAATGTCATGCTCCCGATACATGTACAGTGTTCAGCGCATCTGTTTCGCGTGTTTTAGAATGGTTTGAAGATCATCATTGGCAACCACAAACAGCCGGGAATTTTGTCATATTGCATTTCCAGCTTTGTCCGACAGGACAACTCCCTCCGTCGCTTCCGTTACCTCCATTGCCTCCATCGTTGTTTTTCTTCTTTGTCGGCGTTGGAATTTGGATTTGGATGCACCGATTTGTAACCGGCGCGTAATAGGTTCCAGGCGGACAGTTGGATTCAGAAGGTTGGCAATCCTGTGAACATGTAATGGCATCCTCACAGCCGGTCTGGCAAACGCCGTCCCCGCAGGTATTGGCTAGGTCGCAAATAGTGACAATATCGGGTTCACTGCTGCTATTGCTGCCATCATCAATAACGATAGGTAGTGGCGTTGCCGGGATATACTGCTCAACTTCAAAGCTGTCAACAGGTACAAGAGGGATTTGGTTCACGAAGGCTGGGTCGAGTGCCGCCAGACAGCGCTCACGCGCGGCAGGTTGCAGCGGGATAGATCCAAACTGAAAGCCGTCTAGGTTTTCCCCATTCCATCTGGCTAGCTCTGCTCCATTCTCATGATTAATCGCACACAGATTACTACCAGCCACTTCATACTCCACGATGGGTATTCCCTGCCAATCGAAATTAAAATCGGCGGGATTGCAAGGTGACCCAAGATTTGGTCCCGGAGGTCCATAGCCTGTTAGGTCAACAGCTTCCAGCGAGATATCCTCAGGTTGGTAGCCCTGGAAGGCATCGGTGCAACGCGGATTGTCCGGACCTCCCAACACGACAGAGGGTCCTCCTTCAACGCTCAGACGCCAATGATAAGCCGCATCGGACTCGCTTATACAAACTTGGTCAATGGCCGCGCAGGCCGAAAGTTCACCGTTTACATTAGCACTTTCGTCGCCGTTCCGGACGAGGCTGGCTCCCCGATCCTCGTTTCTTCCAAATCGCACTGTATGGGTTTCCTCATCACACACCAGTCGATCAAAATAGGTTAACCGACCTCCATTTAGGAGTGGTTGAACCGAATCTGTAGCAGAAACTCGGCCTGTCCAGGTCGCGCCGCTACCAGGCTGGGCAGGTACGCGTAGGTCGCGGAAATGTGCCCAGTTTTCCCATTCGACCCGATAAGTAACGCTGAATGAAGAAAGTACATCTACTGGACCGGACACCGAACCGTGCAAATTGGTTTCTGCAAATCCAAAGGGGAACCCCCACCCGCGGGCGAGTAATTCTGCTCCTTTGCACTCGTGACTGTCTGGGGTAGAACCACATGAAGATACCTGCGGACCGCCGTTGTATGTAGCGGTCAGAATCTCGCCTACGCAGAATGTGTTTGGAGATAAGCTGACCTGCGCGCTGGGCGTAACAGCTTCCACGCCTTGAGGGCTTACCATGAGATTGCAGCCTCCCACGATCAAAGCGAAGATCGACACTTGCGCCAACGCCAACACTGAACGTCTGATACGATGTATCAAAACCAGTTGGGTATTGTCCTTATTACTCTCGCTGTTAATCATGAGACGCCTCCTAAAACCAATAGGACTATTTATGCCGAAAAAATCAATATATATGTTTATACTATAACTTTTCTTGCCTGGAGTGGCTTGGGACTAATGTCCTGTCTCTCTCCTCCAACGCTAATCCGTTCCCTCTTCTGATAAGCGCAACTGGATCGTACGAGCGGACCTATGAATCTTGAGTGAGACCTGTGCGAACGGTCCAATCAATATGGCAAAGACCAGTATACCGATTAATGCGATGGATCCCTCCGATGCTGTTCAGGGAACTGTCCACGCTTGAAGAAGTTGTGTCAAGAGTTAGGGGAGAAGTGGATTCCAGAGCGGATCACGAAGTGGAGATAGTTTTATGCAGAGCGAATTAGCGTAATGGCGATATAAACCAATAAAGCGGATAATACAACATTGACCGCCATTCTTAGACGCGGATCGTGTAGATAGGTTTTGATACCGCTTCCAAACAGAGCCCAGGTTGACGTTGCGCAAAATGAAACAAGAGCCAACAGAATGGGCAGGGTCGTCAACGAAATAACCGTTTTTGGAATGGATGTCAGAAATGCGGTAAACAAGGTGAACGCGTAGATGAACAATTTCGGATTTAGGATTTGCAACATAAACCCATGTATGAATCCCAATGACTTGGTTTCTTTTTCGGTGAAGGAATAACTTGCTTTTAGAATGCCGAAAGCGAGATAGAGGATATAGGCAGCGCCAACATAATGCAAGATCGGCTCAAGTGCGGGGAAACGAGACAACAGAGTTGCAGAAAACCATCCGCTCAGGAACATCAACAAGAACACACCAGCAGCCAGTCCAGCCTGGTATTTCAGTGTATTTTTATATCCGTGCAGGATCGCCATGGAGGCGCTGGAGATATTGCTGGGACCTGGGGTAAAGGTTGAAATTAAAACATAAGATATGACCGATAATAAATTGACCATAATTAGGCTCGTAGTTGTTTGGCGTATTGACCTGGGGTGACACCGATAATTTTTTTGAAGCTATTCGTCATATGGCTTTGACTGCTAAAACCAACTTCCATTGCCGTTTCAACCAGTGACTTGCCAGTTTCGATCAGTTTTTGTGCATGGCTGATTCGTACACTTTCCAGATAGGCGTAGGGAGGCATACCGACCTCGGCTCGAAAGACCCGCAGGAAGTAGTAGGGACTCAGACGAACATGTTGTGCTAATTCATGCAGTGTGACGCCTCTCGAAAAGTGCTCCTCGATGTAAAGGCGTGCCTGTTGAATTGCCTTCTTCTCTTTCCATATCCTTTGTTCGGGATGGGAGAGGTCGGCGTGATGTTTGATGAGTTGGGCAAGAGTCCATATAAACCGTGACTCGTATTCCAGCGGGCTGACATCCTCCAGCATGGCTTGGTGCAGGGATAAGATGCTTTTTCGGATGAAAGGATTATCCACACGGACTTGTTTGAAGTAGGGCAGGGACACGTGGCGACCTGTCAGCTCGAAGGCTGCCATTTCCATGTGGTCAGCCGTCGGGTAGAGAGAGCGGAGTTCAAATCCAGATTTGTCCGCGGCTTCTCCCGTGTGGACTTCCTCCGGGTTGATGAGGATGATCCCGCCTGGCGGTGTGACGTGCTTGATGTTGTTATGAGTAAAGGATTGATAGCCCTGTCCGATCAGGCTGATGACATAATAATCATGGCTGTGACGGGGATAGGCATGGTCAATGTAGTAGGCGTGCAAAACCGCAGCATTGAGCTGTGTGTGATGCCGCATTTGTGACCATTCTTTCCTTGCCATGCACAAGTTGTATCACAGTCTGGCTGGCTCGTCTTGCAAAATATTGCTGTGGAGATAAATTCAGGTGACAGTCACTTTAAAAGTGACTGTCACCTTTTTCGTCACAAGTCCGCTTTAGCGGGCTTCGTATGGATAGCCCGATAGTTCACGTGTGCCTGTTAGGGTATCGTCGGGCGGATGTGAGGGCGAGAGATGATTCCAGAGTGGTGATGAGATGGCAATAACCGCTTGTTACATACTTTGTTTACCAATTGGGTGAACATTCAATGCCTTTGGTGGAAACAGATTGTAGCGAGGTGGTTTCCTGATTAATACGCCATGCGTAACGTATATTGGTAGCCGACGCGCCTTTTTCGGGAGGTTCTGCGACAACGATAAGGAAAATATCGTATTCTTGATTGCGAGTGCAAACAAACGATATTAGTAAATTATCCGCATCAATGGCAGGAAATGGAATTGAATCATAAATACGATGTGGGGTATCTATCCCGCAACATCCAACGGTCGCTTGGAATGGGATTCCAAGCCAAAGCATTCTTGTAGTGCCTTTGCGGATTAGATACAGTCTATAAAAAATGGTTTCAGGCGGTACTTCGCCATAGGGTTGATCAGCAGCAGTTTCAACGACAAGGTCATCGGGGAAAGGTGGGATTTTCAAACCTTTGAATAATCGAGCGGTAGAAAAGATAATGGTCTCAGGCTTCGTTAGTCTCGGAATTGGGAACCATCCTGATACAAAGGTGCTTTCTGGCGTAAAGCTGGGCTTTATTGTCGGAGACGGTGTCGGTTTCGGTGTGTTCGTTGAAAAGGGAGTAACTGTTGGGAAGAACGTTACTGTAAGTTGAGGAGTCAATGTGACAATAGGGGGTTTTGAAGAGTTGGTACAACTACCAATCAAGGTACTGATAATAAAAACGATGAAACTAATACGTTTGAATTCCATTCAAAGTAATTCCTGCCTACGCCCTCAACGCCTCATCCAAATCCCACAAAATATCTTCGATATCCTCCAACCCAATGGACAGACGAATGAAATCGGGGCTGACACCTGCGGCGATCTGTTCTGCTTCTGTTAGTTGGGAATGTGTTGTGCTGGCGGGATGGATGGCGAGCGACTTGGTATCGCCGAGGTTGGCAACGTGACCGAAGAGTTGCAGGCTGTCTATGAATTTTGCGCCTGCTTCCCGTCCGCCTTTGACGCCGAAGCCGAGCACAGCGCCTGGTCCCTTGGGGAGATATTTCTTTGCTCGTTCGTGGTCAGCATGACTTGGTAATCCCGCGTATGCCACCCAACTCACTTTGGGATGTTTCTCCAAGAACTCGGCAACAGCTTGCGCGTTCTTGACGTGTGCATCCATGCGGAGGGATAGAGTTTCAAGTCCCTGCAGGAAGAACCATGAGGCGATGGGTTGTTGTGCGGGACCGAAGTCACGCAATATCCCTGCACGGGCTTTGGAGATGAACGCAAGGTGACCGAAATCCTCAGCGTAGACAACGTCATGGTACGAAGGATCAGGCTCGGTGAAGTTGGGGAAGCGTCCGCTTTTCATCCAGTTGAATTTGCCGTTATCCACGATCACGCCGCCGATGGAGGTGCCGTGTCCGCCGATGAATTTTGTCGTGGAGTGAGTCACGATGTCCGCGCCCCATTCGAAGGGACGACAAAGATACGGCGTGGCGAAGGTGTTGTCGATCATCAGTGGGATGCCGTGTTCTTTGGCGATGGCGGCGACTTCTTCGAACGGGAAGATGTTGCCGAGCGGGTTGCTGATGGTTTCGCCGTAGATGATCTTGGTGTTGGGCTGGATGGCACGGCGGAAGTTTTCGGGGTCGGTGGGGTCAACGAGTGTGACGTTGATGCCGATGCGCGGGAAGGTGTATGTGAATTGTGTGACGGTGCCGCCATACAGTGTGGCGGTGGATACGATGTGGTCGCCCGCCTGACAGAGGGTGAGGATGGCGGTCATTTGCGCGGCGTGACCTGACGCAACTTCCAATGCGCCGACTCCACCCTCGAGGCTTGCCATGCGTTGTTCGAAGATGTTGGTGGTTGGGTTCGAGATGCGTGTGTAGATGTTGCCCGACTCTTGCAGTGCGAAGAGTCTCACTGCCCGCTCGGTGCTTTGCAGGTCATAGGCGGCGGTTTGATAGATGGGAACGGCTTTGCTCCCTGTGGCTGGGTCGGAGGTGTAGCCTTCGTGGAGTTGGCGGGTGGTGAAACCGAATTTGCGAGGAGTGGTCATGGGCGGATGCTTTCTTTATAGGTTACTCGTTGGTTGAGTAGGCGGTGTTCGTCCGCCGTATCGAAACCAACAGTTACAAAAATAACTCTTGTAACAAAATTTCTTTGCTTATTGGTGGTTTCGATACGCCCTTCGCAACGAACGCTCAGGGCTACTCAACCACCGTACTTTTCAGTCAAAAATCACTACGAGTGGAACCTGTGGGGATCTGGTTCGGGTCGTAGGGTGTGACTTGGTAGACGTAATAGTTCAACCAATTGACGTACAACAAATTGGCATGTCCACGCCAGCGGACGTGTGGCTCTTTGGTCGGGTCGTCGTTGGGATAATAATTTTTCGGGACGTGGATGGGCAATCCCTTGTTCACGTCACGGTCATATTCAGCTTTGAGCGTGAACGGATCATATTCAGAGTGACCTGTGACGAAGATATGACGTCCATCTTTTGAGCCAAGCAGATACAAACCCGCTTCTTCTGACTCAGCCAGAACCTGGATCTCGTTCACCTTATCCACATCTTCCCGACGGATCTCCGTGTGACGGGAGTGAGGGGCGTAGAAAATGTCGTCGAATCCACGAAGCAGTTTCTCGGTCCGCGAAAGGACGCGATGCTCGAAGACACCGAACATCTTGCGAGGCAGGTCATATTTCGGAATCCCATAACGATGATAAAGCGCGGCTTGCGCTCCCCAACAAATGTAAAAATTGGATTCGACGTTGTCCTCAGACCAGTCCATGATGCGTTTGAGTTCATCCCAGTAATCCACTTCTTCAAAAGGCAGTTGCTCGATGGGCGCACCAGTGATGATGAGACCGTCGAATTTTTTGTCTTTGATCTCATCGAATGTGACATAGTGAGTCAGCAGGTGCTCGGCATCGGTATTTTTGGATTCGTAAGTGGCGGTGTGCACCAAAGTCACGTCTACTTGTAAAGCAGAATTGCCAAGCAGTCGCAGGAGTTGCGTTTCGGTAGCGATCTTGGTAGGCATGAGGTTGAGGATCGCCACACGCATCGCGCGGATATCCTGTGTTTGGGCACGTTCCTCTCCCATCACGAAAATATTTTCATTTTCGAGTATCTCACGTGCGGGAAGTGTGGAAGGAATTTTTACGGGCATATGTTCTTTCTATTTATCCATATTCGGTGGTTGAGTAGGCGGCGGGAGGCAATGACTCTTTGCAAAGTTTCTTGCCTCCGCCGCCGTATCGAAACCACCAATTAAATTCTTACTTTTTATTACAGGTTTACTTGCTATTGCTGGTTTCGATACGCCCTTCGCAACAACCGCTCAGGGCTACTCAACCAGCGGGTTGCTTTACGAAAGTGCTTGCTCCAAGTCCCAGAGAATATCATCGATATCTTCGATACCAATGCTCAAGCGGACAAAATCGGGGCTGACGCCAGCGGAGACCAAGTCTTCTTCACTTAACTGGCTGTGTGTGGTCGTGGCGGGATGAATGGCAAGACTTTTCGCGTCACCGACGTTGGCGAGGTGGCTGAAGAGTTGCAGGCTTTCGATAAACTTCTTGCCTGCTTCCGCTCCGCCTTTGACGCCGAAGCCCAGGATCGCTCCTGCGCCTTTCGGGAAATATTTCTTGGCGCGTTCGTAATCGGGGTGACTCTTGAGTCCAGGGTATTTGACCCAATTGACCTTCGGGTGTTTCTCAAGGAACTCGGCAACGGCTTGCGCGTTCTGCACGTGACGATCCATGCGGATGCTCAATGTCTCGATGCCTTGAATGGTCTGCCAACTGATTGAAGGGCGCCTGGCAGGCTCCGATGTCGCGCAGGATTTGCACACGTGCCTTGATCGCAAACGGAGGCAAGCCAACGCCTGTCAGTGAAGAATAGACCAAGCCATGATACGAAGGATCGGGCGTGTTGAAGTTCTCGAACTTGCCGTTGCTCCAATCGTAGTTACCGCCATCCACGATGATGCCGCCGATGGTCGTTCCATGTCCGCCGATGAATTTGGTGGTGGAGTGGGTGACAACGTGCGCGCCCCATTCAAAAGGAC
>CAVSRF010000017.1:0-14073 GCA_963730175.1 uncultured Chloroflexia bacterium | reverse complement strand
ATTGAAACCAAGGTGACAATTGACACAGGTGACTCCCGCCTCAGCATGTTTAGATGTGGGGAAGTTGTTCATCGCGTCCTTATGACAGTTTTCACATAGAGCCGATGCGTCTCCATTTGTTATAGGGGCGGTTCCCTCGACCATCTTCATCCCAGCAGTATGTGGGTCATGACAAACGGTGCAGTCCATGCCGCGTTGATAATGCACGCTTAATTTCCAGTTATCCGTTGAAAAGCGAGGATGGCTGTGGCAGTTCCCACATAAATCCGGGGACATGTTGACAGGCATGGTGTTAAGAGGATGGTTGGGCGGAATTGGATTATGACATGCTGCGCCAGTGAACACTATCAGATTGCGATCGGCCCGTTGCAGGGTCATAATCAGTGGAGTGACAAACAAGACATGCTCCCCGTTTCTCCCTTCGCGTTCCATTCAAAAAGATCGGATCAGTCATCGCGTGTCCATGTGGACCATTTTGCCATGTTTCCTCGATTTACATCGTGACAGTTAACACACTTGTCATAGGTGATGTTATTTGTCGGCGGTGGAGTTTCATCCTTAGCATTAGCAATGACGAATGTTACGCCAGCGACAAGCATAGCGAACATGAGGGCGATTAGGTCACGCTCAATTCTGATTTTTCATCTTCTACATTCTCCTTGGTTCAATGTTCAATGCCAGGCATCGGCAGGCGTTGCAGAAAAACCTCGCAAGAGAGGCATTCTTCGCGCAGTAACCGTTGGGCGAACGATACGCCTGCCAACAGGGCAGGGGAGAGGATGCCCCTGTACAAGTTTCAATTTGTTCAGGTGAACAGCCTTTGATCTTCCAACATTCCTGTTTTTCGATGGATACCAGAGTTTGTGCTTCTGCCTGCCAGTGTGCGTCCAATTTGCGCAGGGCAAAGATCACAACAGCGGTCACTAGAATGGGGATAACAAGTCTCACAAGTAGACCTGTCAGAATGGCGAGTAGGGATAGGGTCGTTTCCATGTTTATCTCACTTTCGGAGCCAGTATTTTTCTTCACGGCGTCGTACCCACTCACCGATCGAGAGCAAAATACCTAACGGGACAGCAACTCTGAGCAACAGAATGACGGCGATTGCCAATGCGTTCATGATATGCTCCTTTCTTTACCTGACTACAGTATATGAGAACGGATTAAGAAAAGATATTCGGTGGATGACCAATCTTTGGATTGGCGAATCAGCCCAAGCCGGAGTTTGATTCGTGGGTCAATTGCTGAATCTCACCCCATGCCTGATTCCGCCTCAAGCTGTATACGTGGGGTGTTTACCCCATTCAACTATGTAGTCCTGATAATTAGACCTATCTTATAAATTCCATTACATTTATCCAAATGGTATGTGACATCCGTTCTTAGTGTATAATTAACTTTAGAATAGAATAAACAAGAGATTAAAACCTCACTGAAAGTTTTAATGTGGCAGAGGAGGTGTCTTTGACAAAAAAATAAAAAAGCCTCTCTGACAAAAGACACACTGAAAGGAGAATTTGCAAAGATGAATATAAAGAAAATGCTTGTAATAATTGGTACACTGCTCTTGGCTGCTGTGTTACTTACAGCCTGCGGCGGCAAACCTGAGCCAGGTCCTGCTGGTCCTGCTGGTCCTGCCGGTCCTGCTGGTCCTGCCGGTCCTGCTGGTCCTGCTGGGCAGTCGGTATCAGCTACAGATCTGTCTTGCACTGCCTGTCACAATGACACTAACCTGATCACCGGCAAGGTAACTTCGTGGGAAACATCCGTTCATGGAAGCGGTCCCGCCTTCGCTCATGCGGCTGGAAATGCAACATGCACAGGTTGTCACTCCGGTGGTGGCTTCAGCCATGCTATTGCCACAGGCGTCAGTAACACAGCCGCACAAGAGTCAGCAGATGCGAATCCGAGCCGCATTGATTGCCGCGCCTGTCACCAGATCCACACCACCTACACCGATAAGGACTGGGCTCTAACGACTACTGACCCTGTCAAGCTTATTGCTGCTGACGGCACCTATGATGGCGGCATGGGTAACTTATGCGCCAACTGCCACCAACAGCGCACTGCGTTCCCAGAAGCGAAAGATGGCATGGTCAGTGTCACCAGCACGCACTGGGGTGGTCATCATGGTCCGGAATCCCCACTGCTTCTCGGTATCGGCGGCGCTCTTGGTGTTGAAGGTAAACCCAGCGCACATTACCAAAAAGTGGAAAACACCTGCGTAGGTTGCCACTTGGGTGGCGATAAAGCCATCCACACCTTTGTGCCGGTTGTTGAGACCTGCCAACAGTGCCACACGGATGCCACAGACCTTGACATCAATGGCAAGCAGACCGAGATCAAGGATAAACTCGAGCAAGTCAAGGCAGCTTTGCAATCCAAGGGACTGATGGATAAAGACGGCGTTATCGTTGTCGGTGATTACCCCGAAGCTCAGGCGGGTGCCCTTTGGAACTACCTCTTTGTTGAAGAAGACAAGAGCGATGGTGTCCACAATCCTAGCTATGCCAATGCCCTGCTTGATGCCGCATTGGAAGCACTAAAGTAAGGTCATCAACGTCCGTAAGGACTAATATTGAAGCAAGTGGGGAAGAAAGAGACGGCGGGCGCACTGCGCCCGCCGTCTCTTTTAAGAATGTCATTGCTTCGGGCAGAAAAACACTGCCCTCGCAACAACGACATGGTTATTATGCTTTGATGATTCCCTTACGGATCGCGTATCTTACAAGGTCTGCACGCGAATGCAGGTTCAACTTACGCATGATGTTCTCTCGGTGACGTGCCACGGTCTTTGGACTGATAACCAATGCGGCCGCGATCTCTTCGTTGTTTGCACCTTCTGCGAGATGGGCAAGCACTTCCTGCTCGCGATCGGTCAGTACGGATGCTGTATGTTCGTCAGCGGATCGTCCGCCGCCTAGAAAGTCACGCACCAGCAATTTCGCAAGGGACGGATATAGATAGACCTGTCCATTTGCAGCGGCACGGATGGCAGTGATCAACTCATCAGGCGCGGCGCGTTTTGGAACATAGCCTGATGCCCCTGCTTCCAGCATTTTGAAGAAATATTCCTCATCCTCGTGGATCGTCAACGCGACGATGGACACGTCAGCTACTTTTTTTTTGATCTCGCGCGTCGCTTCGATGCCAGACATGTCAGGCAGACCGATATCCATGAGAATAACATTCGGTTTAAGAATCATTGCCGCCTCCATTGCTCCAGCGGCGTTTTCTGCTTCGCCCACGATCTCTATATCCTCTTCATTCTCCAATAACATCCTCAGCCCTGAACGGACAACCGCATGGTCGTCCACCAGTAAGATCCTCGTGGTCATTTTTCACCTCTCTTCTTTTGGAGTGCAGAGGACCGCTCCTGTAATTTAGACAGCAAACTGTCCGACTCCAAAGTCTTTTGATATGGGATCAACGCTTCCACCTCTGTGCCATAGCCTGGGCGCGACTGGATGGATACTGTTCCACCCAAAAGCGCGGCACGTTCCTCCATACCAGCGAGTCCGAGCGATGGGCGTTGGGAGCGCTCCAGATTTACCTTGTCCAGATCGAACCCGACTCCGTTGTCCCGCACATTGATGCGGACGTTTTTTTCTTCATATCCCAGATGAATATTTACATGGCTGGCTTGTGAGTGCTTGATAATGTTATTCAGGGATTCTCTGAATGATCCTGTATATCGTGATCTTCTTGGCGTCATCCAGCCCATGTTCATCGCCGCTGATATCTACCCTGATCGCTATGGATGTGTCTTCCTGTATGATGTTTGTACACCAGCGTACGGTGGCAGAAAGACCGAGGTCATCAAGGTGAGAGGGGCGCAGATCTGAGATCAGGCGTTGCAATTCTTTGAGCGAATTGGCTGTGAGGGTTTCGAGTTTATGAAGTGTCTTCAGGGCTTCGTCCTTGTTGCGTGAGTTCAATTTGCCTGATAGTCCGCGTAATCCCATGCCGATGGCTGTCAACGCCTGACCGGTTTCGTCGTGGAGGTCGCGTGCAATACGCTGACGTTCAGATTCCTGCGCGGCAACCACACTTCGGAACAGTTCCCCGCGTAGAACCTCTTTATGCTGCGATTCTAATAATCGTTCGTGTTGTAGTTCTGCGATCTTGGCTTCTGTTTCCACTTGAAAGGCGTGCAGAAAACGGATCACGAATACAGACGCGGCGACTGCTGTCATGGCGCGGAACAATTGAATTGAAAAACCAAACAGACTGGCGAATAAATCCTGATTTAAGAATGTGGATGGAAAGATGGGGGTTGCCTGTACGAAGAGCTGACCGAATAGACCATACCAGGCAAACGCTACAGCCGCCCATAAAGCGTCGCGCCCAAAGCGGACCAAGCCTGAGCGACGAAAAGCTCTCTGTTGGGCAATCAGCCCGATGGCAGTTAGAAGCGAGGCGGGGATGGCAAGCGTGTATCGAGTCCACACATCTGCAATATTCCAGAGAGTTGCATCATAATATTGTCCACGGAAATTGTAGAGTCCGAATACCCAGATCGCTTCCAATCCGATTGGGATGAGCAGGATCAAACGGCGGGAGACTTCTGTTTTGGCGAGCAGAAAACTTCCAAATGCTGCAAGTGAGATGTATGAGAATGCAAGAAATGCCAGGCTCAACCCCGCTGAAATTGGTTCACTGTGAAAATGCCCCATTAGATCGAACATTTCGATCCATTCGTGGATGGCGTGTATGATACCGAACCCTGCCAATGGGCGCAATGCCTTGCGCAAGCGGATATCTGATGAGCGCCCGCCCTCGAGCGCAACAAGCAGACCCATGCTGAAAAACGCAAGTCCGTAGAAGAAATATATTAGGGTGATGAATGATATACCAAGTAACATTTTTTACATCATCTTCCCTTTGAGCTGGAAGTCTTGTTTTATCAGGTTCGCAATTTGCTGCCGCAGGTGCGGCAGAAACGGTCAGCTGCCTGTGCACGTGCTCCACATTCGTGACAATAGGTCTGCGCGTTTTCTTCCTGATGATGCCGCTTGCGTGGTTTGGGCAGGTGCAGGGAATTGGCACGCCAGACATAAAGTAAAGCCGAGATGATCAGGAGCGCGCCGACACCGCCGAGAATGTAGGGTAGTTTATTGAGAGTGACGCGTCCGTCTGTATTTGGGCTAAGGGGTTCCGATGGTTCAATCGGCGAGGCGGAAGCGGCGACAACCGTTTCGTCGCTCGTACGTGAATATTGCAGTTGCACTTGATAGGATTGCCCAGCTTCCAACCCGCTCATCATGGCGCCCCCAGTGAGGGTGGGTTGATCCTGTACAAATGGAATGGCTGGGGTTGTTTTGGTGCCCGTGCTATCTGCCGGGACCCGTAACTCGATGCTGAAGTCTTTTACGGCATAGTCCCCTGCCCATTGATAATTGAATGTCCTTAGATCGCCCTCACGGATGAGTGGTTGGTAATATTCCAAGTGATATGTGGTTTGGGTCTTAATAAGGAATGTGATGACCTGCCAATTCCCATCATCCACGGGACCTGTGAAATCGGCATTCAATAAAGATCCATTTTCTTCAAGTGCCACCGCTGTGATATTTCCATCCTTTGGGATTCTTATATCCACTGTGGTGGGTATCAAGGTGTCTGGGCTGATACTAAACTCATAAATCACCAACATGCTGGGTTGGTCGTGCTCAGACCAGAGTCGGACCTTTAGCGAATCTAATGTAACGGTTCCCTGCGCCCTTACCGATAAAGGGGTGAGTAGAAAAAGCGCGAGAAACAGGATGATCCACTTACGCATTAAAGCCTCCAAAAATGATGAAGTTTCCTTTGTTATCTTACCATGCAACGATTATGGACGAATACAACAAAATACCCCAACTTTGTGGAAGAATGTCACCCCTCCGATAGCGCGGTCACCAGCTCCCAGCAAATCTGATTGGCAGGTGTGTCGATCCCGTGTTTTTGAGCGATTTTCATAACTGCACCGCAAATGGCGTTGATCTCTGTCGGCGCACCTCGTAATACATCCTGCAACATGGATGAACGATTTGCGGCAGTTTTGCGCGCCACCGCCTCCGCGGCAGTGATCGGGTCTGCAAACGGCAATTTGATATTTTCGGCGCATGCAACTTGAGCAACTTCCTGCGCCAGCCTTCTCATCATCTCGCGTGCAGATGGACGTTCCAATAATTCACCATTTGTGACCTGCAACAATGCAGTCAATGGGTTGATCGCCGCGTTGACAACCAACTTTCCCCACACCAATGACTTTGGATCATCAACAATTTGCACATCAAATTTTGCGGATCGAAGAGCCGCCTCAAGCGGACCGAGTGCCTGATTCTGTTCAATGGATATTATCCCCTCTCCAGCCTCTTTTACCAACCCCGGACTGAGCAGAGTAGCTCCAGCCGTGGTCGTGCCCAGGGAAACACGAGACAGCCCCAAGCTTTGAATGAGTGTTTCGTAATTGCCCAGTCCGTTTTGAAGAGTGAGAACGAGTTCATCCTCTGCAAGACATTCCTTAAGTTGATGTGCCGCGCGTTCCGTCTGCCAGGCTTTGACAAGTACGATGGCATATTTTGCACCAGTACAATCGCGGGGATCATTTGTGGCTCGAACTTTGAATTGTTTTTCGTTTCCGTAGGAATCAATTAACCGCGCACCACTTTCGTTTAGTGCGTGAAGTCCCTCTTTCCAAGTGCCGAGTATGGTGATGGTATATCCCGCCTCCGTCAAACGCGCCGCAAAGAGAGTTGCCAGTGCGCCTGTGCCAACGATCAATATATTCATGGGATTTAAAAATTGCGGATTACGTAATATGTATTACGTAATCCGTAAAACCTATTTCAACTTGCTCAGCAGTTCATCCCACTCCTCATCAGCCATCTCAACCGTATGTTCCTGAGCAGGGAAGCGCTTGGTCTCTACGTCTTCAATGTAATCGGCGAACGCACTTTGCATCTCCTTGTGGAAGTTCGCATATTGCTTGACGAACTTTGGTGTGAAGCGGTCGAATAATCCCAGCACATCGTGCGTGACCAAAACCTGACCGTCGCAACCCGCGCCCGCGCCAATGCCAATGGTGGGAATGGATAGCTGCTTCGAGATCAATTCAGCAAGTCTGGCTGGAACCGATTCAAGGACGATGCTGAAACATCCAGCCTCTTCGAGGAGTAGTGCATCCTCTACGAGACGTTTTGCTGTAAGTGCGGTCTTTCCTTGTGCACGGAAGCCTCCAAGTTGATTGACAGATTGCGGCGTGAGACCGAGGTGTCCCATTACAGGAATGCCCGCGCTGGTGATTGCACGGATGGCATCAACTCGTTCACGTCCACCTTCGAGTTTGACCGCGTCCATGCCGCCCTCTTGCAAAAAGCGACCCGCGTTGCGAACTGCTTCTTCCACTGAAACCTGATAGGACATGAAAGGCATATCGCCAACGAGAAGAGCGGACTTTGCACCGCGTGCCACTGCACGGCTGTGATGGAGCATATCCTCCATTGTGACCGATAGGGTGTTTTCATAACCAAGAACAACCATCGCAAGCGAATCGCCGACGAGAATGGCATCGATGCCAGCTTTGTCCAACGCCATTGCACTTGGATAGTCATAAGCGGTGAGCATGGTGATGATCTCGCCGCGATCCTTCTTCTGACGAAGGGTGAGCGTGGTAACTTTTTTACGCGTGATAGGCGCGCTGGTGGAAATGGGAGCAGGTGTAGACATGGTATCCTCCGAAATGGTAGGAGCCGTTTATGTTGCAGTCGTCCCCTTGTCGCCGCTACGTGGACAGCTTTGAGATTAGTGCCGTCGCGCTCCAACAGGGATACGCGCGGTGCCTGTATTATTCCACAAAACTCGAATTTCATCTATAATAAATTTATCTGAATTTTCGTCATTGCTAGTTTGCTTCCTGTGCCGTCCTCGGCGCAGGAATTATCCGCAAAGTGCCGCCGAGGACGGCGGCTTGCGCTATCTAACGAGGAGAAACACTATGAGAAGAATGTTTGGCTTTTTAATTGGAATCTTGGTCGGGGGATTGGTCGGTTCAACCATCGCACTATTGATGGCTCCTGAATCGGGCGAAGGGCTGCGTGCCCAACTCCGCTCACGTGGAGAAAGCTTCTTCGGCGATGTCCGTCAGGCGGCAGATGAGCGCAAGATCGAATTGCGTCAGAAGCTGGATACAATGCGGGCGCCGCGGGTCGGGGAGTAGATATGTAGAGACGTAAACAGATAAACAAGTAAGTAACAACTTGTTTATCTGTTTACTTATTATTTCATCGAAGTACTGTTTGATCTGAGCAAAAGCTTTCCTCATTACAATCTAGTGGGTCTCTTATATGATATTTATCACTTGCGCGTCACAGTTTAAAAATCAATAATATCCTTGTTGAAGTAAAAGCAACCATTTATATTGGGTGGTGATGAATTTCTGAAACCCAGAGAATCATGCTCATAATTGCATATTCAGGATTCTCCTCGCCACTGTATTTTGATTAAAGGGAATATGCCATGATTTCAAAACCAGCCATACATCGATATTTCTGGATCGTTTCCATCGCAGTGTTGGTCGGTTGTGGAAAACAAGCAACGCCAACAAGTAGCGTAAATTTCACTACGCAGTCAGCGGCTCTTGAAACCGAGAGCGCACATATTCTGGCAGACATACCAACTTTTAACCCCTGTGCCGGCTGATACGCCAACCGTTCCACCAAATCTTTCCCTTCCAACCATTTCATTTTCTGCGTCTACTCCGCACAATGGACCATTCCCAACCTTAACTTTTGTATCAACAAAGACACCACATCCTTTTATTCCCGCCCCCGAGACGACTCCATTCGCATTAGTGCCGTTGGATGGACTGCGCGTGGCGTATATTATGGGCGGTAACCTGTATGTTGAGGATAGCGGCAAGCCAACCATTCAATTAACTAACAGTGGACAGGATCGTATGCCTGTGTTCTCAGATGATGGCGAGAAGATCGTTTTCTATCGAGGTCCAATGCCTGAGAAGAATCAAGTGTATGTGATCAGTATGGATGGAATAGGGGAACGTAAGCTGGTCACACCAGACTTGCTAGCCATGCTTGGATTGGGATACGATGAATTTACTGAATTGTATTCTCTGGCGTTCGTACCAAATACTCATCAAGTGCTTTTCAATACCTACCACCGCAACCCCGTTACGCCTCTAGTAGCTATCTGGGAATACTCTCATAGCGGCGATCTGCTTATTGTGAATACAGACACAGGTCAAATTAAACAGCTAGTCACGCCAGGGAAGGCAGGTAATTTTCTCGTTTCACCGAACGGGAAACGGATTGCGATTTAAATGCTTGACCATATTGAAGTGCGTGATATTCAGGGACGCATCCTTCTTCGTAATCTCGTAACGTATCCGGCAGATGAGGCTCATATCCAGGTTCCAATGTACTGGACAAAGGATTCGAAGGAACTGATTGTTTTACCCAGTGACATCGCTCTCTTTACTGGTGGCGTTCCAATCGTACGTACTATCTGGCGATACTCTCTGGATGGCGGGTCTGGAGAGGAAATCCCCCTTTACCCTCCTCCTTTGTATGACGAATATGCTGTCTCGCCAGATGGCAATTGGATTGTGTATGCTTTCAACCCTCATGCCCTGACACTGGATTTGGGTGATGCACCTTTTGGGGTATACCTCGGCAATCTACGTGATGGCACCTCGCACATGTTGGATACAAATAAACTACAGAGTGATTCTTATTCGTCTTTTAATTGGAGCCCAGACAGCCTACACTTTATTGGTAGGGATAGTGAAGCGCAGGGCGATTGGCGAACCTATATTGGAAATATCCAGGGAAAGATTACTCCTCTTGGGGGTGGAGTAGTTTCTGGTTGGATCGATAATCAGCACTATTTATACAGTGACGGGATAGTAGGGGAGGTTGGTAAGAAAGAAACAGCCCTAGCTATAGAATTTTCCTCTCGTCCTGGAATGGACTATTCTAAACCGTCTGCTTTTGTTTTTTTAGGACACTAATATATTGAATCATCTTTGTTTCATTAAGTACTGACCATAGGCATCACTCAACGGAAATTGTCTATAATGTTTTTATAAAATTCCTCTGCCAATTGCATATTTTGTACGTATTCTGCGCGAGTAGAAATAATTTCCTGATTTAAGCCTGCGGCATTGCTCCGCAGGTTTTTGTTTTCAATTGCTGTAACAATTGCATCGGCAATGGATCCCGGATTTGTTGAATTGAACAACAATCCATTTTCGTTTGGCGTGATCCATTCACGGATGGATTCGAGATCGCCTGCGACGGGGAAACATCCGCAAGCCATGCCTTCGAGCAGGGTGTTCGGCGTGCCGTCGTGAATGCTTGGCGAAACAAGGATTTGCGCGCGGCGATACACGTCTGCCATTTCCGTGTTTGGCACTTGCGGGAGCAACTCAACCGCGTGCTCGATGTTCAGTTCCCTAGTCCATTCCATGGCTTGCGATTCGCCTTCCATCCCGGTGCACAGAAACTTTGCGTTTGGATGTTTTGCCAGCACAAGCGGTATCGCTTTGAAAAAAGAATCGTTGCGGACATACGGACGGACACCGCGCGGATTCAAGATTACAGGTTCATCAACTAGTTTTGCAGATGGATAAAAAACATCACTTCGGATTCCCCCGTTGCCTGGCGCGACTAGATAAGGCTTATCTTCGCTGAAGCCCCACTCTCTTGCGAGACGAATATCGCGGTGACAATCGGCATGGACCGCGTCCGCGACTTCCATTGCCCAGCGTGTGTAATGACCCATCATCGGTGTGGATGGCGCGTGCAAAGTAAAGTCGTTGCCCCAGGTGGAAATGACCAACGGTGTGCCCGTGTATGCGTCCGCAGAGATCATGCCTTCGTAGGGAATCCGCATGGCGTGGACGAGATCGGGTTGCACTTCCTCTATAAATCCACGCAATCGTTGCGCCGCGCGGCGAACTGTCAGTGGACCAAACCATTGTCGGATGGCGGTACGCAGGCTCAGGGTCCGCGATGATGCGCTGCTTGGGCGTTGGGAAGGTTTCTTAACCGAGGAAAAGGCTACAGGGATAATCTCCAGTCGCTTAATGGGGAAATCTACCGAACAGGCAAAGGTGGATGCAATATATATTTCATCCACAGGACTGCTACGCTTGTCGCCGCGTTCCACAAAGTGACGAACCCAATTCAGGGCAATGGGGGAACGGGCGTCAATGACAAATAACAACTTCATAAGGTGGATTATACCCAGTAAGGCACTGCGTAAGTCATTGCCCGAACAGTTGAAACACGGTATATTTGGCAAACCATGAGCAAGGGACGCATTCTGGTTGTTGAAGATAACATGGATAATTACGAACTTGTGCGTTTTGTTCTGGAACGCGCCGGATACGATACGTTTCTTGCCGTAAACGGTCGTGATGGTGTCGACGCAGCTCGCGCGCAAATGCCGGATATGATCCTGATGGATTTGGGTATGCCTGAAATGGATGGCTGGCTGGCGGCAGAGGAATTGAAATCTGACGAGGCTACAAAATTTATTCCAGTATACGCGTTGTCAGCGCATACGCGTCCCCTTGACCGTCAGCGCGCCATGAAAGCAGGTTGTGATGGCTACTTAACCAAGCCATTTCATATGGATGGTTTTATCGGCGTGATCGATGGCGTATTTGAAGAAATGGGTAAGAAGAAAAATCAAAATTACGATAAAGAAGGTTAATCCCGCGAGTGTCTGCGGGATTAAACACTTAAAATAAAGAGGTCTAATAACATGAAACAAATTTGTGTAGTCGGCGTTGGATATGTTGGCTTGGTAACTGCCGCTTGCTTTTCCGATCTGGGAAACAACGTGGTCGCGTTGGATGTGGACGAAAAGCGCGTTGAAAATCTCAAAAAGGGAATCATGCCGATCTATGAGCCGGGCTTGGAGGAATTGGTCAAGCGTAATGTAAAAGGCGGACGGTTGACCTTTACCACTTCTTATTCAGATGCTTTGAAAGGCGCTGAATATGCCTTCATCGCGGTGGGAACTCCCTCCGGTGTGGATGGGGCGGCGGACTTGCAATATGTGGAAGTCGCCGCACGTTC
This sequence comes from uncultured Chloroflexia bacterium, assembly GCA_963730175.1. Taxonomy (GTDB): domain Bacteria; phylum Chloroflexota; class Anaerolineae; order Anaerolineales; family Villigracilaceae; genus Defluviilinea. The sequence continues at coordinate 1,987 of CAVSRF010000017.1, read as the reverse complement.
CATTGCGACTAATATGACCGCCCCCCTGATTATCATCAATAAGTCCACGGTTCCGATCGGGACCGGTGACTGGGTCGCTGACATTGTAAAGAACGCTCAGCCCAAGCAGATTGACTTCGCGGTTGTATCCTGCCCTGAGTTCTTGCGCGAAGGTTCAGCCATCGCCGATTTTATGAGCCCGCATCGTAATGTGATCGGTTCCCTGGACAAGGATGCCGCGAACAAAGTGGCACAGTTGCATCTGCCTTTGCGCTCGCCGATCGTCATCACAGACTTGCGTACTGCTGAAATGATCAAGTATGCCAGTAACGCTTTCCTCGCCGCGAAGATTTCTTTCATCAACGAATTGGCTGACCTGTGCGAACTCGTTGGCGCGGATGTGAAAGAAGTAGCGGCAGGCATGGGTTATGACGCACGGATCGGTCGTCATTTTCTGGATGCAGGTTTGGGTTGGGGCGGATCATGCTTCCCGAAGGATGTGCAGGCTTTGGCATACATGGCAAAAGAACGCGGCTTGAATCCACGCATTCTCAATGAAGTTATGAATGTAAACTATGATCGCCGCAAAGAAGCGACCGAACATGTCGAAAAGATGTTGGGCAGCTTAAAAGGCAAGACCATTGGTATGCTAGGTTTGGCATTCAAGCCCAATACCGACGATATGCGCGATGCACCTTCTGTGGATATTTCCAACGCGTTGATTGCAGGCGGTGCCAGCGTGCGCGGTTACGATCCTGTCGCGCGTGAAACCGCTGCTCCATTGATGCCTGCGGTTGAGATCTTCGATGACGTCTACAAAATGGCAGAGGATTGCGACGCGTTGGTGGTCGTTACAGAGTGGAATGAGTTCAAACAGCTTGATTTGGAAAAACTCAAAGATTTGCTCAAATCACCGGTAATCTTTGATGGACGCAATATCTACGATCCTGATCGCATGAAAGATCTGGGCTTCAACTATCGAGCCATCGGACGCGGTGTTAAACTCGCCAATTAGTCTCACTGCAATAGGAATTTCAGAGTCGGGTACAATTGCCCGACTCTTTTCTATTATGGATAAAAACACTCCCCCCGTTTGTGATTACGAAGGCTCCGACTATCAATCCTCTTTTTGGGATCAAGGCGGACGTGAATACGAAGACCGCACCGAAGCGATTGCCCTCAAGCGACTCCTCCCCAAGCACGGACGCCTCATGCTGGAACTCGGGGCTGGTGCTGGACGAAATACGCCGCGCTACCTCGGCTTTGACCGCATTGTCCTGCTCGATTATTCACGCACCCAATTGGAGCAAGCACAGGCGCGCCTTGGCAAATCCGATCAGTATATTTACGTTGCGGCGGATGTCTATCGTCTGCCGTTTGTGGACTGATTTGTTCGATGCGGCTACGATGATTCGTGTTTTGCATCACATGGCAGATGCGCCGAAAGCACTGGGGCAGATCAAGAATGTGCTTTCCTCAGGCGGCACCTTCATTCTTGAATTTGCTAATAAATTGAATCTCAAAGCCATTCTTCGTTATTTACTCGGCAGGCAAAAGTGGAGTCCGTTCACGCTGGAGCCAGTTGAGTTTGTTGAGTTGAATTTTGATTTTCATCCCAAGGCTGTGCAGAATTGGCTAAGGGAGTTGGGTTTCTCGATTGAGAGAATACTCACGCTTTCCCATTTCCGTGTTGGATTCTTGAAGCGGGTTGTTCCAACAGGAATCCTTGTTTTCTTTGATTCCATCTTTCAATGGTCAGGTGCATTATGGCAGTTCACACCGTCCGTGTTTGTGAAGGCTGTTGGGGTGAAGCAGGAAGCAGGGAGTATGAATTGGGAGTTGTCCGTTTTGGAGTTTTTCAAATGCCCTGATTGTGGACAATCTCCATTGGTGGATAAATCCGAGTTATTTGGAATGTTCGAGTTGTAAAAAAAAGTGGGAATTCAAAGATGGGATTTACGATTTTAGAGAACCGATGGGTCACGCATAAGGCGTGACCTTTTTATTT
>CAVSRF010000016.1:0-14546 GCA_963730175.1 uncultured Chloroflexia bacterium | reverse complement strand
CAAGAAAAATTCCTGCACCGCTGAATTCTCTTTCGCCTCCCCCTGTAATTTCAGAGATTTCTCATTTTATATCGTCAGCTCTTACACAGTCGACACAAAATACTTAGCTTAATTTCACGCAATAAAGATCCATACGATGTATAGTATGAATATAAATCGTTGGTCGTACTCGTCTGAAGTTTTGGTTTGACGAAATTCGTTGCAACGATACCCTGCCCTGCTCGTCAGTCCCTTCCTACTGTTAGATAACTGCATTTCGGAGCGGGACCAGTCCCAAGTCTGGGAAGAAGCGTTTCTTGATTTCCGTCTATGTGAACAGCAAGACATGCAGAGACGGACTTTTCATCGCATGCGTTCGAGTTGTTCCTTTACATGCCTTGATTTTGATAATGAAAGGAGTTTCTTATGTTACGAAAACGGGACATTATCATCGGAAAGTTCTACGTAAACAATGAACGAGGGGTTACCCGCGAAGTATTGCGAACCAGCGGTCAATTTATCACATTCAACACTTATCATCTGGATTCGGGCAACTCGTGCGGCACACCCAGCGAATGCACGATACAAGATTTTACCCATTGGGCAGATCGTGAAGCCTCACCTTCCGAAATAGCCAGCGTGCAATACCAGGAGTTGGAAGACCGATTCTACGCACCCCAACCGTTTAATCAAGTTTTATCGTTATCTGGTTCACACTCATACCGCGCTCTAAAATAAACCTTGCACCGCATCAGTCAAACCTCGTGGAGTCTTCCAAAAAGACTCCACGAGGTTGTACACAATTCCAATCCTAAAAGCGGGCAAAACGATAATGAAATATTAACATCTCTTCTTTGACAAATCCCCTTTGCCCTGCTATACTTCCGGCAGTTGGATTTGACTTTCACTGTCCATAGAGGCAGTTTGTTTGTAACAATCGCATGTGGAACGACAGAACACCCTCGCGAGCAAGTCAGCGGGGTCTTTTTTATTAACTAAGACCTTAACCGCCTATGGCGGATAAAAATTTTTAAATACATAAAGGATATAAATACTAGCATGGCTAAGCAAGGAAAATTGAAGATTATTCCCCTGGGTGAACTCGGGGAAGTAGGCAAGAATATGACCGCCTACGAATTCCAGAACCAGATTTTGGTTGTGGACGCGGGCATCATGTTCCCGCATAACGATATGATCGGGATCGATTACATCATCCCAGATTACGAATATTTGGTAAAAAGAGCAGATAAGGTTGTGGGGATCGTCATTACACATGGACATGAAGATCACATTGGAGCGATCCGGCATGTGATCGAGGATATCCCAGCGACGATTTACGCAACACCCCTGACCCGCGGGTTGATCGAGGCAAAACTGACTCGAAACAATTCTGCGCATAAAGCGTCGTTAAAAACCATCGAGGCTGGCGATACGATTAAGCTCGGTCCCTTTCAGGTGGAAACATTTCACATTTGCCATTCTGTTCCGGATGCGATTGGATTGGGGATTACAACTTCGGCGGGCTTGATCGTACACATGAGCGATTTCAAATTCGACCAAACTCCCGTAGACGAATGGCCCACTGACTTTGCCAAACTGGCAGAATTCTCAAGCCGCGGTGTAGACTTATTGCTCGCCAATTCAACCAACTCAGAGCGGCCCGGCTGGACACCGTCTGAGGCAGTGATCGGTCCCGCATTTGATAAGGTCTTTACCGATGCGCCGGGGCGCGTGATCGTCGCGACATTTGCTTCCTTGATCTCACGCGTTCAACAGGTCGCGGATGCAACAGAAAAGCATGGTCGAAAAATTGCGTTTGCCGGTACAAGCATGGTGGATAACGTCAAGATCGCCCGCAAGCTGGGCTATCTCGAAGTTCCAGACGAGATCATCGTGCCCATCGATCAGGCATTGCAAATGCAGGATCATAAAGTCGCCATTATGTGCACAGGTTCGCAGGGCGAGCCTTCATCCATTGTGGGAAGATTATCAGCAGGGACAAATCGTCAATTCGACCTGAAACCGGGAGATACGGTTGTGCTCTCATCGCACCCCATTCCCGGAAATGAAGAGACAATAAGTAAAACGATCAACCGCCTTCTCAGACGCGGCGCAAACGTGATTTACGATTCATTGGCACCCATTCACGTTTCCGGTCACGCCAGCCAGGAAGAGTTGAAGCTACTACTCAACATTGTCAAGCCGAAACATTTTATACCGATCCATGGTGAGTTACGTCAACTGAGACATCACGCAAAATTGGCTGTGGAAGTTGGCATTCCCGAAGAGGACGTGATCGTCGTTGAAAACGGACAGATCGTCGAACTCTCCGGCGGACGTATCAAACTGGGTCAACGCATCCCCGGCGGATACATATTTGTTGATGGACAATCCATCGGTGAAGTAGACTTCGGCGTCATGCGTGAACGCGAGAAACTCGCACGCAACGGTATCTTCCTGATCGACATCAGCGTAAACAAACTCACCGGCAAACTGTTGCACGAGCCCGAGATCATCACACGCGGATTTGTCTCACCGGAAGATGAAAAAGAATTACTCCCAGACGTTCGCAAACACATTATGGATGTGGTCAACAACAGCAGTTGGGACAGCGAAAAAGACATCGCCAACACGGTCAAATCGTATCTTTACGAATATACCAAACGACGACCAATGGTATTGGTCACATTGAGCAAAGGATAGATATAATATAACGACCCCGAAAAATCGGGGTCGTTATTTATTCTCTGCGGTAATGTGATTTCGCCGCCTAAGCACATCGGCAATCTGTCGATCCACCCTCCCCATGGGATATTTATCCAACTCCATCAGCGAAACCCAATTCAATTTTTTGTTGCTGGATTTTGACAACAAGTCGCACAAAAACACATGCTCCGTAAGTTTGAAGTGAGTATAGGCATGTTGGACGACAATCACCGTCTCTCTTTTCTGGACATTGAGGCTGTATCCGGTTTTCAAAGCTTTTGCCAATCCCCTAGCCGGATCGCCACTCACGCGCCCATTCGGGAATTCCCACATCCCGCCAAGCAATCCTTTCGACGGACGTTGTGCAAGCAAAACTTTTCCCTTCTTTATAATAACTCCCGCCGCATGGATACGATGAGGCACATCCTTCTTCGATCTCTTCACAGGACGTAATTCCTGTGTCCCGTTTTCAAAAGCCTTACACTCCTTCATCAATGGACATATCAAACAACGCGGTCGCTTTGGAACACAAATGGTCGCGCCCAAATCCATGAGGGCTTGGTTGAAATCCCCAGCATTTCCTTTTGGTAGATTATCTCTTGCAATTTTCCATAAGAATGTTTCCCCTTCCGAAGAATCGACAGGTATCGATAAATCAAACAAGCGCGCATATACGCGCTTGAGGTTTCCATCTAAAGCTGGCTCATCCATGCCAAAAGCAATCGAGGCAATCGCGCCAACGGTGTAACGCCCAATGCCTGGAAGTTTAATAAGCGCATCCAGGTCCTGCGGTAATTTTCCCTTGTACTCCTTTTCGACGATCCTGGCGGCTTTATGTAAGTTACGAGCGCGGCTGTAATAACCCAATCCCTCCCATGCATTAAGAACCTTCTGTTCGTCTGCTTTCGCCAATGTCTTCACAGTTGGGAATAGCCGCATCCATTTTTCGAAATAAGGAATAACCGTCTCGACACGCGTTTGTTGAAGCATGATCTCAGATACCCAAACAGCGTATGGATCCGGGTGGCCGCGCCAGGGTAGAGTCCGCTTGTTTTTGTTGTACCAGTTTAGGAGTCGGGAGGAGATGCGAGACATATGAGGTTAAATAAAATTACGGAGACGAGATCCGTCTCCGTAATTTTATTTTCTTAGAATTGAAAACGTCCGCGTGCAGGGACAACTTTATAAGAAAAGTTTTTTACGTAAGTGAAGAGTCGCTCTTGCAGAACGTTCCAGTCATCTGAGCTGAGTATCTGGCGGGCTTGCGCCGCGTCTGTCGCCAGCAACCCAACTTGTATCTGGGGATACGACCCATAGATCGTTGCCCAAGCCTCAGCAGGTTGCAGACCCAATCGTTGTACACCCGGTATGAATTCGCCAATGACAAATTCGAAATACTCCTGATCTCTTTCGCCAATATCCCAGGTCATCAACACTTTTACAGTCATCTTAACTCTTTTGATACTCCAACACGACCACATGCGTTTCGCTGGGGAGACCACTGCGCGTCACTTTCAAAGAGGGTTGAGTCTCAGGTTTTGAAAGCCCCATTTCTTTGAGGAACTTGTTCAGCGACTCAAGCGAAACCTTTGCATCGGGTGTGGAATAGTGCATGGGAATGACGATATTCGGCTCGATCAAGCTGATGATTTCTGCCGCTTTTGCGGCATTCAACCCCTTTCCCCCGCCCACTGGTACAAGAGCGACATTGATCGTGCCCAGCGATTCGATTTCTGATTGTGCCGGGGTTTGATTGATATCGCCCAAATGCGCCACGGTGATACCGTCATAGTCGAAAACATAAACGTTGTTGCGGGTCGAAGAACCATCTTTTCCTTTTTTCTTGCCCGAGCTGCCACTATCCGTTTGAACACCGGTGATAAAAACGCCGCCAATCTCAAATTCACCGGCGCCATCGATAATATGAGAAGCGCCCTTAACAACATCCACGTTGCTGTGACCAGGTGCATCGTGACTGACAGTAACAATATCAGATTTGAGTTTGAGAACATCATATCCAGTGGATTTGTTATCAAACGGATCGGTCACCACCGTTGCCATGTTGCGCTCGGTGAGCCGAAAACAAGAATGTCCATACCAAGTAATTTCCATAAAACACTGCCTCCAAGTGGATATTATACACGGAAGCAGAATACAACTGAATACCTGCGTCTACGATCAGCAAGCTGTTCGCGAGAACAGAGTTAAATATGTACGGAGCGAAAATATATTTTGTGAAAGTAATGGACTATCGATTTTGAATACCAACGCATTTGAAATGAGATTGACCTGTAACATTATTGAAAATTCAAGGTCTTGGTAGTAATATCTTATGGATGCCCGTAAATTAATTTGGAGAAAGTGAATTGGACAATTTCGGAAGGTTTTGCCCTGTTTGTAAAAATAAAAATGAACGCAATACCAGTGTATGCAAATATTGCGGCGCGCAATTGGATGAATATCCCACAAGTGCAGCGGCAACGACTAAAAACACAGACCCGCCCAGTTACACCTCGGTAAAAAACGAGCAGTTGCCTCTTTCTGCATTGATCCCCAAAGATGGGATTGCCGTATATGTCGCGGGCACAGCCAAACCTGTTTTTTTATGTTCTGAGAAGGAATTTGTGATTGGCCGTAAGACAGAAGGGGACGCACCGGGAGAGACCATTTTTGATCTTTCGGAATCCGATGGCTTTAAGATGGGAATATCCAGAAGACACGCCGCAATCCGTCAAGCGGAAGCCAGGTATGAAGTCATCGATCTTTCCAGCACAAACGGCACATGGCTGAACGATGAGCGGTTGATTCCCAATAAACCTTACCCGTTCGTAAGCGGTTCACAACTGCGCGTCGGGCGGCTGCGGTTCATTATCTCGTATCAAACTGTTCCTGAAGCAGGAAAGAAAAGCTAGGCTATTCCCCGTCCAATGAGTTATCATTACACCCTATGAACAACTTCGGCGGTTCTCTTGATGAAAAACTCCAAAATGCGACTGAATTGCTTACAGCCGGTCAGAAAAAGGAAGCGCGTCAAGTATTGCGGGAAATTCTCCATATTGACCGCAAAAACTTGAAGGCTTGGGAACTTCTCCAGCAGGCAGTTTACAATGTCGAAGAGGAGACAATTTGCCTGAAGAACATCCTGGCGATTGACCCAAATAATGCATCCGCAAAACGACGGTATGCGAAGATCCGCTCATCGATAACCGGAGCAACTACCGGCGGCGAAAGATCCGATCAAAACAACATGGGGATTTTCAATCCGAACCGTACTTCCAACACATCACCACTGCGACCTTCCTCTCGTAAGAAAAGACGGCAGGCAACCACCCTGCTGTTCCTGTTGGGTTCATTTATCTGCGTCATGTGCGTAAGCATCACAGGGTTTGCACTTTACCGCAGCGGCTACGCTTCTTTTATTTTTCCATCCAGCTTGACCGCAACAGCTCTTGCAGAGAGAAATGCCAGTTGTCAGGCAGTGATCAACACGGCGATTCAGGCATCCGAAAACTATTGCGGCGGGACCGGCTCAAACAATGTATGTTACGGCAACACAACCATCCAGGCAGAACTTGTACCGGGCGTCAATCAACGGTTTTCCAAACGCGGGGATATTATCTCGGTTAATGGGTTACGCCGTCTCTCTGCCGCACCGCTAAGCCCAGACAACAACGAGTGGGGCATTGCCGTCTTCAAAGTAATTGCAAACTTACCCCGTTCCCTGCCTGGTGAGACGATCACAATGGTGGTGTTTGGCAACACCATGCTCGATAACGACAGCGGAAATCTGGAATTGTTTTACTTCTCCAGCGAACTTGGACAGGTCAACTGCGAGAAAGTTCCGTTCGACGGACTTATGATCACCTCCCCGGGCGGAAGCGGAGTGCGATTTAACGTCAACGGATCTGAACTGACCATCATGGGCGATGCCAGCTTGAAGGCATATAAAGACGGGCAAATGGAAGTAAGTCTTTATAAAGGATCGGGCAGGATCGTATCCAATGGTCAGGAACAATACTTTGGAGCCGGTCAAAAGGTTACCGTGGACTTGGGCGGCGAGAACGGCAACTCAAGCCGTCAGCGCTCCTTCTAAACCAGAGCCTCTCTCACAGGATGAATTTAATACTGCTTGCACGATGACGGGACAATATTGTTCACAGGATGCGATTACCCCCGTCTCAGAAGATCAGGCACAGGCACAATTTCAAACTCAAATTACATTCACCCCCACTGCGCTTACCAAGACCCCAACACGCATTCCTTCGGCAACCGATGTCCCCACGGGCACTGCCTTCGTGCTCCCCTCCTGGACTCCTACAAAAGGAACTCCCACTTCGACAAAACGCCCGTCTCGGACGCCAACTAAAACTGTTACACCAAGCCGGACTTTTACACTCACGAATGTGCTCTTTCCTTCACGTACGCCCACTCGGACACCTACCCGGACACCCATCACACCATCACCAACAAATACGCCCATCACACCGTCAGCCACAAATACACCCATCACACCGTCAGTGACACCCATCACACCATCACTAACAAATACACCAGTTCCTCCAACTGCAGAGTTGTATGCGCATCATTATCGCTTAGTCCCTTGACGGTATCTGGTCTTTCCCTTCAGACTACCATAACGAATAGTAGCGGGGCGGACATCGACATTACCGAGTTCTTTGCTAACTGGGTAAAATCATCACCTGCTCAAAAACTCGATAAATTAGTACTCAATGGCAACGATATTTGGAACACATCAGATAATGATCCTCCAAGCGATATTCCAGGCAGCAGTTTGTCGGGAGCCACCATCCCTGATGCCGCCACATATACCTTTGAGGTTCATCTTCTCGAACTCGCCCCCCGCAATCACCCGGCAATCTATCTGTGGTCTTCGACACCTCCACCCCTTGCCAAGTGACCGGGTCGTGGTAATCCCTGCCCATTCCTTATAGTTATGACAGCCGCCCCCTATCACACTTCATTGAAAGAACTCACCCCGGGAACTTTCTTCCGTCAATATCAACTGCTTGAACAGATCGGCATTGGCGGACAAGGAGTGGTGTGGTCGGCACTCGATCAAAGCCAAAAAAGAATTTATGCGATTAAGTTTAGTGAAACCCCAGACACTGACGAAGCCAAAGCAGATGACACCAAAGTTGGGCAACAGTTCGAAAGGCTGAGAAAGCTTCAGCCATATCCATATTGTTCCATTTCATGACTACGGATCTGAGGGCAATTTGCGATTCACGATTAGTCCTTATATTCCCGGCGGCACACTGGCTTATAAGATCAAGACGACATCCCTACCCTTTGATGAAATACTAAGATACGGAACCGAAATCGCCTCTGCGCTGGATTATCTGCATAGTCAGGGAGTCATCCATCGCGACATTAAAACATCCAACATATTATTGGATATGAACAGTCGCACGTACCTTGCCGACTTTGGACTAGCCCGCATCATTTCCACGTCCACGCTTGCGTTTCACACCGGGCATGGGACCCCACCTTATGCGCCGCCTGAACAAATCCAGGCAAGAGCGATCACGCCAAAGTCAGACATATTCAGTTTCGGCATACTGCTCTTTGAAATGCTCACAGGTCAACTGCCGTGGAACGGAAAAAAGCAACTCGGCATGGAACAACTCAGCTCAAAACAGGAAATCCCTGACCCGCGCGAATACAGTACAAACCTGCCTCCACGAATAGCTGATATATTACGGCGCGTCACTTCCGCAGACCCTGATCTGCGTCCTCAGTCGGCAAGCGAAGCCATGAAGATGGTCTACTATGTCTTCGACGTCCCATTCACATCCTCGCCGAATGAGACACAAAACGATGATGTAATGATTCGAGCCAGGGATTCTGAAATGCTACTTAATGAGGGCTTGTCCCAATGGAAATCTACAGACGGCCGATTCAACCTCGGACTGACCAAATTTGCACTGATCGACCTGGATCACAAAAAGAGCAGCGCTAAACTTTTCAACCAGTTCATGCTCGCCCAGGCGTTGACGTACGGTTACAACGATGATCGTTGGTGGTCGACGGTTACAGATGTCCGCGAAAGACTCATGGTTTCATCCATACTGCTTCGAAAAGATAATGACATCGTCGCGGCTCGTGTCGTTGGACACCTGATAAACGATCAGGCTATTCGCTCGTCTAAGAAGGGACTCCCAAAAAGCATGAAGGTATCCCTGCTGGAGACTGGGATAAAAACGAATGATACAGTTCTTCGTCAACAAATCTTTGAAGGCGTGCGCGTCCTGACTCGACCTGAAAGCACATGGAACGACTCCCTCCTCGACTTCAGGTCAGCTTAAACGTCTTGGGGATTTGGCGCTTGAAGATTCGGAATTTGGCGATACAACGGCAAAATTGATCGGGCATATCCGTTCGTCTCCTGCGGTGCAGACCATACTTAATAATCGTGATGATGAGAGAAAAAACTCAGCCCTGCTATTGGTTCAGCAGGAGGCAGAAGGTCTTCCCCTCTTTGTAACGCGCAGTGTTCGCCTTAAACTATCATGGGAGTGGATCCTGCACAGACTGCTCCAACAACCAGTCAACCTGATCACCGGATACATGCTGGCAGTCTTAGGCTCGGCGTTGGGCATAGGCATACAAGTGTATCTGACATACAATCTTCCCAATTTTTTCGATATGGGTCGCATCACAATATCGCTGGAACGGGGGGTGATCGTTGGGTCGGTTTTCGGATTAGGTATCTTTCTACCCAGAGTTATTACCGAGCGTTTTCGCGCATCCAATATTCTCGGGGTTTTTATTGGAACACTCACAGGGGGCATGGGGTTGATGATCGCCTTTTTCGTATTCCATATTCTTTTTCTGGATACCACGCCTCGGGGTTATTTGATCATAGCCGGTTGTGCAATGATCTCCCTGGCTTATTCAATCAGCGGCTTGATTCGCTCACGCCTGATCAAAATGTTCATCTCCATAATCTCGATCCTCGCGGCAATTTTAGGGACATGGTTGATCCACGTCAATTTTGCCGCTTCGCAAATAGAATGGACTCCGCTGTTCAAATATGATTATGCCTGGTCGCTGACACAGGTATCATTGACCGCACTCGGTGTTGCTTTGGCAGTCGGCATTTTTGGAAACCTTGTCAATCTTTCCATTCGAGACGAATAATTCGAAATAGCTTACGAATACTTTCCAGAGGGGTATTTGCCAATTCATTATAAAGTTGGATCAATTTCGTAGAACTCCCCATCATTACTTACGGCTTTCAATAAATTTCGGCTTTTATGTTATAAATTAAAAAATTGGACAAAATAGGTATAATTATTTATGAAGCAATTGTTTTCTCAAGTTCCTTCCACTCATCCCCCCTCACTCACAACCCTTCTCGACCTTCTACAAGCGAGGGCAAGCAAAAATCCCGATCGTCTGGCGTACCGATTCATTCAGGACAATGATGCGGATACCGTCACGATCACCTATGGTGAAATGGATCGCCGCGCGCAAGCCATTGGCGCATGGCTGGAAAGTTTCGACGCCAGCGGTGAACGAGCGCTGCTTTTATATCCTGCGGGCTTGGATTACATCGTCGCCTTCTTTGGATGCCTATACGCTGGAGTGACGGCTGTCCCTGCCTACCCTCCCCGCCTCAATCGTCCTGTGCCGCGTATCCAATCTATTGTGGATGATTCACACGCCTCCTTTGCGCTGACCACATCGGCGATCCTCTCAAATATCGAACAGCGCTTCGAGCACGCGCCAGATTTGCAGGCGTTACGCTGGTTGAACACAGAGCAACTTCCGGCTGGGATTGAAGCGGATTGGCGTCGCCCTGATGTCACATCCGATACGTTGGCATTCCTCCAATATACATCCGGCTCTACAAGTCAACCCAAGGGAGTCATGCTGAAGTCATGGCAATCTGATGCACAACCTGAAAGCCATCTACCACGGCTTTCAACTGGACGCCAACTCTTCCGGCGCTTTCTGGCTCCCCAGTTATCATGACATGGGGCTCATCGGTGGCATTCTCGAACCAATGTACATCAACGGACCTTCGACATTGATCTCGCCGGTATCGTTTCTGCAACGTCCCGTTCGCTGGCTCGATATCATCAGCAAATACAAAGCAACAACCAGCGGCGCGCCCAACTTTGCCTACGACCTATGTGTGGACAAAGTTACTCCTGAGCAAATGGAAACGCTCGACTTAAGTTCCTGGACTTTAGCCTTTTGCGGTGCCGAACCAATTCGCCCTGAGACTTTGGAACGCTTCGCGCGTACGTTTGCTGGGTGCGGCTTCCGAAAGAACGCTTTCTACCCCTGTTTTGGCATGGCGGAAAATACCTTACTCGTTTCGGGTGGTGAGGGTCCATCTGAAGCACGCACCTTTACCATTGACCGTAAATCCTTGGAGCGTGATCTTGTAGTCTCAGCCTCACTGGACGATTCTGGTTCATTAACAATGGTTAGTTGCGGCAAATCGATCATTGACCAGAAGATCATGATCGTCAATCCAAATTCTCTTGAGGCATGTACTCCAGACCAGGTCGGCGAGATTTGGGTTTCAGGTCCCAGCGTTGCCCAAGGCTATTGGGGTTTGGAAAAGGAAACACAGACGCATTTTCAAGCACATGTAGCAAATACTGGCGAAGGTCCATTTTTACGAACTGGCGATCTTGGCTTTTTGTACGAAGGCGAGCTCTTTGTAACGGGTCGTCTAAAAGATTTGATCATCATTCACGGAAGCAATCATTATCCACAAGATATTGAATTAACCGTTGAAGCTTCGCATGTGGCTTTACAACCATCGGCAGGCGCTGCATTCTCTGTAACGGATAATGGCAAAGAAAAACTGGTCATCGTGCAAGAAGTGACTCGTCAAGGCAGGCAGGCGGACATTAATGAAGTAACTTCCGCCATTCGTCAGGCAGTCGCCGAGAAACATGACCTGCAAGTCTTCGCCATCGTCCTTGTCAAACCGATGAGCATCCCCAAAACCTCCAGCGGAAAGATCAAACGCCGCGCAACGAAGACTGCGTTTTTGGATGGAGAGTTGGAAGTCGTTGGGGAGTGGAGGGCGAACTCGCCCTCATCCCCAAGCCCTCTCTCCCGCTGGGCGGAGGGGAGCACAAGTCGCCCTTCCGCCGTAGAGGGGAAGAGGTGCGGGATTAGCGATCAAGCAAACCCTCCTCCGAAATCCAAACCTTCCTCCTCACGCGCATCGCCTCCCTCCTCGAAATGGACGCATCCACCATTGACCCACGCCAACCCTTCACCTACTACGGACTTGGCTCCGTCCAAGCTGTCAGCCTCACCGGCGATCTGGAAACTTTCCTCAACCGTAACCTCGCTCCCACCCTCGCATGGGATTATCCAACGGTTGAATTGCTGGCAAATCATTTGGCGAATGACAATCAACAAGTCAAACAAACAAAGTCAGCGCCAAAACCAATTCAACAATCCTCCACATACACCAAAGAACCAATTGCGATCATTGGCTTGAGTTGCCGCTTCCCGCAAGCGCCAAATCCACAAGCCTTTTGGGAACTCCTCCGCAACGGCGTGGACGCCATCACCGAAGTCCCCTCCGACCGCTGGGACGTGGATGCCTTTCATTCAGAGAATCCCGACCCTGGAAAAATCACCACCCGCTTCGGCGGCTTCCTCGATAACGTGGACTTGTTCGATCCCGCCTTCTTCGGCATCTCGCCACGAGAAGCCGCGCGCATGGACCCACAGCAACGCCTCCTTCTTGAAGTCAGTTGGGAAGCGCTCGAAAATGCCTTCATCCCACCTCAATCTTTAGCAGGGACTCGCACGGGAGTCTTCATCGGCATCAGCAGTTACGATTATTCCCGTCTGCAATTCGACAATCACGAAATGATCGACGCTTACGCAGGGACAGGCAACGCGCACAGCATCGCGGCGAATCGTTTATCGTATGTCTTTGATCTGCGCGGTCCCAGCATGGCAGTGGACACGGCTTGTTCATCGTCGTTGGTGTCAACACATTTGGCAGTTCAAAGTTTACGAAACGGCGAATCCGATCTTGCGTTGGCGGGTGGTGTCAATCTCATTCTCACGCCAGAACTGACCATCACCTTCTCGCAAGCGCGTATGCTTTCGCCTGATGGTCACTGCAAAACCTTCGATGCCAGCGCAGACGGCTATGTCCGCGGCGAAGGCTGCGGAGTCATCATCCTCAAACGTCTCTCTGATGCAGTGCGTGATGGAGATAACATCCTTGCACTCATCCGCGGCTCGGCGGTTAATCAAGATGGACGTAGTAACGGTCTTACCGCGCCGAATGGACTCGCGCAACAAGACGTTATTCGTTACGCACTGGCAGATGCCGGAGTCACACCAAACCAAATCGGTTATGTCGAAGCACACGGCACAGGCACGCCGCTTGGTGATCCCATTGAAATCAATTCATTGCGAGCCGTTCTCGATGATGGCGAAACAAACGGCAGGGTGTTGATCGGTTCAGTCAAAACGAACATCGGTCATTTGGAATCCGCCGCGGGTATCGCTGGGATTATCAAGTCCGTCCTTGCTTTACAAAACGAATCCATCCCACCACATCTACATTTAAAGGAAGTCAACCCCTATCTCTCACTCGAAGACTCACGCCTCGAGATCGGAACCTACCTCCGCCCATGGAAACGCCGTGAACAGCCGCGCTTTGCAGGCGTCAGTTCCTTTGGCTTCGGCGGCACGAACGCGCACATCGTCATTTCCGACGCGCCCCTTTGGAGTCAGGCAGCTTGCTGCCGAAAACGCAGGAGCAGCTCTGCACTCCAAAATCTCGAACGCCCACGCCAAATCCTCACACTATCTGCCAAAACAGAATCCGCCCTTCAAGAACTCTCTAAATCCATCAGCGACATCTTACGCAATACGAATTACGAATTACGTGACATCGCCTTCACCGCCAACACAACCCGCTCCCACTTCGAACATCGCCTTGCACTTCATGCATCCACAAATGAAGAACTGAAAACACAACTCGATGAATTCATTGAAAATCCAACATCCACACCAACTAAATCATGCAAAACCAAAAGTAGCATTTCTCTTCACAGGGCAAGGCTCGCAATACACTGGCATGGGACGCACGCTTTACGAAACGCAACCCGTCTTCCGTGCCGCGCTTGATGAATGTGCAACGATCCTTGATCCCATCCTCAATCGTTCCCTGCTCGAAATCCTTTTCTCTGACAACAACGACATTCATCAAACGCAATACACCCAGCCCGCACTCTTCGCCTTCGAGTATGCCCTCGCACAAACCTGGCGTTCATGGGGCATCGAGCCGCATGCGGTTCTCGGTCACAGCGTTGGCGAGTATGTCGCGGCATGCATCGCTGGTGTCTTCAGCCTCGAGGATGGTCTCCGCCTCATCGCCGAGCGCGCCCGTCTTATGGGCGCGCTCCCTCAAAACGGAACGATGGCGGCTGTCTTTGCTGATGCATCTCGCGTCGCGCAAATCATCCAACCATATCTCGATAAAGTTTCCATTGCCGCCACGAACGGACCCGATAACACCGTCATCTCTGGCGAAGCAACCGCCGTGCAAACCATTCTGGATGAACTGACGAAGCTGGGAATTTCATCCAAGCCTCTCACCGTCTCTCACGCCTTCCACTCGCCTCTGATGGATTCGATCCTCGATGACTTCGAATCCGCCGCGCGTCAGATAACATTCCACGCCCCTCGCATCTCTCTAAGCTCGAACCTGCTCGGCGATATTCTCGAACCTGATTCCATCCCTGACGCGTCTTACTGGCGAGATCATATCCGTGCAGAAGTGAAATTCTCCGAAGGGATGCAATCCCTCACCAACCTCAGCATTGACGCCTTCGTCG
>CAVSRF010000015.1:0-8734 GCA_963730175.1 uncultured Chloroflexia bacterium | reverse complement strand
AAGTCATCTTTGGAGACATCGCGGATATCGCGTCCGTCAATGGTGATGCAACCTGAATTGATCTCGTAGAAGCGTGTCAACAAGTTGATGATGGTGGTCTTGCCTGCGCCGGTGGGACCGACGAGCGCGATGGTTTGTCCTGCCTTCGCTTGGAGAGTTATATTTTTGATGATGAGTTGATCGGGGTTGTAGCCGAAAGAGACGTCAGTGAAGTGAACTTCTCCTTTAAGGGGAACAGGTAACGGGGAGTCCGAAGCGGCATCCAATTCCATTGGTGTATCTATAATTTCAAAGACACGTTCCGCCCCTGCCAGCGCGGCTTGGATCGAGTTGTACATGTTTGCCAATTGTCGCAGGGGTTGGATGAAGTTCCGGGCATAAGCGATGAAGGTCGCGATCATGCCAACGGTGACAAGATTTTGCAATGCCAAATATCCGCCGAGACCCACCAACACGATAACGAAGAAATTGCCAAGCACATTGGTGAGCGGCATGAGCATGAGCGCGTAGGTGTTGGCATAAATGCCAGCCTTATACACTTTTTGATTGCTGACGCGAAAGCGTTCGACGGCAACATCACTGCGGCGAAAGGCTTTGACCACACGTTGCCCACTGATGGATTCTTCCATGATGCCGTTGATCTCGCCCAATTCCCTTTGCAGGTCACGGAAACCTTTGCGGGTATATTTTGCGATAAATTGCGTGAACCAGAACATGATGGGCACAACCAGCAAAGCCGCCAACGCCAGCCACGGATTGAGAATGAACATGGCGATCACGATGCCTACCAGCGATAATACGCTTGCCACCAACGAAACTACATTTTGTGAGACTGCCTGATTGATGGCCTCGATGTCGTTGGTTAAGCGACTCATCAGTTGTCCCGCGGTATTGCGGTCGAAAAACGCAATGGATAGTTTTTGTAAATGTTCGAAGAGATCGCGGCGCAAACGGCGTAACGCGTCCTGCGAGATGCGCGCCATCAACCAACTGGACGTGGCTTGTGAACCGTTATCGAAGAGATACGCAGTGACCAATAAGATCGCAAGTGATGATAATCCACTGATCTGTTTGGTTGAAATATATTTATCAATGGCGCGCCCGATCAGGTAGGGTTCGAGCAAACCAAGCAGGATGTAAATCAGCACAAAGAACATTACGAGAATCAATGTTTTCGCATATGGGCTGAGATACATTGTCAGCCGTGTGAGCGCATGACGCGGGTTCTTTGCTTTTTCAATTTTGCCCGGACGCATTCCGCCGCCGCGTCCCATCATGGAGCGGACAGCATCAGGAGAAGGACGGTCGTTTGAGGTTGGGTTGCTCATTCCGACCTCCAAATTGACACCATCGCCAAGTTGCGATGCGTAAATTTCCTGATACACCGGGCTGGATTTCATCAATTCGCTGTGCGTGCCTTGTGCTGTGATCTTTCCTTGATCCACCACCACGATCTTATCGGCATGGAGAACTGTGCTGATACGTTGTGCCACGACAAAACTTGTGCTGTCTTTCAGCCAATCTTTCATCGCATCTTGAATCTTTGTCTCGGTTTCCACATCCACTGAACTTGTACTATCGTCAAGGATCATGATCGCAGGTCGCAGTAACAGTGCCCGCGCAATGGCGATGCGTTGTTTTTGTCCACCAGAAAGATTGACGCCGCGCTCTTCAATGCGCGTGTCGAATCCATTCGGGCAGGCTCATAATAAAGTCATATGCCTGCGCCGCTTTCGCCGCGCCGATCACTTCCTCTTCACTCGCCTCCGGTTTCCCATAACGGATGTTGTCACGCACCGTGCCAGAAAACAAAATCGTTTCCTGTGGCACGATGCCCACTTGCGTCAACAAGTCGCTTTGTTTTATCTGGCGGATGTCCACGCCGTTCCATGTGATTCTTCCCATTTGCCACATCGTAAAAGCGCGGCACCAGATTGACAATGGATGATTTGCCCGCGCCGGTCGCACCCAGGATGGCGACGGTTTGCCCTGGCTCTGCGACTAGATCCAACCCGTTCAGGACAAGCTCGTTGTTGGTCCCGTTGAAATGAAAGTTCACTCCCTCAAAGCTGACTCGCTTCGAGCGCCCCTCAGGCAGACTCAATGTTTCAGCGTAAGTCCTGCACTTCAGGAGCAGTATCCAACACTTCGTTGATGCGTTCCGCAGAAGCGGTCGCCGCCGCAACGACATTTGCCAACATGACCATGATTCCCAGCGGTCCCATTGTGGTTTGCAGATAGTTGATGAACGCCACGATCTGTCCGACAGATACGCCGCCTTTTGCGGATTGAATCCCGCCTGCCCAGATCACGATCACGATCCCAATATTGACGAAGATGCCCATCGCTGGCGAAAGCGTTGCCATGAAACGCATCACACGGATATTGCGATCTGTGTAATCTTCGTTGGCTTCTGCAAATCTTTCATCCTCAAAGTCATCTCGTACAAATGCCTTGACCAATCGCACGCCCGCGATATTTTCCTGCAAGACCGTGTTCAACCGATCCAGTTTCTTTTGAACGGTCAGGAAGAGCGGTCCCATTTGCGAAGTGAAAATTACGATGACAACAATTGTTGCCAACAGAACGGGTAACACCATCAACGCCAGATGACTGTCCGTGACGAACATCAGGATCAAACTGCCGAGCATCAATAACGGCGCGCGTGTGCCGATCCGCAACGCGACTTGCACCATGCGCTGAAATGCTGTCGTATCGCTGGACAGCCTTACCATGAGTTGACCCGTGTTGAGATGATCCAAGTTTCCAAACGAGAATGATTGGATTTTGAGGAAGAGCGCCTCGCGGAGGTCACGTGCCACGCTTTCTCCTACTTGGATGGATAAATTGTTATTGGTAATTGCAAATACGGTTTGCAAGGCAGAGATGATCAACATGATGATAGTGGTGCTGATGACCACCTGCATATTGTTGGCATTGATTCCCTGATCGATGATGCGCTGGATCAAACGCGGAATGGTCAGGTCTATCGCGATCACCGCGATCAGAAACACCAGCGCGACTGTACTCCGCCGCCAATAAGGTTTGACAAAATGTAAAAGTCTTTTTATGTGATCCATTGATTGTCCTACGAGTTTCTAAGGTAATTTCTGTATCTCGGGTATTTTTATCAAAACCAATCTTGAAAGAATTAGCGAACAAAGAGCGAATAAGGTCAAGGTAATTCCCAATCCCATTTGTCCCCCAAGGAACCCGATTAGAGATTCCCGAATGGGGCGAATCCAAAGAAGGTCAGAGTGTAGAGTCCCATAACCCGCCCGCGGAATTCATCCTCCACACGGGTTTGTAGAAGTGTATTGATGGTGGTGAACTGCATCATGAAGCCTACACCTAATCCATATGCCAGCAGGAGCGAAAGTGGATAGATGGATGTAAAGGAAAAGGCGATCAAGATTAATGGAAAGGCGATATTGGTTATAACCAGTAATCGTCCACGCCTTCCGTAACTGACACGATGGCTTGTAAGCAAAAATGCGCCAGTAACAGCTCCTAGTCCAGTGGCAGTATTTAACCAACCGTACACAGCCGCACCCTGGTGCAATACCTTCTCTACAAATGCCGGCAGGACTGTGGAATAAGAAATTCCAAAAATACTGAAAACCAGTGAAAGCAAGATCAACCCGGAAATTTCACGGTTGTGCGCCGAATATTGCAGACCTCCAACTAATTGTTGCCACGGTGAAGTGATGTGTGAGGCGCCTTGGTGTGATGGCAAGTCCATCAACCACAGCCCAGCAATAACTGCCAGAAAAGTGATTCCATTGATGGTAAAGCACCAGGCGGCGCCAACAGCCGCAAGCATCAAGCCAGCAACGGCGGGTCCAATGACGCGGGCGCTGTTGAACATCATGGAATTGAGGGCAATGGCATTGGGCAGGTCTTCTTTGCCAACCAGTTCAGGGACAATTGCCTGACGTGCCGGAGCGTCAAAAGCATTGACTACGCCCAGCAGAGCCGCCAGCACGATTACATGCCATTCCTGTACTACGTTTGTAAATGTTAATGCCGCCAGAGCAAATGCGAGAAGCATGGCTCCTGCCTGGGTCATGATTAGTAAATTGCGGCGGGACACGCGGTCCACGATTACGCCGCCCCAAGGGGAAATGATCAAAGTTGGGATAGCCGACGCAAATGCGACTAATCCCAATGCCAATTCGGAATGACCGATCTGATATACCACCCAAGCCTGCGCGATGATCTGCATCCATGTGCCAATATTCGAGATTAACTGTCCGCCAAAATACAGTTGATAATTGCGATGGCGCATCGCAACGAAAGTTGAATTGCCCATTGATGGTGGCGGATTATTTTGCAGAACCGGTTCAACAAGCTCACCGGATTCTTCAATCATAGTGTTCGTCATAATTCCTATATTCCTAAAGTTGATTATTTGTTTTGGCTGATAAAGATTGGGTGTAAGAGTTGCATGGTCTGTGAGATCAATTCCAGTTCATCTGTCGAGAGATGTTCTAGTTTTTTAGCCAGATTTGAGCGTGCACTTGCAATCGCGGAATCAACAATGGATGTTCCCGATGGTGTCAACATCAGGGTAAGCTGCCGCCGATCTGTTGTCGATGTTTTTCTCGTGACCAGTTTTTGTTTCACAAGCCCATCCACCAGTTTGGAGACGGATGGAAGCGTAAGCCCCAGATGTTCAGCCAGACTTGATAATGACGAATCGGGGTTGCGTTGAATGAATCTTAATGTTCGGAACTGTGGGATCGAGATATTCAGATCGCGGGCTTGACGCATTTCCACGCGTATCGCTTGCATGATTTGTGGGGCGGTATCCATTAATTCGTGTGCGCAGGTATCCAGTAGTTTTCCCATAATTAGTTAGCCTTTCTAATAATTAGAAGGCGACATTATATCTTAAGCCCTGTTAACTGCGAAGTGATTTACAAGGCTCGTTTACAAATTTGTTATAAAGCCACGGGTCATTCAAAAACCACCCTTTGCCACTTCCGAACAGAATTAACCAGAAATATCTCTGTGCAGTCCTTCAACTCTTCTACCCGCACGATTCTTTCTTCAACCTGACCTGTCTCCAGTAAATGGGTGCGGAACGTGCCTGCGAGTAAGCCACAGGAAATGGGTGGGGTGTAAAGTTTTCCACCCATTTCAACGACGAGGTTGCCGATGGTGAACTCGGTTAATTCATTATGTCTCGTTGTAGAGCAGAACATCATCACAATCAGGAAATTCTTTGCGGACGGAGTCGTATATTTCACGATATGTGGTTTTGTGGAAGAGAAATATATTTTCCGAATGAACAGGATGTTTTGCAAGACAAACCTTCATGGATGAGTGATCGTCTGATAATTTGAACGGTTTTGCTTCTGATGTAAGCTTTCCGCTTTTATCAAGCAAAAGCCTGTACACGTTGCGGGGATGTAAATTTGGATGAGACTTCATTGAGATAGGTTTTGATAATTTCTTTTGGAACAGGTGGTCTCGATACGCCCTTTGGGCTACTCGACCACCAAGGTTGTGGAAAATCAAAATAATTCGCAGAATCCAGTAAACGTGCGATATGTTTCTCCCTCAAAAAGAATCCGTCTTCGGGAGTCCAAAGCATGGTTTCGAGCAGAGAGAATTGCGGACTTGCATCTGTCAATACGCGGGCTTTGAGTAGGGATTCGGCGTATTCGTCCACGCCAACGGAGTCCCACACGATGCCACTGCCAACTCCATATTCTGCTTTTTGAGATTTCACGGTCGATCAACGCAGTGCGGATGGCGACATTGAATTTCGCTTTTCGGTTTGGTGCAATATAACCGATGCTCCCTGTATAGATTTTGCGCGGGGTTGTTTCGAGTTCCGAAATGATTTTCATCGTACTGACTTTTGGCGCACCTGTGATGGATGCGCATGGGAAGAGCGCAGTGAATATATCTGTGATGGACGCATCTGTTTTTGCGGTGACAGTGGATGTCATTTGCCAAAGTGTGGGATATTTTTCTACAGTGAACAATTCGGGGACATGGACACTTCCGATCTTTGCGATGCGACCTAAATCATTGCGGATCATGTCCACGATCATGACATTCTCCGCGCGATTCTTCTCCGATTCTTTCAACCATTGGGCTTGCTTCTCATCTTCAAGCGTGGTCCGCCCTCGATGTGTTGTCCCCTTCATCGGGCGGCAGGTGATGATATCGCCATCGAGTTGAAAGAATAATTCAGGTGACGCGGAACAGATGACGTATTGTCCCGTGTTAATATATGCAGCATGATTGTTTTGAGTTTGTGCAAGATGGAGGAAAAAGTTCCACGGATCGGATTTGAAATTCGCCTGAAGCCGCATCGTATAGTTGACCTGGTAGGTGAGTCCGTTTGCGATGTGATCCTTGATCTGTTCGATGGCGGCGTTGTATGAACTCGTGGTCAACGGTTGGGGACCAGGATAAGGCTTGGGGTGTTGAAGCAGGTTCGAGTGTTGGATGGACGCGAGGCGTGGGGTAGAGTCCAAACCAAAGGAGGGGAATATCAGATGAGGGGTGAGTCAGATGCGCCGGGTCAAAGGCAGTCGCCGCTTCGTAGCTGAGAAATCCCGCCGCGTGCCATCCATTTGCTTTGATTAATGTTTCGATCTCACGTAGTGCAGGGATTACCTCATTTAGATTATGTGTATTGATGATCTGATGTGGTTTCGTAAAGTGCAACCACTGTCCATTGTCTTTCAGCAGGACTTCGTTTGATTTTGTCTTTTCAATTTCTCTGTATTGATTATATTCAGGGTTGTTGTCTTTCGTTCCAATGGGTGATCCTTGTTTCATTGCCTGCGGCTATAATTTGAAAAATTTTGCCATAGGAGAATACAAATGAAAAATTACCGGGTCTTTACCATGCTTGCTGTTCTTGTGCTTGCCTCTCTGCGTGCCAGGCAGTTTCGGGTTTGGGTGGAGATAAAAACGCTCCCTCTGAATCAAAGATGGCCTCCGTCTGGAAATTCGTCCAACTCTGAATTCCCGATGACGAGTGACGCTTTCAATGTTACCGATATGGGCAGCGAAAGTGTGCTGTATTATACAAAGATGTCGATGGAAGATGTGATGAAATTTTATCGGGATGAATATACTGCCAAGGGATATAATGAGCGAGAGATATTGACTACAGTTTCTGATGGCATATTTAGTATGGTCTTTGATGGCGATCCCAGTGGCAAGGCGGTTGTTATTCAGAGTGTTGATCTGGGTGATGGGAGCCGCACGGTCGCAATACGGTTGGAAGATGTTTAGTTATAAGCTGTCTATGAAAACCACTGCGAAAGCGGTGGTTTTTGCTTTAAAATACTGTCATGCGAATTTCAAGATGGTTTCCCGCTTTAGTTGTAATGCTTGTTATTTTCTGGTTCTCGGCACAGCCTGCCCCGGGGTTACCCTATTTCGATTGGGCAGATAAGATCGTTAAAAAGGGCGGACATATGATTGGCTACGCCTTGCTTGCGGGGACCTATTGGTACGCGTTGGGATATCATAAAGATAAGCGCTGGTGGGCATGGCTCTTGGCTGTCCTTTATGCCATGACAGATGAGTTTCATCAGTCGTTTGTGTTTGGCAGGCACCCGTCCATTTGGGATGTGCTTATTTTTGATGATCTCGGGGCGTTGATTTCTTTGTGGGTTATTAATCGTATTAAACAAAAGCGATCAGACCAAGCCTGACCGCTGAATGCTAAGAGCTAATCGCTAACAGCCAAACTACTCAAACTCGATCTCGATCTCTTCGTCTTCAGACCAATCTTCCATTCTTTCAAATTCGATCTCGCCGAACAAGCCATCCTGATGTGCCTGTACATGATAACGTTTAACAAGTTCGAGCAATGCCAGGAACGTGACGACAATTTCTATGCGTGACGCGCCTTGATCGAGCAATGCGCGGAAGGTTGTCCGTTCGATTTCTTTCATGGTCTTTGTGATCAGGTCGATCTTCTCGCGAATGGTTACCCGCGGCGCGGCGATGACGGAGCCCAATGGCTTCTTTTCTTTTTCCTTGCGAAATGCTTCTTCTGCTGCTGCAACAAGTTTTTCGAGGGTGAAATTCGACAAGTCGAGCTTTGCTTCCACTTTTGGTGGTGGGGCAATGCGAAGGTAAGTCCGCAGATTGGCTTGTTGCTGTGCATTGAGCCAGCTGCCGATCTCCTTGAAACGTTTATATAGTATCAACTGGTCAACGAGAGATTGTCCCAAATCCTCTTCGCCGGGTTCACGTGCGGGCGGTCTGGGCAACAACGCTTCCGACTTGATCTGTAATAATTTTGCTGCGATCACAAGGAACGCTGAAATTTCATCGGCGTTGATCTGCTCGAGGCTGTTGATATACACGAGATATTGGTCGGTCACCATCGCCAGTGAAACGGATGTGATGTCCAATTCGGCGTGCTCGATCAGGTTGAGCAGAAGGTCGAGCGGTCCATCGTATACGGGCGTATGAACGGTGTAGTTGAGTTGGCGTCCCAGCAGGTTTTCCATAGGTCGGGAATTATATCATTGCCATCCTGAGCGGAGCGACAGCGTAGTCGAAGGACGTTATAATAAACACATGCCAAACAAATTAACTCATCTCGATGAACAGGGTCGTGTCAACATGGTGGATGTCGGTCACAAGCCTGACACGGAGCGGATTGCGGTCGCGCGCGGCGAAGTCCACATGAAAAAAGAGACGTTGGACTTAATACGCGCCGGACAAATTAAAAAAGGCGACGTGCTAA
>CAVSRF010000014.1:0-10120 GCA_963730175.1 uncultured Chloroflexia bacterium | reverse complement strand
AGCCACCATCCGCCGCCGAGAGCAACAAGGAGTGTGAGCAAACTTCCGATCAACAGGGTGAAGACCAAACGGTTGTTAAAGCCATACGGGTCGAATGGACTTCCCAGGAGAACAATGCCTTTTTCATTGCCGATCAAGGCTGGCTTGGCGATAAAGATGTAATGTTCCCTGTCTTTACCTGTCTCTTCGATCCACGATGCAATCGCGTCCGGGTTATTCTGATGATTGGTCAATATGACATTTTGTGCGTTTGTGGCGAAGGTTTGTACATCCTGGTCTGTTGTCACACCATGACTTAGAAGCACATGTCCATGTTCATCGATCAACAAGAAAATATCTTTATCCTGCAGGGGAATATTCTTTATACCGACTGATCCAGTGGATACGGCAAGTGCGATACTGGACATTCTGCTGTCAAGCCGATAGGCGGCATCGCCGCGAAAATCGCGTAGTTGGTTGGCATAAATAAATCCGCTGAATGCGAACAGGACGATCGCAAGAATGGCGGTGAACCATAACACCAGCCTGAAGCGAATGCTATAAAAGAATGTCGTTAAGCGCGATAAACGTTGTTTCATGTTTATGATTTGCGGATGCGATATCCCGCGCCGCGCAGGGTCTCGAGTAATTTTTCGTCGAAGGGATCGTCCACCTTACGGCGCAGGCGGCGGATATATACATCTACTACGTTGGATGCGATGAGGTGCTCGTCGCTCCAGATATGCTGTTCCGCCATTTCGCGCGTCATCACGTGATTGGGATGCCGCATCATATATTCGAGCAGAGCAAATTCCTTGGCGGTCAGGTCGATGGGCTGTCCGTTGCGGTGAACGCTATGGGCGGCGGGATCAAGCTCAAGGTCCGCAATTTGAAGCGTGCCCGATTTGTCGGGCGCGTCCCGCCGGAGCAGGGCGCGGATGCGGGCGCGCAGTTCCTCCAATTCAAACGGCTTGACGAGGTAGTCGTCCGCGCCGCTATCCAAACCCTGGACGCGGTCATTTAGCGCATCGCGTGCGGTCAGCATCAGGATCGGCGTTTTGACGTGCTGGTTTCGCAGGTCCCTGCAAATGGAGATGCCATCTTTTCCGGGAAGCATGATGTCGAGGATGATGGCATCGTACACGGGTGTGCGCGCCATCTCTTCGCCATCGAGACCATCATAGGCGGTATCCACGGCGTAGCCATCGTCCTTGAGTGAGAGTTTGAGCGAATCGCTCAGGCGTTTATTATCTTCAACAAGCAGTATTCTCATTATGTTGCCTTTTCGTCTGGATTTTAGCACGCAAAGATGACAAGCGGATGAAGTGATCCTCGATAAATTGAGGATTGTTTCGTCCTCGATAAGCAATGAGGAACGCCCCGAAGGCTTTACTGCTCAATAGGTTTTTCAAGGAAGCCTTCGGGATGATTACATAATGTAAGTCGGTGACTCACAAAACTCTAGTCGAATTCTATATAAATCTACATTGTCTTATGTAAAATTACGTCTACAATTGCTTCACTTTGGGAAGGGTATACCAAACTTCCTCCATTCAATGAATAGGTGAACATGTTCCTCAAACGCTTTCAACTCGGTCTCATTCATGTGGCGGTTGCCATGACCCTCGTGCCCATCGATAGCACGCTCAACCGCGTCATGATCAAAGAGCTTGCCCTCTCTGCGACCCTCTTCGCCGTCCTCTCATCGCTTCCATATATTTTTTCGCCCATTCAAGTTGCAATTGGCGCTTACTCGGACCATCATCCCATTTTCGGATTTCGCCGCACACCCTATATCCTTGCGGGACTCCTCCTTTGCGTTGTGAGTCTGATCGCTCTGCCGCCCGTTGCCTTCCTCATGGATAAAAATTTGGGTCTTGGCATCTTCGCTGGGATTTTTGCCTTCGGCACGTGGGGCATGGGATATAACCTCTCGGCAGTCTCTTATCTCTCGCTTGCTTCTGAGCTTTCCGGCGAAAAGGAACGCGGCAAAACGATTGCAACGATGTGGTTCATGATGATCGTATCCATTATTGTGACCGCCATTGTGTTGGGACGTTTGGTTGACCCATATACGCCTGCCGCGCTGATCCGTTCATTTCAATATGTCGCCGCCGCCGCCCTGACCATTGGTCTGCTCGGCCTCATCAAGCTGGAGCCACGCTCGAGCATTTCCTCCTCACAACCTGCCTCCGAGACATATACCTTGAAACAGATGACCGATGTCATCATGTCGAACCCCACTGCGAAGATATTCTTTGTCTATCTGCTCCTCTTGCTCGTCGGCATCCTCGGACAAAATATTTTATTGGAACCCTTTGCGGGTGAAGCTTTTGGTCTTGGTGTGGGACAAACCACCTCACGCGTCAATTCCATTTGGGGAACGTTCGTGTTGGTTGCCATCATCATTGCGGGCTTGCTGGAAGGGCGTGTTTCCAAAAAGATTGTCGCACAGGTGGGAAATGTCAGCGCGCTGATCGGTTTCGTTATTATTGTTGTCAGTGGTATCCTTGCTAATAAAGAAATTTTCTATATAGGTATCACAGTGCTTGGTTTGGGAACGGGTCTCTGTACCGTTGCAAACCTTTCGCTGATGTTCGATTTCACAGTTCCCGGCATGGTGGGACTGTACATCGGCGCCTGGGGTCTCTCAAACGCAATCTCGCGGTTGACCGGGAACCTGTTGGGTGGCGTGGTCTTTGATGTATTGAAAGGCGTGACAGGTTCAGCCTTGACTGGATACCTGGTTGTATTCGGTATCGAAGGATTGATGCTGTTTATCGCCGCTCTCATGCTGAATCGAATTGACGTGGGTGCGTTCCAAAAACAGGCGCACGAACCGTCCTTTGCAGAGAAAGTGGCTCTGACGGCGGAGTAAATTTTTGTCATGCTGAGCGAAGCGAAGCGTCTCTTACACGATGTACGAGACTTTCGGTCGCTAGCGCTCCTCAGAGAGACATGGACACAATACTATGACTAACGATTGGCTTACCCTCAGTGACGCGGCAAAATTGCTTGGAGTACATCCAAGTACGATACGGCTTTGGTCGGATAAGGGAGCGATCCCTGTCCATAAGACGCAGGGTGGACATCGCCGCTACAAGCGCGGGGAAATCCTCCTTTGGGCAGAGACCAACTCAAAGTCCAAAAAAGAGACGCTTGAACCCGAAGGCATGATGAATGAAGTCGTGAAGAACGTCCGTATGCAAATATCCGAAGGACGTTTACAGGAGGAATCCTGGTACCAAAAATTGGATGAAGAGGCGCGTGTCCAATACCGTATGAGTTCGCGTTCGTTGTTCCAGGGTTTGATGAATTACATGACGGCGAATGGGGATGAAGCTAATAATGAAGCCTATGCCATCGGTTACGAGTATGCATCACGCGCAAGAAGATATCAACTCAGTTATGTGGATGCGGCAAAAGCGTTCCTGTTCTTTCGAGACACATTGGTCGAGTCGGTTATCAAGGTTTATATGGATGCGAACGTTCCAACAAAACAAGCGACTGCGATGTATAAAAAAATGCACACCTTTACCGATGAAATTCTGATCAGCCTGCTTGATACATTTCGCAAGCTGGAAAATGCAAACCATTAACTACTCGGTGGTTGAGTAGGATCGAACGATAGTGAGATCCGTATCGAAACCACCAATAAGCAAAGAAAAACTTGTTGACAATAAAAAAGCCGTGGATTTTCCACGGCTTTTTTATTAATTATTCTGTTTGTTCAATCAGCAGATGCCGGAACGCTGTTCATCTCAATCACTTCATCTGGTTGTGGCTTTGCCGCCATGCGGAAGCCAATGAACATCATGATCGCCGAGATCAACTCACCCAGATAGAGAAGTTGTCCATAACCAAGGCGGGTCAATGTACTGGCAGACCCAATTGCCAGAGCGCCTGCCGCGATCAATACATTGGCGATCACACGATTGGGCATCACACGCTTGCGCCAGAACAAATATGCAGAGTAGATCGCGCCGCCTACAAGTGTGAGCAAGCCATAGATATTGAAGAACGGAGTCGTCAAGCGCACGGGCGTGCCGAGTGGGAGAAGTCCACGCACGGCTGTTACTTCCTTGCCACGATAAGTGGTTGTGATGGTTTGTGCATCGGCGGGAACCGTTGCACCAGCCTCCAATGCCTTGGTTCCATATTGTTCACTGATCGGTTTATCCGTTGTGAACACCGCCGTATCCAGTTTGGGCATGGCTTGTAGCATGAGATAAGTCGCGAACAAACTTCCGATCACCAAAAACACGGTAATAACATGTCGCCATTTCTTGCGCGCCAACAAGTACAGTGTTCCATGACCCAGCCAGGCGGCGTTCAACGCGGCGCCGAACAGATACCACACAAAGAACACCCACTTGTTCCATGCCAGTGAAAGATAGGCTTCGGCAAAACTTCCTGCGCCGAACATCGCAAGCCCAATACCCCAAAATAAAAAGGCTGGATTGCGGCGGGCGATATACCGCCTAAAAACATCCACGGTAAACCAAGCCATGACGGCTGTTGAAAAGAACGGAAGGGTTTGAGTGATTGACATGAGAAGTACCTCCTATGATTTTAGAAATGGACAATACCAAGGATCACGCCAGCCGCGAACAGCATCAAGCCGAGCGTAACAACGCCCATGATGATCAACGAAACAGGGACGATCTTTTCAAAGAAAAGGGAGTCCTTTGGCATATGTGATTTACTTTTCATACTGATTTGATCTGCCATGCTAACATCTCCAACTTTTTTGATTGGTTATATTGTCTCAAATTTATCCAAATGAACAAGAGGAGTTTGCGTAGCATTTGATTAAATTTTTATAAAGAGACGTCAAATATTGCATGACATACATCACTTGTTGCATGTATAATCATCATATGCTACTTGATCTCCCACTTATCCTTGAAACTCGAAGAAACCACGCGCTCGAACATGCCACACTGCACATCCTTGCGCGCACACATAAAATTCCAATGGCTGGACATTCCAACCCGACAGGTTTTTTTCTGTTGGGTGAACTTCAGCTTGAAGATATAGCCGCCGCGGCAACCGAAGCGATGTCGCGAACTCAAAGCCGGCGAAAGCGGACTCGCTGTCCACCCCGGTTGTGGAACCAACCTCGTTGCCGCCACGCTTCTCCCTGCGACCTTTGCCTGGGCGCCGCTTCGAGGAGCCAAATCCACCCGTTGGCGACTCCTGCTCATTCCCCTAGCTATTAGTCTTTGCTGCGTTTGGATATCTGCTCAGCAAACCTCTGGGTCCCTGGTTGCAAGCCAACATCACCACCGAAGCAGACTTGGGTGATATGCAAATCACAGAAATCCTCTTCGTCCGCAAGGGACTGCATCGTATTATCACGAAATAATCCCGTAGGGGCGAAGCATTGCTTCGCCCCTAAAAAATAACCATGCCCAACATCTACTTCCTCTTCGGCAACGACGAATTCGCCATCACCCGCAAACTCAAGGACTTCGAGTCCGATTTCACCGATCCCACCAGTGCGGATATGAACACCGCGACGCCTCGATGCGCGCTCAGCCAGCGACAGCGACCTCAACAACGCCATTAATGCCATGCCGTTCCTTGCCAAGAGACGTTTGGTATTGTTGTCAAATCCCTCTTCCAAATACAACAACGCATCTTCAAGAAAGAAATTCCTTGAATACATCGAGAAAGCACCAGATACAACTCGTCTGGTGATGTATGAATCGGTTGAGCCTAAAGAAGCGGAAAAACACTGGCTCAACAAATGGGCGGGGAAAAACGAGAAGTTAATTCAAACCAAAGCCTTCATGCTTCCGCGTTTGCGAGAGATGACCGGTTGGATCGTCAACGAAACGAAGAAACAGGATGGGCAGATCGAGCCGCGCGCGGCAGAGATGCTGAAAGAGATGGTCGGCGTGGATACGCGTCAGGCGGGGATGGAAATTTCCAAGTTGCTGGCATATGTCAATTGGGCGCGCCCAATCAACAGTCAAGATGTGGAAGCGGTTTGCATTGTCACGTCACAGCAATCGGTGTTCGATTTTGTCGACGCGTTGTCGAATGGAAATGGCAAGGTTGCGCAACATCTTCTGCATCGCTTGTTGGAATCCGAAGATCCGTTTTCATTGTGGGGGATGGTGGTACGTCAATTTAGATTATTGATTCAAGCGCGTGAAATTCTTGATGGACGTGGTAACAAGGACGATGTGGCACGCGCATTGGGAGTGCATCCATTTGTGGCAGAAAAAACGACCGGACAAGCGGGTCGCTTTTCAGTGGAATTTTTGGAACACATTTATCACAAGTTACTTGGGATAGATGAAGGGGTAAAAACAGGACAGGTCACTTTGGATTTGGCGTTGGATACGCTGGTGGTGGAGTTGACGAGATAGCAGTTACAGTTCTTATCTTGGTAAGTCGCTGAAATAACTGTATTTGAAAAAATCACCTTGATTTATCATCTGTTCAAGTTCAGATTTGGATACCCATTTCCAGTCAGCGACTTCTGTCTTCAAAATTGACACTTGTACCGAATTGCGTAAAACCTCTGCCAGCCAAACATCCTCCACTCGGTTTTCCATTGTGTGACGATCAAATTTTTGTAAATGAATTGGGGATAACTGAATGCCCAATTCCTCCTTTACCTCCCGAATAGCACCTGCAATACTTTCTTCTCCTGCTTGAACATAACCCACTGTTACAGCCCAAACACCGGGACCGGAAGCCAGATGCAATGCTCTTTGTTGAATCAGATAATTGTCGTTCTCGTCCTTGATCCAAACGTGGACGACCAGATAATATTCGCCGGTTTCCAGTTTGGTACCGCGAGGGACAACGCGACCCATACGAGTCCCAGATTTGTCAACTACATCGCATAATTCCATGGTTAGTTTCTACTAGCCCTTTACTAGGAGTTATCTTTAAAAAAATAAAGTTCTATGTTTTGGTTTATTGCTCTTATCTGATTTTGGATATGCTGATGGTTGAGTTGACGAGATAAAAACTTGAACTTATGGGGTAAAGAAGTTTGTGCGGAATGTTCCATCTCCCCGGTTGTACCAAACCTTGTAATTGTCAGTATATTCGGCAGCAATGATATCGGGGAATCCATCGTTATTAAAGTCGCCAATAGCTATCCCGTATCGTTCGGAATAACGAAAACTCTGATTTGACTGTGTGAAGTTGCCCTGTCCATCGTTTCGCCAAATAATCGCTTTGTTTATCCCGGCGATGAGAGCATCGAGATCACCATCATTGTCAAAGTCTGATAGAAAGACTTTATTTGTTTGATCGCCAGAGATCGTTTGTGGGGAGAGCTTGAAAGTCGCTTTCTGGTCACCTTGATTAAGCCATACTGATGCTCCATTTTTATTTCCTACAATGGCGTCCAAGTCGCCATCACCATCAACATCGCCCAAGTCAACGGATGTGCTATCGGTGTTTCCCAGATGTTGACCCGAGTCCGTGAAGTAGCCAGAGCCGTCGTTGAGAATGACCCGATCTGATGGGTCATTGTTTCGGCTTTCGCTTGGCGCAATGACAGCCGCGAAGAGATCGAGATCGCCGTCGTTATCCAAATCTCCCAAGTCAGCGGCAGAGAGGGACAAACCGTCAAGAGCTGATAAAGCAGTTGATTGTGGAACCAGACTTTCCGTCGGGGTTGAAGCGTTGATCCATTCCCATGTGAAGTTTGGCGTATCATCCGTTTCATCCAAGGTGAAAACTCTACCGCAACAACCAGTGACGATTCCGTCCAAAAGATTGTCATTGTTCAGGTCGCCCAAAAGGAGGGAACCGTATTGTGTGTCCATGGTTGGTTGATTGATGAACTGGCTTCTTCCGAACTCACCGGGAACCCCGCCCTGCGCACCGCCTTCATTGAAATCGATGCGCAAGCGATAGCCTTGATAAACGAACAGATCGGCGTCGCCGTCCTGATCCACGTCTCCGGCTGTGGATGCCCATCCGGCTTCATGCTGATAATCATTCATGCGTATGGGTATGAATTTCCCGTCTCCCTGATTGAACCATAAAGTTATCACTGCGAACGCTGTAAATTCGGATTCGTTACGTACATTATTCAAAATGACATCCATGTTGCCATCATCATTAAGGTCTGCCAGGCTGATGGTGTTGTGATAAGTCCCGCCACGGTCCAGGTTAAACATAAAAATAAAGAAGGCTCCCACGCCTAAAAGTATCATTCCCAGAATCACTAAACTTCCAAAGTGTATTAAAGGATGATTATGGCTTTTCATTTTTTGTTCCTTTGAAATTAAAACAATGACTCTTGTCTCGGCTCGTCTGCCTCGCCGGGACCTCTCCACCCATACTTCTTCAAATCCACTTTATCTTTCACAAAGACAATTCCTTCTTCTTCAAGCAGGATGTCGTCTGTTTCTCCGCGCCTCCCGGTCTTCGGACTAATCTTCCCCTGCGAATTGATGACGCGTTGCCACGGCACATCATCAGGGCAAGCCGCCATCGCGCCTCCCACCCAGCGCGGACCGAACGCTTTATACGCTTCAAATTCCACGCCATTTGGCGGAGGCAGCATCAACGCGATCTGTCCATACGCCGCGACTTTTCCACGCGGGATTTGGCGGACGAGTTCCCAGACTTGTTCGTAATAGGCTTGTTGGTTGGGAGGGGTAGTGTAGCGCATGATTGATTCTCCGATCGGGGAGTTTATCTTGGTCTATTGTCTTCCGTCATCGGTCTCTTCCACAAACGTCCCACCCTGAATCTCTTGCTCGATCAACTCACGTGTGGACGTGAACTGTATCTCCACTTCGATCTGTTGGAAACAATGGTTGTCGCCGCTTCCGATCAATCCCTTGCGGACGAGGTAGCCGTCGCCTTCATCGTTCAAGCTGAGATCATTGTCCAAATCCACGCGCCCTTCGATGATCTCGCCACAGCGTTTGCATTTGACTTGGAATGTGTAATAGCGTTTTTGGGGTTGTGCCGTTGCGCCGCTGAATAGTTTTTTGAGGAAGCCCATGATTACCTTTCTGACCGAGGACGAATGACTAAAGACGAACTCTGTCTTCGGTCACTCCGTCCTTTGTCATTAGTCTTTCAATATCTTTTCTATTTTACCCAACTCTTCATCGCTGAATTGTAAATTGTTCAACGATGCGAGATTATCTTCCAGTTGTTTGACACTGCTTGCGCCGATCAATGCGGATGTGACCGCAGGTTTTCGCAAGACCCATGCGATTGCCATCTGCGCAAGAGATTGTCCGCGCTGTTTGGCGAGTTTGTTCAGCTTTTCGGCTTTGGGCAGGTTTGCCTTCACATCATCGGGCGTGAGCCAGACGCGCTCGGTTTTCGTGGCGCGGGCTCCAGTGGGGATTCCGCTCAGGTAACGGTCGGTCAACTGTCCCTGTGCGAGAGGCGAGAAGACGATACATCCGATCTCCTCATCGGACAGCACATCCAACAGCCCATCTTCGATCCAACGATCAAACATGTTGTACGATGGTTGATGGATGAGACAGGGAGTCCCCAATTCGTACAAGATACGAGAAGCCTCCCGCGTCTTTTCTGGATTGTAGTTTGATATGCCGACATAGAGAGCTTTGCCCTGGCGGACGGCGGAGTTGAGCGCACCCATCGTCTCCTCGAGCGGAGTATCGGGGTCGAAGCGATGACTGTAAAAGATGTCAACGTATTCCAGCCCCATGCGTTTGAGAGATTGGTCGAGGCTGGCAAGCATATATTTGCGTGAACCCCATTCGCCATACGGACCGGGCCACATGTCGTAGCCCGCCTTGGTGGAGATGATGAGTTCGTCGCGGTAGGGATGGAAATCCTGTTTGTAGAGTGTGCCAAAGTTGACTTCGGCGCTTCCGGGAGGCGGACCATAGTTGTTGGCGAGATCAAAGTGCGTGACGCCGAGGTCGAAGGCGCGGCGTGCGATGGCGCGTCCGTTCTCGAGCGTGTCACGTCCGCCGAAGTTGTACCACCACCCAAGAGATATGGCTGGCAGTTTGAGTCCGCTGTTGCCTGTGCGGTTGTAAAGCATGGAGTTGTAACGGGTATCTGATGCGAGGTAGGGCATTTGTGTTTTCCTTTTTATTATTGTTCGGTGGTTGAAGCAGGCCAAAAAAGCCCGTATCGAAACCACCAGATTTTCCTTTGTTATTTA
>CAVSRF010000013.1:0-27520 GCA_963730175.1 uncultured Chloroflexia bacterium | reverse complement strand
GACATTAGGTTTACCAATCCAGGCATTAATATTCCCTAAGAAACGAAGTCGATAGGTATTGACGGGTCGCCCCTACCAAATAACTTACCCGTCTAGATAACATTTTCGCAAGGAAACCAGCCTGAAGTCTTTGATAGTCCCGCCGCATAGAATTAGGCTTGCGAAACCTAAATTACACAAGTTTGCTTTTTATGGCGACTATGCGAAAAAACTGGAAAGGAACTCATTAACATGGAAATCCCTCGACACTGGAGACTTAAGAAGCAACGCTACGGATTGATCGGCGAAGTCTGCCCCCACTGCGATCACAAGATATTCCCCCCACGCGACGTCTGCCCGAACTGCGGCGACGAAGCCAAGGAACAATACGCATTCAGCGGCAAAGGCGAAGTCTACTCGTATACCACCGTCTACGAAGCACCTGCTGGCTACGAGACCAACGCACCCTACACTGTGGCTTTGGTCAAACTCGACGAAGGTCCCATGATCACCGCTCAACTCACCGACGTGGACAACTCCGCCGTACAAATCGGCATGCCCGTTGAAATGGTAACTCGCAAAATGCGTAACGATGGAGACGAGCGCGGGCTAATTGTCTATGGATATAAGTTTAGACCTTTATTCCAAAATTGATTCGATTTATCTATATTAACCAGCAACAGACGGAAGAAATTTTCCGTCTGTTTTGTTTTAAGCGCTAACGGTTGCATTGACGTATCTGGAATGGAGTGAGGAAATCCAACCTGTACATCTGGCAGAAGAGACGCGGTACCATCTAAAGTCGATATGGGAGAGAACTAATTCGTGTCTGTTTCCCTAAATCCCTGTGGCGATACCCCCGTGACCTTATGGAACACGCGGCTGAAATAGGCTTGATCCTTAAATCCGACCTGGCGTGCAATGGAGCCGATGGTTTCGGTTGTGTTCAATAGCAACTGTCTCGACTGAAGTACACGATAGCGGTTGAGATAATCCCAGGGTGAAATGTTCAACTCACGGTTAAAGCGGCTGAGATAATCTTCGCTAACGCCGACTGCTTCGGCGATCTCCCACCTCGAAACGGGACGCGTGTAATTCTCGTGCAAGTATGCGATCGTTTGTTTGGCAAGGGCGCTTGTGTGTGCAGGGAGGGTATCTTCGCCGAACATGGCGCGATTGAGTGCCGTAACCGTTTCTTCCTCCAGCCAAATCCCCTTACTTTGTAATGCAAAACGTGTGTGGCTTTCGATGTGTTTGACATCATCGAAACTCAATACTTTGTTGCTCAACACGATCACAGGGACTTGTCGCAGGTCCGCATCTGCCGCATTTGGTTAATAAGCACATCTGCACCACTGAGTTTTGGCATAACAAAATCAAGCAATACGATTGTATTCCTTGCATCGTCCGTCTCCGATTATCTGAACGGTGCTATCATTCCCGTAATGGAGGCTGACTCGCTAATGAATCCCGATCGTTTTCTTTCACCCGACCCCGCCACACGTGATATCGCGCGCGACCTCTATCAAACCGTCGCGAAACTTCCCATCGTCTCGCCGCACGGTCACGTTGACCCGCGCCTCTTCTCCGACCCGAACGCAACCTTCGGCACGCCCGCCGAACTCTTCATCATCCCCGACCACTACGTCACGCGCATGTTGTACTCGCAGGGGATTCCATTGGAGACGTTGCTCACAGGCGATCATCGCGAGATCTGGAAACTCTTCTGCGAGAACTTCCATCTCTTCCGCGGGAACTCCTTCGGGCATCTGGCTGACTCATGAATTAAGCGAAGTTTTTGGTGTGGATGAAAAACCCTCCGCTTCAAACGCGGACCGATTGTTTGATTCACTTTCAGACAAATTATCCTCCCCCGAATTTTCTCCCCGCAAACTCTTCGAGCGATTCAACATCGAAGTCCTTTGCACAACTGACGCAGCGACCGACACCCTTGAACATCATCAAGCCATCAAAAACTCTGGCTGGAACGGAAACATCCGCCCAACCTTCCGCCCCGATGGCGTGGTCAACCTCGATGCACCGAATTGGAAGTCGAACATCGACAAACTGAGTGAAGTCAGCGGCATTGAAGTGAAGGATTACAAGTCCTTTATCCAAGCCTTGGAACAACGTCGAGCCTTCTTCAAATCCATGGGCGCGACTGCCACTGATCATGCCGCATTCACTCCCTCAACTGCTGAATTATCCGAGGTTGAAGCTGAAGAGATATTCCAGCGTGCGCTCAATGGCAGCTCCAAACCCAACGACGCGACACAATTCACCGCCCACATGCTTATGGAAATGGCGCGCATGAGCATTGACGATGGACTGGTCATGCAATTGCATCCAGGTTCGCTCCGCAATCATAACGATATCGTCTTCCAAAAATTCGGCTTGGATAAAGGCGCGGATATTCCTCTTCAGACCGAATACACGCGCAACCTGCTTCCGCTGTTGAATAAATATGGAAATGACTTACGTCTCACGTTGATCCTCTTCACGCTAGATGAAACAACCTATTCTCGTGAACTCGCCACATTAGCAGGTCACTATCCTGCGCTCAAACTCGGACCTCCCTGGTGGTTTCACGATAGCTTGAATGGCATGGCACGATATTTTGATCAAGTCATGGAAACGGCAGGCATCTACAACACCGCTGGCTTCAACGATGACACGCGCGCCTTTTGCTCCATCCCTGCACGGCATGATGTCTGGCGGCGCGCCTCCGCGAATTGGCTGGCGGGGTTGGTTGTGCGTCACATCATTGATGAAAATGACGCGAACGAAATGATTTAAGAACTCGCTGTCGGTTTGGCCAGACGAGCTTATAAACTATAAAGTCGTCACAGGTCGAAGGTCAAATGTCTGTTTATCAACCTTCCACTTTCGACTTTTTACCTTATACAGGATTAAATAGCCATGCTCTTCCCCTCTCAATCTTTCTCCCTCCTTCGGCTTCGGCGACCGTCTCGGACTTGCCACGCCTGGTCATATCGCCGCGGTCAAAGGCACGAAGTTCGCGCCGATCTTTGCACAGCAATCCGTGCGTGAGAACACGCGCACGGGACGCACCCCACAAGATGTCATGGACGATGCCAAGCGCGCCGTCGATGCCGCGAAATGGGATGCTCCGTGGGGCGCGGATGCCGATCACTTGAAAACAGTGGATGACATTCCTCCGTTCGTTGCTGCAGGCTATACCTTCTTCACCGTTGACCCTGGTGATCATGTGGATAATGGCGCAGATACTGATTCCGTTGAATGCGTTGAAGCAAAAGGTTGCGGCGTTGGGATGGGATGAACTGTCAGCGTTGTATCTGTCTGGGAATGGCGAGCAGGCTTGGGGTCAGTTTGAGGCGGAATCGTTGATGCGGGCGACGGTCAAATACGGCAGAGCTATCCAGCACGCAGTATCCATGTTCAAGCGTTTATCCGAATTGACAGATGCTTTTGATTTTGAAGTCTCAGTCGATGAAACCGATTCACCGACAACGCCGCTCGAACATTTCTTCATCGCCAATGAATTGACACGCAAAGGCGTGAAGTTCACATCGCTTGCGCCGCGCTTCATCGGTCGCTTTGAAAAAGGCGTGGATTACATCGGTGACTTGAATGCGCTCGATGTGGAGATGTCAAAGCATGCGGCAGTGACCGCGCATTTTGGAACGTATAAGTTGAGTCTGCATTCAGGCTCGGATAAGTTTAGTGTGTATCCGCTGGTGGCGAAGCATTGGGGTGAGCGGCTGCATGTGAAGACGGCAGGGCACGAGTTATCTCGAAGCGTTGCGTGTGCTGGCAAAGTATGAGCCTGATCTGTTCTTGAAAATTTATTCGCTTGGACGTGAACGTTATGAAACGGATAAGAAGACCTATCACGTTTCGGCTGAGTTGAATAAGTTACCGAACACAAATGACCTGCCTTCGTTGTTGGAAGACTTCCATGCGCGTGAAGTATTGCATGTCACGTTCGGTTCGGCGCTGGCACAATATGGCGTAGAATTGAAAGCGGCACTCGTCAAACATGACGATGCGTATTTCGATGGATTTGAAAAAGCATTTTGATAAACATTTGAGTCTGTTGAAGTAAATCAGGGAATCGTAAGTTGCTCTTGCGCCGCAAAAGAACAGTTTGCCAAAGTAGAACTTCTGATTAAAAACTCTCTCAAGCATAGAATCCGTTTGTCCGTTTTGCCAAAGGCAATCCGCTCCCTAATCCGTTGAATAGTGAACAAGGAACTCAATGAATCTTGAAGAACTAAAATCGCTATATGATTTCTCCGACCGCACGGTGTTGGTCACAGGCGGGGCGGGGGTGCTGGGCAGTGAGATCGCCTGCGCGCTTGTTGGACTGAATGCAAATGTTGTGCTCCTTGACCGCGATCAGGAACTCGCGCAAAAGGTCATCGAACGTTTCCCAAAGGTGGTCAAAGGACGCGGTGTGCGCGTCTTTGGCGATGTGCTCAAAATAGAAACTTTGCAACAGGCGAATGAAACCATCAAAGCCGAATTTGGTGCGGTGGACATTCTCATCAACGCAGCAGGCGGCAATCATCCTTCCGCAACAACCAAGCCAGATCTTTCCTTCTTCGATCTGCCGCTCGATGCGCTTCGTCACGTTGGCGATCTGAATTTGCTCGGCACGATTTTGCCGTGTCAGGTGTTTGGTCGTAATATGGCAGAGCGCGGCGAGGGCGTGATCCTCAACGTCTCTTCGATGAACGCCTTTCGTCCGCTCACGCGCATCCCTGCGTATTCGGCGGCGAAGGCGGCGGTCAGCAACTTCACGCAGTGGCTGGCTGTCCACATGGCGCAAAATTATTCGCCGAAGATTCGTGTCAACGCCATTGCGCCTGGATTTTTCCTTACGGATCAGAATCGATTCCTTCTCACGGACAAGGACACTGGCGAACTGACTCCGCGTGGTCAATCGATTTTGTCTCACACCCCGATGAACCGCTTCGGGACTCCCGAAGACCTGCTCGGTGCGACGATGTGGCTGATCTCCCCTGCATCCGCTTTTGTGACGGGTGTGGTGCTTCCGATCGATGGTGGGTTCTCGGCGTTTTCAGGTGTATAAAGCGGATTGCGGTAACGGATTATGAAGCGGATAAACGGATAGAAACGGATTTTTATGTTACAAGCGAAAGCAACAACCCCAATTGGACAACTCTTATCGGACGATGAAATACGCAATACGTTGAGCGTGTTATCGAGGTCAATTCAATGGTCAACGTGTATTGGTGTTGATTCCCGATCACACACGCTCTTTGCCTTTGCCATTTTTATTTCGTGCGCTTGTGGATGTTTTGCATGATGCAAAGCAATTGGATTTCATGGTGGCTTTGGGGACGCATCCACCTTTGGATGAAGAGAGTATCAATAAGTTGGTTGGTATCACTGCCGAAGAACGGACGACAACATTCAAACATGTTGGTTTGCTAAATCACGCCTGGGATACACCATCTGCATTGACTTCACTTGGCATGATCGAACAAGATGAGATCAAACAAATTGCTGGAGCGAATTGGCATTCATCACTTGCCCAATGAAGTAGACATCCGCATCAACAAAGCGGCGCTTGAATATGACCACATCGTTATTCTTGGTCCGACGTTTCCGCATGAAGTAGTGGGATTTTCAGGCGGAGCGAAATATCTCTTCCCTGGCATCTCTGGCGCGGACATGATCAATGCCACGCATTGGCTGGGAGCGTTGGCGGGAGTTGTTGGGACGATTGGAATTAAAGATACGCCTGTCCGTGCGATGATCCATGCGGCGGCGAGTTGGTTGCAGACTCCTGTCACGTTGGTGGCGTTGGTAGTCGAAGGCAAAGGGTTGAGCGGGCTTTTCGTTGGCGACCATTTGTCGGCTTGGAATGAAGCGGCGGAGCTGTCCGCAGAACGTCACATTCGTTGGTGTGAAAAGCCATTCCAACGAGTCCTGTCGTGTGCGCCTCCGATGTATGATGAATTGTGGACAGGTGCGAAGGCGATGTATAAGTTGGAGCCTGCGGTAGCAATCGGTGGTGAAGTCATCATTTATGCGCCGCATTTGGATGTGGTGAGCCACGTGCATGGAAAATATATTTATGAGGTGGGGTATCACATCCTGCCGTATCTGTTGAACGATTGGGAGCGGTTCAAGAATGTGCCGCTGGGCGTGCTGGCGCATTCGACGCATGTGCGTGGTTCGGGCGTGATGGAAAATGGAATTGAGAAGCCAAATGTGCGCGTGACACTAGCAAGCAAAATTTCTGCGGAGGATTGTGCTCGGTTGAATTTGGGATACCTTGACCCTGCGAAGATCAATGTTGATGAGTGGAAGGACCGCGAAGATGACGGCATTTTATATGTGCCGAAAGCGGGCGAGATTTTATATCGGTTGAAAAAGTAATGGCAAAGATTGGTTCGTTTTTGGCTGGACAGGGCAAAGGCTTGTCCCTGTTGTTTACGATGCTCGTCGGTGCGCTGATTCCACAGGGACATGTGCTTTCAGATTGGATCCAATATCTGTTGATGGTGATGTTGTTCTTTGCGTTTTTGGATATCGAGTTCAAGTTTCGAAAAAGTGTGTTGTGGGTTTTGTTGGCGAACGTGGTGGTGGCATTCGTTGTGTATATGGTGCTTGTTCCATTTAACTTGATGCTTGCGCTTGCGGGGTTCATGACCGCCATTGCGCCGACCGCGATCGCTGCACCTGTCATTATCAGTTTCATTCAGCGAGAAGTGGAATATGTTGTTGCATCAGTTATGTTGACCAACATCGCCAGTGCGTTTGTGGTTCCCATCGCATTGCCATTCTTGATCGGAACGACGATTCAAATTTCCATCTGGGAAGTGTTGCAACCTGTATTGGTCGTGATGTTTGTGCCGTTGATCCTTGCGCAACTTGTAAAACTGCTTCCCGCAAATGCACAAGGTTTTATTCGCAAAGGGAAAGCGATTTCGTTTCCAGTTTGGTTGGTCAACCTGTTCATTATCAGCGCCAAGGCGTCTGATTTTCTTCGCCACGACAACACCGATTCGCTTTCCACGCTTGCGATCATCGCTATTGTTTCGCTTGTTATTTGCATCGTCAATTTTGGCGTAGGTGCACTGCTTGGCGGACGCAGTCACAGGCAGGAGGCAAGTCAAGCGCTTGGGCAGAAGAATCTATCGTTCGTGATTTGGATCGCGCTGACTTTCATCAATCCGCTTGTGGCGCTGGGTCCGATGTTTTATATTCTCTATCACCACATCTTCAACTCGTGGGCGATCTATCAATTCGAGAGAAGCCGCGCATGAAAACTCGCTTCTTTATCGTGATGGGCGTCTCTGGATGTGGCAAGTCAAGCGTGGGCAAAGCACTGGCAGATTCTTTGGGATGGGACTTTTACGACGCCGATGATTTTCATCCGCCTGAAAATGTTGCCAAAATGGCAAATGGGATTCCGCTCGACGATTTAGACCGCGCCCCGTGGCTTGCCTCATTGCACGAACTGATTTCATCTTCGCTGAAAACGGATAAACCTGGTGTGCTGGCTTGTTCCGCACTCAAGGAACGTTATCGCCAACAACTGATGGACGGCAACGATGGCGTGCAGATCGTTTATCTCAAAGGCAGTTACGACTTGATCTGGTCACGCATGGAAAAACGGACAGACCATTACATGAAACCGCACATGTTGCAGAGTCAGTTCGAGGCTTTGGAAGAACCGTCAAACGCGCTTACAATGGATGTGTCCATGTCGGTGGATGAGATCGTAAGAGAAGTTATCTCTAACTTGTCACTTTGAATGTCAACAACACATTTATCCTGTTTCACAAATAAGCGAAACTGGGTTTGAATATCATCTAGAGAAAAGGAAATTCACACATGAGCAAAGCTGATATTGGATTGATCGGTCTGGCTGTCATGGGGCAGAACCTGGTCTTGAACATGAACGATCACGGCTTCACCGTGGCTGTTTTCAATCGCACCGTCTCCAAAGTGGACAAATTCCTCGAAAGTGGCGCCAAAGGCACGAACGTCATTGGCACACACTCGCTGGAAGAACTTGTCTCTTCCCTCAAGACTCCTCGACGTGTGATGTTGATGGTGAAAGCTGGGAACCCCGTGGATGAGTTCATCGAACATTTGATTCCTTTGCTGGAGCCTGGTGACATCATCATTGACGGCGGCAACTCGAACTACAACGATAGTATTCGCCGCACATCAATATCTTGAATCCAAAGGATTGCTGTTCATCGGCACAGGCGTCTCTGGCGGCGAAGAAGGCGCCCGTTTTGGACCATCCATTATGCCAGGTGGTTCGCCCGCCGCTTGGGAGCATGTCAAACCCATTTTCCAATCCATTGCAGCCAAAGTGACTCGCACAGATGGCGGCGAAGATCCCTGCTGTGATTGGGTGGGCGAAGATGGCGCCGGACACTACGTCAAGATGGTGCATAACGGCATCGAATATGGCGACATGCAGCTCATCAGCGAAGCCTATCATCTGATGCGTGATGGCTTGGGAATGACTCCCGACGAAATGCAACCCGTCTTCACCGAATGGAACAAAGGCAAATTGGATTCCTACCTGATCGAGATCACACGTGACATTCTGGGTTACAAAGATGATGACGGTCAGCCGATTGTCAACAAAATTCTGGATGCCGCCGAACAAAAAGGCACCGGCAAATGGACTGGCATCTCCGCTCTCGATATGGGTATCCCGCTCACCTTGGTGGTTGAAGCCGTGTTTGCGCGTGCACTGTCCGCATTGAA
The DNA here is from genome assembly GCA_963730175.1 of uncultured Chloroflexia bacterium. GTDB lineage: Bacteria > Chloroflexota > Anaerolineae > Anaerolineales > Villigracilaceae > Defluviilinea. The sequence continues at coordinate 18,793 of CAVSRF010000013.1, read as the reverse complement.
AGATGAACGTGAAGAAGCATCTAAAGTGCTCTCAGGTCCCAAGCCTGCCATTACCAGCGACAAACAAGCTTTTCTCAATGACTTGCAAGAAGCCCTCTACGCATCCAAGATCATTTCCTACACCCAAGGCTATATGCTCTTCCGTGCGGCCGCCAAGGAATACAACTGGAATCTCAATTATGGCGGCATTGCCCTGATGTGGCGCGGCGGATGTATCATCCGTTCGGCATTCCTCGGCAAGATCAAAGAAGCCTTCGATACCAATCCCGAACTTCCCAACCTTGCTGCTTGATCCCTATTTCAAAGAGCAGATGCTCTCAGCCCAAGCCGCTTGGCGACGTGTGGTGGCTGAAGCAGTTCATCAAGGCATCCCTGTTCCAACCATGTCCAGTGCGCTGGCTTTCTTTGATGGCTATCGCAATGCCAACCTGCCCGCCAATCTGCTGCAAGCCCAACGGGATTATTTCGGCGCCCACACCTATCAACGCATCGATAAGCCACGCGGCGAATATTTCCACACCAACTGGACAGGGCATGGTGGTAACGTTACCTCCACCGTTTGGAAGCAGGACTGACACTTCGCATCTGACTCACAAGAGGTTGTTCCACCTCAATTAGCAGTACCTCAACTATGAATACATCTGCCTGATTTGCTAGATAAATTAGGCAGATGTATTATTGTCTCTTATTTTAGTTTTTACTTTAATGGGGTTATGATTTTCGCTTATGCGGCTAAAAAAGCCTGAATTCGCGGTTGGCGGAATTCAGTCCACAAGTACTCGCTCAGAAAATCACGCTTGCTCTGATACAAGGTTTTACCCAGAGTTTTGGCGTGGACTTTGAGTGACAGCCAAGCATGATAACAACAAGCAATATGGTTGCGTTGTGAACGACCTTCGCGACACTGGCATTTTTCAGTTCCAGTCAATTGTTTGAGTCCTTGATACAGTTCTTCAACTTGTCAGCGCACGTCGCTCACTTTTTGAGCCACTTGCCCAGAAGTCCATGTCACCTCGTCCAAATGCACATAATCTGCTTGCTTGCTCAAACTTACCCTACGGTTGCTTTTCAGCATACAGTCATTACTTCGCGATGATATAAACGTAACAGTCGTACAGTAATATGGATATTAAACTCAAGTAATCCCGCGCATCAATATGATCCCGGCTTTTCCAAATATCGCTTATTAATCTTTTCTCTTTTGGCGTATGGAAAACTTTGAGATAATTTTCCAACATTTGATCGCCTAAACGGACTACCATCTCATTGTCATATACTTCCGCGCTTGCCTCGAACTTGGATTTGATCTCGCTCAGTAGCACTTCGCCTTTGATCGCTCCGCCAATGTTTCTTTTTTTCGGTTCCAGGATGCCGAATTGCGAGTCGTGTTTATATGAAAGCGTATTTCTTTCCGCTGACGACAGGGAGCCAATTTGCCTCGGCGACCAAAATGTGGAATGGGGCAACAAAGCCTTTTGCATCAGGGACTCGTATAATCCGCTTTTGGTATGGAACTCTGGCGCAACGTAATACACCAGATGATTCATATCCTCCAGATGTAGTAATACTTCGTGCCTTTTGTTCTTATTTTTTGGATGGATGAGAAAACGATAATAGGGAACTCCCCAATCATCCTGCAATGACGAGGCAGTACCCACAATATGTTCGCTCAATTTGTATTGAAAGAACAGCAGTATGCTTTTGGCGTTCATGTTGGTTTGATAGATTGATTCTTTCCGCAACGAGGGAAATATGGGCGCGCCCAGCGTCAGGAAACCGTATTGGGTGACCAGCTCGAAAGTAAGCGCCGTACTATAGGAAATATCCGTTATTTCTGGTTTCATCATTTTCTCCTTTTATATAACGAATTATGGAAGGTAAGTTATCCAGTCAATCCTTACTCCCAGGACTAGTGCCTATTTAGCTGGAACTTCGGTAGAGACTTCGACCTGGCTTTTATTGACTGTTTATGTTTAGAAAGTCTCCTTGGATTCTTGTATCAGTCAAAGTCGGGTCAGTCCTGCGAAGTTCTTAGTCCTGCGACGCGGATAGCCTCTGCCTGCCGTCCCATTATTTATGATGACAATACAGGATAATGTGTGGGTTCATCATGCCACTACTACTTGATCGCGCCCTTCATTTTTTGCGCGATAAAGCGCCTGGTCCACAGCTCGCAGCAATGCCTCGGCATCCTCTCCGTGATCTGGAAAGGACGCCACTCCGATAGAGAGCGTGATTTTGTTCAACAACGTACCGTGATGATACGCATCCAGTTGTTTGACCGCTTTGCGTAGAGACTCAGCCCGTTTACGTGTATTGTCTAGGGATGCACCAGGCAGGATGACGATAAACTCTTCGCCTCCAAAGCGGCAGACAATGTCTTCACTCCGGAACTGCTCCAAAAGGAAGGTACCTAGTTCCCGCAAAATAGCATCGCCGGCGTCATGACCAAGGGTATCGTTGAAGTTCTTGAAGTGGTCAATATCAAACATGATGATTCCCAGCGCGGACCCTATCCGTTTGCCCGGCTTATTTCGCGTCCAAATGACTTATCCATATAGCGCCGATTGAACAGGCCGGTGAGCGAGTTGCGGACGGATTGGCCTCTCAGGATTTCCTGCAGATTCAGGTTTGTCAGAGCAAGCATGATCTGCTCTGACATGGCATCTACGAGCGGCTTTTTTGCGGAGAGTGGTCCCGAACCTTGTACGGCTTCCAGATAGATGATGCCGGTGGCTTTGCCCTTTGTCAGCAATGGCGCACAAATATATCCGGCAGGCAGTGGAATTTTATTTCCCCTTTCTTTGACTTTCTGCTGCACGTGCTGGCAGATCGGCATTGTTCGCAAGTCGTTCACCTGAAAAATTTGCCCGTTGCGCAGCGCCTGGCACTCATCCTGCGTAAAGAACTCCTCACTACTTAACGTCTCGCCCCACGCCACAATTACCTCCAGTAAATTACGCGAGGCGTTATATATATACAATGCTCCTGACTTATCCGGGAACAGTTTTTGGACGGATTGCTTAATTGTTGCGTAAGCTTCCTCTGAGGTCAGGCTGCTTTGCAACAGGTTACCCATTTCACCAAGTAAGACCATTTCACGGTTGCGCGCTTCCAGGTCATTCACCAGTTTGATTAATCGAATAGCCGCCTGTTCCAATTCTGCCGTGCGTTCTGTGACGCGCTCTTCCAGCACATCACGCGCTTCCCTTAGCTCGCCAAAAGCTGCAGATAGCTCTTCACCGAGCATGTTCAGCCCGGTCACGATCGCGTCCAGCTCATCGCCGCGCTCGGAGGGAGTTCCCCGGGCTTCCAAATTGCCCGACGTGATCTGCAGGATGAGATCAAGTACATCGTTCAGACGCGGGTCTTGTGTTGTTTTTGCTTCCAGAGTCATTCCAGAAATCCCTTTGACCACTCGACGGCTTCGGTTTCGGAAGTAAAGAGTTCTGGCCGGGTAAGACTTTTTATTGGTGGCTAGGAAGACATTTCCAATCATCCGGCTGACCGCTGAATTGATCAGGATAGCTATAGATGTTATCTCTTCAAATGCAGCTATTTTCTGCCTGGCATTACGATCCATAGATTTGAGATTTCTCGAATCTACCAACAGAGGACGCCGCTGGCCTTTACTGACTTTGTCGATGCCTGCAAGACCTTCTCTTAGGTCTGCCAAAGTAATTTCAGCCCCAGGGTCCACGACATTTTGAACGATCCCATCTTCTCGTAACCAGATCTTTAAGACCCGGGTCCGAACTTCCTCTATACGATTGTCTGTAACCATTTCAGCGCCTCTTTTATTGTTCATTCCAGAGATCCTTTTAGCCACTCGACGGCTTCGGTTTCGGAAGTAAAGAGTTCTGGCAAGGAAAGATGTTTTGTTGGCGGCTAGGAAGATATTTAAAATCATCCGGCTGACCGCCGAATTGATCAGGATGGCCACAGAAGTTATTTCTTCAAATGTGGCCGTTTCGTGTCTGGCGGCGAAGTCCGCTGACTTGAGATTTCTCGCATCAACCAGCAGGGGACGCCGCTGGCCTTTACTGACTTTAACGATGCCTTCTAAACCTTCTCTCGTATCCACCAAAGTAAATTTAGCTCCAGGGTCCATGCCAATTTGAACGATCCCATCTTCTCGCAACCAGATCTTTGCGACCCGGGTCCGGATCTCTCCTATGTGAATGTCTGTAACCATTTCAGCACCTCCGTTTCGGATGTAATATTTCGGTTGGGATCGTTGGCTTGTTGATCTGCTAAAAAAATTGCGGGGTCATTCCAAGAATTTCTTTAACCACTCGACGGCTTCGGCTTCGGAAGTAAAGATCCTGGCTGGGAGTGTCGGCTTGCTGAAAGTTATGAGGACATTTCCAATCATCCGGCTGAGCGCCGAATTGATCAGGAGGGCTGCAGACGTTACCCCTTGACATGCGGCCAATTTCTCCCTGGCTGCACGCTCCATTGTCTTGATATTTCTAAAATCTACCAGTACAGGACGCAGCTTGCCATTGCTGACTTGATCGATACCGGCCAAAGTTTGTTGTGCTTCCGCCAAAGTATATACAGCCCCTGGCTTGACGAAAATTTGAACGATCCCATCTTCTCGCAACCAAATCTTTTCAACCCGGTTCTGAACCTCTTTTATGTTGAATGTCTGTAACCATTTCAGCGCCTCCGTTTCGGATGTAAACATTTTGGTTAGGTTCGTCGGCTTGTTGATGCGCATAATGATAGTTATCTCTTTGTTGTTTCGTACAACATCTCAAGCAGAAAAATATTCCCGGACTTTCGCAGCGATCTGGTTATCTGTCATGGTGTCCACGGTTTCAATATCCACGATGCGCTCCTTAAGCCCATCCTTCTCCAACTGCTTTGCAAGTTCATTCTTGGCATCACCTGGTCCAAAGATCTGGATCAACTCTGCATCACGAATAAGAGCGACGACGTCATCAAAGTATTGACCAAGCTGCGTGTCAAGTTTTTTATCTCGAACGGCCTCTGTTGTTTGCAATCCATCCTGTCGTGAACCACCCGAGACCCGGATCTGTTTTTCGGCATCTGATTTTATACGGGTGATTTGTTCACCTTTGTCTGTAAGCTTTACAATAACTGCTTCCCGATGATCGATCCATAAACCAGTTTTCTTTTTCATATGTTCTCCTTATCCATGTTTGGATGAACTAACTTTTATGAAATCAATGTTTCCTGTTCAACTGACATGTAGTTCGATCACCTGCCGGAAATGGAACCCATAGATCGCAAATGTGATCGCAAGTGGAAACAAGCGTGGACGCCGGAACAGGGTCCAGAAAAAGAGCCGCCAATAATGAACACGTTCGACGCCGCGAATACCCAATTGATATATGGATCGCCATAGAGCTGCGATATATTGTGGTTCAAAGGGAACTTGAATTTTAGGCGGCTGGTACTCACGCAAAAAGGTTAAACTTGTTCGTAATAGAACTTGGGCGCGTAGATATGGCTTAGTATTTCACGGTAGCCTTCCCGCAGACGGTTCCAGTCCCATACTGGGGAATAATATTGGTCGAACCATCCACGTTATCGCCTGAAAACTCTTTGACCAGGCGACCTTCTTTTTGCATACGCTCGTATAGGCGCGTTCCTAACGGAGCTTGTAGCAACCCGACCATGGCTGTCACAATCCCGCTCTTTTGAATGAAATCAATCTGCTGTTGGAAGATCGAGAGCGAATCATTGTCGAACCCGACGATGAAGCCACCCTGCACCTGGAGACCTGCGCGCTGGAGTTGCTTGACACTCTCTACCAGATCGCGGTTTTTGTTTTGGCTCTTACTGCATTCAGTCAGGCTATCTTCATTAGGTGTCTCGATGCCCACGAAGACCGTATCAAACCCGGCTTGAGTCATGAGGCGCATCAACTCTGGATCGTCAGCCAAATTAATGGATGCTTCCGTGCTGAACGGCATACCCGTTTTACCTTTTCGCCATTCGATCAGGGCGGGCAACACCTCGGTCTTGATATGTTTCTTGTTACCGATAAAATTGTCATCCACGAAAAAGATATTCTTACGCCAGCCCAACGCGTAGAGACTATCCAACTCTGCGATGATCTGTGCGGCAGTCTTGGTTCGTGGGTAATGCCCCAACAATGTGGTTATATTACAAAAGTCACAATTGAACGGACAGCCGCGTGAGAACTGAATACTGATCGTGCTGTAATGCTTGAAATTTACCAACTCCCAAAGCGGGACGGGAGTTTGGTGGATGTCGGGGAATTTATCGGATGAGTAAACGCGTCGAGCCTGACCCTCTGCCAGGTCCAGCAAGAACGGCTTTAGCGTCTCCTCAGCCTCATTCAGAACAAAATGGTCCACGTCTGGAAATTGCTCATGTTCCATCGTGAAAAGCGGACCGCCCGCGACAACCTTCACTCCTGCCGTTTTACAGCGGTTAATGGTGGCATGTGCCGATTCTCGCTGGACGACCATGGCGCTGATAAAAACATAATCTGCCCACGCCAGGTCTTTATCTGTAAGACTGGTTACGTTGAGGTCAACCAGCCTCTTTTCCCAACTGGAAGGCAACATCGCTGCGACAGTCAACAGACCTAACGGAGGCGCACCCGCTTTCTTCTGGATAAATTTAAGCGCGTGTTTGAAACTCCAAAATGTATCGGGGAACTCTGGGTAGACAAGCAGGATTTTCATTTTGTGTCTCCTATCCTGGGCTCTTGAAGAGACCAGGAAACCGATTTTGGATTCTTGTGCTGATCTTTTTTTGATTCCTCAACTGGTCTGTAATTTGCCAATACGTAATTCTTTCTCCACACTCGCATATTAAGAATTGCGTGTCAGAACCTTCATGCTTTGCCGCATCCTCAATGATTGGGTTGTTGAATATTATTCTCTGACAATGAGGGCATGTAATTTGATTTTCCATGGTTTGCTCCTATCTTGCCATATACAACAAGTGGTCAGTTTTGGGCCTCGTCCAAAATATTCGTTTTCATAAGCATCCTTTTATTGCCATACATAATCTCAATCGCACGACAACACTATCTAATGTTTCTTTTTCTTTTGTGTTTTATCTGATCCAGTTACGGGATTTGTGCCGTCTCTGTTAAGTGAGGTACTTTTATCGTTCACAAGTGATTGCACTGGCGAACGCCCGCTGTTTTTTGCATCATTATAATTACTGATACCAACATTGGTATGTGGTGTTGATTTTTTGGGCTTACGTTTGCTGACACCTTTGCGTCCCATGTTCTTCTCCTTATTTTTTCAGTTTGTCGAACTATGGACCATTCGACTCGTTGCCATGATTCACAAAATAAGCGAACCAGTTTGACAGTTATGTTAAACAACAACTGGGTGAGGTTGTTCTTTTGATGGATGCGATGATACGTTTCTCTCATCGACCGATAGTGCTTTTTGAACAAGTTCAACGATCCGGTGCTCGACATTTGCCGGAGCCACAGAAATTAATTTGTGCCGCTCGGGTTGTCTTGCTATTTCATCTGCCAGTCGTCCCGTATGACTTAATGCGATGACCGGGCGATCATTTTCCAGGCTTAGATCGATATCCTTACGGGAAACCTCGCCGCCGTTGATCAGGATTGTCACAGACTTGTGGCCTTTAGATAATATGGTTGCTGTTTCGACGATCCATGGAGACTCGTCTCCAAACTGACTGCCGGGCACAAGAATGAAGTGGGAATAATGCGGCTCCAATTGCCAACGTTGCACGCCCCACCATAAAAACTTTGTGCTTCGCGGACCATCGGGCCAGGTAACCAATTCCTGCGGCGCTATACCAACCAATGGGAATGTATAACCATTTTTTCGTCGTATCTGGCCGATCTCAGACATAACCCCCATGTTTGTTCCCCCGCAAACAATTAAAGCGTGCATTTCTTCTGCAGTTTTTGCAATGGTTTGGACTGCCTGCCTTGTTTCCTTTGCCTGTTGTTCATCAATATCACCACCGATCAATACGATGACCGGGTAACCTTCATGCAGCCGTAACTCTGTGATCGCTTGACCCAGATTCGCACGTTTGCCTGGAAAAACACATAATACTTCCTGCTCTGGAAAATTAATCTTTTGAGCACGCATAATTACCTTTCTTTCTGGCGTAATTTTTTAGTTGGTCATTTGACAGGTATCACTGAAATCATCAACCAATAAATTCGTCAGAATGATGTTTTCAATTGACTTTGAAAACAGGAGTAGTTTGCTGTGTACAAATACGATTGGATAAGCTATTAAAGTGAGCACATACATAAGGAGAAAGAGCAAATTCAGTTTCATTATTGTTTCGCCTTAGCAGTGTCGCCAAATAACTTTCTGATACGCTTCCGCCTCTGACGGTTGACTTCATGCTCTGCCAATCGTTTATCGAATTCACTTTCGTCAATGACTACAATATCGGGTAGGCTATGTATAGAGTTCTGAGCGGCATCGTCCCGGTCTTTTATATCGTCAAAGACCTTCAAAAATGCCCCTACACCCTGGTCTACTAATGCATGATCATCAACAACAGCAGAGATTCAATTATTGGCACAGGTGTAATTTTCGGCTGTAGTATCTCTGAAGGTGGCTTATCGCTGTAAACGACACGAACAGAAGGTTTGTCCCCATCCAGAAAGGGAAAATCGATATGTGTTGGCAGTTTACCAAGCGAACCGCGATCCAGGATGAAAGCATATCGGAGGCTGTCGCTATTGCAAGACACAATCTGCACCTGAAGTTCATTTGCGAGATCGTGCAACAAGCGCGGATCAAAGTAGTCACGGAAGGGGGTCGAGGTGTGTGCGGCGATATATTTATTATTGAGTATGCCAAATAGTACGATCATTCCGGTATCTGTATCCTGTGTTAAGCGCCAGCGTTTAAATCGCGGTATCAATCCCCATTTTGTCAGAAACTTCGATGTCCGAACTTTTATTTGCCGGGCTTTTTGATCAAAGTGGTGTGGATCTACTATCTGCGTCATTGTCTTTATCCTTCTTGTCATTGTCGCGCAGTTCGTCTTTGACTTCATCAAGCCACTGATTTACCTGATTGTCAGGTGTCGTAACTTGATAACCATTATCAACGACGTCCGTATCCAGATAGGGCAAAGAATCGTCCTGTTGGTGATCAGCAACTTCAGTCACGCGTGCCGGCAGTTGGTCAATGGGATTTGCGAGAATACGTTGGTTGGTTTGTTGAATCTTCAACCTACGCCAGTATCCCCAAAGAAACAAACCCGCTAATAAAACAACGAAGACTGGGAGGCACCATATCCATAGGAACGTGATGGGTGCGCGTCTTTGCGTTTCGTCCTGGCGCGCCTGTGTGGCAATACTATTGGCAACAGCTGTCTGAGTACCAGAAGCAAGCTCATCTTTATTTTGTTGGATCACGATGGCTTCTGCACCTGTTGTCGCCATATCTGCCAATTGGGTTTGACGGATGGCATCCTGGGTCAACGCGGCGCTTTGTGTGGAACCAGCCGAATTCAAGGTCGCTTGTGCGTTGGCGCGTTCAAATTCAGCAGTAGCCGCTAGCTGTGCCGCAATGACATTGGATTCGTTTTGATCCTGGGTCTGTGCCGCACTCAAGGTTGACTGTGCGTTGGCACGCACAATTTCGGCGGTGGCAACCGCCTGATTATTTGCGTTGTTATTCTGTTGCGTCAGTGCGGCTGCCAGAGTTGCCTGATCACACGCCTCACACACACCGGGTTGCACTTGCGAGTCTGGCAACAGGTTGGTTGTAGATGGAGTCGCTGGTGGCAGCCCACATGCAGTTAGAGACAACAATATCAAAGTCAGTGTCCAAACTGCTTTGATGTATACAGCATGACGCATCACAGTCTCTCTTACTTCGCGAAAGATCGCGAAATCCCCTTTACCATTGCAGCGGTCCTTTTCGGATGGCTATAGCTTAATGCCACATCCGCCTGGGAAATCATCCCCAAGATCTTATTGTTCTTGTTTACGATAGGAATGCGGCGCAATTGATGTTCGGACATTGCATCTATAGCTTTTTGCAAATCTGCACCGGCGCGACAAGTCACTACTTTGTGAGTCATCACCGTCTCCACTTTTGTGGTTTCGGCATCGAGTCCTTCAGCCACGACCTTCAAAGCCAGATCGCGATCGGTCACGATTCCCATCAGTTTTTGGGTTTGCTCGTTCTCAATTACAACTATCGAGCCGATGTTCTCACTCTTCATTAAATTTGCAGATTTTGTAACAGTGTCACTTGGTAGACACCAAATGGTTTCTTTTGTCATGACTTTCTTACATTTCTTCATAAAGATTTTCCTTCAGATCTGTGATGTGGAAGTAATTGGTTCTATAGGGTGTAGCCAAGCACAAACAGTATTATTACAACAATAATGATGGTATATAACATTGGGAGTTTCCTTTGTTGTATTGCATATGAAGAGATGGTCTGTTTGACCACCTCTTGTGTGTTTCAATGGTGTACGGAATTTATACGATTCCCAACAACCTCAAAACAATGAGAATGACAGCAATAACAAGCAGTGTGTGGACAATATTGCCTGTACGCGGAAAGCCAGATGAGATATTTGGACCGAAGTAGCCGAGCAACCATAGTACGAGTAAAATTATGATAATCCAAGTAAGCATGATATTTCTCCTTTTAGAGCTATTTGCTCTATAATTTATCTTACGATAAACACTCCCCGGACACATCCATCAGCCGGGGAGTATTCATATCCGCCACTTGGGGGATACGTGTTCAGTTAGAAAATGTCGTATTGTGACCGAGCTGGGAAACGCTTCTCAACTCTTGTTGCGATCTGATGGTCTGTTAATGTACCGGCATCCTCTATACTGACAATATGTTCTGACAATCCTTCACTCTCAAGGTGTTTTTGGAGTTCGTACTTGGCTTCTTCCGGACCGAAAATTTGAATCTCCTGGGCATCACGAATATCTGCGATTATCTTGTTGTAATATTCACTGAGATGATTCCAGAAGCGCCTGTCGCGCAAATTCTCTGGCGAGCCATCTCCGGGGACAACTTTGGAATAAAGCACATAATGCTCCATATCTGAAGTGATTATTTTTCTCTCCTCACCATTATTAGTGATACTTACAATCACGGCCTTTTTGCGGTCAAGCCACAAACCCACTTTTTTACTCATTGCGTTACTCCTTTCCATTCCTGTTTCCTAAAAAGTAAAGGCTCTCCAGAGTGTCCTGTAATAGACATTCCGCTGGTTCATGTCATTTGCGTTTCGCACCTGTCAACATCAGGATAATCAAATCAAACATGGAAATCTTCTTCATCATAATCTTGGTATCATTCACAAGGATTTCCCCCGATGGAATTTTCAACCTTCTGATCCAGTTTTAAAGGACAAGCGAATAACAGAAAGATACAGTATTACAACAGGAGCACAGCTTTCTGTTGTAATACTGTTCTCCAGAAAACGTTCTGATCAACGGTTGATGATGAACAAAATACCGGCAATCAGTGCGCAGATTCCCGCGATCATACTTAATATTCCACCAATACCTACACCCAGAAGACTCAGTCCGGTGATTATCAGAAAGACCCCGAGCAAGATCCATTTCAGGTTATGCATATTCATAAAAACTCTCCTTTGTTTTTTATTTAGTAGACTGCACTTAGGCGCGTTCAGGCTTTAACTAGGTGCAGTCTCTGTCTTCCAACTTAATTTCTACAAGTCTTTCATTAGGTTTGCGAGCGCCAATAGAACAAATCCAGCCACCACTAGCCAAAAATCGTACTTGGCAAGTCCGGAAATAACACCGTTATAAGCCAGGACCCCAAGTGCAGCGAGTGCCACGGCAATCCAAAATGTAACGACTTTGGGTTCAGGTAAGTTTAAGATTCATGATTTTGATCTCCTTTTGAATTCATTGATAGTCGCCGTTCTAAATACCGACTCTAGGTACCCTGGATAGCTTTCTTCCCGGCTTTTACCGCATCAGTTACATTCTCCACTTGTTCGGTAACCAGGCTTTGACCTTGATGGAGTAATTCATTGGCTTTGCGACGGCCATCTCGCGAGCTTGTTGCCATCCAAACGTGCCTGGGCCACAACCTCTTCCACTATTCCAGTAGCTCGATCGCGTAGTTCGATACCTTTTTCCTGAATTTGAATTCTGGTTCTTTTTCCAATCCTCGCTTCCAAACGTACCTGGTCCATGGTTCTTCCACCGCTCCAGTAGCTCGGTCGCGCAGTTCGATGCCTTTTTCCTGAGTTTGAATTCTGGTTCTTTTTCCTGATTGCGGTGCCAACAATAACATCGTTACAGCGCCAGCCAGACCGCCGATCAACATTCCAGCTAAAACGCTGACAATGTTGTTACTGTGTAGTTCGGTTTCTTGATTATTTTCGATCATTTTGTTTTCTCCTTGCTTGATTAATTGATTACAACCGTGCAAATTGCGGTTTGAATACGGTACTCGAGCTGTATTTACTCTTCGTAGTAAGGACGTTCAAGATAAATACCGGCTTCCTTTTGTTCTTCTTCTGTCAATTGAAAAAAGCCAACCAGCCAACGTAGAGCCCTATCAAAAACCTTGCGAAGGTTGGTGAAGAAATCGCCAGATCGCCGGGCATCAGAACTTTGCGGATGGAAGGATTTGTCCATTCTTGCATCTTTTCTTTGATTTACGGGTTGTTATGTCTCTCGCTGGTCGTGGTTTCTGTAACCGCTACTGATGAGCCACGCGGGCGGTAAAAAATAACCCAAACTATCCTTTCCACAGCCCATGCGATCAAGGCATAGATCCCCATTGCAAAGAAGGAGGAGAGTTCCAGCACCATACCGCCGGCAGATGGTGTTGCAGTCATCCCTTCAAAGGGGAACAGGAACAGTTGGGTAAACCCATAGATCAAAGCAACGATTGGGCTGTTCGGGTTGGCGCCAATCAACTTTAGTCCGATGCGGAGCGCGATGAGGGCTTCGAGTATGCCCAGGAACAGCCAGATCAACTGGGTGATCTTAAAAGTAAAGATGCGTTGTTCCCGTTCTGGTTCGCGTTGTGATGTTCTCGTTTCTGATACTCTATTTTGGTTCGACATTTCGACTTTCTTTCTGAGCGTAGGACTTTTAATTAACGGAAGAAGTCCAGCGCTTCTCCGTTTGTTTGACCGTAAATCAAGGCTGAACAGTCAGTATCGACACGATTAACGACGGATCGCCTTGACGATCCATAACAGAACGATAGAACCCAGCAGTGTTACCAGCATAGTTGGGATGGTGATGGCATCATTGATCGTCCCAATGCCAAACAATGGGCTGAGGAAGTAACCAGCCAGGAATGCACCTACGACGCCCACGACAATATCAAGCAATAAACCCTGTTGTGAATTGGTATGCATGATCCTGCTGGCGACATAGCCGACGATCGCTCCGGCAATCAGATAAATGATAAGGTTCATTTTTATTCTCCTTTGTGAATATTTCAAATACACAGTTGTCTGTGTTGGGTTGATCCCTGTGCTTCTCTAAAGATAAAGCACGGGGAGATAGCACGACTCCGATTATTGAGTATGGGCAGGCTCAGTTTTACTTTTCAGTCCGGCTTCATATTCCGTTACGTGCTTATTGATCTCATCGGCTGCGCGCTCGCGGGTATAGCCATATTTTTCCTGGAGTATTCCGGCGAGGACATCAAACTTGCCAGCCGCCCGCTCCAGATCGTCATCGGTGAGTTTGCCCCACCAGGCTTTTGCCTCGCCCCGAATTTGTTTCCACTTGCCTTCGACTATATCGTTGTTCATGGGATACTCCTTATGGATCATTTAAAAACTTTTGTGGTTAAGTGCTGACTCTTATATCCGTTACCTACTTCTGGTACGGTACTCATCGACTTCTGTTTTCAGTTTTTCAAGGCGGGTAAAATAATCAGGAAATTCTTCCGCATGGGACAGGACAAGCTTTCCGATAAGAAAGATGGTATCGTCTGTCAACCCTGTTCAGGGTCCCCGACCGTTCGCCTTTTATTTTCCATTACCCCTCGGCGAAATTGTTCGAGATCAACCTGATCCCAATCAATGTACAGGGATTCTCCGATGCGTTTAGCTTCGTCCAAACTAATTTGCTTCCGCTTTTTCATCTGGTAGTTCCTCCAAATCCTTCAAACTAGAGGCGATTGGTGTTTTTACTACAACCAACCTTTGAAAAAGCTGTTCCAGTTTGCGCCGGCGTTCGGAACAGCGTTACTACACCGGTTTCCAAAGCTCTCGTTTAGCAATTAGGCATCATCTAACACGAACGCTCTCTGCAACCGCACGCAAGCGCTCAGCTACGCGTTCGGGCAATTCACCCTTGCTGATGAACGCATCCGCACCGGCGGAAAGCGCGGCTTGCTGACGGGCGTCCAAATAGCTGATAAGAACAATGACCAGAGCGGCCGGGCAGGCTTTGCGGAGTTCGTCCAGACCCGCGCCAGGCGGATTGGGAGGAGATCCCAATCGATCACCAACATATCAATGCGATTGACTGGCACTTGAACCAACGTAGTGGACCAATCGGAAGCTTCCCCTGCTACTTCCATTTTTAGGTCAAGCAGAACGATGCGGAGAGCCGCACGTTCATCTGTTTTGGCATCGGATATAAATACTCTGGTCATGTACTTATGGTACAGCAAACACTCCCCAGCCACATCCTACGGCTGGGGAGTGTTCATCTCCGCCACTTGGGGGAGGAGCTGTTATTGCAGAAATGGCAATGCCTTTATTGATGTACAGAACGCGGAAGTCGATCCCAGTGACCAACAATTGAAATAAACAAAGATGATTAGCACGATGACGACAACCACCAGAAATCCACCTACATTGCGGAACAACTTGGAGACTGCCAGCAGGATGACAGCACCTCCCAGCGAAACCAACAGGGCTGGAATGCTAAAGTCGCCCTCATTGATCGTGCCGACGTTGAATATGGGACTCAGAAAGTAGCCGCCTATGAACGCACCGACAATGCCCACGATAATATCGGCGATCAGACCTTGCCGACTGTTGGTCTTCATGATGATACTGGCTACCCAACCGACCAAAGCCCCTGCAATGATCCAAATAAGAAAGTTAATCATTTTTTCTCCTACACAACAACTGGTTCAATATCTGGTTCTATAACTGGTTCTGTCTCGAGCAATTCATCGAACAGAGATCTGTAATGGATCAATGCCTGTCTTAGTTCTTCAGTGGTAGCCATTTGCTGTTCGTTTTTGACAGCGATCACGCGCGCGGCACGATAGTTGCTCACCAATTCAGGATAAATAACCGAGACATCAGCGGCTCTTTGCTCAAAATCAGATATTGGATAGTTACGTAGGTGCATGATTTCCATGATCAACTGATCGGCATCGATGATCGCCTTCCCTGGATCGTCAACAAATTTGGATTGGACGAAGTTCCAATTCGCCGCATAGCGGTCACCTTCCACAGCTGAAAGCGGGTGGATATCGAAAGACATAACATGTTTCTGGCGCTCTTCCAGTTCGATATGTGCTTTCTTCTCATCACCCAATGCCTGCACGGTGTGGTCGTACTCGGACCCAAATTTTCCTTGCAGCCGCTCTGTTCGTTTACGGCGGGAAAAAATCGGCGCCAAAATAGCACCCGTGACCAACAATATTAAAACTACGACGATGATGGTATATGTAGCATTCAAAGAATTACTCCTTTTTATGAAATAGATTTCAGCTTATTTAAATTTGCCTGCACTTTCTCATTTCATTATAGAGGAATTCCCTCCCCAGCCACATCCATCGTCCGGGCAGTGTTTGTCTCCGCCACTTGGGGGAGATCATTGGATTTTAGATATTGTCAATGTTTTCGGTTACTGGCAACCATGGGTGATCGTATTGGTGCTGAATTGCCAGTCGGTGTTGAAGGCTTCAACCGAATAACGAAGTGTCTTCCCCGCGGCAACATAAGCAACATCGACATAAAATGTGGAGTTGGGCGCCAGGGTTGCGATCACTTTCTCGTCTCGATAAACTTTATAACCTTCTTCGCTATTGGAGCGATCGGTCCATGTAAGATTTATTGTCATGGTGCCACCGCCTGTAGCAAGCGCACAGGTGTAATCATAAGCCAACCAGACGGGAGTGTTGGGCGGGATGGGTGTTGAGGCTATCTCCAACGGCGCAGGAGACGCTGGTGCGATGGTTGCCATTTTGGTCTGAGTAGGGTTGACAGGCAAGATCACCGTAGCAACCAGACCAAATGGATTCTGATCGGTTATTTGGGTTGGCGAGCTGGATCTGCCCGGAAAGTTGCAAGCTGAAAGAACAGCTATAAGCGAAACGAATAGCAATAGAAGCTTGAGTTTTTTCAATGTTGCCTCTGTGATTGCAATCAAGTTACCACGGACCTGGATAAAAGAAAATCAAGACCACGATCACAATCAGGGCAATCAACCATGTGGAAAATCTGTCAGTAGAAGACATATCACGCTCTATTTCCTGTACTGAAACACGAGGGATTATGTGGTTGCACCTCTCTCACAAGCATAAATAATCCCTTTTATACTTAAAATCTTATAACAAACACTCCCCGGCTACATCCATCAGCCGGGGAGTGTTTGCCTCCGCCACTTGGGGGAGAAGAATAGTTAGGGAGCAATTTGGTTACGGAGCGCAAGCGTTACAGCCTCTGTACGGCTGGAAGCACCCAATTTGGACAGTATATTACTGACATGCGATTTGATCGTGGATGGGCTGACGGTCAATCTCCCGGCGATCTGCACATTGTTCAACCCTTCGATCATTAGGGCTAGTACCTCACGTTCACGCTCCGTCAAGTCTTGACCAGGAGTTGGTGGCAGATTGGTAGCCTCTACTAAAGACTGGGCAGCTTCGGGGGAGAGAGTGGCGCGTCCGGCGTGTGCAGAGCGGATGGCTTGTACCAGGTCATCCGCAGAGACATCCTTAAGTAAATATCCAATCGCACCGGCTTCCAGCGCTTGCTTGATCAGTTTCCCATCTTTGAAGCTGGTGAGAACGATGACTTGTGTTTGTGGGAGCTTTTTGCGGATGGCACGTGTCGCCATCGCTCCATCCATCCCCGGCAGAGACATATCCATAAGGATCACGTCTGGAAGAACCTCGGCACAGAGTTGGATGGCGGCTTCACCACTCTCGGCTTCGCCCACCAGTTGCAGGTCATCAAAAACCTTTAGGATGGTCCCCAGCCCGCGACGAACCATTGTGTGGTCGTCAACGATCATAAGGCGAATGGATTGGGAGGTTTTGATCGTCATGATTACTCCTTCTGCATGTCATTCGTCCAACGCATGATGAATTCAGCGCCATGACCAGACTGGCTTGTGACTGATAACTGTGCTCCGACGGCTTCTGCGCGTTCGTGCATCATGCTTAACCCATAATGACCTGCAAATGTTTCTTCAGGGTTAAAGCCCATACCATCATCGCGAATGCGCAATTCAATGGCTGAGCCTTCGTGTACTAGATCAATATCTACGCGGCTGGCTTTGGCATGTTTGGCTACATTGTTCAATGCTTCCTGACATACTCGATAGAATGCCACTTGTGTTTCAGCAGGCAGGATGATTTCCTCCGCAACATTAACTTTGACCGGGATATTGATCCGCCCCGAAAGGGCATTCCCCAGCAGATGCAACAGGTCGCCAATATCTGTGTCGGTCAATGCGGATGGGCGCAATTCAGCCAGGAGCGCGCGCATTTCTGCCTGTGCAGCACGCGTCAATCGGCGCAGATCATCCAACGACTTACGGGCTTCAGCTTGATCGCGATCCCATAAACGCGGTAGGACATCGGCGATCAAACCGGCAGAGAAGAGCGATTGATTGACGGCATCATGCAGGTTTTGTGCAAGGCGCTGGCGTTCCTGCAATGCGGCGAGCGCCTGTGCGTGTTCGTACAGTTCTGCATTGATGAAGGCGATGGCGGCTTGGTTGGCGACGGTCAATGCCAAATCGGCGTGATGAGCAGTAAAGTAATCTTTCTCAACATGTGCAACACCCACACTGCCAATGACGCGGTTCTTTACTGCTACGGGAACCCACATCCATGCTTGCACTCCCTTCAACAACAGGTCTGCCTGCTCGTCCAATAGTGACCGGAGAAATTGTGCTGATGGATCAGAACTCCATACATCAGCAATGCGGTCAGGCTGGTGCTCATTGAATAACTTATTCAGGGTTTCCGGACCTTTAAGTTGTATGCGGAAGGGTACTGTTTCTTCCAGTCGTTGTGACCCACGCACAGCCAGAGCGACCATCGTTGTTTCTTCAAGAACGAATAGTTCAGCATGGGTATATTCGATCAGAACACGCAATTGGTCGAGGATCAACCCCGGCTTGAGTTCCAAGGCAGAGGCGAGGGTTTGAGAGATATCGAACAGCGTAGACTGCTCGGCGTGGGAAGTTCCACGCTTCGTGGAGCAGGCGTTCGGCATCGATCCGCGCGCTGACATCCCGGACAATGCTCAGCACACAGGGTCGAGCCCGAAACAGGATGGGTGTCCTGCGTACATCCACATAGAATGACGAGCCGTCTTTGCGTAAATGAACTGCTGGTACATCGAATATGTTTCCTGTCTGAGTATCATTGGCTGATTTGTTGAAGAGGTACTGGCTATCAGGATGGATGTATGCAGTCAGGTTTAAGCCAATGAATTCGTCTCGTGTATAACTGTGCATCTCAATTGCGGCGGGGTTGGCGTCTACTATTTTGCCAGTCTCCACATCGCTGATGATCATCCCATCGCTGGCGGCTTCAAAGATGATACGGTATGGTTGTTCTTTGTCATGGGTACTTAATTGGGA
>CAVSRF010000012.1:0-5868 GCA_963730175.1 uncultured Chloroflexia bacterium | reverse complement strand
ATAGTTGAGTGTGATGCGATGCAACCATGTGGTGAACGCACCCTTGCCTGGATCAAAGCTATTCAACGATTTATGCACGGACAGGAAGATCTCCTGGAGTGCATCCTCGGCTTCGGCGGAATCGTTGAGAACGAGATAAGCAGTCTTGTACACGAGGTTCTTGTATTGCTCGAACAAAGCGGCGAAAGCAGTTCGGTCATTTGCCTGGGCACGCTCGATGAGTTGCAAGGTTGTCTTCAGATCATTTTCTTTCACAGAGATACTATACACGATTGGTCCGCTGAAAGTTCGGTAAAAAATGAAAATCCCAAAATACCAGTAAATTGGTGAAAATTCGTATATGCGATAAAATTGGTAAACTTATTTTGCCCGAGTTGGCATTAGATGAAAACATAAGTTGTGTTATGAAGTGTGGCAATCCAACTCGGTAAGAGCATACTTGTCGAAGCTGAAGCAGGCTCAAGTCCAGGTATGAGCGTTTGATGTTTTCATTGAGATAGAGTTGTCACTTTTGGACGTTCTTTACATCTAAAGGAGTATCCAATTGTGTAATCCACCAGAATATCGGATTCTGGGGTTAAATTTTAAAGGAGAAAATTATGAAGAAAATCGTTAATGTGTTTGCTGTTCTGGCTTTATTGGGTATCCTGCTCGCGGCTTGTGGATCACCGACTCCCGCTGCCCCTGTCATGACGGAGGCTCCTGTAATGACCGAAGCGCCCGCCACTGAAGCTCCTGTTGCAACAGAAGCTCCGGCTATGACAAGCAGCCTGCCTGCCGTGGTCACCCTCGGTGCAGTGCATGATCTGAGCGGTGCGACTGCCGTGTATGGTACCTCGATTCAAAAGGGTATCGACCTGGCTGTCAAGCAGATCAATGAACAGAAGTTCCTCGGCGATGGCGTGACCGTCAAGGTCATTTATGAAGATGCGGCAGGCGACGCCAAACAGGCGATTGCCGCGTATGAGAAGTTGATCGCCAACCCCGATGTTGCTGTTATCCTCGGACCGACGCTTTCCAGCGAAGCGAAGTCTGCCGACCCGGTGGCGCAGGAAGCCAAGATGCCCGTTATTGCCAGCTCCAATACCGCCACGGGCATCACCGATATCGGTGATTACATCTTCCGCACCAGCCTGCCCGAGAGCGCAGTGATCCCCAATACCATCAAGGTGACCAAAGCCGCGCTTGGTTTGCAGAAAGTTGCGGTCATGTATGGTAACGATGATGCCTTTACCCAAAGCGGATATGATGTCTTCAAAGCCGCGCTTCAGGCGGAAGGAATCGAAATTCTGGACGAAGAAACTTTTGCCAAGGGCGATACCGATTTCTCCGCGCAGTTGACCAAGATCCAGTCGCTCAATCCCGACGCGATCGTTGTCTCTGCACTGGCGGAGGAAGCTGCCAACATCATGATTCAGGCGCGCCAACTGGGCATCCCCGATAGTGTTCGTATCATCGGTGGTAACGGCTTCAACAGCCCCAAGCTGGCTGAGATCGCTGGTCCCGCTGCGGAAGGCGCGATCTCTGGTTCAGCATGGAATGTGGCAAGCACTTTCCCTGCCAGCGTTAACTTTGTGAAGACGTTCAACGCGGACAACGGTTCTGATCCCGATCAGTTTGCGGCTCAGGCTTACACTGCTGCCTGGGCAGCCGCAGTAGCCATTCGCAGCGCTGACAGCGTGGACCACGCCGCCATCCGCGAAGCTCTAACCCAGATCACTGATATGGAAAGTCCGCTGGGTGTCTTTGCCTTCGATGCCAACCGTGACCCGGTACATGACGCAGTTGTGTTGACCATCAAAGACGGAAAGTTTGTGGTCTTCCAGCCGTAGTTAATTTTGTCGCAGATAGGCAGGAGTTGGTACAATATGCCCCACCTGTTTGTCTGTGGTAAATTTTTCTCTTTGGCGGAAACGCCCTGAAATAATATCCCGCCGATTTAATCAGTCGGCGGGATATTTTATAGGATGGTTATGTTCTGGCAACAAGTGGTGAATGCGATCTGGCTTGGCGCCGTGTACAGCCTGTTTGCACTGGGCTATACACTGGTCTTCGGTGTGCTTGGGATACTCAACCTGGCGCACCCTTCGTTGTATATGTGGGGAGCATTCATTGGATTGATCTGTGTCAGCACGCTTCACATGCCCATCTGGTTGGCTCTGCCTGTTGCCATGTTGTTTAGTGGACTGCTTGGTGTCCTGCTGGACCGCATCGCATTCAAGCCATTACGTGCTCGCAACGCTACGCGATTAGCGACCTTGATCTCCAGCATCGGCGCGTCCATTGTGTTGATCAGCACCGCACAGGGAGTTTTCGGCGCGCAGGTTTCGCGCTTCCCTTTCAATGTTTTTCCTGTTCATGTTTTCAAAATTGGTACAGTTTCGATCACGCTTTTGCAGTTGACCATCCTGGGCATTTCCATTGCCATTATGATTTTCCTGCGCTGGCTCATCATGGGAACCCGCATGGGACAGTCCATGCGCGCAGTGGCGTTCAACATGGTCACAGCCGCGCGACTTGGCATCCACGTGGATAGTGTCATCATGCAAACCTTCTTCATTGCTGGCGCATTGGCTGGCGCGGCTGGCGTTTTATTGGGACTGGCGTTCAACTCCATTTCACCGTTCATGGGCGGACCGATAAATCTCAAAGGTTTGACCGTCATTGTGTTGGGTGGACTCGGAAATATCGAAGGTGCGGTCTTGGGGGGATTCATCCTGGCGTTCAGTGAAGTGATGAGCGTCGCATATCTTTCCAGTGATTTACGCGATGCTGTTTCATTTATCCTATTATTTATCATCCTGCTCCTGCGCCCCAATGGTTTGCTGGGACGTTCCAGTACGAAAAGCGCATAAGGCAAATCATCATGAATATTTTTTCGCAATTTTGGGTGACCTACGGCAGTGTGGTGCAATTCGTGATGATCAACATGCTGTTGGGCATCAGCATTTATTTCACACTTTATACAGGCTTGCTTTCATTGGCGAACGCGGGCTTCATGGCAATTGGAGCGTATGTCTCGGCGGTGTTGAGTATCCACACCGGGTTGCCGTTCCCGGCTGCCTTGTTGATCGGCGCGTCGAGCGCGGCGTTCATCGGCTGGTTGTTGGGGCTTCCCGTGTTGCGCCTCAAGGATGTATATCTCGCGATTGCCACATTGGGCTTTGGAGAAATTGTTCGCATCATTGCGGTGAGCTTTGATAAATTCACAGGCTTGGATCTGCTCGGTGGTGCGCAGGGACTTTCAGGTATTCCCAAATTGACCACACCTCTCTCGCTTTTATTCGTTCTTATTCTTTTATCTGTTTTCATGATTCAATTTCATCGCTCGCGTGCGGGACGTGCGCTCGCCGCGATTCGACGCGATGAAAGCGTCGCGGCGACGATGGGTATCGATGTTGCAAACTATAAATTATTGGCGTTCGTGTTGGGCGCGTTCGTTGCCGGACTGGCAGGCGGGTTCAGCGCACATCTGACTCGTTTCGTCGGTCCGAATGATTTCAGCTTCACAGCCGCGGTCAACATTTTGGGATATGCAGTCCTTGGCGGAACATTGCATTGGACAGGCGCGTTGGTCGGCGCGGCGATCCTCACCATCTTGCCAGAGGCGTTGCGCTTCATGGGCGAATATCGCGGCATGGTCAACGGCGCGATTCTCGTGTTGGTCATTTTGTACATGCCACACGGACTCGTCAACCCGAATTGGTTCCGTCGCATCTTCCGCAAGAAGGAGGCGCCTCATGCTCAAGCTTAGCAATGTGAGCCGTCACTTCGGCGGATTGGCGGCAGTGAACGATGTCTCTTTCGATGTAGAAGCAGGTCAGGTCGTAGGTCTGATCGGTCCGAACGGCGCAGGAAAAACTACCTTGCTGAATCTCGTCAGCGGCTTGGATCAAGTCACGCATGGCGAAATCCAATTCAATGGACAGTTCATTCACAAACTGCCGCCGCATAAGATCAATCAACTCGGCATCGCGCGCACGTATCAAAATATTCGTTTGTTCGCCGAGATGTCGGTGCGTGAAAATATTATCGTGGGCATGCACACGCAAGGCAAGGCGGGATTGGTGAGCGCGACGTTGATGCTGCCTGCGTATCGTGCAGAAGAAAAACATTTACGTGAACAAGCGGATATCCTGACCGCGCAACTCAGTTTGGACGCTTTCAAGGATTCGCCTGCCGATGCTTTATCTTATGGCGACCAGCGACGCGTCGAGATCGCCCGAGCGCTTGCTACACATCCCAAACTGATTCTTCTCGATGAGCCGACCGCCGGTATGAACGCCGCAGAGACCGCGCGAACTCGGTGAGTTGATTTTGAGTTTGCGCGCTGAAGGCTTGACCGTGCTGGTCATCGAACATGATATGACGTTTATTTCGCAAGTCTGTGATCGCGTGATCGTGTTGAACTTTGGCGAAGTGATTGCGAGCGGCACCACGGAGGAGATCAAGACAAATCCGTTGGTGATCGAAGCGTATCTGGGTGCGGAGGAAACAAATGCTTAAGGTCACCGATCTGACAGTGAATTACGGAGCCATCGAAGCGGTGCGCGGTGTATCGTTCGATGTGCCAGAAGGACAAGTGGTTGCCATCATCGGTGCGAACGGCGCGGGCAAATCGACAACGCTCAACACCATCGGTGGCTTGCTCAAACCCGTGCGCGGAAAAGTGGAACTCAACGGCAAAGACATCACCGGTCTGCGCGCTGACCAGGTCGCGCGCTTGGGCTTGGCACAGGTCCCTGAGGGACGCGAAGTGTTGGCGACTTTAAGCGTGGAAGAAAATTTGCGTTTGGGCGCCTACATTCGCAACGATCATGCAGAGATCGAAAAGGATTTGGAATCCATGTTCAAGCGTTTCCCGATCCTTGAAAACCGCCGTAAACAAGCGGCAGGCTTGATGAGCGGTGGCGAACAACAAATGATGGTGGTGGCGCGTGCCTTGATGGCGCGTCCCAAATTGTTGACTCTCGACGAACCCAGCATGGGCTTGGCTCCGATCATCGTCAACCAGATCTTCGAGATCATCACCGAGATCCGTTCCCAAGGCGTGACCATTCTGCTCGTGGAACAGAACGCGCGCAAAGCCTTGCAAGTGGCTGATTATGCTTACGTGCTCGAACGCGGAGGCTTGGTCCATGCCGCGCCTGCTGCTGAGTTGAGGGATGATCCGAGGATCGTTGCGGCGTATTTGGGTGGGTGACAAGAATGTTCGGTGGTTGAGTAGGCGTGAAGTGATTTATCAAAAATATCATCTTATAGAGAAGAATTTGTCATGGATATAAAACCCATCTTTGTCATTCTGATAAGTCTCATCGTGATCTCTGCTTGTGGACCGAATGCCATTGCCCCTTCGTCTCTGACACCTCAGTTACTGGCAATACCCAGCGATACGTCAACAGCTACCCAAAGCCAACATTGACTTTTGACTCCCACCTTTACTCCGACTGAAACAAATACGCCAACACCCACACCTCTTCCTTTTACTTTATGAGACCAAGCAGGTTTTACTTGAATACTACTTTATTGGCGTACATACACTCTTCGATAATGCAATTGAACCTATGTTTTCGCAACTTGTCGTATATTCCGACGGACAAATCATCATTTATGGCAAAACCAAAAAGCTATCGTCATCTTGAATAGATCGGCTTTTTCGCACGATTGAAAAGTTTTGGATTTTACGACATCGAAACCGATGAACAAGGTTATGCAACATCCAATCTTTACACACCTGATAATCCATTTGAAAAAATCGCGGACGGATATTCTTATTGCGTTTTTAACGACCACACAAAACAAAAAAAGAGAGATATTTGTGCCTAAGAACCCTATATGCAATATTTAATCCCAGCCATGCAGCACACT
>CAVSRF010000011.1:0-8563 GCA_963730175.1 uncultured Chloroflexia bacterium | reverse complement strand
CTCCAGATTAGCTCCCAAAATCTGGCTTGGCGTTGGCATTCTCGGTATGTTGTTGGTCTCGCCATCGATTGCGATTGCCACACTCATCATCCTGGCAGGTTGGGTCTTCTTTACAAACGAGAATCGTAACCTTTCATGGAAAGTCATTCTCATTTTTGTAGCCGTGTTTGTCCTCGGCGTGTTGATCCTTTCCGCGTCACTCAACCGCTCAGGCGAATTCAACGCTTCGTCGCCGTTGAGCGTGGTCAACGACTGGCTAAAGCTGGCAGTCAAATGGAACGCGTATCAGATCGAACGCGACTCTGGCTGGATACAACTGCTATTCGATCAAATGCCTGGCTGGATGCGCCTCCCGTTCGTTGCGGTCTACGGGTCTCTGCAACCTGTCCTGCCTGCCACGCTGATTGCACCGACAAAACCCATATGGAAGATGATCTACATTTTGCGGTCAGTGGGTTGGTACGCGAGTCCTTCCAGAGCTGATCATGTCGTTCGGAGCCGCGGCAGGACAGAGGTCCAAAAAGATGCGGAATCTTCTTCTGTGGCTTTCGCTTCTCTCTTGGACCTGGAGCCTGCTTGCCGCACTACGAGGCGGCGGCGACCAGTGGGATAATCCCCGTTACCGGACGATCCTTTTCATGTGGGAGGCGATCCTTACGGGAGTTGTATGGGTCTGGTGGCGCGAGACGCAAAACCGTTGGGTGGCGCGCGTAATCTGGTGTGAGGTTGCCTTTGTTTTGGTGTTCACGCAATGGTATGCCAGCCGTTATTTCCATTGGGGCGGTCAGTTGCCGTTTGCGGTCATGGTCGCTTTGATCTTTGGGTCCTGGGGTATCATTTTAGGGACAGGCTGGTGGCTCGATAAAAAACGCGCTTGACAGGGGTCAATGTGAGTTTATAATTCAGTCACTGAATTTTGGCTAAGGAGTATACATGCCTACTGCATTAATTACCGGGGTCACCGGACAAGACGGGTCTTATCTTGCTGAGTTGTTGCTTTCAAAAGGCTATCGTGTGATCGGCGTTGCGCGCCGTTCAAGCACCGTGACCTCTGAGCGCATCAGCCATTTACTGGACGATATAACGGTTGTTCAAGGCGACCTGCATGACCAGGGCTCCCTGTTGGGGTTGATCGAAGAGTACGAACCCACCGAAGTATATAACCTTGCCGCACAATCCTTTGTGCCCACCTCGTGGAATCAACCTGCGCTGACTGGAGATATTACAGCAATAGGCGTGACGCGCATCCTCGAAGCGATCCGTTTTGTGAATCCGAAGATCCGTTTTTACCAGGCATCCTCGAGTGAGATGTTTGGCAAGGTTCTTGAAGTGCCGCAAAATGAAGATACGCCTTTCTACCCGCGCAGTCCGTATGGCGTGGCAAAGGTCTACGGGCATTGGATCACAGTGAATTATCGTGAATCCTTCAATATGTTTGCGACATCGGGTATTTTGTTCAACCATGAAAGTCCACGCCGTGGGCTGGAGTTTGTGACGCGTAAAATTACAGATGGTGCAGTCAAGATAAAACTGGGGCTTGCAAAGGAACTGCGCCTCGGCAACCTGGAATCGCAACGTGACTGGGGTTTCGCAGGCGACTATGTGGAAGCCATGTGGCGCATGTTACAACAGGACAAGCCCGACAACTATGTCATTGGCATGGGCGAGACTCATTCGGTCCGCGAGTTTTGTGAGATCGCTTTTGCTCGTGTGGATCTTGACTACAATGAATTCGTCGTACAGGACGAGCGTTTCTATCGCCCTGCAGAAGTAGACCTGTTGATCTCTAATCCGTCAAAGGCACGTTCTGTACTCGGCTGGGAACCTGCGGTTGGTTTCAAGGAACTTGTCACCATGATGGTGGATGCAGATATGGAACGGTTGAAGAAATAAATCCGCAAAATGAAGAAAATCAAAAGCATTCCCTACCTTATCGAAGTCATTACTTTATTAGGGTTGATTTTTTATGCCGCTCAATCCTGGTATTTTGCAAACTCTATGGATTCCATAGGGGATGAGGGTTCTTATTTATATAAGGGATATATGTTTGCAAAGGGAGACTATTATCCATTTCAGGAATATACTTTCTGGACGAATAAAGCACCTTTATCTTTTTTGATACCCGGCTATATTCAATATTGGTTTGGTCCTGGGTTAGCTGTAGGAAGATATTTTGCGATATTCGTTAGTGTTCTTATGGTGGTGGGAGTTTGGATTATTGCACGCCGTCTGGGAGGAAGAAATTGGGCGGCAGTGGCAGTATGGGTATTTGCTTTAGCAAATGCAAACATTCCAATTTATAGTGAGGCGGTTTCCCAGGGACTTGTTGCGTGTATGATGGCGTGGGTCTTTGTCTTTACCCTTGGCGAAGAACGACCCTTGTGGCAATTGATTATTGGTTCCGGGCTGTCCATGCTTGTTGTGATGACCCGGCAAAATATGGCAGTGGTGCCTCCCTTACTGATAGCATATATATTTTGGCAATATGGAAAAAGAGCGGGATGGTGGGCACTCCTAACAAGTGCGGTGATATTTATTGGCTTCCATATAGTGTACTGGCCCAATATCTTACAAATTTGGGCACCGTGGTTGCCTAGTTCATTAACTCCATTTCTGGATCAATTCCGCAACGCTTCCAACAGTGGTTTTAACGTAGACGCAGTAAGCCGTCTTCAATCTTTAGCAACAGGTATACATGATCATTTTTTTGTCTTGTGTGGATCTGTCAGCGCTCTGATCGTATGGCCCAGCAAGGGACTCCTGGAAAAGCACAAATCAATTCAAGATGAGTGTACTGCTGGCGGTGATGTTCTTCACGCTTTTTCTCATGCATACATGGGCTTCTCTCCCTACAGGCTATTGCGTATATTGTTTTTCGGCATATCATACATTTTACAGTGTAGCGGGACTGCTTTTGGTTGTGGTTGTTTTTTCAAACCGCACCAGTGATTCGATACCTCGCCGCCTTTTATTAGTTGTCAATTTATTGTTTTTTATATCCGCTTTCGGCTTGTCTTATTACAAGATATGGGCTGACTGGTATTTGAATCATATTCAAATACCTCGCCTTAATCGGGTTTTCACTGACGGAGGGTTGTCCTTTGCATCCCTGAAGAATATATTAACTTACGTATTTGAGATGTCCCCTGAAATTCAAAAACGGGTTGCGGCGATACTAGGCGGGTTGTTTATCGGATTAATATTGCTTCTCTTGGCATGGGCGCTTTATCGGTTTTTTCTTCAAAAAAACTGGTATGGAAGGGTCGCGTTGACTAATACCTTTCTCGCCTTTTTTTTGATTTTCGGTGCTGTTTATCCCGCCACTCTAAAAGATAGCGGGAATAAATGCTCAACCAACTATTTGTCATATTATGAAAAAGCTGGAAAGTCTTTAGCCAGTCTGGTTCCACCAGGCAGCCTTGTCTATTGGAAAGGAAGCGGGAAGCACCTTGCTTTTATGTTATATATGAAAGACATTAGAATATTTCCTCAGCAGATACATGCAGGGGGCGGTTATACATTGGGAGATACGGACAAGTTGTTGAAATTTGGACGATACAATGAAGAAGCGGACAAACAGTGGCGTGAGTCTGCTGATATCCTTATCATTTGGGATCAATCTATGACACCAGAAATTAGAGATTTTTTGCAACAGCCGAAGTATGAGCAGGTTCGCTTTGATATGGGGAAACTTGCTCAATGTGAAGATACCTTGCTTGTGTTCAGGAGAATTCCATGAATCTTTCCCTCATTATTCCTGTTTATAACGAAGAGGAAAACCTGCCTCTTTTGTTCGATGCTATTCAACAGGCGCTTAAACCCATTAAGCGTTCCTGGGAAGTTATTTTTGTAGATGATGGAAGCCAAGATAAAAGTTGGGATGTACTAAAGTCTATCCAGGAGAAACACTCAAAGCATGTACAGGTAGTTGTTTTTCGGCGCAATTTTGGACAGACCGCCGCCATCACAGCAGGGATCGATCATTCACAAGGTGAGATCATTGTGTTGTTGGATGCAGATATGCAAAATGATCCTGCTGATATACCCATGTTGCTGGCAAAACTCGATGAAGGCTATGACCTTGTCAGCGGCTGGCGCAAGGACCGCCAGGATAATCGTTTTACGCGCACGATTCCGTCCAACCTTGCCAATGGATTGATCTCTTGGGTAACCGGTGTTCATCTGCATGATTATGGCTGTACGCTCAAAGCTTATCGTCGCGAGTTTCTCAAAGGATTCCGTCTCTATGGCGAGATGCATCGCTTTATTCCAATTTTCGCATATTCTGTCGGCGCGCGGATAACGGAACTCCCTGTCCGCCACCACCCCCGCAAATTTGGCGTGGCAAAATATGGCTTGGAAAGAACGGTGAAGGTCATCCTTGATCTGTTCACAGTCAAATTTCTGCTCGATTATTCCCACAAGCCCATGCGTCTTTTTGGCGGCGCAGGGATCGTTCTGATGTTGGGAGGCTCGATTGACCTGGCATACCTATTCATTCGTCGTTTATTTTTGGTGTGGCTGCAGCCAATTCGCCTTTGTTGATGATTGGCGTCATGCTCGTCATCATGGGTTTTCAATCCATCCTTATGGGGTTGATCGCAGAGTTACTTGCGCGAACCTATCACGAATCGCAAAGTAAACCGACATACACCGTACGAACTGTGCTGGGGAAGAAACATTAAACTCGCGCCTTTGCGCTGGTTTTAGCTTGTTGACGCATCGTGCAGGAATTTCTGATGATCGGTAAATTTTATTCCAGGCTTCATGAGTGCAAGGCATGTTGCAGTTTTAACGGCGCTGTTATACTGGTTGCAATATGAAATCTTCCCCACCCATGATTCAAACACGGACCGAATGGAAATATTCCGATATGCTTCCCTAAAGATTATTGCATTATCAATTGTATCGATTTTCTCATATTTCGAAATGCGGACTGCATGGGTTGCGTTGCAGAGCCTGCAAAAAGCGGTTTCCCTTACAACTGTTATTACAATAGCACTTTATATAGCTTTGCTTTTTATGGGACTGGTTTATCTGTTGATCGGTTTTTTACAGCCAAACATATTAAACCGCTGGTCTCGCAATTTTGAAAAACCGCTATGGACTCGCTGGGGTATTGTGGTGGGGGCTATTATTGTTTTTACTTATATTTATCTTTATTCTCCCTGGCAACATGCAGTGCCTGGCCCGTGGTCGCAACTCGTATTTGCAGCCGGATTAACCCAGATTGTCTTATTCTTTGCCGCTCCGCATGGAGATCAGGTCTTTGGCTGGCGCGAACTTTTTCTGACGTTTGTTCTTTTCCTTTTTCCGCGTGTTGCTCAAGAGACGCGAGAAATCTTTTCCAGTGCACTTGCTTATAGAATGACGGCAGTGGCAGGATTTGCAATAGTTATAATAAGTATCTTCTTATTGTATTCGTCCTACGGGGAAAAATTACGCCATGGGCTGATCGTATGGCGGGAAAAATTAGGGGTGCTTCGGTTTGGTCTCGTTGTTTTACTATATCTTGTTCCCATCTTACACCGTTATCTTGTAAGCCCTGAAACATACATTCTGTATGCAGATACTCGTTTCGCGGTCCTGTTATCAGCGTTATGGATTGCTGCGTATCTTATCTCGAATGGATCAACTCAACTGATTTCGCTGGAATCGCTGGGTTTAAGTTCTGGCGTTCTGATTTTTACATCATTGCTTGCGAACTTGTCGCTTCTCGTTGTTGACTATCCATTCTCATTATCCTGGTCTGAAGGCAATCGGTTTTATGACTATTCATTGATGTTTGGGCAGGCGCTATACAAGTATGATGGACATATTACGAACCCCTATGCCTCGCCTGGTCGGTATGGATTATGGGGGGTGTTGTTTTTATGGCAGGGTTTGCCTATTTGGGTGCATCGGTTGTGGAATTTAATTTTAAATATATTCCCTGTATTACTATTTTCAACGTTGATTACCCGAAAATTAGAACCGTCCGCGATACGATATGGTGTAATGTTATGGGTCTTGCTTTTTTTGACGATCCTTACTCCGCTCCAGCCTCCCTTTATGATTGCTTCTGTCATTATGGTGGCGTTTGCATTTGATAAATCTTCCATTCGGCGGGCTATTTCCATTGCGATTGCAGGATACTATGTCGCTTTTACCCGTTTTACCTGGGCATTTGCACCGGGTGCCATTGGTATGTTGATTGACCTGCTTTTATATTATCCATCCCGGCAAGGATCTCGCCTCCGTCGCATTGCGCCAGCCATCGCTATAATGGTATTGGGGATCCTGCCAGGTTTGATATCAAATCTTGGAACATTTCAGTCAACCCTGCTAAGCACCCTGTCCGGCCTATCATCAGATCCAGGTGCAATTCAATCGACTGCTCAAGGCACAGCTCTTACGAGCCAACAGCCTTTGCTCTGGTATCGTCTTTTGCCAAATGATACATTAGGCATTGGTGTTCTTTTCCTGGCGATGTATTACACCCTGCCTTTACTTATCCTTTTGGCGTGGTTGATGTTCTCGGGTCGATGGCGGCTGGATTGGATCCAAAAGTCAGCTGTCTGGGCGAGTGTTGATCGGCTTTTTTGTCTTGGGATTGGTGGTTAGCGCAAAGATTGGCGGCGGAGGCGACTTGCACAATTTGGATATGTATCTGATTACTTTACTTATAATGATTGTGTTTGGGTTAATGTTACAAGTCAATAATTCCCCAGGGACAGGCTGGCCCGTTTGGATTGTAGGCATAGTCTCATTTGTGACTTTTTTTCTAATATATCCATTTACTCCGTTTCATCCCAATGCTCGTTATAACCAGCGTTTGGATCTTCCCGGTCACTATCAAGTCACTGAAGCCCTATCCAAGGTACAGCAACAAGTGAAAAAGTATGCCAAGGTGGGACAAGTGCTGTTCATGGATCAAAGACAATTGTTGACGTTTGGCTATGTCCCGTCCGTTGCATTTGTGCCCGATTACGAAAAGAAATATTTAATGGATCAGGCTATGGCGAGTAACGCGGAATATTTTCATTCCTATTATGAAGATTTAGCACGCCAGCGTTTTTCCCTAATCATCACAGAACCATTGCACGCTGAACCCAAGCTGGAAATGGTGGGAAGTTTCACCGAGGAAAACAATGCATGGGTATATTGGGTTTCCAACCCAACGTTGTGTTTTTACGAACCAATTTATTTCTCAAAAAAGATTCGCCTGGAATTGCTTGTGCCAAAACAGCAACCAGTTGATTGTGAAAAATATATAGAATGATAAATATGGAAAATCTCTTTGAATTTAAAGTCGTATTCGCAAAATGCAACCCTGATAATTACAAGCCTGCCCAATATACAAATCGATCGAAAAGGACAAGATGACCCATTGGCTTTCTTCTAACCGCAGTTTCATAATCCGACTACTCGGCACATTGCTGGCAATCGGATTAATTGCTTTGTTAATTTCGCAGGAAGGTTGGGATGAAATCCTTCGCATTCTGGGTGAGATTTCCCCCTGGTATTTTCTCCTGGCTTTTGTTTCGCTTCTTATTTCCCGGTTATTTGTGGTCTTACGCTGGTATGTATTGTTGCGTTCGGGCGGAGTGCACATTACTTTCAATCAAGCCGCTCAACTCACCTTTATGGGATTGTTTGCATCCAACTTTCTTCCGACAACCATCGGCGGCGATGTGGTTCGTCTCGCGGGTGTTATACAACTGGGATATGACCGTGCGGTATCCCTGGCATCCATCGCCGCAGACCGAGTTATAGGTATTATCGGCATGTTCCTCGTCCTTCCATTTGGACTTGTGCCATTGTGGCACACCAATATTTCGCAAGTCTCCCCAAGCGCAGTGATACTGCCCCCCTTTATAAAAAAATTATGGGACTTTGCCATCCGCACACTACAATCATTCTCCACCTGGCTTCGTCAGCCAAAGTCACTATTCATGTCGATGTTATATACCTGGGGAAATATGCTTTTTATCTTTAGCTCATTTTATATTCTTGTAAAAAGCCTTGGCTTTGATGTGTCCTATTGGCTGCTTGCCGGAATTTGGAGTCTTGCTTATTTTGTAACGCTCATCCCGATCTCCATCAATGGATATGGCGTGCAGGAACTCTCGCTAACATTTCTACTCTCGCACCTCGCCGGGCTGGGAACAGCGCCCAGCCTTACGGTCGCTGTACTGATCCGGTTTGTCTTCATTTGTACAAGCCTGCCTGGTGCTATATTCCTGCCAGCTATTCTGGATGCGATGTCGCGTGGCAAAAATGCACAAGAGTAATCCCGTGCAATCCAACCGTTTGTTCTGGGGAATTGTGTTGACGATCAGCCTGTTC
This sequence comes from uncultured Chloroflexia bacterium, assembly GCA_963730175.1. Lineage (GTDB taxonomy): Bacteria > Chloroflexota > Anaerolineae > Anaerolineales > Villigracilaceae > Defluviilinea. Next base: position 235 of record CAVSRF010000011.1, on the reverse strand, counting down.
TTTAGTCTCGTCGCGTTGGCGGATGCGATCCCCCAACTACAAAGCCTGAATATTTCCATTTGGCGTTCCAAGTGGACCTTTCTTCTTCTCCTGTTTCTTGCCAATATTCTTCTTTCAATGCCCCTTGTTTGGATGATCGCACGTGGGCGCTTTGATAATTTATTTAACAGATGGACAGCTGCGCCTCTTTCCAAGCCTTGGCTTGTTACTGCTATCATTGGCATTTTCCTCAGCT
>CAVSRF010000010.1:0-55811 GCA_963730175.1 uncultured Chloroflexia bacterium | reverse complement strand
ACACGTTGTGCGGACGCTGCGAGTTGAGATGCAGTCCTTCATCGAGAAGGGGATGCCTGTCAGCGGCGTGACATTCTCGCCCTTGGCAATGCGCTCATCGGCTTTCTTCGCCTGTTCAAGCGCAAGCTCGTCCGTGACCGTGACATAGGACTGGACCTTCTTGTCCACTTCGTGGATGCGGTCAAGCGTTGCCTGAGTCAATTCGACGGAGGAGATTTTCTTTGAAGTGAGAAGTTCGTGTGCCTCATGAATAGTAAGTTGTGTTAATTCCATAATTCTATTCATCCCCCAAAACGGTCGGCACCTTGACGTAGCCACGCTCTGATCTTGGAGCATTCTTGATGAACTCTTCATGACTCATGGATGGTTTGACCACATCCTCGCGCAAAACATTCTCTGCGTTGGCGATGTCCGATGCAGGTGGGACGTTTTCCGTGTCCACTTCGTTGAGCATGTTGAAGTAGTCAATGATGGACGAGAACTGTCCGCTGAATTTTTCCGCTTCCTCTTCGGAGATTCCGAGTCGGACGAGGAATGCTACGTGCTTGACTGTTTTGGTGTCTATGGTTTGGGTCATAAAACCTCTATCCTCGTTGGTTGAGTAGGCGGCGATGCTCTTCCGCCGCCGTATCGAAACCAACACAGTAACAAAAATACTCTTGCTTACTGGTGGTTTCGATACGCCACTCGCTGTCGCTCGTGGCTACTCAACCACCGATTTTCCAAATAAATTATTCGTGATGTTGCATCATTGCCTGCAAAAACTTCATACCAGCCAGCACTTGCTGAATCCTTTGTTCAGACAGCGTCCCGATATATTCGCCCAACTGTGTTCTTATCCACAGTGGACACTTGCGAGACCACGATCACACTTTGTTTAGGCAGGTTTGCTTCGCCTTCGTCGAGCAATACATTGCCAGGTTCTTTTGCTCGACGAAGGTTTGTTGTCAACGCACAGACAATCACTATCCTGGCCGCGTCTTCCTGAATAACTACATGCGGATGAGTGTGATCGGATTCTATCTTGTTCGCTTCGTTCGGCGAAATCCAAAATATGTCGCCTTGACTGACTCTCATCCGCTCTTTGCCTAATTTGTTGCTTGAGCGTTTCTTTGAGACTCGATCTCTTCCAATTGTTTTCTTATCCAGCGCATCAGATTGATCGCCTTATGTTCAGGCATGAAACACGCGCCAACTGTATCGGTAAACGGAACAGGGAAACGAAAATCATCAACTTCATACCACAACGCTCCATCAGTGCAGTATGCGAACTTTGCTGTTTTATTGATGATCAATTCCTTTATGTTCATGGTTTACCTTTCTGTTTATTTGTTTTATTCGAACTTGATATGTAACTCTTTCAACTGCTTCGGCTCGACTTCCGACGGGGCATCTGCCATCACATCACGTCCAGCCTGATTCTTCGGGAAGGCGATCACTTCACGGATGTTGGGTTCGTCCGCCAGCAGCATCACCAAACGGTCAATGCCTGGAGCCATGCCACCGTGCGGAGGCGCGCCATATTCGAACGCTTCGAGCATGTGACCAAACTTCGCCTGAATATCTTCATCGCTCAAGCCGAGCATCTGGAACATCTTCATTTGAATGTCGCGGCGGTGAATACGGATCGACCCCGAAGCAAGCTCATATCCGTTGCACACCATGTCATACGCATCCGACATCACGGCGCCTGGGTCGGTATCGAACTTATCCAAGTCGCTCATCTTTGGCATCGTGAACGGATGATGTTCCGACTCCCATTTTTTCTCTTCTTCGTTGTACGCAAAGAACGGGAAATCCACAACCCATGCGAACGCCATCATGTTTTCATCAGCAAGTTCCAAATGATCGCGGAACCACAGACGTAATCCGCCGAGGACTTTATTTGCGACGGCTTTTGTATCAGTTGCGAAGACGATCAGATCGCCGACTCCTGCTCCCGTTTTGGACTTCAACGCCTCGACCTCTTCTGCCGTCACAAACTTTGCCACGCTTCCTTTTACGCCCTCGGCTGTTACTGCCAAATAGGGCATTCCCTTTGCCCCAAACGACTTCGCCACTTCCGTGAGCGCATCCAATTCCTTGCGAGACATGTCCGCTGACTTGGGTGCGACGATACATTTGATCACGCCGCCATTTGCCAATGTGGATTGGAATACCTTGAATTCGCTGTTGGCAAACACATCGCCAACGTTCGTCAATTCCACGCCAAAGCGCAGGTCGGGTTTGTCTGAACCGTATTTGTCCAATGCTTCGAGATACGGAATCTTCTTCCACGGCGATGATAGTAATTTCTTGTTCGGCGCAACGGCAGGAATCATCTCAGTGTATAAGCCTTCCACCAAATCCAGCACATCGTCACGATGCACATACGACATCTCAAGGTCAAGTTGTGTGAACTCAGGCTGACGGTCGCCGCGCAGGTCTTCGTCACGGAAACAACGTGCGATCTGGAAGTACTTGTCCATGCCTGCGACCATGAGCAATTGCTTCAACTGCTGAGGTGATTGCGGCAGGGCATAGAACTGTCCAGGGTAGACGCGGGACGGAACGAGATAGTCTCGTGCGCCTTCGGGAGTCGCTTTGAACATGATCGGCGTTTCGATCTCGATGAAGCCTTGCTTGTCGAGATAGTCACGCATGAACTTGATAACCTTGTGGCGCAAAACCATGTTGCGGGTCATACGTTCGCGGCGCAGGTCGAGATAGCGATATTTGAGGCGGGCGTTTTCTTCTGGGAGATCGTTTTCGCCATTGACCATGAACGGCAGCGTCTTGGACGGGTTGAGCACTTTTACCGAATCGGCAATGACTTCGATCTCGCCTGTGCTCATCTTGGGGTTTGCCATCCCAGTCGGACGCATTTGCACAGTGCCCTGAACTTCCAGCACCCACTCCATGCGGACGTTGTTGACCTGGTCCAGGGTTGCCTGTGCCAGTGTCGGGTTGACCGTCACTTGGACAATGCCGTAACGGTCACGCAGATCAAAGAATACGACGCCTCCATGATCACGGCGACGGTTCACCCAGCCCGCCAGCGTGACTGTTTGCCCTGCGTGCGTTGAACGTAATTCTCCACATGTGTTCGTTCTGTACATAAGTGTTTCTCCGATTGGATTATGTCATTGCGAGGAGCGAACGATAGTAATCGACGAAGCAATCTCGCGACACAACAAGGATATATCATCCTCGCAAGGGGATTGCTTTGGACGGACAGGCATCGCCTTGCAATGACATGGGATGTGTTATAGACAAAATAAATCGCCCTTCGCATTTGCGTCGGGCGATTTGGTTTTTCAGAACCTACTTACTTAACCAGCCAAGCTTCGCCCAACGATATAGCCATCGTCGTTATCATTATTATTGGCGAAGTGGAAATTCTCTAACATAATGGCGGCATTATAGCACAGACTTATCTTTCCAGAGCAGATTTGTATTGTTTTTTTGGGGGCAGGTTGATGGTCAAAAAAGATGCGGTGAATTATCAAATTCCCTTATGTTAGGAAAATGTAAGGTCAAGTTATTTAAACCGCTTCCCATTCATTTGAAGATGTTGTATATTTATTTTGTAATCTAATCTTTCTATTTCAAAAGGAGAATGAAATGAGTTACAAGATACTGTTCGTCATTAATGCAATTGTGGTTGCTGCTTTTGGACTGTTGCTGTTTATTGCGCCTGAGACCGGATTGACACAGTTTCATATGACTGCGCGTGCACAAGAAGTATTCATGGCGCGTGCTATTGGTGCAGCCTTAGTTTCTCTGGGCATCCTGTTGTGGTTTGCCAAGGATGCAGATGCGGTAGGGCAGAGGAATTTGGGCATGGCAGCTCTGGCAGGCAGCGTGCTAGCTTTGATCGTGACTATTATTGGTATGGCTACGGTGGTCAAAGGACTTGGCTGGGTTGCTATCGTTGTAGAAGCGGTTTTTGGCTTGGGGTATGCTTTCGTAATCTTCCTGCAACCGAAGATGAAAGAGTAACAAACGCAGTAAGTTTGTAAACAAGACGCCCGCATGATTTTGCGGGCGTCTTGTTATTTCAATATCTGGTCACTCATCTCATCGAGCCTGGCAACTTCTTCTTCTTTTAATTTCCAACCGAGTGCGCCCGCATTTTCCTCTGCTTGTTTTGCGTTTTTTGCTCCGGGGATGGGAAGTGCTCCTTTGCAAATTGTCCAATTCAAAGCCACCTGTACATTGGATTTGCCTCCGTGATCCTGACCGATGGCAGTCATCAATTTGAGGAGCGGATCAATTTTGGGGAGCAGGCTCGCATAATTCCCTGCGCGTGATCCCGGTGGCGGGTTCTGTGAATTGTATTTACCCGAGAGCAATCCTTTTTCAATGGGACTGTAAGCTATCAAACGAATCCCCAGTTCTTTACATCTTGCCAATGTGCCGTTCTTTTCAATTGTCCGGTTCAACATACTATAGTGAACTTGATTTGATGCAAGCGGAACGTTGTGACGCGCAAGCGCCGAATAAGCCGCAAGCATGCGCGATTGTCCAAAGTTTGAAACACCCACCGTGCGTGTCATTCCACTTTTGGCACATTCAGCCAATCCGTCCATCAATGTGTCGGAGCTAATCGTCAGGCTGGGAAAATGGATTTGATAAAGATCGACACTTTCAACATCCATCCGGGCGAGGCTCGCTTTCAGTGCTTTCTGGGGGGAGCCTTTTCCAAACCTCCAGGGCCACGGAAAGAATTTCGTCGCGATTAAGACAGGTTGATCCGTTTCCTTTAGAAACTCTCCAAGCAAACGTTCGGACTGCCCACTGCCGTACAATTCGGCTGTGTCGATAAATCGAATGCCCTGTTGAATCGATATTTGGAACGCCTGACGGACTTCATCCGCACCGTATCCCTGCCCATATTGCCAAACGAACCGGTCTCCCCATTGCCATGCGCCCAATCCCATTTCGATTGCGTGCAAAAATTTGGTTTCATTACTTATGTCATTCAAGGGCTTCCTCCAAAACGAACGGCGTGATTGTATCCTAAAATTACAGTCGTGATACAATTCAGCCCGCTTGAAAATTGGAACTAATGGAACGATTTTTCATCACAAGTTTTGTGACGGATTGCCGCTCCCTGAGTTCCGCAGGAGATTGTAGGTATGCAAGATTTTGAATCACGGAACATTAAATCCGCTTCAGACCTAAGCCGACGTCTGAATCTGCCCTTTTCAAATTTGTCCCTGCTGACGCGTGCCTTTACGCATCGTTCCTATGTGAATGAGCACCCCAACTCACTTGAGGATAATGAGCGACTCGAATTCCTCGGCGATGCAGTGCTTGATTTCATTGTGGGCGCGTGGGCGTATAACCGCTTCCCTGAAATGCCCGAAGGCGAATTGACCAAGGTGCGTTCCGCCATTGTCCGCAACGACCAGTTGGCAAACTTTTCACGTTACCTCAAACTGGGAGGCGCGCTTCGGTTGGGTCGCGGCGAGTTTGCATCAGGCGGCAATGACCGCGATGTTTTGCTCGGGTCCACGTTCGAGGCGCTGATCGGCGCTTTGTACCTGGATTCAGGCTTGGGCGCGGTCGAAGCGTTTGTCCATCCGATGTTGAACGCATCACAGGAATATATCCTGGATGAGATCCATGATCCCAAAAGCCAGTTGCAGGAATGGGCACAGGCTGAGAAGTTGGGCACTCCGCAATACGTAACGATTTCATCCAAAGGACCGGATCACGCCAAGGAGTTTGAAGTCGAAGTTCGCATTAAAGGCGTGGCGTACGGCAGGGGACATGGTTCGAGCAAACATGTCGCCGCCCACGTTGCCGCACAGACCGCGCTCGAAGCGCTGGGAATATCTTTCAAGTAGACACGCGAATACAAAAATCTAAAATTGGGCTTATTTTCACTTGCAAATCCAAAACTGTAACTCTAAAATCATCATATGCCTCTTCGACTAAAGTCACTCGAACTACAAGGATATAAAACCTTCGCATCGAAGACCGTCTTCGAATTCGCGAGCGGTATCACCGCCATTGTCGGACCGAACGGTTCGGGGAAGTCGAACGTTGCCGATTCTCTGCGTTGGGTGTTGGGCGAGCAGTCCTACACGCTTTTGCGCGGCAAAAAGACGGAAGACATGATCTTCAACGGCTCTGAACATCGCGCGCGTGGAAGCATGGCTTCGGCGCACATTCTTTTTGATAATACGGATGGCTGGCTCCCTGTAGACTTTACTGAAGTTGGGATGACGCGCCGTGCATATCGTGACGGTCACAATGATTATTTGTTGAACGACCAGCAGGTACGTTTGCGCGACTTGAACGAGTTGCTTGCGGCATCGGGGCTGGCTGATCGTACTTATACTATCCTTGGTCAGGGACTTGTTGACGCTTCTCTTGCTTTGAAGGCTGAAGAACGTCGCAAGTTGTTTGAAGAGGCGGCAGGCGTGGGGCTATATCGTTCCCGCCGAGAAGAAGCACTCAAACGGCTCGATAACACAATGCGAAATCTCGAGCGTGTGCTCGATATTATGTCAGAGTTGGAGCCGCGCCTGCGGAGTTTGGAGCGTCAGGCGAAACGCGCAAATGATTATTCACGCGCGCAAGCGGACCTGAAGATTATCCTGCGTGAATGGTATGGCTATCACTGGCACAAATCGCAACGGGAGTTGACCGATGCCCGTGAAGTTGTCAAAGCGCAGGAAGTGCGTCTACAAGAGGCGCGCGAGATGCACGCCAAAGCACAAGTGGAATATAACGAATTCCGCGAGCGGCTTTCGGGTTTGCGCGGACAACTCAATGCGTGGCATCGTCAGTCTTCCGAATTGCATAGTCAGCGCGAGGAAGTCAGCAGAGAATTGGCTGTTTTGGAAGAACGCCGCAGGTCATTACTTGCCACACAAACATCAGTCATCGCGGATAAAGACCGTGCCTCTGACGAAGAAAAACTTGCTCGTGAACGACTTGCCGATGTGGAACAGGAAGTTACGCGTTTGCAGGCTGAATATGATGAAGCCCAAAAACAATATGCAGAATCACAACAAGCTTTGCAGACCAGGCAAACAGACCGAACCGCGCTGGAAGAGAAATTACAATCTGCGCGGGGTCAGATCGAAAAATGGAACTCGCAACGCGCCGAATCACAAGCGCGTTTGGATGAACTGAACTCACGGCTCGAATCCTTGAACTCTCGATTGGAAGCGGCTAATAAAGCCATCGAGTCTGTTGAGGCGCAGGCGCGTGAGGCGGGGGAGAAGTATGCGCAGGCGCGCAAGCAGCGTGAAGAAGCTGAAGAGCAATTTCATCAGGCGCAAACAAAAGAAGAAAGTGGAAAGACTGAAGTTGAAAAACTTGAAAGCGAACGGCGCACCAAAAACGAAGAACGCTCAAATCGTCTTTCTGAACACACACGTCTGAAAACGCAACTGGAAGTATTGGAACAAGCCGAGCAATCCCTTGCGGGTTATGCAGAGGGTGCGCGCTTCCTGCTGGATGCGGCGCGTCAGTCGCGGCTTAAGGGTGCGCGCGGCGCGTTGAGCGCAGCGCTCGATGTCCCTGCGGAGCTTGAGGTTGCGATCACCGCCGCGTTGGGCGATACGCTCGATGCCGTCATGCTCGATGCAAATGAAATCGAAGAGGCTTTGCAATTGCTCGAGTCCAATGAAGCCGGGCGCGCGGTATTGCTTCCGCTTGAGGAGCGCGAACGTCAAGCGCTTTCGAAATTGAACGATGATGATTGCCTGGGCGTTGCTTCTGAACTTGTCAACGCGCCGGACGATCTGCGCGCGGCTGTCAAATTGATGTTGGGGCAAACCCTGGTCGTTCGGAATCGTTCGGCTGCCCGCCGTTTATTGAATGAGAATTCCGACTCACGCGCGCATTGTGACTTTGCTGGGAGAGGTCTTCCGTGGTGATGGCTTGATCATCGCTGGGAAATCCGCTTCTTCCTCCGCCCTGAGCCGGCCGCGCCAAAAAAGAGAGATGACCGAAGCCTTAGCTGCGTTAAGCGCGCAAATCGAGTCTTTGAACCGCGAGGTGGATTCGCTTTCTGCACAGATCACAGACGCGCAACGTGAATTGGATCAAGCCGAGAATGCGACGCGCAAATCACGCGTCAGGTTGGAAAAGGCTGGAGAATCTGAGAACCAGGCTGGATTGAAGTCTGAAGTCGACGCGGCGGCAGTTGGAGTGGCAGAAGAGTCAAAATGTCCAATTGAAGGCGGAGGCGGATGAGGCGGCTTCGATCCGTAAAAATCTGATCGAATCACAATCGGAAGTTGAAACCGAATCTGAGAAGGCGCAAGAGGATGTGCGTACGTTGTCTGCGCAGTTGAGTGAAATGGATTTGGGTGAGGCGCAGGGGCAGGCTTCGTATTGGAGTACGCGTGTGGCGGTTGCCGAGCGCGCATTGTCTGATGCGAAAACAAGACAGGATGAACGTGGCACGGAATCTGAAAGGTTCGATGCGCGGCGTTTTGAATTGACGACGCGTTTGAGTGAAGCCGAAACTTCGTTGAGTAGTTTGGATAGCGAAAAGGCTTCGTTGCATGAACGTGAAAGTGCATTGCAGGAACAGATCGAAATTTTGCGTGTGGATATTGATCCTGCTGAAAAGGATTTGGAGAGCGCGGAGGTTGAGGAAGCGCGCTTGCAGGATGCAGAAGCGAATGCACAGCGCATGCTTGCCACTGCCGAGCGTTTGCAGGGTCAGGTGCAGTTGGAGCAATTGCGAAAACAGGAAGCGTTGGATAACCTGCGTCAGAAGATTACAGACGATTTTGGTTTGGTGATGTTTGAGTATGAAACAGATGTATCGGGTCCTGTGCCTTTGCCTTTTGAAGGCATGGTGGAGGAGTTGCCCGTTGTAACAGAGATCACTCCTGATTTGGAAGTGCAGTTGGCGCGTCAGCGCACACAAGTGCGGCGCATGGGACCGATCAACCCGGAGGCGAAGCAGGAGTTCGATAAAGAGTCTGAACGTTATTCGTTCATGCGCGCACAAATTGATGACCTTCGTAAAGCCGAAGAAGATCTGAAACATGTGATCGCCGAATTGGATGAGTTGACACGCCAGGAATTCTCGAAGACATTCGATGCAGTGGATAAACAATTCCGCGTGATGTTCACTCGGCTTGTTTGCCGGGGGCTCGGCAAGACTGTCGTTGACCGACCCTGATAATCTTGGTGGATACGGGTATCGAGATCGAAGCGCGTCTTCCTGGTCGTCGTGAACAGGGATTGGCGTTGCTTTCGGGCGGTGAACGTAGTTTGACGGCTGTGGCTTTGGTATTTGCTTTGCTCAAGGTTTCGCCTACACCTGTCTGTGTGATGGATGAGGTGGATGCCATGCTCGATGAGGCGAATGTGGGACGTTTTCGTGACCTGCTTCAGGAGTTGAGCAAGGACACACAATTTATTGTTATTACTCATAACCGCAATACGGTTCAAGCTGCGGATGTGATCTATGGCATTACGATGGGACGCGATTGGGCGAGTCAGATGATCAGCTTGAGGCTGGATCAAGTGACGGATGAAATGCTGAGGAGAGGATAAAGAATGAAAAATCGCCTGCATTGCAGGCGATTTTTTTTGTTCTTGTTTCTTATTGTGATTGTACGAGTTGCGCAATGGATGGGGGCATGGGTGGAAGGTGCTGTTTCCAAACATCGCTAGTGGTCACAGTCGAATCCTGACGAGCTTTTGCAAGCCAGTCTGAAAAAGCAGTTTGCTGCTTCTGTTGGTAATCGCTTGTTGAAAGGGGCACTTCACGCCGGTCGAGTACTTGAATGATGTGATATCCAAATTGACTCTTGACCGGGGGACCGATCACGCCGATCTCTTGTGTATAGGCAGCAGCTTCGAATTCGGCGACCATTTTGCCTTTTCCGAACCACCCCAAATCACCGCCGGAATTTTTTGAACCTGTATCTGTAGAATACTCTGCAGCAACTTTTCCAAAATCCTCGCCCTGTGCCAGCAAATCCTCTACTTTGGTCGCTGTCGCTTCATCTGCGACCAGAATGTGGCGAGCCCATACTTGCTCTTCAGTATGTGGAAGGTCTGCTGTAACCGCATCCATGACTTTGGTGCGCAGAAGTTGGAGTTCATAGACATCGCGTATGGTTGCTTCGCTGATACCATCGGACTTGTAGTTTTCAGCAACTTTGTTAAACTCGGTTTTGAACCCCTCCAAAGTGTATGGGGTCGCTGTGGCTGTGGCGGCTTCCGGGACAAATGTCGGTGTGGGAAGAGCCTCTGTCGGTGTAGCTGTTGCAGTCGAGGAAAGATCGGGAGTGGCAGTCGCTTCAGGTGTAGATGTCAATACTTGTGTTGGTGTAGCCGTTGATGGGTATAAGGTTAATTGTTTGGAGGTCAGGGTCGGATACATGAACGTGGTGGGTGTGACCGTGGGGGTTAAGGTTCCGTCAGGGAAAAACTGATAGCTTTCCTGGATCGATTTCTCCACTTCATCTGCCGATACTGTGATGCCGAGCTTCTTGGCTTCCTGCCTGATGAGCATGTCATCGATCAATTGATCTACAACCTGCTGTCCCAGCACTTCGGGAAGTTTCAGGGAGGATAAGACCTGTTGTTGTTGTTGACTTGTGTCCATCCCAAAGTTTTGCTGGTAGAACTGGTATTGCTGAAGAGTATTTGCCAGGTTGATCCGCTGAAGTTGAACGTATTCCTGCCATTGGGTAACGCTGGCTTTGTCGCCATTCACCACGGCAACCGATTTTTTAATTGCAGGTAGTTGAGATCAAGGTACCCATATCCAATCAAGCCGACGACAAAAGTAATCAAGCCGATGGCAATGATCCGAATGATCATAACCTGTCGCCGTTCCCGTTCGAGGCGGGCTACATGTTTTTTTGTGACAATTTTGGGATTGTTGCTTTGTTTTGCCATTCAAATTGCTCCATAAAGCAAAGACGGGACATGGCGCGCTTTATAGCGCTGTCACACATGCCCCGTGATCGCCTTTTTGATGTTAACGCGTCTCTTCCACGTGCCGTCCCGTATAGGGGAGCAGAGCAATGTGACGGGCTTGCTTCACAGCCGCCGCCACGGTGCGCTGGTGTTTTGCGCAGGCGCCTGTCTGGCGGCGCGGACGGATCTTGCCATCTTCTGTAACATATTTTCTAAGAAGGTCGGTCTTTTTGTAGTCAATCGTCAGTGTCTTATCTGCGCAGAATTGACAAAACTTTGGCTTGGCAAAGAAGCGGCGTGTACTGCCACCTTGTTGCTGATCGCCGGATGAGTTTCTATATTCAGCCATTTGTATTACTCCATTTTATAACAGCGGGACGTGCTTGTTTCTCGTCCCTTATTGGACTTTAGAAGGGAAATTCGTCTTCGTTAGTTTCCGTGTTTACTTCTTCGGTTGCAACATCGGCGGCAGAATGAGCATGGTTGTTGTGATCACGTCGTTCGCCGAGCATCATCATCTCGTTGGCTACTATCTCCACACTGGTGTGCTTGGTGCCTTCCTTGTCGTCCCATTTGCGGGTTTGCAGTCTTCCTTCGATATAAACCTGCTGGCCCTTGGTGAGATATTGCTTGCATATTTCCGCAAGGTTGCCCCAAGCCACAATATTGAACCATTCGGTTTCGCTGTGCCGTTCGCCATCCCCTGTATTCCAGGAACGGCTGACCGCTACAGTGAATGTCGTTACAGGTTTGCCCGACGGGGTGTAACGCATTTCAGGTTCTTTGCCCAAGTGTCCAATGATCTGAACTTTATTTAAGCCTCAACTCATGTCATTCTCCTTATTCTAAAGTAGACCGAGTTGCAAGTGAAAAAAACTTTCCTACACGGCAGTTAACATCTGACGTAGAACGGTCTCGAGGAAGCGAATATTTCGCTCCAAATCGCTGGCGGCTTTGGGGTCAAGTGTAATGTTCATTAATACATATTGACCTTCTGTCTGCTTGTGGATGATGTATGCCAACTTGCGGCGTCCCCACACTTCTGTTTTGTCCACACTTCCACCTGCTTCAGTGACCCAGCTTTGTACACGTTCGACCGCGCCCTTAAAAGCAGTTTCATCCAGTTCGGGCTGGAAAATACAGATCAATTCATAGTTTCTCATAAGAGATTCCTCCTTTCCTTGGGATTACTCCTGTTCAAACCGTGGGTTTGCCGGGAGCGGAAAGGCACGTTAGACGTACCTATTTTAGCGGCGGAAGTTTATCACAGTTCCCCGAAATGGGGAGGGTTATAATCTGATGAACTGTCCAAGTAAAGGAGTTGTATGTTTGATCTTCCCGATGATGAAATTCTACCGCTGACAAAAGAGCATGTTTTCTTCACGTGGTCTGCCCAGGCAAAGGTAAACCCCATTGCAGTGAAAAAAGCAAAGGGTGTTTATTTTTGGGATGTGAGCGATAAGCGTTATCTTGATTTCAACTCGATGACCATGTGCGTCAATATTGGGCATGGCGATGAGCGAGTGATCGAAGCCATCCAGCGTCAGGCGGCAGAACTTCCTTATGCCGCGCCGGGAATGACAACCCAAATCCGCGCACTGGCGAGCAAAACTGTTGCGGATATAACCCCGCATCAAGCCTTGACCAAGGTGCTGTTCACCCTAGGTGGAGCGGATGCCAACGAGAACGCCATGAAACTTGCCCGCGGCTACACGGGCAGACACAAGATATTGACTCGTTACCGTTCCTATCATGGCGCGACTGCCGGGGCAATGGCGGCGACTGGCGACCCGCGCCGCCTCGTTTGGGAACCGAACCTGATGCCTGGTGTTGTGCATTTTCTTGACCCGTACCGTTATCGCTCCACCTTCCATCGGACAAATCCTGATATTTCTGAAGAAGAGTTTGCCCAGGATTATCTCAATCATCTCGAAGAGATTGTCCGCTATGAAGGACCCGAATCCATCGCGGCGATCCTGATGGAATCTGTGACTGGCACGAACGGAATCATCATCCCGCCGCAGGGATATATGCAAGGCGTGCGCGCCTTGTGTGATAAATATGGGATCGTAATGATCGCCGATGAAGTCATGAGCGGATTTGGTCGCACAGGCAAATGGTTTGCCGTTGAACATTGGGATGTGGTGCCGGATATCATAACAATGGCAAAGGGACTAACCTCCGCGTATGCGCCGCTTGGCGCAGTTGCGATGAAGCCGGAGATCGCGGCGGCTTTCGATGAAACGCCCTTCGAGAGCGGACTTACTTATACGTCGCATCCCATTTCGCTTGCGGCGGCAGTGGCGAATATCAATGTAATGAGGGAGGATAAGCTTGTTGAGCACGCGGCAGGCATGGGTCCGGTTTTGAAGCGGATGTTGAACGATCTGGGCGAAGCGCATCCTTCTGTTGGCGAAGTCCGCTCGATTGGTCTTTTTGGAATCCTGGAATTAGTCAAAGATCGAAATACAAAAGAGCCGATGGCACCGTGGAATGGTTCGTCGCCTGAAATGATCGCACTTAGAAAGTATTGCCTGGATAACGGGCTGTTCCTTTACACGCATTGGCATACGGTTTTGATTATCCCGCCGTTGATTATTACAGAGGAGCAACTGAAAGAAGGGTTTGATATTCTGGATAAGGCGCTGGAGATTACAGACAGAGCGACAGCGTGATAAGCGCAATAGATTTGCTCTACACTATCGATGTACTATGAATATAAGAAAATTATTTGATCCCGGCATTGTGTTTTCGATCTTGCTCAGCATGCTTTCCCTATTTGGGATTTGTGTTGTTCTTGGCGTCTGGCTTTATAACAATGAACGCGTTCCTGTGCAAGCGAGTGAGACCGAAACACCATTCCAGTATGTTTATCTGGGTACTGAGCCAAGTGTTTTAACTTTGACTCCTGAAATAACTGATACGCCCGCCTTTACGCCAACGTCTGCTCCTTCGCCACTTGTTATATTGTCGCCTACCAAACTTGTTTCACCCGTATCGACTCTCGCTCGTACGGCAAATTCACCCGCTACAGTGACCCTTGCTCGCACGGCAACTCCATCTGCTACAGCGACCTCATCTTCCATACTAAGTCAATTCGATGATACCTATTTTGAACTCTTATATGATGGAGATTGGACAACTCTATCTGATGTTACCGGGGCATACCAGGATACCTTGCATATTTCATACACAGTGGGTAATTCTGTTTTGTTCACGTTTGTAGGCGAAAAGGTTGATATCGTATATCAAACTGGTCCCAGCCTTGGTCAGATCTCGATCAATTTGGATGGCTTCGTTGCTGAAGTGAGCGAAGCGAGTAATCAAACCCAGTTTCAAAAATGGGAATCTGCTCCCCTCGTAAGGGTAACGCATGAGCTTCTGATCGAACATCTTAGCGGCGGCTCCGTCAATCTTGATTCGATAATCATTCCTAATGTTTCTACGCAAACGCCTAACCCATAAGATTACTGACATCCGCTTTGACAAAGTGGGCGCGATAAGCGGCGGTCTCTTCCAGGATTCCTTTTACTGCGACATATAATTCCTTGCGAAGATATTCGTTCGGTTCGCCGCTTTCTGTGGACAAAACCAACGCATCTTCCTCCCCGATGATTGATACGTGCCCCCCAGCCGCCAGCCACTCCAAGCCGATTTGAATCGCCCTCTCGCATTGGGCGGTTGCCACTGCTAATTCTTTGATCGAAGATTTTCCAGCTTTGTTATTAATTATAAATTTTGTCATGCCTGCGAGGCGTAAAAGAAATTCATCGGTCTTTTCCGCGTTTGGCGAGACAGCAAAGAGGTAAACCTTCTTTGGCTTGACGGTGTCCAATACGGCGCGCAGATCCGCGGGCGAAGGGGGCGTTGTGTAAATGACGAGTTCGTCTGATTTTGTAAGTTCATATCGCGATTTTCCTTTACCCTTATCCACTCCCTCAGCCCAAACTAACGTTTCGGCGTTCAAACGTTCAAACGTTGAAACGTTTAGACGGAGGTCTATGACTTCAAGTTTCTCTTGCCTGACCTCAATCGGTTTTTCTTCCACAACTCGAAACTCTTCAAATTGCAACGTGACTTGTTTCTCGCCGCGGAATGTGGAAGCGCGTAACGAATAGGCGATGTCAAATCGACTTCCATCTTCTGGCAGTTCTTCGCCCGCGCCGCCCCACCATAAAACGCTTTGCATGTTTCCGCTTTCATCTTCCACATTTAACCGCAGGTGTTCCTTTGCTTTTCCAATCGTCGAAACGGACTTCATTGTTACGCCGCGTGTTGCCAATGTCAATTTTGGATTCCCTGCGCCGAATGGAGAAAGCATTTCAATGCTGTTTGCCAACTCGAGATCAAGCTTGTCCAAATCCAGCCACGCGTCAATTTGTAAACTCGGTTCTTCGCGCACGGTCTCACCGAGTTGTTTTTCGATTGCCCTGCCAAGTCCCTTGCGGAAGGAGAGTAGATTTTCTTTTTGAAGTGATACGCCCGCCGCCATGGGATGACCGCCGAAACTAAGAAGCAAATCCTTGTTGGCAGTGATCGCTTCCGTGATATGTAATCCCTCCACAGAACGAGCGGAGCCGCGCAAGATACCATCTTCTGATTCGGTGAGCAGGAAGGCGGGCTTGTGATAACGATCAACGAGCCTGTTTGCCACAATGCCCACCACACCTCCGGGCCAGTTGGGATGCGACAATACAATTACAGGTTCCGCCAATAATTCAGGGTGCTCACGCAGTTGCGCTTCTGCCGCTTCGTGAACTTGACTTGTTAGAAGCCTGCGTTGTGCGTTCAGTCCCTCAATTTGTGCGGCAAGCACGCGTGCGCGGGCTGAGTCATTTGTAATCAATAATTCAACTGCAGGGTTTGCGTCACTTAATCTACCGAGAGCATTCAGACGCGGCGCAAAAGTAAAACCGATGGTCTCTTCCGTCAGCGTTTCGAGACTTGTGTTCGAGAGTTCTGCCATTACCTTCAAACCAAGGCGGTTTGTCTCTCGGAGTTTTTGAATCCCTTTTTGTGCCAGTGAGCGAGTCTCACCTTTGAGCAGGGCAACATCGGCAATGAGACCGAGGGCGACGAGATCGAGGAGATTTTCGATTTCAGATTTACGATTTTCGATTAAGAGTACTTCGGCAAGTTTGTATGCCACACCCACACCCGCTAAGTTTGCGAGTAAATGGTCTGGAGGCAATAACTTTGGGTTAACAATTGCCTTTGCGTTTGGCAGTGTTTCGCCTAAATCATGGTGATCTGTGATAACTACATCCACGCCGCGAGAGTTACAGTAGTCCACGGCTTCGTGTGCGGTGATGCCTGTATCGCAGGTGACGATTAACTTAGCGCCGTTATCGATGATCGGCTTAAGTGAATCGATGTGAACACCGTGACTTTCTTTTCCGCGGATGGGAATGTAATAAGTGACATTCGCTCCCATTGCCCGGAGTGTTTGAACCAGCAGGGTGGTGGATGTTTGTCCATCTACGTCGAAATCGCCCCAAACACAAATCATTTCCTGGCTGCGGATAGCCGCGTCGATGCGTTCTGTTGCTTTCTCGATATCAGGGAAAGGCGTGGATGGGGTCGCATCGGGATGCAGAAAGGCTCGAGCTGAGTCGGGAGTCAGAATCCCGCGTCGGATGAGAGTCCCCGCGATGAGGGGAGGCAGGTTGAGGTCCGCGAAAGAGGCGGGGATGTCTATGGGTTGAGGGTCGAGCCAGCGAGTCATAGATCCAAGTATCAGGTGTCAGGTTGCTAATGTCAAGTTGGAACTTGTTGACATGAAAATATGTGAAATGACTATAATGCAGACCGTAATAGTCGGATAATCATTGATCAATTATAGGTAAAGGAGAATTGTTTATGAAAAAAGTATTCAAATGGATCGGTATCGTGCTTGGTTCGTTGATCGGTTTGTTGCTTTTGGCAGGTATTGTATTGTTTGTTATTGGTAATGGACGTCTTAATAAGACCTATGATTTCCCACCCTCGAACATTACCATTCCCACAGATGCGGCAAGCATTACGTATGGCAAGCATCGCGCAGAAACATTGTGCGAGGGCTGTCATGGCAAGGATTTGAGCGGGATCAATAACTGGTTCAGTGCAGGTCCGCTTGGGACGGTTGATTTCAGCCAACCTTACAACAGGTGAAGGTGGGTTTGGGCAGGAAGCTACATCAGATCAAGATTATGTGAATGCGATCCGTCATGGCATTGATCCTGAAGGGAAGCCGATCTTTATGCCTGCGGTTGTGTCTACTTCAAATTTGAGTGATGAAGATTTGGGCGCGATCATTGCCTATGTTAAATCTGTTCCGCCTGTGGATCACAAGGTAAATGGACAGCAGTTCACGCCGCTTGCAAAGATCTTATTAGCGGCTGGCAAACTTGGAAAATTGCCAGTTGAGGCGGTAAGCCATGAAATCCATGTAACTGCGCCTGCACGTGCTGTAAGCGCGGATTATGGTGGTTACCTTGTGGATACCAACGATTGCCGTGTTTGTCATGGACCACAACTAAACGGCGGACCTTTCCCTGACCCAACGATCACATTGATCTCGCCAAACCTCACGCCTGGCGGCGAACCTGGTTTTTGGACACAAGACGAATTCATCAAAACGATTCGGACTGGCATGACGCCGAGCGGGCATAAGTTGGATCCCAAACATATGCCTTGGGATGTTTACAAACTGATGACGGACGATGAGTTGAAGGCGATCTTCATGTATTTGCAGTCCGTGCCGAAGTTGCACGCAGTATACGCAATAAGAGAACGTCATTGCGAGCGTTACTTAGCGAAGCAATCCCATCATCGTATTAAGGAGATTGCTTCGCAAAGAGTGCTCACTCCGCACCTGTGGTGGGTGCAGGTGCGACAAATGTTAGAGCGGTTCAAACCTCGCAGTAAAGTGTCTGAGCACTTCAGGCGCATAAGTGAATTTGTAACCGCGTAAATCACTAGCGCGAGATTTTATTTTGATAAGTGTATCCGCCACATAATCAAAATGACTTTGTGTATAGACGCGGCGTGGAATTGCCAGGCGAAGTAATTCGAGTGCTGGGTAATTCCATTGATTTGTTTCAGGGTCGAGACAGGCGAACATGACCGAGCCGATCTCTACACCGCGGATGGCACCTTCACGATAGAGTTCAACGCCGAGTGATTGCGCGGGGAATTCGTAGTTGGGGATGTGCGGCAGGAGTTGATTTGCAACCACGTATACGGCGTGTCCGCCTGCGGGTTGGATGGTGGGAATGCCTGCGTCGTTGAGTTGTGCGGTGAGATAAGCAGTCTGTCCGATGCGATAGGATAGATAGGATTCGTCCAAGCCTTCGTACAAGCCGACTGCCATCGCGTCGAGGTCGCGACCGGCGAGTCCGCCGTAGGTGGGGAAGCCTTCGCGCAGGATCAATTCGTTCTTGATGTTTTGAAATAACGTCTCATCGTTCACGCATAACAAGCCGCCGATGTTGACGATGGCATCCTTCTTCGCGGACATGGTCATGCCGTCGGCGAGCGAGAACATCTCACGGGCGATGTCTTTGACGGAGACATGTTCATAGCCGAGTTCCCGCTGTTGGATGAAGTAGCAGTTTTCGGCGTAGCGTGCCGCGTCGATGAAGAACGGGATTCCGCTCTCGTGGTAGACATCCGCAACTTGTTTGAGATTTTCCATCGAGACGGGCTGTCCGCCTCCCGCGTTGTTTGTAACTGTGATCATCCCGAACGGAATTTTCTCACGCCCATACTTTGCGATGAAGGCTTTGAGTTTGGCGATGTCCATATTGCCCTTGAAGGGATGCGGATTTGCGGGGTCGGCGGCTTCGTCAATGACCAGGTTCGCAGGGCGACCGCCGCGGGCGCGGATGTTGGCGTCGGTGGTGTCGAAGTGCATGTTGCTCGGCACCCAGAGATCTTTCTTGACCAGACACGCGGACAAAATATTTTCGGCGGCGCGTCCCTGATGCGTGGGGACGAAATATTTGAAACCGAAGATGTCCTCCACGGCGGCTTTGAGACGATGATACGAGCGTGCGCCCGCATAGGACTTGTCGCCGCGCATGAGCGCCGCCCATTGCTCCTGACTTATCGCGCCTGTGCCTGAGTTGGTCAGCAGGTCGATGAAGATGTCTTCGGCTTTGAGGGCGAAGAGGTTGTAGCCCGCCTCTTTGAGTTTTGCTTCGCGTTCTTCACGCGGAATGAGGCGGATCGATTCGGTAACTTTGATGCGAAACGGTTCGGGGGGATAGGTTGTAGTCATTGTTTGCTCCTGGGTTATTAGACCTCGGAGTTCTCCAAGAACTCCGAGGTCTTTGGGATTAATCTTGGGTAGCGAGCCTGGCGTGTGCCCCTGTGTGTTGCCATTCGGTCTCCAATGACTATTTGATTTTACAACTGTTTCAGTTTTTTGGTTCGGTAACAAATGTCATGAAATTTGCTTAAATAAGAACGGAAGTTATTTCATGTCCGTTCTTGTTGATGCGCTTCTTTTCGTGATTGTTTGGGTGATTTATCGGTTTAACAGTAGATACAAAATGTGATTGCGAGTAGACAATTCTTAATTAAATATCATAAATCTTTCGAAATATGTTTGCCAATTTCGTCAACCAATTTTGGTTTACTTCTGCGAATGAATTGTCAACAAGTGGTGGTAATGAGAATTCTTGCCAGTCTCCACTAGGTATCAAGATTGAACGGTCAGTATAGATCTTCAAGAACGGTTTCTGTAACTTGCATGGGAATCTCCGTCACTTTTGTATCCAATCAATCTTGGCAGGCTGTTCGAAATGAATTAATGCGTCTATTACTTTAGCTTCGCTTTCGTGAATGTTGCCAATAGTATCGCCAAAAATATACTTCGAGTGGGTCATTATTCCTAGGCGCATTTTCAATAAATTTTAGTGTGGCTGATAAAGTTCGAATATAACCACCCTCGTGCTTAAACTGAGCGCATACCCATTTAATAAGAATTGGGTTTCCATTTGTTATTTCATAGAGATCGTGATGATATTTTCTACCTTCTCTGGATAGCCGAGAGATTATTTTTTGCTATTTGTTCAATCAAAAAGATCGCTTCATCTGCGCTGAGATGATTAAGACGAATAATCCAGCGTCCACATCTGATCGGCTACGAATGTTCCTATAGATTTGTTCCCTTCGGGCATACGAGCTAAGAATTTGAAAAAGCGATACGTTTACTCTTCTGAAGGTTTTCATGTTATCAGAATTATTACGGTTTTCTTTTATGCCATAGCTATACGTAACGCATTGGAACGCTATTGAAGTTCGAGAGTTTTTTCCTCAACTAATTTGTTGCTAGCATTAACATGGTAAAGGACTTGTCGCGACTAAGCCTAAGGCTTTTCGCCACCAGGGGTTAATTCGTGTATTTTTGCGGTCATGAAAGTCTTACTCAAATAGAGATGATCTTGCAAGCTGTGTAGATTGATTGCAAGGGCATTATTGCTAATTACCTCCTGGTCCGTCATTAGTACGCCATATGACCGAGATCTTCGTATAGTCTTTGTTTCTCGACAATTTTTTTTCGCCTAACCGAAGATGTAATACTGGACCAGAAAGAGATGTCTGATGTCGCTGCGTATTCCATGACCCTCTGTATCTAGTTTTCTTTGAATTTCAGACAATGATTTTTTGTTTGCAAGTATCCGTCTGCCATATTAATTCGATTAGCATTACACTCGGACCTTTTCTATTAGTAGTAGATTTCTTGTTTTTAGCTTTATTTTTTGTACTGGTCTTAGTGGATTTTTCTTTGTTTCCCGTCTTCTTCGTTTGATGCCCCAGATAATATTGACCTAATAAAAGCTGCGCCTCTTCTGTTGAGTGTATATCGGGGAGGGTTTCCGTTTTTGATTACATAGGCTTTGGCAGAATTCTTTAGCGCCCGCAGGCAATTTTGTCCATACGTTTAACCCCAAGTTCAACAGTGATTTTACTTATTTCGCTCGTTGTAAGCCCAAATGAATTTTCAAAGTATTCGTAAATTGTAAAAAGAGGGAGAAGCACTCTGTTGGCTTCATTAGTTTTGTCAAGAATATACTCTTCTATTGCCTCTGCTTGTTCGCAAGTCTTAATTGTGTTTACAATCTGATTAACTTCATTGCTGTCGGGCTTTTCCTTTGTTGGAACCAACGGCTTCTTTTCTGACCTAAGACTTTTTTCTCTTGTTGGTTGATTGATATTTTGTACCGTTATTCGTAGTGATCATATCAGCCTTTGTATTTCATCGATTGAACCTTCAATGTTTACCGTTGTCCCATTTTGCAGTTTAAGAGTCGCTTTTGCCATCGTTATCCTCCATACTGTAAGTCGTGCATGCAACTAAGACGCCATAAATTCTATCACTTTAATTCTGTTTCATTGAATTCTTCTTCAGTGATAGAAATATCTTTTCCCTCGGGAATTTGCCCATAGCGATGAGCGTAAATACCAACAAACAAATCACATTCTTCTATTTCATCCAAACACGCTTTTGTAGATTCTTCGGGGCGTGCACCAAAGGCTTCCATCCAAATGACATGCAAGCCCAGTTGTTCCAGCGCATCATGCGCGGCTTTGCGATGTTCGATTAAGTCGTTATAAGTGGAGCTCAGGAAAACTTTCATGTTTGCCTCGTTGTTGCCCGCACGGACGTAAACGTCCATGCTATTCATACGAAGCCGACCGAGTCGGCTAGTCCGCTTTGAGCGGACTTTGTAATTATAGCCCGTACGGTTTACCGTCGGGCCGTCATGGTATGCAATCGCGTCATTATGATGCCATGTGCTTCTTCATGTGCTCTGCGTAGCCCCCTCCCGCCCTTCGGACACCCTCCCCAAATCCGAAATAAAAATCTCGTACGCAAACGAAATTCTTTCTTCGGATTTGGAGGGGGCTTACTTGCTTTCGGTCAAATTCAATTTTGCAAAAGTCCACGGCGCTCCGCCGGAAATCCAGAACCCCAGGAAGGTATAACGGATGTAGCGGAAAATATACGGTACGAACGTGTCACCGGATGGAAAGATGGCTTTCAACCCTGCATAGAGGATCGCGACGCCGATCAAACCGACCACGAAACGCATGGCGCGCTTCCAAAGTGGACCTGATGCATTGAACCCGCCACGCGGCGCCATCCAGGCAAGACCACTGCATAACCCGAACAATGTCCCTGCAGAGGTGACCAGGGTTTCCAATGAAAACGGGTTTGGCGCTTCGTTGCTGTTATGTATGGCATTGGCAATCCATTCGGCGGGCAGCACGAAATTTCGCGAGAGGAAGACGATCAAGACGCCGAGCAACACTATCACCAGCGAGACCACGAAAGCCAGCCCGATCTGATTCCAAAAGGACATCTTCTTTACGCGCGCTTCAACCGGCTCCCAGAACTTGACAAAAGCCCACAGAGTGAGGAAGCCCAGTATCCAGCCGATCAGTACATCGTGCGGAAAATGGACTCCGAGATAAAGCCGTGAAGAGCCGATGAAAAAGACCAGTAAAAGGGCAGAGACCCAGACCCAGGTTTTACGATAGTAAGCCGCGATGATCCCCCACAACCCGGCTCCCATCTCCGCGTGACCAGATGGAACACCGAATCCGGGGTCCGAGTCCATAACGCGGATATTCGTGCTCACCCAATACGGACGTGGCTCGTGTAAAGCCATCTTGAAAAGTTCTTTAAAAGCGGCACCGGCGAACAAGATGAAGCCAACTCGTATTCCAAGTGCCGCGTCAATGGACCAATAGACCAATGGCACGAAGATCAGGAAGAAATTCTCCGAGCCGAGGAAGGAAAAGAATTTCATGGGCGCTTCCAGCCATGTGCCCAATGACTGGAATGCCGTGATAAACGAGATACCGAAAGAGATAAGTGGATCCATGAGTCCTCCTTGGACGAGAAGCGTACAGGTTCTAAAGTCTTGTGATTTTAATGCGGAAGGGTTCGGGCGGGTAGGTGAGAATGGACTTTTTTTGTTTCGATGAGCTTTTTTCTGTTTCGAAAATTAATTGTACGACTCATTCAGTGTTGATTTATAAAAATATAGGTCATGCCTGAGGCATGACCTATATGCTAAATCTTTTACGATGAAAATTTATTTGAGTTTGATGATCGTGATCTGGAATTTATCGGTCGAGTTAGAGTTGGGGATGTTGGTCTTCAACTCGGCTGATTTTGTCTCACCGATGAACGATCCCATTTCCATTTTCTTGAGCGGATTGTTCGGATTCTCCGAGTTGTCGATGGGGATGGGCAACGGGACGGGGAGTTCACATTTCACAGTTGCGGGCGAGGGCGTGAAGCGCATACTGAACGAGATGAGATTATTTTCGTCATCTATTTTTCCGTCCACCTGCCATTTGACATCCGAAGTTCCGGTTCCCGTACAACTGAGCTTTGATGTGAGCTTCGCGTTCATCGTGCGTTGGGATGTGGCTTCTCCGGTAAAGGTCTTGTCGTCGTTGAACTTCAACGGAATCTGTACCGTGGTGGAACCGTCCCAGTCTATTTTGGCTCCGCTTGCTTGAAACGCACCCACAAACGACTCGTCCACTTGCAGGGCATATCGTTGTGGCTCACAAC
Organism: uncultured Chloroflexia bacterium; assembly: GCA_963730175.1. Classification (GTDB taxonomy): domain Bacteria; phylum Chloroflexota; class Anaerolineae; order Anaerolineales; family Villigracilaceae; genus Defluviilinea. The sequence goes on along the minus strand of CAVSRF010000010.1, from coordinate 32,338 downwards.
CACAAGCTTCATTGCCTTTGAACTCACCGCCGTTCGCATCCACCCAGGCTTTCGCCTGTTCAATGAATGTGGCTTGTGTTATGGGCGGAGGTTCTGGCACCAGTTTTTTATCGTTCAATGCCTCGTAGAAATCAATGCCATCCTGGTTGAGTCCACGCATCCCTGCAAAGCCCGTTTCGATAAACGGGGTCTTGCCTCGATCACGCGTAATATGATCGATAAAGTTCTCGGCATCTCCGAATTTCATCTGTTTGCACAACTCAATGGCATCCTTGCCTACAAAGGCGAGGTCAGATGTTGGGATCTGCCAGCCTTTCAACCCGCCGTGACATCCCTGACAGGCTCCAAAGGTTTCATCGAACATTAAGTCACCTTCGCGACTTACGACTACATCGAATTTTCCTCCGGCGTGATCCGTGTTCGCCGAAAAAGGATTGACGCCACCGTGACAATTCGCACAACGCGGATTTTGGAAGGTGGGCATCATTTTCTCGAATGCCTTCATCGACTCTTCCACTTGATGATCGGAGAGAGGGCACATCAGCGTGTCAATGTCCTGAGTCCCCGGTCTTTGTTGTGCAGCTGCTTTTGCTCGTAATATATCCGCAAATGTGAGCAGCAGAAGAACGGTACCGACTGTCAGTAAAGTAGTGATAAGTACATCTCTTTGTTTCATTGTGCATTCTCCGTTAATTCAAATGAATTGATAATACTTTGCATTACATTTTTTGCTTTATCGAAACTGTCGTAAGTTGTCCATGTGGTGACCATGGCTGATGTGGGTCCGCCTGCGGATGCGTAGACTTGCAAGTAGCGCACTTTCTTGTTCCCGTCGTCGAACTCATATTGCAAGTATGGACTGCCGAATTTACCTTGACCAACCTCGGTCTCTGAAACTTGTGTCCCATTTGCGAAAAGCGGGAAAACATTTCCGTAACTGAAATTCTTCCAATGCTCCACATAGGCTTGGGCGCTGGATGGACGTTCGCTTCCCTTCCACCTTTGTGACTGGAGCCGCATAAAAATGGTTTGATCCGGGCTGTTGGCGTTGACTTGGTAACCTGCATCGTATGTGATGGTCCAGTCGTTGGGCAAAGTCAACTTCCAATTGAATTCAGGATGAGACAACATGAGGCTTGACGAGACCTTCTCCACGACGGTTCCAGATGGCGCATCCAGTGTTGGATAAACTTGTTGGTCGTTCACTTGCGGTTCTTTCGTCTTATTAAACAAACCGCAGGCTGTCAGTGTCAATAACATAAGAGGGATGAATAGGTAAAAAGTTTTCGCCTTCATGTGATTTGTTTCCTTTCCAGTTGAATTCAGGATGAAAAAATACAGGGCTTGACGAATTCCACTTGGCAATTGTTCCAGATTCTTTGACCTTTTTTTCTTATCCCCTGACTATGGCAATGGTATGATTACATCCCCCGATGGGAACGTGTCCCTTCAAGAAATGAGGTGCTTATGTTTCGTTTTTTCAAAAAGCGTGAAGAAGTCTTTCACAAATTAATTCAAGATCAGGCTTCTCATACCTACGAAGGCTTGAAACTGCTGGTCAAATATCTGGAGACTGAGGATCCAGATATTGCGGACCAGCTTGGGCTGAAGGAGAAAGAAGCGGATGAGGTGCGCCGCATCCTGATCGACGAGTTGAACAGCACCTTTGTCACGCCGTATGACCGTGAAGATATCTTTGCTCTCTCGCGTTCCATTGACGATGTGATCGATTATGCCGATAGCACCCTGAGTGAGATGGTTGTGTTGAAGGTCAAGCCGACGCCCTATATGCAGAGGATGGTGTCCCTGCTCAAGGATGCAGCGTATGAGATTTATCAAGCCGTCCAGCGGTTGCCGAAGAATCCTGCTGTTGCCATCGATCATGCCCAACGGGCAAAGGCACTCGAAAATCGAGTCGAGGCTGTTTATCGTGAAGCAATTGCCGACCTTTTTAGTGGACCCGAAGATATCCATCATGTCGTTGAGATGTTGAAAATGCGAGAGGTCTATCGCCATCTCTCGAACGCGGCTGATCGCGGCGATGAAGCGGCAAATGTCATTTCCAATATTGTAGTTAAGAAGACCTAATTTATTATGACGCAGGAACTTCTCATCGTCATTGGGTTGGCGCTTATCTTTGATTTCCTGAATGGGATGCGCGATGCCAGCAACATTGTCGCGACGATGATCTCGTCACGTGCGTTCAGCCGGGGCGCAGCTTTGGGGATCGCGGCGGTGTCCGAATTTCTCGGTCCGTTTTTGTTTGGGGTGGTGGTTGCAAAAACAATTGGAGATGAGATCGTTCAGTCCAGTGTGTTGACGCTGAATGTCATTGGCGCCGCGCTCTTGGGCGCGATCATTTGGAATCTCATAACCTGGTATTTTGGGATACCCAGCAGTTCGTCTCATGCCTTGATCGGTGGGTTGCTCGGAGCAGTCTTGATGGGACCGGGTTTGACCGCCATTAAATTTGGAGGCTTGAACAAGGTACTGATCGCATTATTTGTTTTTCCTTTGATCGGTTTTGTGGTTGGCTTCCTACTGACACGCCTGATCTATTTTCTGGTGCGTGGCGCAACGCCCGGCGTCAATAATTTTTTCAAGCGCAGTCAATTTTTCACGGCTGTGGCGTTGGCTTTTAGTCAGGGCACGAACGATGCGCAAAAGACAATGGGTGTGATCGCATTGAGTTTGGTGATCGGAGGCGTGTTGCCATCCTTTCGAATTCCCTTTTGGGTGATCGTGGTCAGCGCGGGCGCCATTGCGTTGGGAACGAGTTTGGGCGGGTGGCGTACCATCCGCACGTTGGGAGCCAAATTTTACAAGATACGTCCCCTGCATAGTTTTTCCACGCAATTGAGTTCGGCAGGTGTGATGCTCTTTGCATCATTGCTTGGGTTACCGGTAAGTACGTCGCAGGTGGTCAGTTCGGCGGTTCTTGGCGTGGGTTCATCGGAGCGTGTGAGCAAGGTGCGTTGGAGTGTTGTGGAAGATATCGTTTCGGCGTGGTTGGTCACCATCCCTGCCAGCGCGTTGCTGTCCGCGGGTATGTACTGGTTGATCAAACTCATTTGACCCTTTATTACAAGTTATAATGACGCCGCATTCCATCCCCTCGCCAAAAGGACAAACGCGTGACAAAACTTTTTTTTGCCACTGATATACATGGGTCGGACATTTGTTGGAGCAAGTTTCTCAATGCAGGAAAATTCTATGAAGCCGATGTTTTGATTCTCGGCGGAGATATGACGGGCAAGGCGGTTGTCCCATTTATCCATCAGGGTGGCAAAAAGTACCGCGTCACTTTGCTTGAACAGGTGTTTAATATTTCGACAGACGACGAATTGCAGGACATGACCAAACGTGTCCGCAGTCGCGGATATTATCCATACCTTACCAGCCCCGATGAAATTTCCGAACTCGAAAAAGACCCCCAAAAAGTGGATCAAGTTTTCTCGGACGCAGTACTCAAGGTTGTTCAGCAATGGATGGACCTCGCTGACAAAAAGCTGGATGGCACGGATATGAAAGTATATTGCTGTCCTGGCAACGATGATATGGAAGAAGTGGATGCCCTCGTTCGTTCTTCCCGACGCGTGATCCTCGCCGAAGGACTTGTGACTCCCCTTGACGATACCCACGAAATGATCGCCTCCGGTTGGTCGAACAGAACGCCTTGGGATACGCACCGTGAAGAGGACGAGGATCAGCTCAAAGTCCGGTATGAGGCGATGATATCCAAACTCAAAGATCCGCGTAACGCCATCTTTAACATCCATGTGCCTCCATATAAATCCGGTTTAGATGAGGCTCCAGAGTTGGATAAAGATTTGCGTCCTGTGCTGGCGGGTCAGGCATTGAAGCCTGTCGGTTCGACCGCGTTACGTAAAGCTATTGAAGAGACCAAGCCTTTGTTGGGCTCTGCATGGACACATCCATGAAGGGCGCGGTACAACCCGCATCGGGAAGACGTTGTGTATCAACCCCGGCTCGATGTACGAGCAGGGAACGTTGCTCGGAGCGATTGTGAAACTTGGAAAGAACAAGATCGAGAATTACGTTTTGACCACAGGATAAAAGAGGAGTTTTTGTTATGACTAATTTGTTTGTTCGTAAAGCAACAGGCTTGGTACGTTCGTGGTCGGTCATGGACGCGTTCGTTTATGCGTTTTTCTCGATCAATCTCGTCACACTTGGGTTGTACATATTTAGTCAGATGTACTACCTGGAAGGTGGGATGATCAATGCGCTGATCGTTAGCGCGATCTTTATCTTTTTTGAAGTAATTGTCTATGCCGGGTTGATCGCCGTCATGCCTCGTTCGGGCGGTGATTATGTTTGGCAAAGTCGTATCCTTGGGGGCGCGGTCGGATTCATTCTTGCAATCACGGGCTGGTGGTTTATCTTGTGGTTGTGGGTGCCGCTGTATGGCGACATGTTCCGTCATATTGTGCTTGTACCCTTGCTTGGCATTCTTGGCGCAAAGGATATAGCGCTTTGGTTTGCAGGCACATCCCACGGCGCATTTACTGCATCGCTCCTCACACTTGCGATCGTGAGCATCTTTATCTCGCTGGGTATGAAGACCTATGCAAGGATACAAAAGTTCTCCTTTTATGGCGGCATGTTGGGATTGTTGATCGTCATCGCCTTGTTCCTCACGGGCAATCATGCGACTATTCAAGGCGGGACTTGAACTCAAATGCGGTCTCCATGTTTGGAGCACAGCCCGGCGTCTATGATGCAACCGTTGCACTTGGAGGTGATGCGGGCGCTATCATGCCATTGAGTGGCGGCGGGTGGGTTGCTGTCTTGCTTGTTCTTCCTTATCTTGTCTTCTTCAATTTGTGGCCCAATTGGGGCGCGACTCTGTATGGCGAAGTGCGCGGTGCGACCGACTTCAAACGCAACATTACTGGTATGGGCGCGGCATTAGGTATAACTACGTTGTTGGGCATTTTGTTGCTTTTTGCCATTAGCAAAACCGTCGGCTGGGATTTCTACATGCAGGCTGGCGGTGCATGGTGGAATTATGTCTGGGGTTATACAGATGTTGCACCTGCTCTTCCAGTGTGGCCCTATCCTGCCTTGTTTGCCGTGTTCCTTACATCCAATAAGATCGTGCAGTTCATTGTGATTGCCTTGATGAGTTTCTGGTGGTTTGGCTGGAGCGGGACTGTGTTCCTTTCCTCGACACGCGTCATCTTTGCCGCGGCGTTCGACCGCCTGCTCCCTGAAAAAGTCGCTGAGGTGGATGATCGTACTGGTACCCCCATCTACGCCTTGCTGTTGATGGTTGTGCCCTCGATCGTTGTTGCGTATCTCTTTGCGTATAACATCGCGAACTTCCAGACGCTCACACTATGTTCCACGCTGGTCATCGCTGTCACGTATCTCGGTACAACAATAGCCGCGATTTTGCTTCCTTACGTCAAACCTGATCTTTATAAAGCATCTCCAATCGCCAAATATAACGTGCTGGGTGTCCCGCTTATCACGGTTGCCGGTGTGATCTTTGGCGGCTTCCTTGTGTTTCTGCTCTATCAATGGATATTCGATCCCAATGCCCTATACGGAATCGGCATCGTCAATACCAGTTCGGTGATATATATGTTGTCCATGTACGTGCTGGCTGCGGTAATTTATTTCGGATTCCGTGCCTACCGCAAACGAAGCGGCATTGACTTGGACAAGGTCCACGCCGAAATTCCGGTGGAGTAACTGGTCTCCCAAGTAATGTCATTCTGAGCGAAGCGACACTTGCACCGCACGCAAGTGCAGGTGAGAATCTCTGATGTTGTCGTAGAGACCCTTCGCTGTGCTCAGGGTGACATAGCTAAAGATGATATAAAGTGTGTAAGGAGAAACAAAACTTTAAATGACGAACCAGCCCGAGATCGTAACCGAGATGAATAGATTGATGGATGCCGCCCGTTCAAATAAGATTGGAATGCGTGTCATTGGTGGCTTGGCAGTGCGTGTGCATAGTCCCAATCAGCAACACGCTTTTAAGCGTGAGTACCCTGATATTGATTTTGTCGTGCCCAAACATTCGCGCCGCAAACTTTCCCCTTTCTTTCAAAATATGGGATACGTTCCTGATAAACAGTTCAACGTGTTGAATGGCACACGCCGCCAGATTTTCATTGATCGACGTACCGGCAGGCGCATCGATGTCTTTGTTGGTGATTTTGAGATGTGCCATAAGCTCCCGATGAAGGACAGGCTTGAAGTTCATCCTTTCACTGTTCCGTTGGCTGAGTTGTTGCTGTCGAAGGCACAGATCCTTGAACTCAACCGTAAGGATGCCCTAGATATTATTTCGCTCCTTCTCAATAATCATATCGGTCGCGACGACGATAAAAAAATAAACCTGCATCGTATTGCACGCCTGTGCCTTCGTTATTGGGGTCTATATAAAACACTATCCATTAACCTTGCACGCGTCGAAGAAATGCTTGTCAAAGAAGACCTGGGGTTGACACAGGTCGAGCGTCAACTCGTTATACGGCGCGTGCATCGCATCCAGCGAACGCTCAAAGCCATTAACAAAAATCTGTTCTGGCAATTCCGTGACCAACTTGGCACGCGCGTCCGCTGGTATTCTGAGGTGGAGGAGGTGGACCAATGAATTGGCGCGTTAGAATAATCATCGGTGTTCTCATCCTGGCGATTTCCATCGCGCTGTTGATCTGGGGATTCAAACCATTGGGACGCGAGATACGGACTCAGCCCATCGCTCCCTCTGAATTACAACTACCAACACCCGCTTCGTTTCTGACTCCGCTGGAGGCTGTCTCATGAACGAGCGGCATTTATCTTCCCGCGGCTTTTTCTCCTTTTTTGCGATGATCGCTGTTTTGACTCTAACGATTCTCGCATGTGGAGTGGGTGCAGGCGCACCTGCACCGAGTGCTGAACAGCCGGGCGCGGCAATGCCGACAGAATCGTTATTGCAGGCGACACCCGCCGCGTCTGTTTCGACAGCCATTCCTGCCATCCCTGAACGGCGCAGACTGACACTTGAATTTCCGCCCAAGATACCGCGCGGGCGATTCGGATGTTGTCCGCTTGACGCTTGAGGTGGATGATCTTGGTAATGTCACGCCCACCGCGCAGATCGAAGGGAATGTAGTGCAGGGAGATGTGATCGAGATACCCAATCTTTACGAAACACACCATGTGGTTGCGGAGGCGCGTTTTGATATTGCGGGTTTGCAGGTGTCGCCTCCCGACTTGATCAGTCAGCCTCTTGAACAGGGACAAGCGGTCACATTCTATTGGAGTGTCCGTCCCACAGAGACGGGTGTGTATCAGGGAACGGTCTGGTTGTTTTTGAGGTTTGTAGACAAATCAAGCGGCGAAGAAAGTCGTAAACCGGTATCAGCCCAAGTTGTCCAGATCGAGGCGGTGGATTTCTTCGGTCTTTCTGTGAACTTTGCGCGCGGTACGGGAGTCATCGGTTCGGTTGTGGGGGCGGTTGTCGGTTTTCCGTTTTTCGAAGACATCGTCAGGTTTATTTTTGGCAGGAGGAAAAGGCGAAGCAAGTAAATATGATAAATGTCACCCAAAAAATTGACATGCGTTGGATGTCTCTTGATTGTTCTTTATGGTACAATTTTTTCGCTTATGTCGCTGTTTTAGCATATAGATAAGACATTTTTTATATTGGAGAACCTATGAGCCAATGGATTTACATCGGATTGTTCTTTATTGTTGGATTGATCATCCCGGTGGGCGCGATTACGGTGGCTTGGATACTGGGACCCAAGAAACCAAACCCCATTAAAATGACAACATATGAGTGCGGCATCGAAACAGTGGGGGATAGCTGGGTGCAATTCAAAGCTCAATACTATATCTTTGCACTTGTATTTTTGGTTTTCGATGTGGAAACCGTTTTCTTGTTTCCGTGGGCTGTGCGACTGGGTTCGCTCGGTATGTTCGCGGTTTTGGAAGGTATTGTCTTCATCCTTATCCTCATCGCCGGGTTGACTTACACCTGGCGCAAGGGGATGTTGGAGTGGGCGTAAAATTCATGTAATTTTGGAGAAGGCTGATTGGAATAAATCCATTCAGCCTTTTCTTTGTGTAGAGGAGTGACTATGAGTTTTTGGAACGACCCTCTTAAAGTAGCCGCAGATTGGTTAATGGGCATTTTCGCAGGATGGGGAATGCCCGAACTTGTCGCGCAGATCTTGATCGGCTTTTTGGGGATTCTGATCCTGATCAGTGTGTTGATGGTGTTGGATATCTTCCTGGTGTGGATCGAGCGTAAGGTGGTGTCGCGCTTTCAAGATCGTATTGGACCCAACCGTGTGGGTCCTTTTGGATTGATCCAGCCGTTTGCCGACATTATCAAATTGCTTATTAAAGAAGATATCACCCCCGGCGGAGCGGATCAGGGTTGTTTATAACATTGCGCCCATGCTCTCGATGATGTCCGTGTTGATCTTGTGGGCAGTGGTGCCTCTTGCACCCACCATGCTCGGCGTGGATCTGAACATCGGTGCGTTGTATATCATCGCGGCGGGTGCCATTGGAACGCTTTCCATTATTATGGCAGGCTGGTCTTCGAATAACAAATTCGCATTGATCGGCGCGTTTCGTCAAGTGGCGGTGATGGTCTCGTTTGAAGTCCCGATGCTAACCATGTTGTTGATCCCGACCATCTTTGCAGGTTCGATGGGATTTGGCGCGATCACGGCGGCTCAAAAGAATATCTGGTTCGTGTTTCTCGCTCCGCTTGCGGCGGTTATTTTTCTGATCGCTGCCATTGCCGAACTGGGACGTGCTCCCTTCGATATGGCGGAAGGCGAATCGGAATTGGTCTCCGGCTACAACATCGAATATTCAGGTATGAAGTTTGGCATGTTTTATGCCGGTGAACTTTTACATGCCTTTACGTTCGGCGGGTTTTGGTCGATCCTCTTCTTCGGCGGTTATGGTTTCTTTGGGCTTGAGCAGGTCAGTCCGTTCCTTGCCATTGCTGTCGTCATCTTCAAAGCCATGCTGGGTTACTGGGTCATCATGTGGATCAAATATACCCTTATGCGTATCCGTATTGACCACATGCTGGGCTTCAACTGGAAATTCCTGACGCCTCTGGCGTTTGCCCTTTTGATGGTGACGGCTTTCATGAATGCGCTTCTCGCTCACACAGCAAGCTGGCTCTACATCTCAGGCATGTTCCTCTCGAATGTGCTTCTCGCGTGGGCTGCGTTGGAGATCGCACGCTCTCACAGCCGAAGGGAACGCGAAAAGTTCGAAGCGCCAAAGCCTGTTGTTGAAGCGGTTCATCATTAATGGAGCAGACAAATGACTGGTGAACAAATTACTTTCCTTGTAGTTGCACTTTTTACGCTGGGCTCAGGCTTCATGGTTGTGACATCAGGCAATCTTGTCCATGCGGCGTTGTGGCTGGTGTCCACACTCTTTGGTGTGGCTGTGACCTACGCCTTGCTAAGCGCGAGTTTTCTGGCTGTCGTTCAAGTCGTTGTATATATCGGAGCCATCGCCATCCTGTTTATCTTCGCGGTGATGTTGACTCGCAAAGATATGCGCGACCAGGGTCCGCAGTTGAATAAGAATTGGTGGTTCGGCGCGTTGCTCTCGGTTTTGGCATTCGGTGGGTTGTTCTTCCTGCTTCAGGGTTGGAACGGCATGTCGACAACGGCAACAGCCATCCCGTCCAGTTTTGATGCGGTGAATGAATTGGGCACGGCGCTCACATCGCCCACGGGATATGTCCTGCCGTTCGAAGTTGCATCCGTCCTCTTAGTGGCGGCATTGGTGGGCGCGGTCTACGTCGCGTTCAATCGGAAATAGGAGGTAATAAAAAATGGTTCCTCTTTCCTGGTATCTCATTTTTGCGGCGGCGCTTTTTAGCATCGGTTTGTTCGGCGTGCTTTCACGCAGGAACGCGGTCGCCATCCTGCTGGGTATTGAGTTGATGTTGAACTCGGTGAATATAAATCTGGTGGCGTTCTGGCGTTATGGTGATGTGACGCAAATCGTTGGACAGGTATTCGCAATTATTGTCTTCGCGGTTGCCGCGGCGGAAGTGTCTGTGGGTCTCGCGTTGGTGATCTCTGTATATCGCCGCCGCAATACAGTGATCGCAGATGAAATTGACATGATGAAGTGGTAGGACATATGACAACTGAAACATTGATCTGGTTAATACCACTCCCGCCTATACTCGCTTTCTTCTTGATCGTATTGTTCACGAACAAGAGCAAGGCGCTCAGTCATACGGTTGGTGTGGGAGCGGCTATTCTCTCGTTCCTGGGGAGTATGGTTGTTTTCTTCCGTGCCATCGGCGTGGAGCATTTGGGACAACATCCTTTTGAATCTTCCATCAATTGGCTGCCGACAGGTGACACGTGGTTTAGGATCGGCGTGCTGATCGATCCGCTCGGCGCGGCGGTTTTGTTCTTCGTATCCATTACGATCTTCATGATCTTCCTTTACAGTGTTGGCTATCAGAATTTTGGTCAACCTGAAGGCGACCACGACCATAAAGGTTTACCGCCTCATGGCGCGACGGTTGTAGACGAAACGACGGGTCACAAACATGTTGTTCCCTCGGTCGAACCGATGTATTCGCGTTTCTTTGCCTTCCTTGGTTTGTTTGCCTTCGGCATGTATGTGCTTGTGGTTTCCGATAATCTGCTGACGTTGTTTGTGGGCTGGGAGATCATGGGCTTGTGTTCGTACCTGTTGATCGGTTTCTGGTACGCAAAAGAATCTGCTCGCAACGCGGCAGTCAAGGCGTTCATGACCACACGCATCGGCGACGTGTTCATGTTGTTGGGTATTGCTTACTTGTACTCAGCCACAGGAACATTGTCCTTCCGTGAAATTTTCACCGAACAGGTACTTCATACGCTTGCAATTGTTCCAAGCGGCTTTCTCGGATTTTCAACTGCTGGCTTGATCGGTTTGTTGCTCTTCATCGGCACGGTGGGTAAATCCGCCCAGTTCCCGCTACATGTTTGGTTGCCCGACGCGATGGAAGGTCCAACACCGGTCAGCGCGATGATCCATGCCGCGACGATGGTTTCCGCGGGTGTGTACGCCGTTATCCGCATGTTCCCGCTCACCAGCCTCGACCCGAAGACGATGACGATCATTGCGTTCATCGGCGCGTTCACGGCTCTTTTTGCCGCAACCATCGCGGTCGCACAAAACGATATCAAACGTGTGCTGGCGTTCTCTACGATCTCGCAACTCGGTTACATGATCGCGGCAATTGGCGTTGGCGCATATGTCGCCGCCGTGTTCCATCTCATCACACATGCCTTCTTCAAGGCGTTGCTCTTCCTCGGTTCCGGCTCTGTCATTCATGGCATGGAGCACGGCGTTCTGCACACGGGCAATCACGAGGTTGACCCACAGGATATGTTCAACATGGGCGGTCTTCGCAAGAAGATGCCCATCACATTCTGGACATTCCTGATCGGTGGCTTTGCCCTTTCTGGCTTCCCGCTCATTACGGCTGGCTTCTGGTCGAAGGATGAAATTTTCGCGGATGCCTTTGCCAACGGACACATCGCTGTCTTTATCACCTTGGCGCTCGCCGCATTCCTGACCGCCTTCTACACCATGCGACAGATCACTTTGACCTTCCTTGGAGAACCTCGCACAAAGGAAGCCGAACACGCGCAGGAGACTCCCTGGACGATGACGACGCCGCTCGTCGTCCTCTCGTTCTTTGCTTTGACCTATGGCTGGGTCGGCATCCCTGAGCATTTCCCACTCCTTGGCGGACTCGTGCCAAACTGGATCCATGAATTTGTCGGATCGACACTTGCTGAAATGCCTGAAACTATCTCGTTTAGTTGGACACCACTTCTGACATCTCTTGTCGTTGCGCTTGGCGGTTTGTTCTTTGGCTGGTTTGTCTATCGTAATGTCAACTCTGCCAGCGAAGATAGATTGCAGATCCCGCTTCTCAAGAACAAATACTACTTTGATGAAATCTACGATACGGTCTTCGTCAAGCCTGCTTACTGGTTTGCCGAGACCTTCGTCTACAAGTGGATGGATAAGGGCTTGATCGACGGCATTCTGCATCTCTTCGGTCCCACTACAGACGGAATTGGCTCCTTCATTCGTAACAAATTTGATCTGCCTGTTATCAATCGCTTCTTCGGTGATGGCTCGGCAGATGTTACCTATTGGTTTGGCGGCAAATTACGTGCCATCCAAACCGGGCGTGTCCAGCAATATCTCATCCTTGCACTGGTGACCTTTATCGTCATTGGCGTGGCGCTGTACTTCTTCGTGCTGGCTTAAGGAGTAAGTGATGAACTTCATCGATACTCATCTTCTCTCACTCATCTTGTTCTTCCCTGCTCTCGCGGCAGTGGTCATGCTCTTCCTGCCAAAGGATGAAAATAAACTCCTTCGCTGGTTTGCATTCGGTGCAAGTCTCGTTCCGTTTGTGCTTACCTTGATCGTGTGGTTCCGCTTCAATTCCAGCCAGCCGGGTTTTCAGTTTGAAGAAATCATATACCTGGTATCAGGCGATTGGCTCATCCCTGCACCTCGGCGTGGACGGTCTCTCGCTCACGATGGTCTTGTTGACTACATTACTCACGCCGCTTGCCATCCTTGCCTCATTCAGCATTACTGATCGCGTGAAACCGTACATGATGCTGTTCCTCTTCCTTGAGATGGGCATGCTCGGTGTCTTTATGGCGCTCGACCTGCTTATCTTCTTCGTCTTTTGGGAAGTTGGACTTGTCCCGATGTATTTCCTCATCAATCAATGGGGGAGCGCCAACCGGAACTACGCTTCGCTCAAGTTCATGATCTACACCATGGGCGGCTCGCTCGGACTCCTGCTTGCGGTTCAGATGCTCGGCGTTCTTTTCGGGACCTATGACTTGGTCACGCTCTACTCGCGTTGGAATTCCCTCGACTCTGGTGCGGTACTTCTTGGCATGTCCGTGCTTACGGTAAAGAAGATCGCCTTCTGGGCATTCGTGATTGCCTTTGCTGTCAAGGTTCCTTTGTGGCCCTTCCACACGTGGTTGCCTGATGCTCATACCGAAGCGCCAACCGCTGGCTCAATGATATTGGCTGGTGTTCTGCTCAAGCTTGGCGCATATGGTTTCCTGAGACTCATCCTTCCGTTGTATCCAGTGGAGGCGAAGATATTTGCAGGCGCGCTGGCTTTCCTTGCAGTAGCGGCAATTGTCTTCGGCGCATTTGCCTCCTACGCCCAAACGGATTTCAAGCGACTCGTCGCATATTCGTCAGTGAACCATATGGGCTTTGTAGTGCTCGGTATCGCCGCAGCAGCTTCCGCCGCAGGGACGGGCGACGCGAGAATCGCATTGAACGGAGCCATCCTCCAGATGTTCAATCATGGCTTGTCGGCAGCGGGCATGTTCTTCCTGGTCGGCGTGATCTATGAAAGAACGCATACTCGTAACCTTGAAGAGCTCGGTGGATTGTTTCCGCTTGTCCCAGTCTATGGCGGAATTTTGATCTTCACCAGCATGGCATCGCTTGGTTTGCCGGGACTCAACGGTTTCATTTCCGAGTTTCTTGTAGTGCGAGGTTCGTTAGGTGTTGGCATACATTCCGTGCCTGTGATGACGATCTATACCGTTATCTCAATGCTTGGTCTGCTTTTTACCGGCGCTTATATCCTGAAAGGAATCAAGAAAGTATTGCATGGTCCCATGAACGAACATTGGGCGCACGGCGAACATAAGTTGACCGAGATCAATACGCGCGAGATCATTGTCATGGTCCCGTTGATGGTGTTGATCTTGTGGATCGGTCTGTATCCTGCCTGGATATTGGACGTGATCAACAAAGCCGTTGTGATGCTTTTCTAAGAGGTGGATGATGAATTTCCCTGTTCTTAGTGTTATTACGTTCACACCGGTGGTTGCAGGAGTATTGATGTTGCTCATGCCTGCCAACCGGAAGAATGAAACACGCGCGGTTGCACTGGCGGCGGCAGTTTTTGCACTGAGCCTTTCGGCGTGGGTGTATTTCTCTTATGACCAGGCGGTAGCGGGTTATCAGTTTGTCGAACAATATAGCTGGCTTCCTGCACTTGGCATCAGTCTACACTTTGGTGTGGATGGTATCAGCGCACCGCTTGTCCTGTTGACAGGTGTGGTCATGTTCACTGGCGTGTTGATCTCATGGGGCGAATTCGACGAAAGCAAACATCTGTCGGCAGGTATTCAAGACCGACCACGTGAGTTCTTTGCTTTCCTGTTCATCCTTGCCAGTGGCGTCTTCGGCGTATTTGTTTCGCTCGATCTGTTCATGCTGTTCTTCTTCTATGAGATCGCAGTATTCCCGATGTATCTTCTCATTGCCATCTGGGGCTGGGTACAAACTCGTGAATACGCCGCCATGAAGTTGACCCTCTACCTGTTTCTTGGTTCCGTGGTTGCATTGGTTGGTGGATTGGTGATGTATTGGACGCAATATCAAAATACAGGCATCCTTTCCTTTGATATGCTTCAATTGGAAGGCGCCGGTTTCTCGCAGACTTTCCAAAACATTTGGTTCCTGCCCGTCTTCTTCGGCTTTGCTGTATTGGGCGGTATTTGGCCCTTCCATAACTGGTCGCCAGATGGACACGTTGCAGCGCCCACGGCTGTCTCCATGTTCCATGCGGGCGTGCTGATGAAACTTGGAGCGTTCGCCGCTTTGCGAGTGGGCATCATGCTCCTGCCACAGGGTGCTGAAACCTGGAAGTGGCTCATCATGCTCTTTGCTGGCATTGCGGTTGTCTATGGCGCCTATATCGCCTTCGTGCAAAAAGACCTTAAATACATGGTGGGTTTCTCGTCTGTTTCGCACATGGGGCTTGTAATGTTGGGATTTTCCACGCTCAATCGCGAAGGTCTGTTGGGCTCGGGTCTGCAAATGTTCTCGCACGGGATCATGACGGCTCTCTTCTTTGCTGTTGTCGGCATGATCTATGACCGGGCGCACACACGCCAGATACCCGAACTTGGCGGCGTTGCAAAGGTTATGCCTTTTGCCGTGGTGGGCTTCATCATCGGCGGTTTGGTTTCGATGGGTATGCCATTCTTCTCAGGCTTTATTGCTGAGTTCCCGATCTTCCTGGGTGTATGGAAGGCGCAATGGCTGGTAGCCGTGATAGCCAGTATTTCCATCGTTATTACCGCCGCATATATCATGCGCAACATCCGACAGGTCTTCTTCGGTGACATGCCCGCCAATTTGGAAGGTCACATTGGCGATATCACCATTTTGGATAAAGTGGCGATATCAACGCTATGCCTGCTTATGATATTGATAGGATTGTTCCCAAGTCTTATGGCTCCCATGGTGGAAACAGGCGTCAATAATATTCTTCGCCTTTTGGGAGGTGCATAATGTATAACGCAACGATGTTCGCTTCCATCCTCCCTGAGATTTTGATCCTCGTCATCGGCATCCTCATCCTGGTAGTTGAGCCGTTTTGGAAGGAAGAAAAACGCCGTAACGTAGGTTGGCTCACGGCAGGCGGCTTGCTTATCGCAATGATCGTCAGCCTGCTCTTTGGTCAACCCGGTCAACCGACTGCCACGCTCGGTGGCATGATCCGCTTTGACTGGCTGGGATTCTTTTTCAAGATGCTCTTCATGTTCGCAGGCTCGGCAACAGCCCTCTTGTTGATGGATAACGAAAAAGTGGGACATCGTGGTGAGGCTTATCTTTTACTCCTCGCCTCGCTTCTTGGTATGGACCTGATGGCGACTTCTGCCAATTTGGTCATGCTCTACCTCGCGATTGAAACCACCTCGATTCCCCTCTACCTCCTCTCTGGCTTTATGCTGGCTGACGAAAAATCCACTGAAGCTGGTTTCAAGTATCTGCTTTTCGGTGCGATGGCTTCAACGATCATGCTCTATGGCTTTAGCCTTGTCTTCGGTTTTTCCGGGACGACTGATATATATCAACTGGCAGACATGTTCAAGGTTGGCAGCCTAACGACAGGAGCCGCCCTCGGCGTTTTGGCTTTGATCTTTGTTGGTATCGGCTTCAAGGTGTCCATCGTGCCGTTCCACTTTTGGGCTCCGGATGTGTACGAAGGTGCACCAACGCCTGTTTCTGGTTTCCTGTCCACGGCTTCCAAAGCTGCGGGTTTTGCTGTGCTTGTCCGTCTGTTCTTTGTCGCCTTCCCGAATTTTTCCGTTTCGTGGACGCTTGTCCTTGCGATCCTTTCTGCCGTCACCATGACGGTTGGAAACTTGTTGACTCTGCAACAAACCAGCATCAAACGCCTGTTGGCGTATTCATCTATTGCACATGCGGGCTATGCCATGATCGGCGTAGTGGCTTTTTCCAAAGTTCACCCTGAGTGGTCACAATTGGGCGCGGCGAGCGTTGTCTTTTACCTGGCAGCGTATATTGCTACGAACCTGCTTGCCTTCGGTGTTGTCATGGCATTCAGTCGCGTGACTGGATTGGAAGATATCAAAGATTATGCCGGTATGAGTTGTCGCTCCCCGTGGCTGGGACTGATGATGCTGGCGGCATTCCTCTCACTGGCGGGTATGCCTCCCTTTGGTGGGTTTGTGGCAAAGGTTGTCGTTTTTGCGGCAGGCGTGCAGTCTGGTTATGTATGGCTGGTCATTGTTGGTATCATCAATTCAGTGATAGGCGTTTATTACTATTTGAACGTTATGAAGTATGTTTATCTCTATCGTATGCCGGATCAAGACGAGGAGAAGCATCCCATTTTGTTGACGCGTCCGTATGCAATTGCTCTTGCTGTACTGGCAATTGGTGTGATCTTGATCGGTACGGTTTTTGCCCCGTGGTTTAACTGGTCCAGTGCGGGTGCCTTGAACCTGTTTTAATCGGGTGAAGGGAAGATTGTTCGCAACAGAGACAGGTGGCGGCTTGGAGAGAGGCGGAAGCCACCCGTCATAATTGTTGTTTGACATCCCTTTCGTCTGTCAGTTATAATCGTGCGACATGGCACAATCGGAGCAAAAAGGCAGAAGTATTCTCAATACGTTATTGATCGTATTGATCGGGCAGGTAGGATGCCTTACGCTGGTCATCATTCTGGCTTCCATCTTTGGTGGATTGTGGCTGGATAATATGTTTGGTACAAAACCGGTGTTTACACTGGTTTTGTTGTTTGCTGGAATTCCCGTTTCGGTGTTTGTGATGCTCTTTGTGGCGCGCAGGACACTGGCTCGGTTGAAAGATAAAGCAGAAAACGAATCTGAAACAACGTCTTAGGAGGCGGATTTGGAAAAAGAAACACGTAGACCCTGGCGTCGTTGGGTCGTGCTGGTGCTGATGATCTTTGGCTTTTGGATTGGCGGTGTGTTGGTGCCTGTCCAGCCTGAGATCACGGTTGCCGCAGAAAAACTGATTGAGGAGCCGCATTATTCGGGAATTTTCTCGGCACCTTTGGACCTTTGTATTTGGTGAATACGCTTCCCACACTTGTTATTACATTGGTTTTGGTAATTTGGCTTGCGTGGGCAACCAGAAATTCACTAAAGAAGAGTGCTGAAACAGATCTTGTGCCAAGGGGTATTGGCAATTTGATGGAAGCATTCTTTGAATTGCTTTACAATCTTACTGAAAGCTCGGCAGGTGTGAAGTGGGCGCGGACTATTTTCCCGTGGTTTGCGACCATCATGTTTTATGTGTTGATTGTTAACCTGCTTAAGTTGATTCCGGGCTTTGAATCAATCGGGGTATTACACCCAGCGGAGCATGGTGCTGAACATGTGAGTGAACTTCAAGGTTGGCATATCTTTACTCCTGAATTGAGTAAAGAATATGTTCTTGCTCCGTTCTTGCGCGGTGGTTCAGTTGATTTGAATTTCACTTTTGCCATAGCCTTGATTTCAGTATTTATGACTCAGGTGATTGGTTTCCAGGCACAAGGCTTTGGTTATCTGAGTAAATTCTTCAACACGAAGCGTATGTTCAAGGTTCCATTCTTTGGCGCCATGGACTTTTTGGTCGGCTTGCTTGAGTTGATCTCCGAGTTTTCAAAGATCATCTCGTTTGCCTTCCGTCTTTTCGGTAATATGTTCGCGGGGATCGTGTTGGTTGCGATCGTGGCGGGCTTGCTGGGCAAGATCTCCATTTTGCCTTCGATGATTATGTTGTTCGAATTGTTCGTGGGTGTCATTCAGGCATTCGTATTTGGTATGTTGACTATGGTCTTCATGGCTCAGGTTACACAGAGTCATGGAGAAGAGCACGCAGAAGCTCGATTAATAATCTTGGAAATATTAGGATAAACCTAAGGAGGCTCACATGGAAGGAAATATTTTAGATGCGATGCGCTACGTTGGCGCTGGTCTGGCGATGATCGGTGCCGCAGGTGGTGGGGTGGGGATTGGTTTGAGTGTACAGGGTGCGCTTACCGGTATGGCTCGCAACCCGGATACATATGGTAACCTGTTGACCAACATGATCCTTGGTATCGCGTTTTCTGAAGCGATCGCGATCTATTGTATGGTTATCGCATTCCTCATGCTCTTCAAAGTTGTATAGGACGATAGGAGCAACAGATGGAAGCACTTGGTATTAATCTCGGTCTGCTCATTGTTCAGATCATTGCATTCATCATTGTGTTCCTGACGTTGAATGCCTGGGTTTATCAGCCCATGTTGAACATGATGGAGACCCGCAAACAGAAAATTGCACAAGGCTTGGAAGATGCCCGTATTGCAGCAGACGCCCGCGCCGATGCTGAAAAGGACGCGGCAAAGATCAAAGCTGAAGCGCAGGTTGAAGCCAGCAAGATCGTTGCGGAAGCGACCGAACGCGCCTCCGCCGCGGGCAAGGACGTAAAAGCCGTCGCTGAAGCTGAAGCCGCCAAAGCCCGTGAAGCCGCCATTGCTGAAACTGAGCAGGAACGTAACCGCATTCTCGGCGATTTGCGCGGTCAGGTTGCGTCCCTCGCCATTGCCGCCGCGAATAAACTGGTCGGCGAAACACTGGATGAGAAGAAACAGCGCGCGTTGCTTGATGAATTCTTCTCTGGAGTCAAATCTGGTAAGGTCGTGGTTCTCGATGGCGACGATTTCAAGGGTGACTCGGCTGTTGTAACGAGCGCATTGCCTCTGACCAACGACGAACAGGAATCCGTCAAGAAGAATTTCAACGCAAAAGACGTTAGTTTCAAGGTTGACCCCACCATTCTCGGTGGTTTGGTTGTCAAGATCGGTGACAAGGTTCTCGATGGTTCCGTTGCTGGCAAACTCGAAGGTTTGCGCCAGAACTTGAAGTAGTTGTAACGATAGAATTTTTAACATAATAACAAAAGCCCCGTCCAACACTATATCAGTTGGATGGGGCTTTTTCTGCTAATTATTCCGCTAAATAATCAAGCGTACGAGTCACGGATTATTTCGGCTTGGCGAGATTTTCAAGTTGTTCGGTGATCTGGTCGAGCAAATGTTGGATTTCCTCCCGTTCACTTATTACCAGTCGGAGATTTATATCGAACGATTTCTTTTCTTCTCCTGAGAGAGTCGAAAGCAGATGTTCATCGCGAGCGATTTGTGTGTTCTTGTGCTTTAGTTTCGTCTCAAGACGTTTGCGATATCCGTCGTAGAAATCGAATTCATTGAGCGGTTCAAAGGTTGTCGTATCTTGTGACAAAAGTTCAGCGATGATCGGCAGGAATGTTGCAAGATCAACAGGTTTCTCCATGAAGCGTGTCACACCCAGCGTGAGGGCAAATTCTTTGTCTTCAGGAAGCACATATGTGGCTGAAAGAAATAAGACAGGAATATCGCGGGTTTTAGGGTCGATCCGTAATCGATGCACCAGACTAAACCCATCCATTTTTGGCATAAGGATGTCGGTAATAACAAGAGCAGGGCGTTCCTTCTGAATAACCTCCAATGCCTCTTCGCCGTTTCGAGCTGTAAGCACGCGATAGCCTTTGAATTTTAGGGTCGTATCCAGGAGGTTGAGGATATCAGGGATGTCTTCTACAACGAGTAGATAGTTCTGTGATTTGTTATCCATGGTTTGATTTTTAACCCTTTATTTCCTTACTTCATAGGCTGAAGGAAAATTTGACCGAACGACTTTGTAACAATATGTGCAGTTTGTTGGGGAGACTCTGGGGCGATCAAATAATGTTCGCTAAACCCATAGTTGAAATCAAGCTCGCTGTTGAGCGGGCGAATCTCCGGCGACAACCACTTTGGATGATAGTTGAAAATGACCTTGTTCCATCCAATCAAACTCTTTAGACTTTTTCTGACTTCATCCCGCACTGAATCAGGGATGGATGCAAACCAGCGTGAACCAATCACATGAAACCACGGGTGCGAATCTTTCCCGAACTCAGTTAAGTGCAACAAGTCAATGTAATCATCAGTTGCGTCAAGGGTGAGACCCTGTTCGGTAAATAAATGTTCAAAGGACTGAAAATCAGCCATGTCCTCTGGGGACGCGAGGAATTTCACGCGTATGCCATAACTTTGAATAATGCCTTGTGGCGGAGCGACAATGTCCGTAGCGCTCAACAATACCGGATCAGGCTGTCCCTGTTTATTCGGGAATTGCAGTTCAATATCTTGAATGTTGTTGATGTAACCATCTGTGGGATAACAGGTCTTTACGCGCCCAAATATCATGGGCGGACGCCCGTCACGCTTGCGGGTGAGAGTCAAATTGCAGAAATGATTCGTTCCGATCCATGCTGGATACGGAGAAGGGATCAACTGACTGGCAAAATACTTTTGCGCATCATCCACGTCACTGAGTTTGATGCTGGAGAGTGGGCGATACCCTTGAGCATTATCTGGTTTTGGCGAATGGGTATTTTTCCCGCCTGAATCTTGCTGGTTCTCGCTGTCCCCTTTTTGCCCAACCCAATGGATATCCCGCCGCGGTTCATCCTTTTGCGCCTGCAGAAAACGCGGTAGTGAAAGTGGGGGTTTAAGGGAGATTTCGAGTGTCATATCCGTGTGGACAAGCATACAACCAAATCATTTTGACTGCAACCCCCGTTCGATTATTTCGCAAAAAGCTGCTCTCTAATTTCTTCCTTCGACAATATCGCTTCCAGCACGCCGCCGCCGATGGCTAATGCTTTGTCTGAAACGAGATAACATGCGCTTTCGTCATCCCGCGGGTCAATATCTCCTATCTTTATGCCGCGTTTTACATTTAGCCCATCGTGTATCAAGCCTCGCAGGACGCCCTTGAAAGGGCTGATCACGGAATACTGATTGCTGACGACTGCAATCACTCGCCCCTCTTCCACATGCTCTCCAATATTTGCATGAGCAATCACAACTCCATCGCTTGGCGCACGGAGCACGCGCCGCGGGTCGCCTTCGGGTTCGCCTGTGTCGGCTTGGGTGGTTCCGGTCCAGTAGACGCGCCCAAGGGTATGGCTGCGGCGGGTTTCGATCACAGCGTGGCAATTGCGTCCAGCGTGGAATCCAGGTCCAAGTCCGATGTGAAGCGGGACATCTTTCGGAAGTGGGGATGGAGGAAGCTTGACGAGTTCTTGCGTCCACGACTGCGTAAAACATATCGAGTAGCAGGATGTCCGCATTTGGATCGACGATCACGGGGATTGTATCCGCATCATTCCAAGCCGACAGTTGATTCGCTTCGATCTGTTTTGCCGTCACTCCCTCGACTGTATGACTGCCCTCATACACTGCCTCGGCAAACGATACTGTGCGGCGGACTGCCAGTGGCTGAGCGAGTTCTGTGATAACTACTTTTATTCCCGCACGATGTAAACGAAGTGCGACGCCTGTTGCAAGGTCGCCGCCGCCGCGTAGAAGGACAAATTTATTTTTTGACATTTATTTTTTGTGTGGCAGCAATTTGTTCGGGGCTGTCTTTCAATTTGACGGTTTGCTCGCTGAGCATATGGCTGAAGGAATAGAGCAGGAGGTAAATAAATATAAAGAACACCGTATAGCTGATCGTGAACGCGGCGAGCCTGCGGGTTGGGTCAATGATAAGCCCGAGAATTTGTATGCCTGTTTCTGTCGGGCTTTGCAGAATGTCCCACGAATTGAGGCGCACAAAGCGACCGATGTAAATACCGAAACTGCTCAACGGCAGAATGATGAAGATAAATGCCCAACCGGCAAATCTGCCAAAGGTGCGGACGACAATATCCTGCATGAGATAGAGCGAGATCAAACCGAGTAACATGCCTGTCCACGAACACCATACGACGATGATCACGTCATACCATAAGCGGCGCGTCATAGGCGGTTCGGGCAAGGTCTTGCAAGTCGGTGAGCATGTAGGGTGCGTTGGGAAAGAAGATCAGCCAAAGGAACGCGACCAAAGGAATGACCAAATACAGCCAAATGCGACGCCATGAGATGGTGTGAGCGATGTATGCAAGAATGAATGGAATCCACGCGAGGAAGAGATTCCAGATCAATCCGGTGTGACGTCCTGAAGTGCTATATGCCACGCGGGCGGCAACAAGTGCAATACACATGGCGCAGGCGGTGTTGAGAAGGACGAAGACCGAAATATTGTATCGGTTGCGAATAAAGAAGTTACGGGATTTGTTCACCATATAGAGTTTTTCGTTGCCACCTTACACCACATCCAAAAAATAGATCAGATCAATATCGCCCGGTGAGTATCCGAAGTCAGTCAGGAGCGCGGCGGCTTCAGTTTTGTGTTGCGTACCGTGGTTGACGAGATGCGCCATTGCCTGCCATAGAACTTTTTCGTGCGGTACACCACTTGTGGATGTGTAGTTGAAGCTTTCATTGAGCTTCTTATTGGTAAGCTTTTCAACAAATGACATTAGACGACTTTCCTCATCCACCCAACGTATATACAAAGCTTCGAAGGTTGGAAAATCCTCCGGTTTTAGGCGGTAGTTGGGAGAAATTCCTTCCCAGCGATTGCGCCAGATCCATTCTGCGAAGAGCGCATGGACGAGCGTTCCGCGCAAACCTCCATGTGGAAATGAAGCAGGTGCCAGGAACTGTTCCTGTGTTACGTTCGATGCGGCATTCAATATTTTGTCGGTTGTCCATTGATTGTATTTGTAGAGTAATCGGATATCTTGCTTGTTCATGATCTAGTTTCCTCAAGGCGACAGTTACCTCTTTTGCTCATTTGTCTGTCTCTCCAACAATAGGTGTGCAAAAGTATACAGCGTAATGTATAAAAATAGAAAGAAGGCTCCGAAGAGTGTGGTGAATCCAATGGATTGTAAGCTTGGGTCTTGGGCGCTTTGAAGGGTATGTGCTGCCATGCCGCTCAGGTTTCTGAATATATCCCATGAGTTCCAGCGCAGGAAACGTCCGACATAAACACCAGCACTGCTTACTAGAGTAACGAACGTAACAAATCCCCACCCTGTCCAGCGACCAAACTCACGACGGATAATCTCCTGCATAAGAAATAATGAGACCATGCCAAGCATTAATCCTGTGAACGAGAACCAGATGAGCAGCATCACGTCATACCAGACTGGCACATTTCCTCCCCACCCGCCAGCAAGATGTTGGAAGTCCGTGAGGATGTACGGCGCATTGGGGAAGAAGATCAACCAAAAGAACGCGGCAATCGGGATGACCACATAGATCCATTTGCGGTTGATTGTGACGGTATAAGTGAAGTACGCGATGATGAAGGGTATCCACGCGAGAAACAAATTCCAGATCAGGAAAGCGTACGTGTACGACCCACTATACACTGTGCGCACACGCCAAATAGTAACGGAGAAGACTGTTGCACCTGCCAGCAAAAAGAACATCGTCAAGCGATATTTATTGTGTGCAAAATAATCTATAAATCTTCAAATCATTATTTCCTCAAAAACTCCAACAGAATGGGGTTTACTTCGTCAGGCTTTTCGTAATGCGGAATATGTCCACAATCTTCGATCACGTGAAATTCCACGTTTGGAAGCATAGCCCGTAAAGTCTCGTTGTACTCGAATGGCACCGTTCTGTCGTTACGTCCCCAGAATAATAAAACAGGCATATCCATTTTGCCAACCTGCTCATAGGTCTTAACGAACGAATCCAACATTCCGTTCCTGGCTGTTGAAAGGATTGCGCGTCTATATCCCTTATATTGCATTTGGACCGCATACTTTGCCTGAAAGTGTTCCACCAGCTTTGGATCAAAGAGGTCCTTTCCCCATATTTTTGATAACCATTTCGTTCCCTACTAGGCTGAAAACTGCTTCTGCTACGAATGGCATTTTTACAATTGCAAGCAAGGGTGAAATGCTTACAGGTCTTGCTCCGGCGGGGTCGATCAAAGTCAATGATTTGACTCGCCCTGGGTGGCGCGCAGTAAAAGTCGAGGTGATAACTCCGCCCAATGAAAGCCCGACCAGGTTGATCGGTCGTGTGAAGCGCAGGGCGTCCAAAAGGTCAGTGAGTTGTTTGATCGAAGAGATCGATGTTGTAGCGTGATATCCGGTCTATCGGAAAATCCACGCCCAAATAGATCGTAGCGTAAAACGCGGAAACCAGATCAACTCAGAAATTCAAATGTTGGGTCAAAGATAAAGTAGGGGACTGAGAAACCATGGACGAGAACAACTGTGTTCTCTTCGTTTGGATTTGAAAGCTCGTAATGAGTGATGCCGCCGGATAATTGAATAAACGAGCCGCCCGCAGATTTGCGAGTCTCGTCGTTTAATTCCAGGGTTTCGTCGCGATACATATTGGATTGCGCAGGGAATGGCGGCTGCCATTCCCTACGGTTGACTATATTTTCCCCAACGCTCGTAATACACGTTCAGGTGTAAACGGAAATTCATTGATCCATACACCGGTTGCGTCATGGATCGCCGCGGCGATGGCAGGAGCTGTGATAAGGAAAGGTAGCTCCCCAACTCCACGTGCGCCCCAGGGACCGTTCGAGTCGGGGACTTCAATAAGCACCGTCTCCACTTTTTCTGGAATGTCCAAAATGGTGGGGATGAGGTAGGTGCTGAGCTGATCGGTCAGCACATGACCCTCTTTTGTTTTGTAATCTTCAAGAATGGCATAGCCCTGTGCCTGCACGACCGCGCCTTCGACCTGACCTTGAAGGAGTGCGGGATTGATCGCCTGCCCCACATCATTCGCAGAGACAACACGTACAACATGTACGTGACCGGTTTCTGTGTCTACTTCCACTTCGATGGCTTGGGCGACGAATGCGTACGCAAAGTTGGGCGTGGAGTATCCCGTTTCAGGTTCGAAGTTTGTTGTGAGTGGTGCGAGATATTTGAATTCACCAACTGCGGGACGTTCTTCTGCTTTCCACTTTTTCAATGCGGTTTCAGCCGCGCCTTTGATGGCATTGCCAGCCATAAAGGTCATGCGCGACGCGGAGACACTTCCTGATGTTCCAGATGTGGCTGTATCGGAAGCGATCAGTTTCACTTTTTCAAATGGCACGCCGACAGCCTCTGCCGTCATTTGAGTCATGACGGTATGCAAACCCTGTCCCACTTCTGCTCCAGCATGATATAGGATGGCGCTCTCGATTTCACTCTTGCCTTGAACTTCAATCTTTGCCCAGCAGTTTTCCTGATAGCCAAACGAAAAACCGATATTTTTGAATCCTGCGGCAAAACCTTTTCCTCGTTTGATGTGTGCTTGGAAGTTTTTCATCTTTTTTCGCCTTCGACGATAATGCCTTTCCATCCTTCCAATCAAAATGCTCTGCCGCCTTTCTCGATACATTGCATCACACTTACAGGGCTTGGCGATGGCGTTCCCACTCCCATCGTATCGCCATCTTTGAGAGCGTTCTTCATGCGGAATTCGACTGGGTCCATCCCCAACTTCTCCGCGAGTTTGTCCATTTGCATTTCAGCCATGAATAGAGCTTGTGGCGCGCCAAACCCGCGGAATGCTGCGCCGGGAACATTGTTTGTGTATACGCCGTATACGTCTGTTTTTACGTTGGGAATGTTGTAGGGCCCCGTTGATGTGATCGTGGAGTTGCCCAGTACTTTGTTGGTCGTATACATATATGCGCCGGCGTCGCCTATGATCTCATTTTCGATGGCAATGACTTTGCCGTCTTTGGTCGCACCCCATTTTGCACGCAAAGTGACTGCGTGGCGCTTTCCATGCCCTATCATTGATTCTTGCCGCGACCAGATAATTTTTACGGGGCTTTGTAGTTTCCATGCCGCGAGCGCCAGCACGATCTGCACGGACATGTCCTCACGTCCGCCGAACGCACCGCCGATGGCAGGATAGATCACACGGATACTATCTTCCGGCATATTCAGTGCGTGTGCAACCTGCTCCTGATCCTCGTGTGTCCACTGCCCGCCGCACTCGATGGTGATTTTTCCATCATCGTCGATGTAGGCAAGTCCAGCTTCGGGTTGCAGATAGGCATGTTCTTGTACGGGTGTGTGATACTCACCTTCAACAATCACATCTGCTTTTGCGAAACCATCGTTTACGTCCCCTTTGCGTATCTTATAGTGGACGCAGATATTTAAATCGTCGATCTCTTCATGGACGCGTGGCGAGTCGGGTTTCATCCCTTCAACTGCATCGTCAACGACAGGCAGATCTTCATATTCGACTTCGATCAATTTAACAGCCGCGGCGGCTTCTGCTTCGCTTTGGGCTACGACAACCGCAACCTGGTCGCCGATGAAGCGGACAACATCCGCGCCTTCCTTCGATGAGCCGAACTCCACACAGAACAGGTTGATCCTGCCACTGCAAACCATATTCGTTTACTGGTATATCCTTTGCAGTGTAAACAGCCATCACACCGGGTGCCGCTTCAGCTACACCTGTTTTGATCCATTTAATGCGTGCGTGAGGTCTCCCCGCAAAAAGGATTTTCATGTGCAACATGCCCTTCATGGACAAGTCGCCTGAATAGGGCGTTTTGCCGGTCACTTTGCCGCGCGCATCCACACGTGGGAGGGATTTGCCGATACTTTTATATGAAGTCATTGATTCGCTTTCGTATGGAGTAAAAATCTATCTCTTATATCGCTTCACTTTTTTACGTATGGGCGGTTCGTCAGTTGGTCCGTATTTTGGGGGACCAAAAACCTCGTATATATATCCATAAACAACGGATATAAGACCGCCCACCACCACCACCATGACCACTGTTAACACGAGATTTGCGGGAAGGTGGTTGATACTTGAAAGATATCTAAATACGCCTCCCAGTGGTCCTGTCAACCCGGTAAGGATGGGTGGAAACTCTATGTGTCCATACCACTTTGGCGGGATAACCTGTTTTCCGAAGCCCGTTCCAATTAGCAGAGACGATGCGATATAGGAAAGAATTGGTACAAGCACAATCATGATACAACTGATACCGCGCATGATGGGATGGACTTCGCCCCGCTGTGGAGCCGCATCGTTAGGGTTGGAGAACTTGTATTTGCTCATAGATCACCTCTCATGTAGGGTCGATTGATTTGCTTGCATCTTCAATAGCTTGAACAATTTTATAATACCCTGTGCAACGGCATAAGTTTCCTGTGATCGCTTGTTCAATCTCATTGTGTGTTGGGTTTTCTTTTTCATCCAATAATTTTGCGGCAGACATGATGAAGCCCGGTGTGCAATATCCGCATTGGACGGCGCCATCCTGTACGAAAGCTTCCTGAACTGGATGAAGTTTCTCGTCACTTGCGAGTCCCTCTACTGTGACTATCTCTGCACCATGTGCGCGCGGCGCAGGGACGAGACATGCCATCACTGCTTTGCCATCCAAAAATACGGTGCATGCGCCGCATTCGCCTTCCGCACAACCCTCTTTTGTGCCGATCAAATTGCCTTCTTCGCGTAATAGGCGTAGAAGAGTTTTATCGTGCCCACTCTTGAACATATATTTTTTACCGTTGATCGTTGTTTCAATGGGATTTGACGGGGACTCATGCGCCGACGGTATTCTCGCTTCAACCTTTTCTTTACCCCACAACAAGACCGCTTCTTTCGGCATCCCAGCCTGCTCCTCACCATCGCGCAGTGATCTCAGCCCGCGCATCGCACAGACACGTACCATCTCGCGGCGATATGCTGCGCTGCCACGAATATCGTCAATGGGCTTGCTTGCGTTCATGGTTAGACGCGCGGCTTCTTCGATCACGTCGTCTGTGAGACGTTTACCAGCGAGATAGGCTTCTGCTTCAGCGGCGTGGATGATCGTCGGCGCGACAGCTCCCAGTGTGATGGAGGCTGATGGTAACAAGACCAGCTTCAAGGTCCAGAATGAGCGCTGTATCCACGATGGAAATAGCTTGGGCGCGGCGTAAGGCTAGTTTGATGAAGGTCCCGCGTTGTGTTGTCTTCATCGCTGGGAAGGAAATGTCCACCAGCATTTCATCCGGTTGCATCACCGTCTTTCGGACGCCGGTATAAAAATCCTTAAGTGGAATTATGCGCGTGCCTTTTGTGTTTTGCAGTGTGACGGATGCCCCAAGTGCCATGAGCGGTGTGATGGTGTCGTTGGCGGGCGAGGCGGTAATGAGATTGCCCGCAATGGTGCCGCGGTTGCGAATCTGCGGCGCACCAACCTCCCATGCCGCGCGCGCCAATGGGTAGGCACGCTCACGGATCAATTTCGATTCGACGCAATGATTGTGCGTGACGAGTGGTCCAAGGTGAATGATGTTGTCTTCATCAATTGTGATGCGATCCAGATCTGGGATTCTGGTTACGTCAATGAGTGTGTCGATGCCCTTGCGGACGCCACGTTCGATTTCGAGAATAAGGTCTGTGCCGCCTGCCATGATGCGGACATGTTCCCCTTTATCTGCGAGTGCTTTGAGCACATCGTCTATGCTGGTTGCGTTGATGTATTTCTGCCACATATTAATAACCGTAGGGGCGGGGTCACCCCGCCCCTACAATAGGAAATTTATTTTCCACCGGTCACAACTTCAGACCGTCTGTTGTAGGTTTCGACCGCCATGCGTGCGAGCGATATAAGGTTGCGTATCGCGGCGGGTAGAGCGGCTTCGTCGCCCATGCTGGCTTCCACGTTATCAAGTCCATGTCCAATTTGATCGGAGAGATCAAAGAAGGCGGCATCGAATTGATAGATCGCTTCGAGTTCCTTTTCGTTGATCTTTACCGCGTCGAACATGCCGGAATATCCACGCGGCGCCATGCTGATCTTGTCGATGAGGGTTCGCATTTGAATGGCGGCTTGCTCCATATCGTCCACAAAAGAGATCATTCCGTTGCTAACCATTTCGGTCTGCAATTGGGTAGTGCGCTTCCACTGTTCGTCAAAACGACGCGCGACTGTGTCGCGCAGAAGTTTATCGGCGTCGCGGCGGTTTTGTCGTTCGATGTATCCGCCAAAACCTGGAATATACGATGCCAGTTTCTTGAAAGGGTCTTGCTGGCTGGTTACTTTTTGAAAGAATTCGTCCATTTGTGCCTCCGCGATGATATACGAGTCTAAATTACATAAGTCGCACGAACACGTTACATTATAGCCTTAGTTTCTGGTTATAATCAAGAAAATATATTCGCGGGTGTCTAAACCACTCTCTAATATCCAAATTTGTAAACTTCTCTCTACCAGGGAGCAAGAATTCACATCGGCCGGCTTGGAAATGCCGGCTAAGGAGAAATAATATGACGACTGATATTCAAACTTTATTGGGCGATAAGGCAGAATCACTACTTGGCTTTAGTTCGCCCAAAATTGCCAAAGAACGACTGCATTTGCCGGGACCGGATTTTGTAGACCGTATCTTTACGCAATCTGACCGCAATAATCGCGTGCTTGGTAACCTGGCGTGGATGTACAACCACGGACGTCTCGGCGGCACGGGCTACCTTTCCATCCTTCCTGTAGATCAGGGCATTGAACATTCTGCTGGTGCGAGTTTTGCGCCCAACCCGGATTACTTTGACCCTGAAAACATTGTCAAACTTGCCATCGAAGGTGGCTGTAATGCGGTAGCTTCCACGTTCGGTGTGCTGGGAATTGTTGCCCGCAAGTACGCGCACAAGATCCCCTTCGTTGTTAAGATCAATCACAATGAATTGCTGACCTATCCCAACATGGCTGAACAGATTCTGTTTGGATCGGTTGAGCAGGCATATGAGATGGGCGCGGCGGCGATCGGTGCGACGATTTATTTCGGCTCAGAAGATTCTCATCGCGAGATCATCGAGATCGCACAGGCTTTCAATCTTGCTCATGAGTTAGGTATGGGAACGATCCTGTGGTGCTACACTCGTAATGATGCCTTTAAAAAGGATAAGGATTATCACGTCTCTGCCGACTTGACCGGGCAGGCAAATCACCTCGGCGTGACTATCCAGGCGGATATCATCAAACAGAAACTTCCTGAAAACAACGGCGGCTTCATTGCTTTGAATACCGGTGACAGCTCCTACGGAAAACTGGACAAACGCATGTATAGCGAGCTCTCCAGTGACCATCCCATTGACCTGTGCCGTTATCAAGTGGCAAACTGCTACATGGGACGCGCCGGACTCATCAACAGCGGTGGCGCCTCAGGATCTAACGACTTTGGCGACGCGGCAGTGACCGCAGTTATCAACAAGCGCGCCGGTGGACAAGGCCTCATTTCTGGACGCAAGGCGTTCCAACGCCCCATGGCAGAAGGTGCGAAACTCCTGAACACCATTCAGGATGTATATTTGGATGAGAGTATTACGATAGCATAAGATACGATGATTTGAAAAACGAAAGAAGGGTTGTCGCGACGGATAACCCTTCTTTCGTTTAATGGACTTATGTCCAAATGTGTATTGTGGTGTTGCGGATTTTCCTAATGGGCAAAAAATGTATGAGAAAAAAACTGGAGCGGGCTTCTGACAATTTCACAACTGAACAGACAGTAATGAGGCAGCCACAAAACCAACACCAGGGTGCAAATGATGATCGAAACGCCATAAAAGACCAGACGATGATCCAGATACTCCTGCGACTCAGTTGCCGGGAATCCCTCGTCGGGTCCCTTCTTGCGAAGCGCAAATTCCCAGTAGGGTAGATTTATCGAAGCTGCCACCATGGAGAAATTAATGCAAGTAACCGTGAACCATCGTCCGTAATCATAGGCTGTAAAGTAGATGGGTAGGGAAAGCAGGAATGGGATTAAGAAATACTTGTAAAAGAATATACCTAAGTACTGCCGCGCCGACTGTGAGGAGAAGGATTGTGGTGACTGGGAACGAAGAATGGAATATACCGCCTGTCGGACGAGATACCAAAGAATGATTCCAAACGTTGGGAGAATCAGAAGCCAGGATATCCAGTTCGCGGAAATAAACATTCGTGTAATGTCACTAGCTATTGCCAATGACCACTCCATGGGGATGAAGGAGCCGGGCAGGGTTGACCCAGCGAGCTTTGAGGGAGGTAAAACACAGGAGCCTTCCCGTATTGCGCCGAGTGCATTCCATTTTTCGCAGATACCTCGCAACATTTGGTAGTTCGGTGTACCAGTCAGATACACGATTCCGAATGCAATCGCCGCAGGGAGATATAGTAGCCCGGTCCACATGGCAGCCTGCATGAAGTTACGTGGTGATTTCATCTGCAAGACTGTTAGCGTGATCATCACATGTAGCGGAACGAATATAAGAAAACTTCCCTCATGGATAAGGATGGTTGCCGGGAGGAGTAACACGACGATGGGTATCAACCACTGCATGTAGCGCCGCAGATTCTCATTCGAAAGGGCGAAGCCATTCCCGATTGGAAATGATCTTTCGACGACAAGCAAATGCAGGAGTACTACGATATATCCAAGGATTTCCTTCCGCCCGATGGCGTTATGGTCATGGATATAAAAAATAAACAGTGATGGAAGAAACAACAGCCCGAACAGAGTCAGCGGATGATAAATCTTCCACGACCGCGCCAGCATCCGCACGTAACCGAACGCCGCGATCAGGATCAGAGCCCAGGACAACACCGCGACGAATTCCAACGGTGGAACTGTGGCTGGAACCAGTCTCCAAATTTCGCCTGATAGCCCACGCCGAATGAACCCCTGGGAATAATCGATCAGCCAGTCAGTATAAGCCCAATAATTCAGGCTGGTCCCGAAGGCGTCTTTGGGAAGCCAATAGAGTACATCGCGAATCCAAGCGGCGGAGAAAATAAACAACAATAACGAATTGAGAATAAGACGGGGCTGGGTAAGAAAAGGTTTTACGCGTGTTCCGATGTCCATTTTTGAACTCCGACGTGCGGATCGATCCGCGGATTGGTTGGGGGGCTGATTGTAATCAGCAAGTGCCATCGACTTCTCCATTTATTCTTCTGATGATGTCACAATTATCAAATTTTTAACATGCATTTCGTGGTTTTGCAATAACTCTAGATATTCTTGAGCTGCTCTGGCAAGGGGAATGCT
>CAVSRF010000009.1:0-16001 GCA_963730175.1 uncultured Chloroflexia bacterium | reverse complement strand
CAAACAGGTACGATGTCACCTGCTACATATACGCCAACCCCTATACCCCCTTCCTCACCCCTTCCTTGTGCACAAGGGTTTCTGGTTCTTGGCGGATTGTTCTTTGTGATTGTTCGATCTGGAACGATATATAGAAAACATAATAGATGACTTTAACTACGCTGCAACAATTCGAGCAGAGAAAAAAGCTATAGTAAACTGAAACAGCCTGATGGTCGAGTGAAACGGCTGTAAATTTTCAATCCAATATTTGATTATGCATATTCTTTTCCTAACCCAAATCCTTCCCTATCCTCCAGAACTCAGGTCCCAAGGTCAAAACGTGGCATGTTATAAAGTATTTGTCTCAAAGCGGACATAAGATTACTTTGGCTTCGTTTATTCGCCCGGAAGAAGAACCTTATGTTGGAACGGTCAGAGATGTTTGCTCCCAGGTACATGTGGTGCCCATCAAACGTTCAAGATTTGCGGATATTGGATATCTAATCTCGTTCGCAATTTTCAGGGCGTCCGTTTCTAATCGAACGTGATGATCTTCATGAAATGCGGTCATTGGTCAATAGGATTGTTGAAACAGAGACTGTGGATGTGATCCATGCTGACCAGTTAACGATGACCCAATTTGCGCTTCCATTTGCGCATCGACCCAACGGGAAGCCTGCTCTTGTTTTCGATGCGCATAATGCCGTCTGGACGATTGTCAAGCGGATGAATGAAACACTCCCGTTCTACTACAAGATCCCGTTGTTTTTTGAGGCGAAAAGGATTAAGCAATACGAAGCAAACATCGTTTCTGAATTTGATAGCACCTTGGCTGTGGCAGAACCCGACCGTAAAGCTTTGCTTGAAGCCGTAACTGAATATCACCCGAATCTTTCGACTAACGATCTGCCTATTTCAGTGATTCCTATTGCAGTTGATACACAAAAAATTCAGCCTGTTCCCCGGCAGACAGAGTTCTTGAATATCCTTACCATGGGGACACTTTATTATCCGCCTAATGCCGATGGCATTCGCTGGTTCATTCAGGATGTTTTCCCTTTGGTGCAACGTTCTTTACCCAATGTCAAATTGACAGTTGTTGGCAAGAATCCTCCCAAGGATTTTTTGCGATTCTCCGAAGAGAGTAATGGACATATTGTTATTACTGGTTATGTGCCAGAGCTTGACCCGTATTTTGCGGCATCAACGATCATGGTTATTCCAGTTCGAGCAGGTGGTGGGATGCGGGTTCGTATCCTTGAAGCATTTGCACGCGCCATGCCTGTGGTGACTACCACGGTGGGTCTTGAGGGGATTGAGGCAGAGCCGGGCTTGGATGTGATGGTTGCAGATACGCCGGATGAGTTTTCACGGTTTGTAATTGATCTTTTGAGTAACAAGAATTTGCAAACGCAACTTGCTACGAATGGTCGTCGATTGGCGGAAGGTAAATATGACTGGCAAGTGGTTTTGAGTTCATCTTGGAGAATGTTTACAAAACATTTTCGTGAACTTCCTGATCTGAAGATAAGATGAAAATAGCCTATATTGTTCCGTATGTTCCCAATAAGATACGAACCCGTCCCTATAATCTGATTAATCACCTTTCAAAGTTGGGGCATGAAGTGGTTCTTTTTACGCTTGGTTCCGGTGAGGCGGATCTTGCCGATGTAGAACACATGAAGACAATTTGTAAACAGGTCTATTATTGTGTCCAACCAACCTGGCAGTCTTTGCTAAATTGTGCTGTTGTATTGCCCTCCACAAAACCGCTCCAGGCAGTTTATAGTTGGAATCTGAGGTTTTGCCAGACAATTGAGGACCATCATTAAATCGAATACCAAAGAATCGAACTTTGATGTGATTCACGTAGAACATCTCCGCGGATCTGAGTATGGTGTTTTCCTAAAGTCTATTTTTCCCAACATTCCAGTTGTTTGGGATAGCGTTGATAGTATCAGCCATCTTTTTGAGCAAGCCTCAAAGCAAAGCGGAAGTTTATTTGGAAAAATAATCACTCGTCTCGAATTGGGTAGGACTCGAAAGGCGGAGGGCAATCTGGTGAGTTGTTTTAATCGTGTGCTGGTCACATCCGAGACCGATAAAAGTGCCTTGATAAAATTGGTACCGGAAGGGAAGAAACCTGCCCCTATATCTGTTTTGCCAAACGGTGTGGATTTGAATTATTTCCAGCCAAATGAGTCTGTCCATCGTGATTCTGAAACGATAGTTTTTAGCGGCAAGATGAGCTATCATGCAAATATTTCCATGGCCAAGTATCTTGTTGAAGAGGTAATGCCACGAGTTTGGGAGCGTAGACCGAAAACACAATTGGTTATTGTTGGAAAAGATCCGCCTTCCGAAATAAAATCGTTAGCAAGTAACCCTCTCATCACTGTGACCGGTACAGTAGAAGATATCCGTCCTTATTTGTGGCGGGCTACTGTGGCGGTGGTTCCTCTTGTGTACGGAGCCGGTATACAAAATAAAATCCTTGAAGCTATGGCAACAGAAACTCCCGTCGTTACAACATCAAAAGCAATTTCTTCATTGCAGGCTTCTCCCGGAAGGGATATAGTGATAGCTGATACCTCATATGATTTTGCTAACGAGATATTGCGTTTGCTGGAAAATAAGGATTTCCGGGTTGAAGTTTCAAGGATGGGGTTACAATATGTACGAAAATATCATGATTGGATGAGAATCACCAGTCAGTTATTGAATGAGTATCAGGAAGCGTTTGTATAAGAAAAAACTAATCTTACGAAAGCAGTTATTTTATGGGTAACATTTTTTATAAGCAAACGTCTAGTTTGTACGATTATTACAAATAGGCGCCCGCATTTTTTGTGTAGACAATTTTTATCTGAAACATACAAGGCTCTTCAATTATTATGGATATTAATGCGTACTATAAAACCTTTATTGAAATGGTGGCGGCTTTTGCTGGTTGTTACTGCATTAGCTGGAATTTCCAGTTATATTTCCATCATGTTCAAGCCTGATGTGTATGAGTTTCGCACCACCTTGATGATTGGTAGTGCCATTCTCAGCCCAAATCCTGATTCCACGCAATTATTCGTCGCGGGTCAGTTGGCTTCAATTTATGCTGATATGGCAAAACGGGAGCCAGTTCAGACGGCGACTATGAAGCGCTCGAGATATCCTGGCTTCCAAATTATCAGGTAGGGGTTGTCCCAAATACCCAATTGATTGAGATCTCCGTTACTGACACCAATCCTGAACGCGCGCAGATCATTGCAAATGAAATTGCGAATCAGCTAATCCTTCAAAGCCCAGCATTAAGCACAAATAGCGATACTGAGCAAAGGCAGTTGTTTATAAAACAACAACTTTCCAGTTTACAGCAACAGATTCAAGATACATCAGCCAAGATCGAAGACCTCCAAAATAGCTTGGCTAGCCTTACCAGTGCCAGTCAGATTTCTCGTACGGAATCCGAAATTAATGATCAGACTGACAAACTGAATAAACTACGCGATAGCTATGCTAATATGCTGGCAAACTCACAGCAAGGTGCACTTAATATTCTGTCGGTATTTGAACCGGCGAATTTACCCACCAGCCCTGTTGGCTCCACGGGAATGCTTGTTGTTATTCTGGCATCCATGGTTGGCTTCATTCTCGCTGGAGCGCCGCCTATCTGATTGAGTATTTGGACCGTTCCATCAAAACTACTTCGGATGTGGAACGAATTTTTCACTTTCCTGTGATTGGCTACATGACTATGATGGCTCGAGAATGGAAATAATGCTACATATGTTTCGAGCCACCCTGACTCAGTAGTGGCTGAAAGTTTTCGGTTACTTCAATCAAATCTAGAATTTTTTCAAGCGTATAACTCTGCAAAAACGATTTTGGTAACCAGCCCAGCACAGGGAAATGGGAAAACCACAATCGCTGTTAATCTGGCTTTATCTATGGCTGTTAGCCAAGGTAAAGTAATCCTTGTGGATGCTGACTTACGACGGCCCGCTGTCCATGCTGCACTTCAAATTTCAAAAGCGCCGGGACTTTCAGAAATTATTCGGAATAAGGTAGAGGTTCCAGATGCAATACGAAATTTAAAAAACGAAAAGATCAGTGTAATTACTGTGGGAAATGTTCCTCCAAATGTGACGGAGATCGTAGGTTCCAAGAGAATAGTTTCCGTATTGGACGGTCTAAAGGAAGAATTTGAAACAATTATAGTGGACGCTCCCCCCTTGGTGATTTCTGATGCTTATACACTGGCATCCAAGGTAGATGGGGTTATCTTGGTTCTGGAGCCTGGACAGACCCGCGAAGAGCAGGCTTCCGTCATTAAAGAACAGTTTACGCGCGCAGGTGCGAATTTGATCGGTATTGTATTCAACCGGATTACAACCGGTGATGCCAAAAGCTACGGCGATTATCAATATCTTTCCATGTATTCGCCACAACAATATAGCGATTATGTTTCGAGTACTTCCGAAGCCGAAACCTGTTGATTCACGTTCCAAAAAACTGGTTGCGTTTTTTGAGCGTGGAGAAGTTCCAACTGAGATGGCAGAGGAAGTTGAGCATGCCATCACTGCCATCAGGACGCAACCCAGGAAGTTTGTCGAACGCTTAACGAAGCCCAGAAAGAATAAGAAGGATAAGAAGGACAAATCATCATAGCGTGATTGTTTTTTGGTTTACATTGTCAATGGGACGCATAGATTGCGTCCCATTTTCTTTTTCAGAACAGTGTATACTTTTGGTATGAATAATCGTTATATATCCCGAATCCTTGTGTTGGTAGGACTGGTTGTTGTTGTCATTATTATTCTTCCTTATTTTATGCCGGTACAACTACCAAATGTTGCGATGTCTGCTTTTGGTTCGGAGACGGCTCGGGCTCGGGTTACGCAGATCATCGAAGAAGGCAATATTGATTTGGGGACTACGACACAACGTTACCAGATCGCACGCGTGGAGTTGTTGGAGGGTGAATATCGGGGAATCTCCATGGAGATGGATTATGGTAAGAGACAGGTGTTATCGGGCGAAATCTATCTTCAACCTGGCGATACAATTTTAGTAACGGTTGGCAAACGTCCCGATGGGGTTCTAACCGTTTATTTTGTTGATTTTGTTCGTCTCATTCCCATTTTTTGGCTTGCAGGAATTTTTGCCATATCCATCATTTTGATTAGTGGATGGAAAGGGATTTCGTTCCATTGTTGGCATGGTCTTTAGCCTGGCAGTCATCATTAGTTATATTATTCCTCATATTTTGGCAGGTGAAGACCCGGTACGGGTAAGTATTGTCGGGTCGGCGATTTTTTGGCTACAACCCTGTATCTGACCTACGGCTGGAATCTCAAATCGCACGCGGCTGTAATAAGTATGGCTCTTGTCTTAATTATCACCGGAACACTAGCATGGTTCTTTGTAGTATTTACCCGCTTAACAGGTACCGGGGATGAAAATTCGTTATACCTTGTCCAATTACTCAATTCGCAAATCAATTTACGAGGTTTGTTGTTGGGGGGCATGATCATTGGTGCTCTGGGGGTACTTGATGATCTTGTAATGACCCAAGCTTCTGCAGTGTTCGAATTGCATCATAGCAACGAGTCTTTTGGATTCCGAGAGTTGTATCGATCCGCCATGCGGATTGGACAGGATCATGTCGCGGCGACTGTCAATACACTTGTGCTGGCGTATGCAGGGGCTTCGCTCCCCATGCTTCTCATGTTCACATTGGGACGCGGAAATTACGGTTATCTAGTCAATTTTTCCTTTGTGGCAGAGGAGATTGTGCGGACGTTGGTTGGGTCGCTGGGGTTGATCGCGGCGGTGCCGGTCACAACTGCCATCGCCATTTGGATGGCTCTCAGGGTAGATTCGGCTGGGTGGTGGGGACAGTTTCTCGGTCCAGAAGGCGGCGGCGGTGGGGGGCATGGACATATCCATTAACGCAACTTTTTCCTGTCTGCGTCGTAAGTCTGTGTAGAAAGTCCAAGAGGAGTTTGAGTGACTGACGAAAAAGCCTGGGTGCTCCAGGCGCAACAAGGCAGTGACGAGGCGTTTACGAATCTCGTTGAAACCTATCAGAAACCTATTTATAACCTATGCTATCGCATGGTTGGCGAGCCTGAGGAGGCGGAGGATGCCGCACAAGAGACTTTTCTGCGTGCGTACCAGAATTTGCATCGTTATGATCCTTCCCGCTCGTTTGGGACGTGGATCCTCTCGATCGCGGCGCACTATTGCATTGACCGCTTGCGGAAGAGGAAGTTCCTGATGTTTTCGATGGATGCGGAGAACGAGGACGGTTCCAGCTTTGAATTGCCGGATCCCGATTCTCCCAACCCCGAGGCTGAATCTATGACAAAAGAGGAGCGTGACCGCCTCCACCTGATGCTGAAAGACCTGGATGCCACAGATAGAGCCGCGGTTATTATGCGTTATTGGTACGATTTTTCTGAAGTGGAAATTGCCAAATCACTCAAGCTCACGGTGAGTGCCGTGAAGAGCCGCCTGCACCGCTCACGCAGAGCGCTGGCAGGGATGTGGCAGGAGAACGAAAGTCATGCACACGCCGAAAGGAGAGTTTATGAATCACCAGCCTTTTGAAGAGTGGTTACTGAATGATATGCCGCTTGATCCCGATCGGAAGCGCGAGCTTGACCTGCATATACGGTCATGCGCGTATTGCGCCGCGCTTGCTGAAACAGGGATGGCTCTACATTCAGTGAAAATGGTTTCACCCGCCAATGGATTTACGGCGCGGTTCCAGACGCGGTTGGCAGCACAAAAACTGGCAGAACGCCGGCAAAGATTTTGGGGAGCGCTCCTGTTTGCGTTCATGGGAGTTGTGTTGCTCTTGTGGCTTTTGGCGCCCTCTGTGGCTTCGTTCGTTGCCTCACCTGCAACATGGATCACGTCCTTTGTGGAATGGGGAGTATTTCTTATTACCACGTTGAATGCTATGTTCCAGGCTGGCTCTGTTTTATTACGTATTGCCCCGGGATTTCTTTCTCCCTTTGTATGGATGATCGTGGTTTCGGCAGTTGCCGGGCTGGGTCTTTTGTGGTCAGTATCAATCTGGCGGTTTGTTCGTTCGCCGCAAGGAGTTTAGTGTATGAAAAATAAATTTAGATATTTGTCTCTGTTGCTGTTACTTGTCCTGTTATTTGTGCCGACCAGTTCGGTGTTTGCTCAGGGATCGGGGAATGGCAATGGGCGCGTCGTCTTCGGAAGCAACTTTACTTTGAAGAGTGGCGAGACTTAGGATGGCGACCTTGTCGTCTTTGGTGGAAATGTGACCATCGAAAAAGATGCCACTCTTAACGGTGCCCTTGTTGTTTTTGGCGGACAAGTTGAAAGCAATGGTGAGTTGAATGGCGATGTTGTCGTGATCGGCGGGCAGATCTCACTTGAGTCTTCTTCTGTTGTCGCTGGCAATGTAGTTACGATTGGTGGTCAGTTACAACAAGCGGAAGGTGCAGAGATCAAAGGTGACATTGTCAACAATGTGGCTCCTGAGATAAATATCCCTAACGCAAACGTTCCACCGGTTGTGCCGGGCGTCCCGTCCGTTCCTAGTGTTCCGAGTCCAGACATACGTTTTGATTTCAATCCATTTTGGACAGCTTCGGGTGTTTTCCTTCGAGCATTGATCGTTGCCATGTTGGCGATGTTGACCATTGTTTTCCTTCAACCGCAAATGGAACGGGTTAGTCATACAATTGTCAGCCAACCTGTAATGTCGGGAGCCTTTGGTTTGGCGGCGACTGTCGGAGGTCCAATTGCCATCCTGGTTGTTTCCTTGGTTATGCTAGTTACGATCATTCTCATCCCTGTGGCAGTTTTGGTGATATTTCTGGGAGCTTTGCTTCTCGTTCTAGCTTGGCTATTTGGTGTGATTGCTCTAGGGTATGAAGTAGGGGAGCGGTTTACCCGCTCGCTCAATCAAACGTGGGCGCCAGTTCTCACAGCAGGCTTTGGGACTTTCCTTGTAATGCTTGTGGGCGGTGCAATTGGGATAATTCCATGTGTTGGATGGGTCATCCCTACCCTGATTGGCTTTGTGGCAGTGGGTGCAGTGGCGACCACACGGTTCGGAGTGCGCCCAGTTACAGGTCCAGTGATGAGCGTTTCCACTCCACCTACAGATATGGGACAGATCCCCCCCGCATCCTAATAGCAAATGCCTGCGTGATATAATTCCGCCCGCCCCGAAGTAAGAACGGGGCGGGTTTGTTTGATTTTATGGAGGTTTGTATGGCTTTGAAGAAAATCCCTGTACCCAATACGGTGGTTCATAGTACACCGCCGCCGTTGATAGAGGTGTCAGGCACGCATCGAGAAATGGGAAGGCAGATCGGTGAAGCGCGTCGCGAACAGGTGCAACATAGTGTAGTGAACGCCCGTACATTGATAGATCTATCTTATAACTCCCTTGAGTTGACGTGGGATGGTGCACTTATACAAGCACGCAAGTATCTGCCCTTTGCGGAGGAGCGATATCCACAATATGTGGAAGAGTGGCGTGGCATTGCGGAGGGGGCAAATGTTCTCTTTGATGAAATTGTAACTCTCAACGTGATGGAGGCGGTCACTACGGACGCCCTGCACCTCACGCGTTGTACAAGCTTTTCGGTCAACGAGGAGCGCACGGCAGATGGTCATGTGCTTGCCGCCCATAACGAAGATTGGATCCCCGAAGACGAGAACGATGTTTACGTGGTGTTGGCAAAGCCAAAGAAGGAACCGCCGTTCCTTTCTATGACCTATGGTGGGCTCCTGCCCAATGTGGGATTCAACGCCTATGGCATTGCCCAGTTAATTGATTCTGTTTACCCCAGTGACTCGCGCATCGGTATCCCGCGCCTTGTCGTTGCCAGGGCAGTACTGGCATCGAAACGTCTCTCTGGCGCCATCGGGCGGACACTCGTGCCGCACCGCGCGGCTGGATATAACCATTTGCTTACGCATGAAAGTGGAGAGTTATATTCGGTGGAAGTTTCAGCGCGTCAATTCGATATCTTGCATGGCACCGATGGTTACATGGTTCACACCAACCATTATCTTTCCCAGTCCATGAAGGATATCGAGGATGAACCGGAAGAGTTAATTTCTTCCCGAGTGCGTTATTTCCGTGCAAACCGATTGTTACGGCAAAATTCAAAGCATACGATCAAGACCATGCAGGGCATCCAAAGGGATCATGTGAACCTGCCGAACTCGATCTGTAATCATAATATTGCAGGTATTGATCCGCTGGATCGCGAGAAGACGATCAATGCGCTTGTAATCGACCTGACGGCGCGTGAGATGCACATTGCCTGGGGCAACCCCTGTCAGAATTCGTATCACACGTATCATTTGAGTGCGTAAACGATCAAGGAATCAAAAAGAGACCGCTATTGGAGCGCTCTCTTTTTTGAGGGACTGGATATATAACAAAAAAGACACCTTGTTAGGTGTCTCTAGGTTGTGCCCCCACAAAGAGAGGCTATGTTACGGGAGTTATTAGATCCATTCCGAGATAGATCTATCATGGGGTATGTATAGAAAATCTTTGCTTTATTGTATCCGAGTTCAATTCTTGAAACAAACTGCATTAGCCAGGACTTTACTTCTCTAACATTCCCCGACTCTTGTAGGTCTTTGAATTGATCGCGCCAGGCAGCTAGTATGATTTCAATCGCTTTAGGTGTGATCTCAACATGAGATGCTGTCAACTGCAAAGTTAGTTGCTCGATCTCCGCTTTGGTTTGTGCCTTTTCTGTCTCTCGTTCTTTTAGTCTATCCTGGGCTGCATGTGACCCTGTTCGTTCAATAGCGTTCAATGTTCTTTGAATGACAATGTCGAGATCCTCAAGCTTTCGCTTTTTTGCTGTGAGCTGCCTTTCGATTTCAGCAGTTGAATTAAATTGTTTTTTAGTCTCTTCGATAACCTCCGTTAAGTATCCAGGCGTAAGAACATTATTAAGCACGGCATTTATTATCTGTACCTCTGCATTGATCGCACCAACCCGCCTGGATCCACAAGCGGCGGTTCCGTGCCTGTCCTTCATTCCGCAAATATAATGTCTCCAAACCTTTTTTTTGTTCCCTTTGCTGTGGGTCATCATGCTCCCACATTCAAAACAATAAGTAAATCCTGATAGGACCGTGGGGTTTCCAACCCGTCGCGGATGATTTAAATTTCCTTTTTTCCCAAAACGTGGGTGTGCTTCTCTAATTTTCTGTACGGCTTCCCAAAGCCCCCAGGATATTAACGGCTCGTGATGGTCCGTCACTTCGAGATCCCCAGATGTCAGGATACCAAGATAGGATTTATTACTGAAAAAGGTTGTCCATGTGTTGATACTTGT
Organism: uncultured Chloroflexia bacterium; assembly: GCA_963730175.1. Taxonomy (GTDB): domain Bacteria; phylum Chloroflexota; class Anaerolineae; order Anaerolineales; family Villigracilaceae; genus Defluviilinea. The sequence goes on along the minus strand of CAVSRF010000009.1, from coordinate 5,664 downwards.
GTATAACATTCCTTTTGTGGCTTCGGTGATTTCACGGTAAGACTTTCCCTCCGCTCTCAATTGCCAGGCGATTTTTACATACTCGCTTAATACAGGGTCAGGTTCCCACTTGCTAACCATGCGCGGCATACCATCGCGTTTTTCACCTATGTTCACTTTGACCGCGATATAACCGTGTGGAGGTATGCCAGGCGCAAAGCCCTTACTAACAAGTGACTTCAAACCGCGCTTCACATCACGGGATGTTTGGCGGCGCTTTTCCTCATTTGCCAAGCCTAAAACTGTTTCCACAATACGCCCTGCAAAATCATCAGCTGGGATTTGATCTGTTAGAGAATGAACCATTACGCCACGCTTGTGTAGTGTCGCCTTATAAAAAACAAAATCGTTATAGTCACGCGCAAAGCGGGCAAAGTTCCAGATCAGAACACCTTGCGGTCGGCTCGTTTCGACTTCGCTCTGTTCGATCATCTGCATAAATTCATCACGTCCGATTGTGCTTCCCCCAGACTTGGCAACGTCTCGAAAGACTTTGACCAGGGAAAGGTTATACCGTTTGCAGTATGCAATGATTTCGGTTTCTTGTTGTCCTACGCTTTGATCTTGGGATGGTCCGCCGCTATCTCGCAGGTATGCCCAAACATGCGCGTTTGTCGGAAGTCCAGGTGGGGGAGGGGAGTAATTATCTTTCATTGCTACATTCCTATCGTATCGCTTCGCGGAGTTTCAAAACATCAATGAAGGTTTTTACTTCAGCGGTTGGATATCCATATTGACGTATTCGCTTTGATTTTGCCTGCTTACGTGTGATGTGCTTACGTCCACAACCAGGACATGCACGTGGACCTAACCCTAGGCGAGTGCGTATCTCAGGGTTGGCAATATCATGCTTCCCTATGGCGTAGTCGTGCCATGACGTATGAGACAGACTCACACCGTACAGCTCATTCAATGTCTGCGCGGTCTTTCGCCATGAACGGATTTTCTGATAGGCTTTTTTTATAATTTGAGGGGTACATCGTTTTTTCATGTCGCGTGATTCCTGTTATATGTAGAGTGTTTGCTACGCCTTTTCTAGATCAGGGTTCGGAATGATTTTCCCGTCAACGTTGACCAAAACCCCACGCTCTAACAGGCCACGAATAACAAACGACAAGTTATCAGCCAGCAAAGACAATGCCGCGCTCTGGGCTGTTTCCAGATCGGGAAATTGATCGCCGCTGATTTCTTCAACCTGTATAGTCGGGGATTTTCTCATGGTGTTGTGTGGGTTTCTGCGAGGTGTCCTAAAACGCGCAGCCCTTAAGCTACGTGTTACGTGTTTCGCGTTTTAAACGCGTAACATGTAAACATGTAGCAACCTGCTACGGGTTTTTTTAAGAACTCCCGTTCATTTTTACAAACAGGCGTTTTGTAGCAGGTCCACGCGTCTTTTTGATCTCTTTTTCGACTATGACCTCATCCCTAAGTAACTGGTCAATGATCATGTCGAGATTCGCGCGCTTCGGTCCGGTCTGCATGTGTAGGTCCGTTGCCAGTTCCCGCCGTGAATTGCGTGTTGACGTTTGAAGGCGGGTAACAATCTTTTCCAGCAGTTCGTCATCTTCCGTTTCCATTGGTGTACTTGCATCTTCAATCATGCGGTGAAGGCTTGCACGGTATCCTTCGGTCATCTCCTGGGCACGTGCCCAATGGTGAGATTGAATTACCAACGGATTACCCTTTGCCATTCGTACCCAATCTGAAACGGCTAATAGCATGGCTATCTTGATCGCCTTTTCATGGAAACGTCCATAACATGCGTGCAATTTTTCGGGCACGTTCCTACGGCTTATGATTTCAAACATTGCCGCGTGATAGTTATCCCACTTGCTTTTAACTTCGGGCGCGATCGTCGCTTCCGTTGCAGGTGGCGCGGGTGTAGGACCTATCGCGTTTTCCTTCGGTTGCTCCAACCGTTCAAACGTCAATTGGTTGATATGCTTTGCAAGTGCGGGCGGGATCGGGAACGGATCGGGATAGAACACACGGACAGGCGCGGTATCAGGTGTAACCAAAAGGAAACGGGCAAAGAGCCCGTTTGTCCAGTAATCAGGTGTCTTTAGATGTGATCGCAGTGCAGCAGGTGTTGTGGGTCCGCAAATGGTCAAATAGGAATTGCGGACCGTCTCACGCCCGCGGATCTGTGTACTGACTTTGATCTTCAATTCGCACTCATAAAGGCGTAAGACAATCGGTAACAGGTCTGCTAAATGCTTTTGTTGAAATTGCGATAACAGACACGCGGCTTCATCAATCCACCAGGCAGCGCTGTCCAGCAAATAACCTTTCCTGCTGCCATTCATCCTTATCATCCTGTGTCCAGTCCTTGAAGTTATCCTGTGGGCGGTTCGAGAGTTCGGTAATCAAACTTTGCGGCGTGAATCCATCGGGTAAAAGCAAATGAGACAAGCCCGCCGTCTCAAGCAATTTCATAGCCGATTTGTAGCCCGTCGTTTTGGTGTAAAGTGTAGATGGTGCGGATAGCATGATATAGAGATTCGGGTAAATGGCATTGGTTCCCACACTCACGAACACGCGCCGTGCTATGGCTGTAGATAGGATAGCCGGCAGGCGTAAGTTTGGTGAAACAAAGGCGGCGACATGGGTGCGTCATGCGTGGCAAAGGTCATATAATCATCTATGAACTTTCCCGCCTTCCTGCCTTGCTGGATTTCAGCATCCGTGAGTTGTGCAAGCTTTGGCAATTCAGGCATACCGCTATGGATGGGAAAGGGTAATCCGCCATCATTGATTGATCCGATTTCTTCTGTATCATCCTCTACAGTCGGCGCGGTCGCTCTCTTGCGGTTCGTTTTGTACTCAAAGGCTTTAGGGTTGGCCGGTGTTGCGGTCCCTTAAAGGCGCTTTTGATCGATTCGATTGCCTCCTGTTTTTTCTTCCCCAGGCTAACCAAACAGGCAAAAGCATAAACTCCGCTTCACTTTGGGAATACCCGCATCCGTTCAGATCACATGCGGCGATAAATAAGCGATTGTTACGCGTGCCAGGTCCAGCGCCGTATTCGATGAAGTCTTTTGTTTGGCGTGACAAACTCCCGCGCCCATCGTGGGAAGGCTCCGCCATGATCGGTTCGGACGGGATCAAATCGCTGTGAAGTTCATCCCATAATTGGCAGATCTTAATCAGCTTGTCACCATCGAAGGCAAGCGCGGGACCATCTGCATTGATCAATTCATACGGTGCGCCGCCTGGGTGCCTCGATGGTGGGATAACTCCCTGATTACCATTGCCCAAAAATTCAAGATGTACTTTGTTCCACTTCTGATTTTTCGGGATCGATGCCTGTGATCTTGATAACCAACTTGCCGCGGTTCGGTGCGTCCGCACGTCGGACCATCGGCGCAAGCTGCCAAGCCTGGAAAGTATTCGAGAAATTCCTGCAGGTGATCGTCAACATCAAGCAGGCATATCCCATCTGAATGGCTGCCACACAACACGCCTACATTCCCGCCGCTGTTTACATGCAGCATAATGTCCTTAAGTGTGATCGGCTTGACTTGCCAAGCCTTATCTATGGGCTGTTTACCAGGTGAATTCACTTTAGCATTCCACGCGGCGACTCTCACGAAGCGCGCGCCCTGCTTGAAAAACCATTGAAGAGGTGTATAATTTTTTTGGTGTTGTCGCTTGCCCTGCGACGCCTGCGCTCCAGTAAAATCTGGGGCGCTTTGCTTTTTAGTGATCGGTGTCATTTTCGTTTTTCCTTTCGTGGTGTATCGGTAATTGATCCGACACGGCTTGAAGCCGTGTCGGTTTTATCACTTATCCTTATGGGGTATTCCAGACGTATCGTTTTTGCCCGTTTCATGATTTACGCCCCTTCTACCTATAAATCGATTTCAGATTGTGTCTGCAGATCTACCAAAACTCAGGCCTGCCTAGTCCGATATCCTCGGCGTATTCAAACAAAGCGAACATGACCCAGGCAAAAGCATCTTGGATTTCAAAATAATTAAGTTTTTCAGAATCTGGCAATTGTCCTATTACCACCTTTACTGTATACGAATGCCCATCTTCGATCACAGGGTAGATATCAAGTAACTTGCTTGGTCTCCATCCGTGATAGGCAAGAAAGCTGCGGATGACGATTCCCATCCGATGCAGGATATTCGTTTGCGTCCATGCAACTCTTCCAGAATGCATCCTTCTACGCAGGATGGCCATCAGCTTTGGATCGTCGTTCAAATATTTCCGCAGCTTGTGAATGGAGACTATTGGGACGCCGGCAATATCATCATAGGTATTTTTGCCCTTGCCGTGAGATCCGTTATAGATCTCGCGTACAACGGAGAAAAGCCCCAAATCCAAATATTTCATCTGAGGAGATAGCGATTGGGAAAACTTTTGATCCCATGCCCGTAATAGGGCGGCACTCTGTTCCAAAGGACGTTTTGGTCTTACTGCGGAGGGCAGTTCCTTCAGGGCTTCCTGTTCCGGAGATTGTGTCTCTGTAATTTTTAGGCTGATCTCACGCCAATTTCTAGAGAGGTTTTCTTCCCATTCTGGTTCAGTCAAAAATCTTTTGATTGGGATTGCCATGATCCGAAACCCCAACTTCTGCCCAGAAATAATTTCCTGTTGCCTCATTGCCTCTCCCCATAGTTTCATGGTTCGATACAGTACTTTATCCTCCTTCAAATTAAATACCATTCGAACGATATGGGAATATGCCTTTGCTTCTTCACTTTGAAAAAAAGCCTGGCGGTTTGCCAGGCTCTCCATGATCCTTGGTAAGAGCTTCGCATTCGCATCCTGCTCGATTTCAATCAGGAATTTCGGCCCGGCTGGCGGAGTGACTACATGGTCGGGCCAAAATGCCGGTCATCGCCATAATGCAGGTTACGATCCGTCACGATCCCGATCTCTTTTTCTTTTTCCCCGGCGAGATGAACAGACAGCATGGACAACGCATGCAAAATCTGAATATCCCCCTTCAATTCACAAGCACGTGCATCTTTGTATCCCATTCTGTTTAGGATGCGTTCACCACCTTTTCCCAAACGAAAGACAGCTGCAGGTCGATTTGCCTCGGTGGGACGCTTGATGGAGTGATCAATTTCGCTGATCAATGCCTCACCATCGAGAGAGCTGACCAGTAGGATATCCAAACGGCGTTTCAAAATGCCCCTAGTCATGCCGAGTGCACCTTCAAAGTGGCGTATGTCGGCTACGCCAGTGTGATCGAGGATATGGAGGATGTTCAGCCATAACCGGTCAGAAATAGCATTATCCAGAGCTTCAATGAGCGAATCGGGGTCAGTTTGTTGCATGTGCATAAGTAAAAGCCTTAAGGAGGGACCTTTTAATTAAATACAGAGGTTATGTTCATTCACTAGTCTTTGGATGTACCGCCAGTCAGGTTCTGGATCTGCTCATACTGACTTGCGACCAGATCATTCTGGGCATCCATTTTTCGCTTGAGTTCTTCGTTTGAGAGTGTTAGCAATTTCACTTTTATGGCAGTTTCTGTTTTCTCCTTTTTCAACATGTCCAACTCTTTTTGAAATCCTTCACCTTCCTGTGATTTTCCTCGTACAGTCGATCGATCTTGGTTTCGTAATCCTTTTTGACTTTTTCAATCACAAGTTCGATTTGCGCAAC
>CAVSRF010000008.1:0-44713 GCA_963730175.1 uncultured Chloroflexia bacterium | reverse complement strand
CCATCCACATCTGTCCATATCCAGACATCGTCCGCGGGGAGAACGGAACCGATGATGGCGGCGGAATAATCGCTTCCGCCACGCCCCAGAGTTGTGATCACACCTTCGGGTGTTGCGCCGATGAAACCTGTTGTGACAGGGACGATATCATCATCTAATAAAGGGTTTAGTATTGCTTGGGTTTTTTCTGTTGTCGCTTTGAAATCGGGATGTGCATTTTGAAAGTGATCGTTGGTGACCACAAACTCTGATGCTTCCACGGCTTTGGCTTTTATGCCTGCATTGTTCAATACAGCCGCCAGCAAGATAATGTTCATCCGTTCACCGAGGGATACGACTGCATCCATTGCACGCGGACTGGCTTCACCTAATACTGCCATTGCATTACACAAATTCACAAACGTGAGGATCAAGGTATTGATCTTTTGCTTTGTTTCATCGCGAAGACTTTCATCAGTGACGAGAGCATCTACGGCATCGAAGTGTTTACCTCTCAGTGTGGACTCGGCTTGGGACAATGAATCAGCTATCCCTTGCGAAGCTGAAGCGGCTGAGTCCAACAATAGATTTGTCACGCCAGACATGGCAGACGTTACGATAACGACGCGTGCCCAATCCTTTTTTGCATCCCGAACGATCTGGGTCATGTTCTTGAGCGCATCAGCAGATCCAACGGATGTCCCCCCGAATTTCATTACAAGTGTCTTTGACATAAGTGCTCCTTGAAATAAGGTAACAAAAACGCCCCACGTTTCCGTGAGGCGCTGTGTGTTTTGATAACCTGCTTCGGTTATTTTCTTCCATGCACAATCGCCTCACGGGGTGTACCGGAGGTAGTTGTGGTCATGGTCATACCGAAGAAGTTGTGTTTGTTCATGTTGGGCGGTATTCTATGCCAGTGACGGGAATGAGTCAAGGCTGTGAACGGATTGCCTTCGGCGAAACGGATAAGCGGATAGAAGCAGATATCATTCATCAGTACGGAAAGTTTTGAGTGTGTCGAGATAATAGTCGGGCAAACCGATGTCATAGCGCTTGCCGTTGATCACCAAACCGTGGAAGCCATCTTCCTGTCGTAAGCGGTCAATGGCGGAGGTGAGTTGGAACTCGCCTTTTTCACGCACGTTGTTGTGAATGTGTTCTTCAAGGTAATCGAAAATTTGTGGCTTGATAATATATTGACCGAACAATGTGAGGTATTCGCCTTCGGGTAACCCAGGCACGAGTAGGTGAGTGCGTGCGTAATCGGTGGTTGGCTTTTCGGCAAACTCGGTAACGTTGAGCAGTTCTTCAGCCTCGAGCCATACACCTGCTACCGTGCCGAACGCTGCAATCTGTGACTTGGGTGTACGCTTCAGTCCCACAATGCTTGTGCCGTGTTGTTGATAGGCGTCCATCAATTGTTGAACACAGTTGCGCTCGGTGTGAGAACGATAGATATGATCGCCCAGCATCAACAGGAAGGGTTCGTCACCGATCAGTTCACGGGCACAATACACGGCGTGACCGAAGCCCTCCTGTCTTGTTTGTATGCTGAATTTGATGTGTCGTCCAACCTCCAGTAAATAGCGGGCGTAATCCTGAAAATGAGCTGGAAGCTTGTTGTAGTTTTCGATGGAGATCTGTTCGTTGAAGAGGAACTTGAATTCGTCAAGATCATCCTCCTGCACAATGATGATGATATCCTCAATTCCTGCTTGTAAGGCTTCTTCCACGATTAGGAGGATGGCGGGCTTGGCGATGCCATCTCGGTCAATGATGGGGAAGAGTTCTTTCTTCGTGGCTTTTGAAGCTGGGAACATACGCGTTCCGTAGCCTGCGGCGGGGATCAATGCCGTGCGGACCTTGTGTGCCGGCTTGAGCGATAACTTGAGACATGACATTTCGAGGTCTCGTTCGATGATCTCGATGATCGCTTGTTGATCGTCCTCACTGCGTGCCAGAAATTGGGCGGTTCCATCTCCTTGAGAGCCAACTCCTTTGGCTCCCCAGATATGTTGTTTCAAGGGCTCGGTAGTTTAATACTTTGTGTAGTACGGGTGCGGTTAGTTCTTCGGGGCAGGCGGGGGTGGCGTATTTATCGAAGAAGGCTTGTGCTTCGGTCATCAATGCGCCGAGTTTTTCGGCGTTCCCTGCGCGGAGCGCTTCTGTTGCCTGATGGACGACCCGTTTGTTGATAGGTCCCAGTAGTTCCTGTACGCCTTTTTCCTGTTCGTTATCGGCAAATGGATAACTTCGATTCAGCTTGGCAAGGATCTCCACGGTATCTTTCTTTGCATGCAGGTCAACGATCACGTAATGGAGTTCCGAATTAACTTGTAATTCATCCGTGTCGAGGCGGTCACCATCAAAGGTCATCAGCACGGGACGATTGCCGAAGGCGCAGCCCTGATCCATGCGACCACAACGGGAGGGGGTGGTGATCTCGCCCTGGTAGGCAAGTTCCATTTCGCCGCGTACGGTCATCTTCAAGTCATAGACTCGGTTGAAGGCACGCGCGGTTAAACGCAGATGGCGGCGCTGGAGGAGAGTCCCTTTTTGATGGGGAGGTCAACTTGATAGTTGTCAATGACGAGTCCACGTACGCGGTAGTTGGTAATGACCTGATATGCCACGCCTGCAGAGTAACTCCAAAATGTGCCTTTGCCTGCTTCCTCCAACAAGGCTTTTGGTTCCATTGGGATTTCGTAGGGTCCGACCTTTGTGCCGTCTGGCAGGGTCGTGGATAGAACGAGTGATGTTGGATGCGCTGACGCTTCGGCGTGGATACCCTGATCCGTACCGCATATCAATGTATATCCTCTTTCAACATCTGCGTTGATGCGGCGATATCCGCCCGCCCAATCGGAATGCTCGCCGAATAAACAAATACGCCCTGGAACAAAAATTTTCATGTGAATAATCCTTATCGTGAAATATAGAGGGTTAAAACTATCAGTACACTTTGTTCTGTGTAAAGATAGGACGTTGCCCGCACTTTATTGTTACAGAGATAAAATTTTCTTTTACCAATTCAAGAATGTAATCTAAAATTGATGTGGCAGGTCATATTTTACAGGAGATGTCGGTTATGAACAATGTCCGCCCACATTTGAGTTTGTTGACTGAGGAACAAAAGCAGGAAATCCACGAGTATGTGTTGAAGATACTTGCGACTACCGGCGTGCGCGTGGACTCGCCGTCAGCGTTGGAGATGTTGAAGAAAAGAGTCGGCAGTTCAAACGTCGAGGAAAGAAGCGTGCGGATTCCGAGGGAAATGGTCGAGTGGGCGATTAAAGCCGCGCCGAAGCGAATCCAAATCTATGACCGAAGCGGAAATCCGCAATTCACCATTGGAGATAAAGAAGATCGTCTGCGGTTTGGGATCGGTGTGACGGCGTTGTATTATCAGGAGCCGGAGACGGACACGCCGGTTTTGTTCCAGCGCAAACACATGCAGGATATGGTGCGGCTGGGAAATAAACTGCCGCATTATGATATGGTCTCGACGGTGGGGATCGTGCGTGATGTGCCGGAGCATCTGACCGACCTGTATGGAAGCCTTGAACATTTTGCGAATGGCATCAAGCCGATGGTGTTGTTGTGTTCGGATGAACATAAGTTTGATGATGTGTTGCGCATGTTTGAAACGCTTCATGGCGATTTGGGTGACAAGCCATTCATCATTCCGTATTTCAATCCCGTCTCGCCGCTGGTGATGAACGAAGGCACAGTGGACAAGATGAAGATCGCCATCGAGCGCGGCTTGCCGGTGATCGTTTCCAATTACAGCATGTCGGGCGCGACCACGCCCATCACGCCCGCAGGCACGATCGCGGTTTTGCTGGCGGAGTTGCTCGGCGGCTTGGTCATCGGTCAGTTGTTCAAGGAAGGCGCGCCGATGTTGCTCGGCATGTTGCCCGTGTACTTTGATATGAAAACGCTGATGAACTTTTACGACCCGCAAAGTATTCTGGCGAACATCGCCTGCGCCGAGATGATGGAGTTTTACGGCATCCCGCATTGTGGGACATCGGGAAGCGGAACCGGCTGGGGCATGGACTTGCTCGCCGCCGAAACGTACTGGATGAACACCCTCACGTTCGCTCTGACGAAGGGTGGGCTGGCTCCGTTCGTCGGAGATACGCTTGGCTCCAAAGCGATTTCCCCGTTAACGTTCATCTATTGTCACGAGATCATTGACCAGGCTCTGCGCTTCGCAAACGGATTCCAACTCGACGATGCCAATGTTGGACTCGATGAAATCCATAAAATTGGCGCGGGCAAAAGTTATGTCACCGCGCCGACAACGCTCAAGAAATACAAGACGGGATATTACGTCAATCCCATCTTCCCACGCTGGAGCATGGAGAAGTGGATCGAAGCCGGTCAACCGCATGTGGATAAGAAGTTGCGTGAGTATGCAATTGAGTTTATGAAGGATTTACCCGTCCCTGAAGATCATGAGGAGTTGATGAGGAAGGGGGAGGAGTTTATTGAGAAAGGAAATAACAAGAGATAAAAGATAAGGCGTAAATAATGAAATTCTTTAAATTGATAGTTCTCGGGTTTGTTATTTGTGTCGCACTGGTTGCCTGTTCTGATGTTGAGGCAAACTATTCTGAAGCAACTCTTATACCTTATGATGTTCAGATACCAACTTTAGTGTTGCATGGAGATAAGTATAATTTTCTTGTTGCAACTGAACCCAATGCCATGTGTCATGCAGGAGTTGCCTATTATGATAAGAAGAATCGTTGGACCGTTGACGAATTTCCCAGTAAGCGAGCTGACGACACAGGTGTGTGTAAATGGGATTGGGAAATTCCATTAAATGCAAAGGATGGCGCAGGAGAGTTTAGAGGTTATGTTGAAAATGATAAGCAGAGAAAGAACTTTTTCCCTAAAGCATTTTGCATTGAAATTTGCCCATAAAATATCCTTGAGTTCCAACAAAAAATAAATGCCTAACTGTCACATCGCCCAACTCAACATCGCACGTATGTTCACTCCGATTGACGACCCGATCATGGAAGCGTTTGTCGCGCAACTGACTCCCATCAACGTACTGGCGGACAGGAGTCCCAGCTTTGTGTGGCGTCTCCAAACCGAAGAAGGTGACGCCACAAGTTTGAAGGTCTATGACGATGACATGATCATTGTCAACATGTCTGTGTGGAAGAGTGTCGAATCCTTGCGTGAGTATGCCTACAAGAGCGCCCATGCTGGAGTGATGCGTACCGTACGAACTGGTTCGAGAAATTCGACGGTTCATATTATGCCTTGTGGTGGATTCCTGCTGGACATATCCCAACCGTGGAAGAAGGCAAGGAAAGACTTGATCATCTGCGGGAACATGGGGATTCGTCAATATGCCTTTTCGTTCAAGAATATTTTCCCTGCGCCAAGAGTGAAAAAACATTTCTCTACATTTTCGATCCTTGTGACGGGCTATGTCATTTTGATCTTGGCGTGGTTCATCTCGTGGTTGACGATTGGTGATTCGAATTGGTGGCTTATCCTTGTTAACCGTGTCGCGCATTATCTATTTGTCCCTATACCTTTATTCCTGATTTGGGGGATTTTCTCTCGTAGTTTGAAGTCGGCAATTGCATTGTCTATTCCGTGTTTGGTTTTTGTGTGGATATATCATCCTTATCTGTTTCCACGTCTTTCGCAGCCTCGTCAAGATAACTCGCAGTTGAAAGTAATGACGTACAACGTTTTGTTCAGCAATAATGATTACGATGCGGTCGCGAATGTCATTTTGACTTACCAGCCTGATCTGGTTGCGATGCAGGAAGTCAAGCCTGAGATGATGGATGGATTGAGAGAACGATTGGGGAATGCTTATCCCTATTCTCTAGTGGGCACGAAAAACACTTTTGGAACAACGGCGATTTTCAGCAGGTATCCTCTTGTCGATTCTTATGTCCTGGATTTGCAAACGGACAGACCCGCAACCATAATAGAAACAAATATCAATGGACAAGGCGTGACCTTTGCCGCGGTCCATTTGCTAGCTTACGGATTGCAATGGGTGGGTGTCAAGAATATTCCCAAAGCAGTTGTCCAGCGAACATCTGACCAGAATAGGCAGGTGGAAATCCTTTTGGATGAACTCGAAAAGGAGGCTGGGATTGTCATTGTTGGTTGTGATTGCAACAGCTATGAGACATCGAGTTCTTACCGAATCTTTGGTGAATCCATGAACAACGCGGCGAGGAAAGTGGGGTGGTTGCTGGGCACAAGTCAATTTGAGAACACAATTCCAGATGCTGATATAAGACATATTGATTACATCTGGTATCGAGGAGCACTAAGTCCAACAGCAGTTTACAAGATAAAAGATAGTGGGGGATCAGATCATTTACCGGTATTGGCAACTTTCACATTAGGAGAGTAAACCATGAACAATATCATACTTATTACAGGGATGGCTGGTTCAGGTAAAAGCACGGTGGGTCGCCTGGTAGCCGAACATTTTTCCAAGAGTCTTCTCATTCAAGTTGACGATTTGCGTGAGATGATGGTGAAAGGCATGGCTACTCCAGGTCATGAATGGACGGAAGAAATACACCACCAATTCCAATGGGCAAGGTCTACGGCGATCTATATGTCCCAGTTATACGCCAGCCAGGGGGTGGATGTCGTCATCGATGATGTGTGCGTTCCGGAAAATTTCGTGGAGCAGTACGCGGCTCTTTTTGAGATCCCGGGAGTCTATCGCGTTTTACTATATCCAACGGCGCCAGCCTTGATCGAACGCATCAAACAACGGGGCGGACCCTGGGATCATATTTTGGTGAATGAAGTGCCAAGAATCTACAGCTATCTTGACCCGATGCCGAAAGATGGTTGGATCGTCCTGGACTCAGGCGAATGGACGGTTGAACAGACTGTCCACGAGGTTCTATCCGCTATTGGTGCAATTTCTTGACGCTGAAACCCGCTAGTGATAGACTCTGACCATCGTAATCAAATCTATTTTTGAAAGGAGGCACGAAATAATGAAAGCCATCTTGTCGTCTGTCCATCTTGTTTTGAGCGCGCCTCCTGAAGGTGAAATGTAATCACGGATTTATCCGTTTTGATTGACTTATCACCGCAGGCGTGCATCGTCTGCGGTTTTTCTTTTAATTTCTATACAAGGTAAATTTACAATGAGCAAGAATCAGCTCTTACAATTTTATGAAGAACTCGATGACTCTGATGAAGCATTGTCATCACAAAAACGTACAACCCGTAAACGCGAATCCAAAAAGATAGAGTCGGATGCACGGTTATTTGTCCGTGCGCAGGAGATTTCGCGTGAATTCAAGTTTACATATAAAGCTGCTCGCTTCGAAGAAGCCTGGCTGCTGGGTTCTTTGGTGGACATCGCCGAACATCAATGGATCACCGATGTGCTTCGCAAGGTTAAGGGCGGGAAGGAGGCGTCGGTTTACCTCTGCAAGTCCGGGTCCGCGATTGACGCGCCGCTTGTCGCCGCGAAGATCTATCGTCCGCGCATGTTGCGTAATCTCAAGAACGATCAGCAATATCGCATCGGACGCGTCTGACCTCGATGCGAGCGGAAGTGTCATCCACAACGACGGCGACCTCCATGCCATGAAGAAGCGCACCAATTATGGCGAAGAACTCCGTCACCAGTCGTGGATTTCTTACGAATTCCAAACGTTGGATGTTTTGCACGCCGCGGGTGCGGATGTCCCCAAGCCGTATGCGATGGAAAAGAACGCCATCCTCATGGGCTATGTTGGGGATTTTGGTAACGCCGCGCCGACTCTCAACTCCGTGACTCTCGACCCCGATGAGGCGCATCCGCTCTTTGAACGCGTCATTCGCAACGTTGACCTGCTTCTGTCCAACGAGCGCATTCACGGCGATTTATCCGCGTATAACATCCTCTACTGGGACGGCGATATTACGTTGATAGATTTCCCGCAGGTTGTCCCGCCTGAATCGAACCCGTCCGCATGGAATATCTTTTTGCGGGATGTGACGCGTGTCTGCCAATATTTCAATTCACAAGGCGTCAAAGTGAATGCTCACAAACTGGCAGTTGAGTTATGGACATCCCATGGTCACAAGGTCATCAAAGAAGCTGACCCACTATATTTGGATGCAGATAAAAAAGAAGACCGGCGCTTGTGGGAAAAACAGAAAGTTAATCGATAGAGGAAATGCCCGATGAAATTTTTCACCGGGCATTCTTTTTATGTGCTTGGTATACTAGGCATAACAGTGCATCCAAGGAGAATAGTTATGAGCAACCCGCTTGTTGATATAGGTTACCTGCTTGATGAAGTGGCGAGGGCGTTTGTTGGCAGGGCGCATTCATCCAAATATCATTCTCCAGTGATTTATTTATTAAAGGAGTTCGAGATCTCAAGGATCAGTCTCTGCCTTATTCGAAGTGAGCGATTATGAAGACTCGCTGAAAATCATCCGGGATAGGATCGATGAACGGCTTGAGAATGGGCAATGGAGTCGGAAATCATGAATACTCTGCAAGCCGCGTAGTCATCACTCGTATTTAAATTTTCCCCCACAACCCATATCCTTCCTTGCGTCTTTTTTCGCGCCGCTCGTGTTGTTCATGGATTTGCTCCACGTGATCCGCTTTCTCCTTGATTGCGGCTTCAAGCCATAGCCGACCTTTTTCTGCCGTCCCATGACTTCCGGCTCCATACGACCCGGTAGCTGTATCGTCATCCCAGGGCGGATTCGCCACGAGAGAACCTCCCTCGATCCAATCCATGTAGTAATCCCGCGTCGACACAAAATCTATTTCATCGACAACGCGTTCCATATGGCATAGATCTGGACGAAGATGAAGCATATAGGATGTCTCCAATTCTCCGGCGTGACCCATTCCGCCAATGGGTGATGTACGATATTTTTTCAATGCCTCCGCTCCAATGCTTCCTGATGTATGAAGCCATGCTGTTGCACAAAATATCCTGCGATGACGTTCACCCGCATATTTCACAATATTAACTAAAAACGATGAGTTGCCACCATGTCCGCTCATTAGATAAAAACGATCAAAGCCGCGTTGCACAAGCACGTCAATGACAGCCAGCCAGAAATCCTCGAAAGCGCTGTCCGCCGGCATTCATGGTTGCCGCGAAGGCTTGGCGGTGTGTGCTTACACCGTATGGCATAACTGGTAAAGTCGTCGTGCGTGTAGGCACTAAGTTGACAGTACCCTTTGCGATGGCTTCTATAATAGTTGTATCGACCGAGAGGGGCAGGTGATAGCCGTGTTGTTCTGTATGCCCAATTGGGATCAGAATCACCTTACCGCGTTCCGAATCTAATGGCATCAATTGGACGTCTTGTTTTTGTGTTACATGCGGGAGTGTAAGAAACGATTGTGGATGTAGTGTATAAAACGATTGTTGATTAAGTCCCTGTGGCATCAGGCAATACACGCGCGAGAAACCGTCATCACGTAAACTATCAAGAAGGTTGGATATATATTGAAAGAAAATCGGTTCCGGGATTTCGATCCCGCTGCCGCGCCAGCCGAAGGGAAAGGATGGCAGAATCCCGATCCGGGGCGGATGGCTTAATTGGTCAGCAAGCAGGTTCAAATTGTAGTTGGAACCGAGAGGCAGAACGAGAGGCGTGTCACGCGGTAATTCAGCAACTGCATCCCATGTCATCTCATCATATTGAAAGAATGTCGTCATGGCCTAGGGTCCTCGATTGACTTTATAAATTTTCGTGTAGTCAATAAATCACCAATAATTATACAATTAATATCTCCCATTAAAAATAACCCACAACATTATACAAGATTTCCTTTCACCATTCTCAAAATTACAGTAAAATGACTTTATATGAACAAGACTGAATTGGTCAGTAGTAAGACGAGACCAACCTTATATTGTCTGGGAAACAAAAACTGCATCGCGATTGCATATACTGCCGATGCAGTTTTTGTTTAAACGGCACAAGCCGCATTTCATATTTACGAAACGGAGAATGATGATGAAAGTTAGATATACGATATTTGTTTTGTTGACTACGCTAGCACTCTTGCTATCTGCTTGTGGGGGGGGCGCAACACAGGCATCCAACCCGCCAACTGCTGAAGCCGCTCAGCAACAGCCTGCCGCGAACACAGAGCCTGCAACGCCAGCCGGACCTGTAATCATGCGCGTTGGATGGGCGGGGAGTCCTGACACGCTGAATCCGGGAGCGGCGGTATTGTCTGAATCGTATACCATCTTTGAGTTGGTATTCGACACAATGTATAAGCTTCAACTGGATGGGTCCTTTAAATTGGATCTGGCGGAAAGCGTAAATGTTTCAGATGATGGGCTGGTGTACACGTATAAGATCCGTGATGGCGTCAAGTTCCATGACGGCCAGCCGCTCACAGCCGAGGATGTAAAGTTCTCTTATGATCTCTATCACAACACTGATGGCTATCCATGGATGGGAGATTACACAACTTATTTTGATAGTGTTGAAGCGACGCCCAATAATGAGGTGGTTATTACGCTTACCGATCCGATACCCAACATCGAATCAAAACTGGTATTCCTGTATGTTCTGCCCAAACATATCTGGGAAAACGAAGATGCTGTTGAATATGAAAATACCGACATGATCGGAAGCGGACCTTTCAAGATGGTTGAATATAAACAAAATGAATTCGTCCATCTCGCAAAGAACCCGGATTACCTTGGCGACGTTCCCAAGATCGACGAGGTGATCTTCCAGAGTTTCGAGAACCAGGATGCGTTGGTTCAGGCGATCAAGACCGGGCAAGTGGATATGATCACTGAAATGCCGAATACTGCTGTGGCAACTTTGAGGGATGATCCCAATGTTGAAGTTGTAACGGGCGCTCCATTCTCCCCCGGCGTTACGGATATCATTCTCGATCAGGTAAAACCGGAAAATTGTCCATCCGCAGATGACGGAGGCGTTTGTACGGGGCATCCTGCATTGCTGGATCGTAACGTCCGTATTGCACTGTCACACGCAACTGACAAGAAGAAGATCATTGATGTGATATTGCTCGGCTTGGGTACACCAGGAACAGGACTTCTGCCCGATGGTCTGGGTCTTTGGTACAACACCGATATCAAGGATTATGAATACGATGTAGCCAAGGCAAATCAGATCCTTGATGACGCGGGGTATAAAGATGCCGATGGTGACGGTATACGTGACATGCCAGATGGTTCTCAATCACTGACCTTCCGAATTAACTGGCCCAGTGACAGCCTGACCGCCCCGCGCATGGCTGAATTGCTTAGTGAAATGTGGGGACAGATCGGAATCAAATTGGAAGCTCAGGCAATGGATGCAGACGCGCTGACATCCGTTTGTTGCCCGGCATTCGATTTCGATATCATTCTCTGGGGTTGGGGCTCGGACCCGGATCCAGATCTGCTGTTGAGCGTTATGACGACCGATGAGATCGCAACAGGAAGCAGTGAGACTGGTTATTCGAACCCTGAATACGATGCTCTTTATGTGCAACAAGCCAAAGAACTGGATTTGAACAAACGAAAGGCTCTTGTTTGGCAGATGCAACAGATCATGCATGATGATGTGGTCTACATCATCCCATACTATTCTCAGAGCGTGCAGGCATATCGCACAGATCGCTTCACAGGTTTTGTGTTAGACAAACCGAAAGTTGCGTTGGAAGATCCTACATCGCTTCTCTATGTAGAGCCTGTTAAATAGCCAAACCATAATACATGAAAGGGTGGCGGAACTCGCCGCCCTTTCATGTTGGTAAAGGAGCGATCCTTGAGTCGTTATCGTTATTTATTAAAAAAGATTGGTTGGTCGGTTTTTACAATCTTTTTTGTTCTTATATTGAATTTTTTCCTGTTTCGTGTCCTTCCAGGCGACCCAGCTCGTGCAGGAGTTAAGGACCCACGCATGAAAAAGGATGCAGTTGAAGCCATCCGCGTCCGCTTTGGGTTGGATAAGCCTGTTATCAATTGTTTTAATTCGATCAATCCGCTGGAACTTGGCGATTGTGCGATCAACCCTCTCGACACACAATTTTTCATCTACTTACGCAATCTGGCGCAAGGGGAACTGGGGATTAGTTTCCACCAGAACCGCCCAGTCACTGATATTCTTTCAGAACGTTTATGGAACACCATTCTGTTAATCGGCGCCGGACAAATCCTGTCTATTATCATAGGTATATTCTTTGGAACGGTTGCCGCATGGAAGTCTCGCACCCCCCTGGACTATGGCACCCTGATCTTCAGTCTTGTGGCATGGAGTTTGCCAACATTCTGGTTGGGAATCATTTTACTATTTTGGGGAAGTAATCATGGCTTTCCCATTGGAGGGAAGGCTACGCCGGGGATGAGTTCGTATCCATTAACCGATCAAATCAGTGATATCGCAAGGCATCTCGTACTGCCAACGATTACCTACACCATAGTTTTTATGGGGGAATATATGCTGATCATGCGTTCCAGTCTTATGGATGTATTGGCTGAAGACTATATTTTGACTGCCAAGGCGAAAGGCTTAAATACGTTCCAAATATTGAAAGACCATGCGCTTAAGAATGCAATGCTCCCCATCGTTACCATCATTGCGATCAACCTTGGCTTTACAGTTGCCGGAGCCATACAGATCGAAACTGTTTTTTCGTGGCCCGGACTGGGACTTGCGATCTTTGAGGCTGTGGTTCGCAGAGATTATCCGGTTTTACAAGGGGCGTTCTTGATGATTGCAATCACAGTAATCATCGCGAACCTGATCGCCGATCTTACGTATTCCTATCTCGACCCACGCGTACAGGCGGAGTAGTTTATTTATGGCACTTCAAACCGTAGAACTAAAACCATCTGTTCCCACCTCTCCGTTGCTTGGGTTCTGGCAGGTGTTTAGAAGAAACCGCATGGGCATCCTTGGATTGGTTATGCTGATCGTTATTATCACGCTGGCTGTTTTTGCGTCACAACTTGCACCGTATGACCCCAAATCCTTTGAAGGGATTCAATCCGGTCATATCTATAACCCGCCTAGTGCGCAACACTGGTTTGGCACGGACGATGCCGGGAAGGATGTTCTTTCATCCTTCATGTATGGTGCTCGCGTTTCGTTGATCGTCGGTTTTTTTGCGGCGTTTATTTCCATTGTCATCGGTGGATTGATCGGTATCGTAGCAGGGTTTTATGGCGGGCGTACGGAAACTTTCCTGATGGGCTTTACGGATACGATGCTCGTTATCCCCGACCTGCCATTGATCGTTGTGATCGTTGCGCTGACAAAACCCAACCTGTTGAACATCATCTTCGTGATCGGTTTGCTTGGCTGGACAACAACCGCAAGGATCGTCCGTTCGCAGACTTTGGCAGTGAAGTCACGCAAATTCGTTTTGCGCGCACGCGCCATTGGTGCAGGGAATTGGCATATCGTTATCAATCATATTTTGCCACTGGTAATGCCTTTCTTGGTTGTCAATGCGATCCTTGTTATCTCGTTGGCAATCTTGAATGAATCCACCCTATCCTTCCTTGGGCTTGGCGACCCGACTGCCATCTCGTGGGGGCAGATGCTCAACTTTGCATTCGGGCGCGGTGCCATGAGCGCAGGGGCATGGTGGGCTTTGTTTGTGCCGGGCTTGGGGATCGTATGGGTTGTCCTTGGATTGACCCTGCTTGGGCACGGGCTTGAACAGGTATTAAACCCGAGGCTGGAAGCACATCATTTAGTGCCGGGCAGGCCCACGGTCCAGAGCGAAGCGGTTGTACTATCCGAAGGTAAAAATCCAAAGAAGATAAACGTTCCTGTTTTGCTGGATGTCCAGAATCTGTCCGTCAATTATGTAAGTGACGGTGTGGTTGCGAAGGCAGTACACAACGTGAGCTTTCAATTGCATGAAGGTGAATTGATCGGGCTGGTGGGGGAGAGCGGCTGTGGCAAGACGACGATGATGATGGCGTTGACGCGTTTACTTCCCGCGGCAGGTGAGATCTCGAGTGGGCATGTGTATTATGGCGGCAGAGACCTTGCCGCGCTAACCGAACAGGAAATGGCGGAAGTGCGCTGGAGCGGTATCTCCGTGATCTTCCAAGGCGCGATGAATGCGCTCAACCCTGTACGCACTGTAGGTGACCAGATCAGGGAAGCAATCATCAAACATATCCCCAATTATCCATCCGGGACATTGGACGATAGAGTCATTGAATTGCTGGACCTGGTTGGGATTTCTGCAGAAAACAAGGATCATTACCCGCATCAATATTCAGGCGGGATGCGTCAGCGCGCCATGATCGCCATGGCTCTTTCATGCAACCCGCAGGTTGTGATCGCGGACGAGCCGACAACCGCGCTGGATGTGATGATACAGGCGCAGATCTTGGAATTACTCGACAGCCTGCGCAAAAGACTGGGGCTTGCAATCATTTTTGTGACGCACGATCTCGGTGTGGTGGCAGAGATGTGTGACTCGGTGCTTGTGATGTATGGCGGCGTGACAGCCGAATACGCCAGCGTAGACACGATCTACAACAAGCCGCTTCATCCCTACACCCAGGAGTTGCTCAAGGCGTTCCCCGACCTCACCAAACCCGAGAAGCGACTTACTTCCATACCGGGGTATCCACCAAAACTGGACGCGCTCCCGGCAGGATGCCGTTTTGCGCCGCGCTGTCCGCTTGCGTTCGAACGTTGTACGGTGGAATTACCCAAATTGTATGAACTCGACGATGGTCATATTGTGAGTTGTCATCTTGTGGAAAGCGCGTAAATTCTTATGACTGATGATTTTATTCTTGAAGTAAAGAACTTGAAGAAGTATTTTCAAGCCGGTAGACCCGGCTGGTTCTCGCGTAAGGATCATTACGTCCATGCTGTGGATGATATTGACCTACAACTGAAACGCGGCGAAGTGATCGCATTGGTGGGTGAAAGCGGATGCGGCAAGTCCACGCTTTCGCTCACACTCATGGGACTTGAAGAGGCTACCGAGGGGACGATCATTTTTGAAGGCAAAGATATTACCCATGCGGACAATAAAGAACGCAAGGCAATGCGTCAGCGAATTCAAATGATCTTTCAAGACCCCTACGAATCATTGAACCCAACCCAAACCATCGAAGAGATCGTCACCGAGCCACTGATCGTTCACGGGCTGGGTGCTAATATAGATGAACGCAGAGAGCACGTCGTTCGTGCGCTGGAAGATTCTGGGTTGAAGCCTGCCGAAGATTACATGCGCCGTTTTCCGCATCAACTCTCTGGCGGACAGCGTCAGCGCGTGGTCATTGCGGGCGCGCTTGTGCTTGAACCGCATCTTCTACTCGCCGATGAGCCCGTTTCCATGCTCGATGTTTCCATCCGCGCAGAGATCATCAATCTGTTGGCTGACCTGCAAAAATCACGCGGCATCTCTGTCATCTTTATCACACACGATCTTGGCACAGTCGGTTTTTTCGCCGACCGTGTGGCTGTGATGTATCTCGGACGCATCGTCGAATTGGGAAACATAGCCGATATATTGAAAAACCCTCAACACCCATACACACAGGCTTTGCTTTCCGTCATCCCTGTTCCGAACCCGCGCCTGCGCAAGAAACGCATGATCCTGCAGGGCGAAACGCCAAACCCGATTGACCTTCCTTCGGGGTGTCGCTTTCATCCGCGTTGCCCGGTGGCAGTGGATATTTGCAAACAAAGCGACCCACGCCTGAAACCTGTCAGCGATACGCATCAGGCGGCGTGTTTACTCGTGTCAAATTAAATGGACATCACCAGCCTGCAAAATCCTCGCGTAAAGTACATTGTCAAACTGCGTGAGGATAAACGTCAACGTAAAGAAGATGGAGTAATGCTCGTAGAGGGATATGACGAAATCCAGCTCGCGCTCGCGGCTGGACACGAACCGCTCACGCTTCTTTCCTCACCGGAAATTGTTTCGCGTCAATTGACCTTTTCCTCCACTGAAAATTTATCCGTCTCCCGCCCTGTCTTCGAGAAGATGTCTTACCGCGAGAACCCCGACGGCTGGCTGGCGATCTTCCCCATTCCAAATACAACGTTCGACACTCTGGAGTCCGATAGCTTGCTATCGGAAACTCCGCTTGTTATTGTCGCCGAGTCCATCGAAAAACCCGGCAACCTCGGCGCCATTCTCCGCACTGCGGATGCCGCTAGCGTGGATGCCTTGCTTGTCTGCGATCCACGCGTGGATGTGTGGAATCCTAACGTTGTACGCGCCAGCCGGGGAGCGGTGTTCAGCGTACCAGTTGTCGAATGTGATAACGCGTCAGCTTTGACATGGCTGAAGAGTAGAAAGATGCGTGTGCTCGCCGCCACTCCATCTGCCGATGAACTATATTCCGATGTTGATATGCGCGAACCTGTTGCCATCGCTGTTGGCACAGAGGATGAGGGACTGACCGATTTCTGGATGTCGAATGCGGATATAAAAGTGAAAATCCCGATGTTGGGAAAGATCAACTCGCTGAATGTTTCAGTTTCGACGGCGTTGATCGTATATGAGGCTGTGAGGCAGAGAGACATCTCGCCGCGATAAGTAAATTGGAGTGCAAATGGATTTTTATATCTGGCTTGGTGTTTTTATTTTGTCGGTCGTCATAGGGTCTCTGCTTGAACGCGAGGTCTATTTTTATGAAGGTGCGCGTTTGGGTCCGCGGGTGCAGGCGTGGCTGTATGATCGCTGGGCGAAGAAATATGACCAGGAAAAGCTCGAGGTTCAATCGCACGATAACGAGACACTCGTACAGCCATTATTGGATGCAACGCAAAATGTTCCTACACCTTTTGTTTTGGATTTTGCAACAGGGACAGGACGCCTTTCCTACGCCTTGACAAAACGCCCTGAATTCAAAGGACATATCGTTGCGCTCGATCTTTCAATGGGAATGTTGGAGGAGGCTGTGGTTAAGATGAGTAGTCTCGATCGACCACCAGTGGAAACAAATGTTGAATTCATCCGACGCCTTGCCCTGCCGTTACCTTTCCCTGATTCATCCTTCGATGTGGTGTGCGCGCTCGAAGTGTTGGAACTCTTCCCGAACATGGATGAGCCGCTGGCTGAATTCTCACGCGTGCTTCGCCCCGGAGGTTTTTTTCTTTCGACGCGCGGCACCGAGGAATCAGGGCGCAGAGCCAAGGTCAAGAGTGTGGCGGACTACACATCCCTGCTCGAGAAGAACGGATTCCAAAATGTGCAGGTCATAAAGTGGTGGAAGCTATTTGATCGCACACTCTCGGTAAAGAGCGGAATGTCAACACCCGTGAGCGCACATCAATTGCAAGATGTGCTGGAATGTTCCTCATGCCATCAAATTCGATGGGAAAGAACATCGAATAGTTTAAAGTGTGGAAATTGCGGGAGGAAGTTATCGATTACGGATAAGGGGATTGTGTTGAATTAATGTAAGGAGGTAGATAATGGCTGGCAAAGTAGGCGTAATGATCATTCATGGTATGGGGGATACGCCAAAGGATTTCGCAGATAAGCTGATCATGCAATTATCCAAACGACTTGGCAAGCAGGCAGACCATGTGGAATTCGTCCCTTGTTATTGGTCGCCCATACTTCAAAAGTATCAAGACAAAACCTGGGAGCGTCTTTTGCAAGGCACCCGTATGGACGCAAAGCCTGTGCGCAAATTTATCGTGGGCGCCCTGGGCGACGCGGCGGGTTACCTGGCTGGTTACTTCAAGGATAGGCACCCCACCGCCTATGATGAGATCCATGAACGGGTACGCGCCAGCCTGGCGAAGCTGGAATCAAGACTAGGGTCCGAAACGCCCGCGCCGTTGATCGTGCTGGCTCATTCTCTTGGAAGCATTATTATGAGCAATTACATATGGGATGAACAGGCAGGGCAGGGGGTTGGCAAAACTCCCTTCGAAAAAACAGACACCCTGACGGGTTTTATCACCTACGGCTCCAACATCCCGCTCTTCCTTCCGCCGCGTAATACAATTGAATGTATACGGTTCCCATCCAAAAATCTGCCGAAGGCTTATAAGAAAGCCGCCCAATGGATTAACATTTACGATCCCGATGATGTATTAGGCTATCCGTTGAATACGATCTGGACCAAACGGAATAGGACCGTCATTAAGGACGTAACGGTCGATGCCGGACCGTTGATTCTTTCAGAGACCCCACTCTCACATATATTCTATAACGATGATGGTGATTTTCAAAAGATCGTCGTGGAACAGATCAACGCTGTGCTGACTGTAAGTTGATTTACATTTTCCACTTTACCCATATTCTCTTCGCGCCCGCGATGGCGCGACCAGTCGCGCAGGATGATAACCTGGGCACGATAAGTATTATGCAAGGCTCCTTGACTTGTACCGACCAATGAGGAAGCCGACAGCGCCCATTACCACCGCTCCGATCACGAACAGGATCGTGGAATCAAAACCATTTGCCATGACTCCCAGCGCGTTCAGGCAGGGATCCTTAAAGTGCTGGGCTTTTGCGATCTGATCGAGGGCGGACGTTGTATCCAGCAGCTTTTGGGTGCAGGCATATTGGTTCCCTGGGCTGAGCAGACTTTAAACGCTTCACCTCCCAAAACCGCACCAATACAAACGTAGATGGAAATCATTAAAGTTGGTGTTTTCCATTTCGACATTTTCATCTCCTACTGTTTGTGGGACGCCAGCCGCGTTTGTCGAAGATCCCGCGATAGCGGAAAGCTATCGAGACACATCACGATGCGCCGCTGTTCGTCGAGTGAGAATAAGGGAATTGGCTTTTTCAAGATCAGTCATCATCGAGTGTGACATCGAGAACATTTTCCATTGGACCCCTTGAGTCGATCCCGTATTTGCGTGCCGCTTCCATATCCCAATGATTGACTCCTTTTGCAAAGCTCATTGGATACATACTATATATCTCATAGGATGTGCCATCGTTGAAGACAAGGTGAACAGACATTGCGGGGTAACCATCTGTCATGTTCTTTTTGACGATTGCGCCCTGTATGGTTTTTCCGAGTATCTCTTTCAATGCATCATAATCAGGCATAGGTACCTCACAACTCTCCTTTGAAAGCTTCATCTAACTTTAGCGGTTATTTCTCCACATCAATTTCATATTCCTTTTCCCCCGTCTGTCCAGAGACCATGGTTCCATAACACCATGCATAGACAGTGAAAGTGAACGTACCCGTTTCTTCTGGAATACCACTGATCTTTGCGATATCTTCACCCTTCACCTTGACGATTTCCAGTCCGGCAGGGAGGCTGCCCTTTGAGATGGAAATATCGCCCGCAGGTGTGCTATTCTGCGTGATGCGGATTTCAGCCTCGTATTTTACGCCCACTTGTGCGGAAGGCAATGTATCAGGCTCAAATTTGAGCGGACCGCTTGGGGTAGGCAAACAACACGGATCTGCTTCCTGGGTCGGCTCTGTGCCGAAGGTAAACAAGGAACAGGAAATGGAAGCGATTATCATCAGCAGCGCTGCGGACAAAACCACGGTTTTGCTTTTCATACTTTCTCCAATATATACTTCCATATCATCCCCTTTGGGGATCGTCAAAGCTCTACGCCAACAAAATCAAAATCACTAATGAGCACGGACAAATTTCACCCACTTCGCATTAACATCCAAACTTTCAACCATCCAACCTGCATTGGACCATGAACGGGTGTTCCGATGGTTGCCTTCTGTCTCATGATCCCACCAGCGTCGGTCTTCATAAGCGGACGATGGCAGTTTAGTACTCAATATTTTTTCGATCTGTTCAAAACGGAGTGTCACTTCTCTTTGGCTTTCAGGAAGGTCGCGCAAGTAATTTTCAAGAGGAGCATATTTGCCAGCCATAACTATTCCTTTCTTTACGACTTTCCCCTAAACACTCCCTCCCGATGGTCGCAGCACAGACGGTAACAACGTCCGCCCAAAGAACGGGCGCAATTCCTCCCCGTAGCGGACAGTGACTCTCGCAGCGATATCATCCCCTTGTGGGACGCCAACCGTATTTCATAATCAGCGTTGATGATCATACTCTCAATTCCCCTGCCCCTATTCCCGTACTTTTAGAGGCCAGTGCAGGATATAGGGGCAGAACAATAGACTGATAAGTGTTTTTATTTCATCAATACTTCCTGACTGCGGGCGCGCAAGGCAGAGAGATTTTGACGCAACCCAGCCAGCGTGGCTTCGGAAACGTCAATGCGTTCACGCTCAGTACGGACGTAACGGGTGTACGGCGCAACGCCATCTTTCAAGCGCGCGATGACACTATCGCGCTCGTCGTTGAATTGGGTTGTCAATGCGCCGAGCAGTTTTGTGCGCAGGGCGAGCATCTTTTCCTTAAAGCTATCCTTGGCTTGTTTGCGTTTGAAGGGAATGACAAAAAAGCCCAATATGGCCAGCGTACCTGCGGCTACGATCCCCGTGATATCCATGCTGGAAGAGAGTACGGCAATGGAGACCAGCGTGCCGAGCCCAACGGCGCCAGCTTCCAACAAGGCGGTTTGCGCCACGGCGGCTTCGACACTGGCGGCGAGTTCACTGGCTTCCTGGTTGCGGTCGTACGTTTCAACGATGGTTTGGACGCTTTTGCCGACGGTGTCGATCAGTTCGCGGCGTCGCGTCTCACGCGGACCGTAGCCTTCGCCCACCAAATGATCCACATTCTGCGCCTGACGACGCTGCAGATAGCTCATCACTTGCTGCCATTCGTGCAGGTCTTTCTGCACCAGCCAGTCAATGAGACGTTGGACCTGCTCTTCGGTCTGCTGGGGCACATCGGCTAGAACCTGCTTTTCAAACTCAGCGCGGACCTTGTCGCCGCGCATCAGGTTCTGCACATTGGTGAGGCGCAGAGTGCGATCAAAGAAATCGAGTCCGCGCTGTTCGAGGCGATAGAGGATGTTCTCCACTTCCGCCAGGCGCGGAGGCAGTTCGCCGTGCAGATCACGCTCGTATTCAGTGACGACCGTTTCAAGCGAGGCGGCAGTGACTTTGTCTTCGTTTAGGGCTTCAGATTGGGCAGCGAGTCCCTCTGCGACCTGTTCGATCAGACGGTCTGCTACACCGAGGGGATTATTGAACTTGAGTTGCAAACGGGTGACATCATCAAGGGTGGCGCTGATGAACTGCTCCAGATCATCGATGCGGCTGAGACCGCGCAAGCGGGCGCGTTCGGCGGGATCAGACTCAGAAATGGCGCGTTGAGCTAATTTGGCAGAGACAGGCACCAGCTGGGGTTGATCGCCGAGGATCGTGGCGGTATGTTTGAGGATGAAGTCACGGACTTCCTGCAGGGCGGAGTTGTTTTCGAAAATATCCACTTTGTTCAGTACAAAGACTACTTTCTTCCCCCAAGTCAGAATGCGTTCGAGGAATTGTCGCTCGCTTTCAGTCAGCGGATGATCGGCGGAAGTGACGAAGAGCACCAGGTCACTGCGCGGAATGAAGTCATCGGTGAGCCGTTCGTGCTGGCGGATGATGGCATTGGTGCCGGGCGTATCGACGATGTTCAATTCCTTAAGCAACGGCAGAGGATAGGCGTAGATGGCAAAACCTTCATCCACCACTTGTTCGGCAGGATGTTCACCCCACCGCACCAGCGTGACGCGCGAGGTGGTGGGTGTGGCGCCTTCAGCCAATACTTTCTCACCGAGCAGAGCGTTGATGAGGGCGCTCTTGCCGGCGTTGAATTCACCGGCGATCACGATCAGGAAGAGTTCATCCAATTGCAGGATGGCTTTTTGCAGGCTATCAAGGGCTTCACGCGACAGGTCCAACTTTGCCAGTACGAGCTGCACCCCCGTCAGGGTTTCTTTTTCGTCACGCAGGAATTGGGCTTGTTGATCGCTAAGTACAGATTGGCGCATGGGTTTCTCCAGAGGACACACTACTCAACACTTGAATCAATTATACAGCGGATGCCGCCCCTCCCTATCCAGCACGGACGGTAGCAACGTCCGCCCAAAGCGGGCGCAATTCCTCCCCCGTAGCGGACTGTAAGTCTCCCGCAACGCCGCCAGCCGCGCGTACATCATCATCCGAGACCCTAAGGGTTTCCTTGACTAACTCTGCAATCCCGCAGGCAAGACTCTCCTGCTTGACATGACGAAGGTTATCGGGACAAACCCTTAGGTCTTCATAATTCACCCTTGAACGCCTTATCCAGCACGGACGGTAACAACGTCCGCCCAAAGAGCGGGCGCAACTCCTCCCCCGTAGCGGACTGTAGCTCTCGCAGCGACGCCAGCCGCATGCAAACATCATCATCCGAGACCCTAAGGGTTTCCTTGACTGACTTGCAATCCCGCAGGCAAGACTCTCCTGCTTGACGCGACGAAGGTTATCGGGACAAACCCTTAGGGTCTTCATAACTCTCCCTTGAAAGCTTTATCTAAAACACTCGGCAACAACGCCGTCCAATTCATCCCCCGTAGCGGACTGTGACTCCCGCAGCGCCACCAGCCGCGCAAACATCATCATCCGAGACCCTAAGGGTTTCCTTCGACTCGACTCGCGCTCCCGCAGACAAAACTTCTCCTGTTTGACATGACGAAGGTTATCGGGACAAACCCTTAGGGTCTTCACAGTTCACCCTTGAAAGCTTTATCTAAAACACTCGGCAACAACGTGTCCAATTCATCCCCCGTAGCGGATTGTAACTCCCACAGCGACACCAGCCGCGCTTGGACGCTATCGAGATACTTTATCAGTTCTTCACTCTCTTCTTCTTAGTTGGTTTAGAATTTTGATTCTGAATCTCTACCCATAAATATTTAGGAAAACCTTCAGATGAATCAACTTTTACATCTTTCCAAATACAGTTTTCCGCTTTTCTAACTTTCTTCCAATTTGAGCCTGTTAAAGTCTGAGCCCGAAAAGTCACAATTGATAATGGTTGCTTTGCTAAAATCAGATCTGCTTAAATTCACATTTGCCATTAATGCCCCATCTATATGTGCCCCAACAAATTTACATCTTTGAAGTTCTGCTTTGGAAAAATCTGGTAAATGTACAAAATCGGGATAACTTTTTTTATAAATTTTGGCTCCAGAAAAATTTGCACCACGAGCAATTGCTTTCACCAGTTTTGTGCCAGTTAAGCTTGCCTTTCTAAAATCAGCGCGCCGAAGATTTGCTCCATTAAGAATTGTTGCCCATAAATCCGCATCTATAAGAATTGCATCTTCTAAGTTTGCTTTTGTAAAATTATAACCAGCGAGATTCTTCTTACTTAAATCAAAGTTCCTTAAACTTACTTTTGGTTCACTCTGAAACCAATTTGCTGCAATCCGAAAATCAGATAACCGTCGATCACGCTTAGCACGTCTTTCATCAAGCCAGTAAATGACCAAGCCAACAAAGATGCCACTTATAACTGCTTGAATTATATCAACCGTCGTTTGAAACCAATTTATTCCGCTTTGCATCACAACTTTCCCTTAAACGCCCTATCCAACATGGACGGCAACAACGCGGGCAATTCATCCCACACAGCGAATTTGAGTTTTGGCAAAATATAAGTTCGGCAAGTATCAGCTTCGTTCATTGATTGTCCCTGCACAATTGTATCAAGAATACGGCTAAATCACCCTATGTGCAAGAGAATTTTCGTTACAAGCGCTTTCCAAATTTCCTTGTAGGTAAAGGTACACAGCGCTTGAACTTGCCAGTTTTCCGAAGCATTCTCGAAGTGCATGTCAGGGATGTGACAAATGTCACCTTTTTCTCTTTTTTGAATTTTCCCTGTAACTTTTGACAAGACCCACGTCATGTACGCATAATAATAGAACATTTTACGTTTGAGATTAGGAGAACACTATGTTCACTTTTATCAAATGGGGCACCACCGCTTTACTCGCTGGGTTGGTTTGGCTGGTCGGCAAATACACTGCCGAATATTTCACACCATACAAAAAAAACAGGGGGTAGAACAAAACAGCCATACAGGGGATGCAAGGGGGTAGGGCAGGGGTATGTAGGGACAGGTCTACGCGTTGACCTGTCCCTACAAATTTAATTTCTCTGCCACTCGCTTTGCTCGTAATCCCATACGGTGGTCAGGTGTTGAAAGCCGTGCTTCGCCACGATGGGTTGACTCATCGCTCCCGTTTCGACAACGGCAAATGGATAGCCCCGCTCGCGGATCTCTTTGAGCCTGGCTGAAAGCAACGCCGTATACAGTCCACGCTTGCGATACTCTGCCAGCGTCGTGCCGCCGAACAGCGTGGCAAAATGCCCACGGGGGAAATAGGTCCATGCAACAGAGACAGGCTGATCGTCCACATAAGAAGCGTAGATGCTCAAATAACCGGGGACTTGCAAATGCCCGCCCATCCGCTCATTGACCCAGGAATTATGACCGCCATAGACGCCATCCAATACGTGGATGACATCCTTGAGACCTTCCCAACTCGTAACGCGTCGGACGTCCATTCCGGCTGATTCAAATAAAGCTGCCGGCGCGGCGCTGACGTCGAGTACCATCACCGCCGCGGGGTCGCCGTCCTTGATGAAATTGCGTGCGCTGAGTTTTGTTTCCAAACTCGGCAGCCGGTCATGGTCGTAGACCTTCCACGTAAGTGGCTGGTTCAGCGGCGCAAAATATTCCAACTCGCGGTCGATCACACAATCCAATTTCGGTTCGTCTGCAAATGTAAAAGAGACAAAGTTCATCCCCGGCGCCTGACGGATAAACCGCACCACATCGCCGGTGATCTCCCTGCGCGCTTCGGGATACATGATCCGCATGCGCAGGTCTTTATCGTAGGTTGTAAGTAAACTATTTTTATTCATGATGTTACCTAATATATGCTGGTGGTCGAGTAGTTGCGAAGCAACGTATCGAGACCACCCGTAAGCAAAATAATTCGGTTAGCAGTGGTTTCGGTACGCCCTTCGCTATCGCTCAGGGCTACTCAACCACCATTCTGTATTCATCCTTCGCCCATGCAATCATGGGGCTGACCTTCTTGGCGACCCGATACGCTACATCCTTGAAACCATAGCGGGGCCAGAAACGGGAAGCTAAAAGGTTTGGGCTGATCCAATTGGTATAACAAATTTCATATCCATCTTTGCGTGCCTCCTTCAATCCATGCCAGGTGAGGGCGGTGCTGATGCCGCGTCCGCGTGCCTGCGGCTTTGTCGCCGCGACGCTGAGATAGGCAGTCCGCGGCGATGCAAGCATGTCGGTCTCGGATTCATTCTGCGCCGTAAACCCGACCGTCCCAAGCGCTTCGTGCTTTTCATCGAGCGCCAGCCAAACGGTCCACTCTTTATCGTCAGCCAGTTCAGCCCAGCCTTCCTGCAACTCATCCCAATCTTCGGGGACGGTTGGATGCCAATAGGGCGCTTCTGCCAATGCTCGTGAAATCACACCTGAGAGACTTCCTATCAGCGCATTATCTCCCGCTCCTGCTTTACGGAGGGTCACGCCTGCCGGCTCTTCCACATTAGGAATCTCCAACGCACCTAAAGACATCAACGCGTCCACGCGCTCTTTGCCAAAACCAAGGTCGAACAGGGCATCCAGGATGTTTCCATCCGCCACGGAAATGTACAGATAATGATTGAAGTTTCCTTTCTTCACCCAATCATCACCGAGCAGAGCATATAAGTCTTGCACGACCGCTGGACTTTCCGCTTCCGCCAGCGCGTATCCAGGCAGATAGACATATCCGCTTCGACCCCACGGCTGGGTAGTGGTCTCACCGATGAGATACGCGACCATCTTTCCATCACGGAAGGCGGCGAATCCATTCTTCAACTTTTTCTGCCAGAGCGCTTCAACAGCCTTGGATGCAATTTGTGCATCTTCAAAACGAGCGGGCAACAAAGGCAGATTCTTGCGATTGCGCGTGTGTCGCTCCGCCAAAAGTTTTCCCGCCGTCGGGGATCATTTTCTCAGTAAACGGTACATATTCGATTTTCATTTTTGCTCCTAGTTCAGCCCCCTCCGCCCTTCGGGCACCTCCCCCAAATGCGATTGAAGTTCATCGTATTTTGGGGAGGCTGGGTAGGTCTCTAATCCGCAGCCATCGCCTCATCCACTTCCTTCTGTTCTTCTACGCCGACTGCCTCAGCAAGTCCGTATTGAGTTTCCAGTTCATGCCTGAACTGTTGCGTGTACAGGCGATAGTAATGTCCCTGCATTTTCAGCAGTTCTGCGTGTGTGCCTTGTTCGGCGATCTTTCCATTTTCGATCACGATAATTCTGTTGGCGCGCCGGATCGTTGACAAACGATGTGCGATCACGAACGATGTGCGTCCCTTCATCAAGGCTTCCATGCCACGTTGGATCAACGCTTCGGTCAATGTATCCACCGAGGAGGTGGCTTCGTCCATGATGAACAGTTCCGGTCGAGCCAGCACGGCTCTCGCGAGACTGATCAACTGCTTCTGCCCAACGGACAAAAGGTTTCCGCCTTCGCCCACGTTCTGTTCGTAACCCTTTTCAAGGGTCACAATGAAGTCATGCGCACCGGCGATCTTTGCGGCTTCGATGATCTCCTCGTCGCTGGCGTCCAGCCGTCCATAACGGATGTTGTCCTGAACACTGCCCGAGAAGAGATGCGGCGTCTGAAGCACGATCCCGATCTTGTTGTGGATGGACTCGAGCTTGTAATCCATATAATCGTGTCCGTTGATTCGGATCACTCCCTTCGCTGGTTCATAGAACCGGCACAGAAGATTCACGATCGTTGATTTGCCTCCGCCGGTCGGTCCCACCAAAGCGATCATCTCGCCGGGTTTGATCTTCAGCGAAAAATCAGAGAGGACGGGTTTGCGTTCCTCATAATAGAAATCCACATGATCGAATTCGATCTCGCCCATCAGCGTCTTCGCTTCGATGGCGTCGTCTCTATCATGGACCTCGGCTGGGGTATCTGCCAACTTGAATATTCTCTCGGCTGACGCAATGGAGTGCTGCATTTCGGAATACACCCGCGCAAGGTCTTGTATGGGCCACATCATGAACGTGAGATACGAGACAAAGGCTTGAATGCCACCGATGGTTATGCCTCCAACTTTGATCTGCGTACCGCCATAGCCGACGATGAAGCCCAGCGCCACTGCGGCGATGATCTGCACGGTGGGGAGGAAGAGCGCCGAGAGCCAAGCGGCACGATAGGATGCCTTGTACATCTGCGAGGTGAGACCCTGAAACTCCTTGGTGTTCTCGTCCTCACGCAGTAACGCCTTCACCACACGTACGCCCTGGAAGTTCTCGTTGTATGCGCCTGTGATCTTGGAATTCATACGGCGTGAGACGCGGTACTCGACCAGTATTCGTTTGCGGAATTGCACCGCGATATAGAGCATGACCGGGATGATGGTAAACACGATCAACGCCAGTCTCCAGTTGATGATCGCCATGAACGTGATCGACGTGATGATGTTCATCACAGCCCACGTGGAATCCACCACGCCCCAGGTCAACAGGTCGGCAACGCGCCCCGTATCCGATGTGACACGTGCGATCAATCGTCCCACCGCGTTCTGTGCATAATACGAAAGCGACAGGTCCTGCAGGTGATTGAACAACATCTTGCGCAGGTCATATTGCACGCGCTCGCCCAACACACCTGCCAGATAGATGAACGTAAACACGGTCACTGCCTGAAACAGAATGATCGAGCCATAGACCCATGCGATACGCGTTACCGCGGCGGAGTCCTTCATAGTGATGCCCGTATCCACGATATTTTTGTTTAAGTACGTGAAATAGGCGTCCGTCGAGGAGGTCAGTGCGATAGTAATAAGGAAGCCGAGCACCCACTTCCAGTGCGGCTTGAGCAATCCCAAAATACGCTTGAACACCGGCGCAGTCAGTTGGGATGTATATTCTTCTTCTTCGAGTTCGATAAGTTCGTCTGACATTTTTTATTCTCCGTAGGGGCGAAGCATGTGCTTCGCCCCTACAAAATCAATTTACACTCGAAATTTCCATTTCCAATTCTTCATCGATCCGTGTCTGGATATCATAGATCCTGCGATACATGCCATCCATCTGGGAGACCAACTCTTCGTGCGTTCCCATTTGAATGATCTCGCCTTTATCCAATACGGCGATCAGGTCTGCGACCATGACGGATTGAATGCGATGCGCAATGATGAAGGTCGTTCGATTCTCCATCAACTCGTTCAGCGCCTCACGGATCTCTGCTTCCGTCTCCGTATCCACTGAAGATGTAGAGTCGTCGAGGATCAGGATGCGCGGATTCTTCAACAGTGTGCGCGCAATCGTCACACGTTGCTTCTGCCCACCGGAGAGGGTCACGCCTTTCTCGCCGACCAGCGTGTTATATCCATCCGGGAAGGTCATGATCACATCATGCACAGCGGCGGCTTTCGCGGCGCGTTCGATCTCTTCTTGTGTGACCTCACGTCCGAGTCCATAAGAGATGTTCTCCCGGATCGTTCGGCTGAACAGGAACGGTTCCTGCTCCACGATACCGATCTGCCTGCGCACATACGAACGTGAGTAATCCTTCAACTCAACACCATCCAACAGGATGCGTCCGCCCGTGTATTCGTGGAACCTCGGAAGGAGGTTCACAAGAGACGTCTTCCCTGAACCGGTTGAGCCTAACAAGGCGATTGCCTGTCCCGGCTTCACATGGAACGAGATGTTCTTCAACGCGTCCTTCTCGCCATCTGAGTACATGAACGAGACATTCTCAAAAACAACATCGCCTCTCACTGGACCCTCAGGCTGGACCTTGCCATCGAGCAGGGGTTCGCGCACCTGGCGTGCAACTTCCATCAAACGACCATAGGAAACCATGCCGGTCGATGCCGAGACGATGATACGTCCCAGGTTGCGGATGGGCCAGATCAACCAGACGACCAGTCCAACATAGGCAATGTACATACCGGTAGTGATCTCTCCACGGATCGCCATGTTGGCGGCGAAGACAAAACCGAACAGCATCTGAAAGCCAAGCACAACATCTGAGAGGGGCCAGAATAAGGAGTGCATGATGAGCAACAGTTTGCCCTTCAGATATTTGCCCCAGTTATCCTTCTCGAATTTCTTCTTCTCGTATTCCTGTTGGGCAAATGCCTTGACCACACGTACGCCTGTCAGGTTTTCCTGCAGGGTTGTGGAGAGAATGGCTTCCTGTGCCTGATATTCTTCGTAGCGCTTGGTAACTTTCTTGAAGAACCAAAGCGAGACCAATAATATGAACGGAATAACAACCACCGAGACCAATCCCAACTTTACATTCAGGTTGAGAATGGCGATGAAGTTGACGATGAACAGCATGATGATCCGTCCCATGCCGATGCCTTGTTCACTGAAGAAGCGGCGCAGGGCATCCACATCCGATGTGACGCGTTCGATCAGGTCGCCTGTCGGCGTGGTGGCGTGGTAGGAGAAACTCAATCGCTGGATGTGGTCGAAGAGGAAATCTCTCAGGCGCCGCGTAACTCCCTCGGCGGTGAAAGCAGCCAAACGTCCAGAAAGATACGAGAATCCGCCTTCGAACGCGGCTAATCCGATGAATCCAACTGCGATCCAGATGAAGGTACCGGTCAGGCTGTTTCCAATATATTTGCCCTGGGTCAGCACATCATCTACAAAGTAGCGCAGAAGCAGATAAGTACAGGTCTTTGCCAGCGCGGAGAAAGCCAACGCAGCGGTCGCGCCGATATAAGGCAGGCGATAATCCACCATCATCTTCCAGAGTCCCTTGAGGCGGTTCTCTTCGACGGTTTTGCGGAAGTCAAACGTGAGGGCAGGTTCGTATGTGGGTTGTACTGTAGTCATGGCAATTCTCCGGTATGGGCGAAACAATTAAACAAAAAAGCTACGGTGAGTGCACCGTAGCTTGAACGACAAGGACAAGTTTGACCTATGGACGGTCAGTAGGCGCACTGCGAGAAGGCAAAATCCCAGCGACATCTGGGCTGAAGAAAAGTTTGATTCGGGTGTACATGCTCATGCTGTGCGCTCCTTTCATTAGATTTTTCGAACGGGTCGAGTTTACACCGTTGAGTTGGGAAGTGTCAAGGTTTGAATGAAATTTCCTTTCTCGCTATGTGGTCTTTTTCTTTCTGAACCGTCCAAACAAGCCAGACATGGCACGGGTCGCGAACAAAACCAATATAATCATGACTGGGTAGACGGCAATGAACGCAATATTAAGTGTCTTCATAACTCCTGAACGAGTTTCATAGACGATATCAACGTGAAAATCCGTGCACAATGCGCCGACCGGTTTGGCGGATGGTCCGGGAATTGGGGTGCAGGCGGAGATCCTATTTCCCAATTCGTTATTCGTGATTTTGGCATCTCTGGCGGTTTCTTCCATGCCCACAATTTGAGAACTTTTCAGATCATCGAAGGCAAAAGCCTCTTTAAAGGTGTATTCCTGATTTGCCGATGCAATGATCATGATCTCCCCTTTTTGAGAGCCATTCGTAATAGCATACAAAGACATATTAGGATCGACTTTTGTGTTGGAGGCACGAATGGCATCCAATTGGGATTCAAGCGAGATAAAATAGGCGTCGTTGTATACCGAATCGTCCGTTGCGGAGTAATCCCTGACCAGCTTTTGAAATTGACTTCCATCGATGCTAGTGACTCCAGTCTCTACGATTGACGTCATTTGGCTGGTGATGGATTGCAAGGAAAGGTCAGTGACAAGTTTATACAGCCATCCGTAGAGAGCGGCAAAAGCCACGGTAAATATCAACAACAATATGTAGGTTGAACGGCGAAGACGGGAGCCCAGACTTTTCTCAATTTCAAGCTGTTTTTCTTTGGCACGTTGTTGTTCGAGTTGTGTGTTTTCCACATCGCGGCTCTTATTGACATACGTACGTTGCAGGTCGGTGGGGCGGGGCGGTTTTTCACCATTGACCGTCAGTTGTGCCTCTGCGTCCTGCAGCTCTTTACCGCGTAGTAGGAAGCTGTCTTCAGACCCACTGCGCTCCCACTCAAGTGCTTTGACCTGTAAACGCTTATGAACCTGTACCCAGTCATAATCTGTATGGATGACGTTCAATACTTTCGCAAAAGAATCTTCAAACTGATCCTGCGGGCGGGAGAAGAATATCCAATTCAAATGTGTGATCGTATCAGGGGCTGTCTTTGCATCGATCTCCCGCACAATGACAGGGATGATCCGCTTGCCGTTCAAAACAGCGTGCCCCACTTCTTCGGCGCACACTTTGGAACTAATGGAGTCCGGGCTGACAAGGTAAAGGAAAATATCCGCCTCTTCAATCCCGGTTTGGATCTCCTTCATCCAATCCACGCTCGGCGGAATATCCTGCCAATCCACCCAGGCTTCCAACCCTTCCGCTTCAAATCGCTCCGTAATTCGGCGGGCAAAATCAACATCTTTTCGGGAATAAGAAATAAAAAGCTGGTTCATAACATGCCTTCCTCATGCTGTGGGATGGGTAATCATACCATCTATGTCGGGCGTATAATTTATTTATGATACGAACATGGAAAATCACAAAGAACACGCTCAAAGAAGTCCAATTAGCTGACCGATCTTCACTGGATGCCATTACCCGTCAATTGCCCGACGGCTATTATTCGACCTTCCGCACATACGATGGATGCACGCGCGTGTTGGGACTCTCTGCCCATTTACAACGCCTGCCAAACTTGGACGCATCACTCCTACGCCGACAACTGCTTCTGACTCTCGAACCTTATCGCCCCGGCGAAGCACGCGTCCGCGTGATGATGACCATGCAAGGACAGGTTTACATTTCGATTGAACCGTTGAAGTTACTGCCGCGTGAAGTCTACGAAAAAGGCGTCCATGTTGAAACGACAGAGACCAAGCGCCCAACTCCGCGACTAAAGACTACAGCCTTTATTGCCGCAAGCGAGGCACAAAGAATACATATCGCCAAAGAGGGAATCTTTGAAGCGTTGTTGGTGAAGAATGGAAGAATATTGGAGGGAATGACGAGTAATTTCTTTTATATTCCTCGCGCTGAGCGCGATGTGCTTTGCACAGCCCAACGTGACATTTTGTTAGGTGTTACGCGCAGTAATGTGATCCGTGTGGCGCGGGGGAGGGGGCTGGAGATGAGATACAGCCCATTGAAACTAAATCAGCTTCCGGTTGTGAAAGAGGCGTTCATTACATCCAGTTCACGCGGCATTGTACCTGTCATCCAAATCGACAACGTGAAGGTGGGGCAGGGGAGACCAGGGCGGACTACAAAGATGTTGATGTCTGCCTACAGTGAGTATGTTTTGAAAGTAGCAGAGAAAATTTAGGGGACGTAGAAGTCGCAAGTGCCGGCTTCGATCTCACAACGGGCGATCTCTTCGTTTTGCCAAAGGATACGGAACTGGTGACTGGTATCGTTCGGAATCCAGAATAGTTCTTTTGAATCGCTCGTTGGTTCCAGTTTGCTCAACGTCCTATTTTCACATTCAGCGGGTCTGAGATAGGGTTGTTCAGACTGGAAAATTTCAAGGCTCATACAACGGTCAGGCTGAATGACCATGTAACGCTTTTGTTCCCATTCCCATCCGGCAAACTGGTCTTGAAAGGTGCCATCCTCGTTGATGCGTTCAAAGATAAACCCTGATTCGCTTCTTGAAGCTTTGCCTCTGTTGAGTAAATAAAAACTATTCTTGTTATAGAACGCTGTCATCAAATACCCGTCGGGATATTTGATCGTCGGCATTGGCGAAACTGTTGGCGTCGGCGAGACCGTTTCTGTCAGGGTGTTGGTGGGAAGCGGTGTTTCTGTCGCAGTGGAGGAAGGTGTAATAGTTGGAGTAATTGTCTCTGTTGGCGGCGGCACCGTTTGCGTGTTGGTTGGCTCAGGTGATGGAGATTCGGTGGGCAGCATAACAACAGGCACGGCAACTGTCTGGGTCGGCGCGGCAGGCAAAAGTGAAGAGAGAGGCGGCAATGAAATGGACGAAGAGATGGACGAAAAAAGATCGGGGCGGAATTTGTATCCCAGTCCCAGGGCGGCTATCAAGAGGATAAGAAATAGTAAGCCACCCAAATCTTCGTTTCGGCTTTTCCTTTTCTTCAACAAGATCAGGCACCATCTGCAAACCCGCCGCGTTTTGTTTTTTCAAGCGCAGTTCTGACATCCCTTCGTTTTGTGAAGGAGTTGAGTGAAATATTATTTCGATGAATGGTGGGCGCACCAACAGGTATGGGAGGAAGCGATGACGCCCCCACGGCTTTTACTGAAGGCTTCAAGGTCAATGCTTTGCCAAGCGCATCCATCAAACCCTTCCCGGATTGATATCGGTTGGCAGGTTTCTTTTCCAACGCCTTGAGTAATACTTCTTCAACCTGGGGAGAAAGGCTGGGGTTGATACTGCGAGGCCGAGGCGGAGCTTCGGTGATATGTTGAAGCGCCAACCCGGCAGGAGATGGATCGTTGAAAGGCGTCGCACCGGTGAGCATTTCATACAGGATCACGCCCATCGAATACAGGTCGGATTGTGGAACCGCATCTGACGACTTTCGAGCCTGCTCCGGCGAAATATAGTGTGGACTCCCGAAGACCTCTCCCTGCGACTTATCATTCAGGTCAAGCGCCAAGCCAAAATCCCCCAAAGCGACATGTCCATCGTCGGCGATCAAAACATTGGCAGGTTTGACATCCCGGTGAATGACACCTTGTTTGTGAGCATAATCCAACGCGCTGGCGATTGCATTGCCGATGCGCAAAACATCAGCGGTAGGCATAAGCTCGCCTTTATCTGCGTAGACGGACATGATGGATGCAAGATCAAATCCATCGATATATTCCATTACATAATAAAAGATGCCAGTCTCGTCACCCGCATAATAAATGGGGATGATGTTCTCGTGCCGCCAGTTTGCCATCATGCGCGCTTCCTGAATGAAGCGGTTCGCCTGTGACTTTTTAGCGCGGTTCTGTGCCTCGATCACTTTGATGGCAACATGACGATGAAGTTTTACGTCCCAGCCATAATACACTTCCGCCATGCCGCCGCGCCCCAGCAGGCGTTTGACCTGGAAGTTACCTAATGTCCTGCCAATTAATGAGTGACCAGCCACAGTCTATTTTTTTCCTTGACCGTCAGGTTTGGAGTGTCCAACAACGATCTGGATGATTTCCTGTACGAATTGATTCAAGCCTTCCACGTAGTTATCGAGATAATCCTGTGCGATCATGTTGGCAATATCCATCCGATCAATCTCATGCAACAAGGCTACGTGCGGACGAAAGTCCCTGAGGGTGATGTGCATCACTTCGTTCGCGTCCGTCATCACGCCCCAGGTTAATTGTTTCTGTTCGTTGTCATCCTTCGCCGTCATAAAGCGGGTAAGTGAACTGGATTTGGCAACCGCTCCCAAATTAGAGATGACCTCTGTCCCTTTGAGCAGGTTGTTCAATCTTTCATAACGTTCCGGAACTTTATCCAAAAGCCGCTTGATGGGGTCTGGCATATGACCCAGTAATTTTATGGCTTGCACGCTCATGCTTTGACCCTGCACAGCAATATCCTTGGCTTTCGCAAGTATTGTACCAAAGCCACCCAGTGTAGCGAGATAACGCATTTGCAAGGAATCAAATTGGCTGTCATCCTTCTTTTCTGCCAGGGCATGCAGGGTGTGAGTGTGCAAGCCCAACAGGTCAAGTTCAATGAGAGGGACTTCCATATTAAGCGGATAAATTCGGTCTCGCGGTGTGCGCTTGCTCGCGTCAACGGGGATCAGGATGGATGGGTTCATATTCGCGAAATCCATCAGGTCTTGTTTGACAGACTTTGCCTGTTCGGAGTTGCTTTTTTCCAGGGCATCCAATTTCTGGCGCAGTATCGGTGAAGGTTGATATGTGGCAGCATGAATTGCCCGATACAGCACAAGCAGGTCGTTGATCGTCAAGTGGATAAGGTCGCTTCGCTGTTCAAAGTAATGCCGCAGAGCGAGACAGTCTTTGATGTTGATCTTGTTGCTTTCCGCGCCGGCTTCAACGGACACACGCGGCGCCTGTTCGATCAACACAATATCGTTGGGCTGTATATCAAGTTCGAGTTTTGTGTAAATCTCACCCTGCCCAGGGACAATGGGACCCAGCAAACTCAAATACCCCGCCCAGGATAGCGCTTCGTTGGTCATAATCTCTGCCAATGCCGCGCCCCAACCGCCGTCGAAAAAGATATGAGACTGGTCGAACACAAATGTTTTGCCCGTATCGAAGATGGTCAGCGCGTGGTCGCCGA
The DNA here is from genome assembly GCA_963730175.1 of uncultured Chloroflexia bacterium. Classification (GTDB taxonomy): domain Bacteria; phylum Chloroflexota; class Anaerolineae; order Anaerolineales; family Villigracilaceae; genus Defluviilinea. The sequence continues at coordinate 9,541 of CAVSRF010000008.1, read as the reverse complement.
CACCGCGTTCCTTTTGGCGGATTTCGGAAAGCAAAAGGGACGAGTCGTTTTGATCGTTGTTGATCAAAATTGGGGTGAAGCGCAGTTTATTGAGATCCGCTTGCAGTGTTGGATTCAGCTTTTTGCGAAGAGCCAGCGTCTCGGTCCGTTTGACGCGGGCGAGGGATTCGAGTCCCATGCGCTTTATAGATGGAGCAGGTGCGAGTATGGCGGCAACCTGTGATCTGGCTGTCCTCACATCCAGCGGATTGGATGTGCCCGGCTCACAAATGGGGAGGAGGTAGTAACCGCCATTATGGATGATCCCAATATGTGCCTGACCCAATGAAATGGGAGTGCGTGTTTCGCCGAATGTTCCCGGCTCCAAATAGGCAAGGATGGACATTTGTTTTTGATAAGATGGAAGCGAACCCTCGACCGCACTCGTCAGTTTCTTTTCCCAGTCTTTTCGTTTGGATCGGTTCAATGAGACTGCGGCAAACTCGAGAAATTGTCGGAACTTGATCCTGCGGTATGCCGGGTAATCATAGTTTGCGGCGTCGGCGTCGCGCTTATAGGGTTTTTGTTTTTCCCATTCACGGTATAGATCATTCACACCGGAAACTTCCTGTAACGACCACAAGGCGGTACGTTCATACCATTCACTTGCCAACAGGGAGTGGTATTGATGCAGGCACATCACCGATGCCATAACCCAGGCGGTCAAACGATCTACACTACTGAGACGAAGATCATTTTTTTTCAGCAGTGTATCGAAACCGTGAGTTTCGTTGGCGTGGCGTGCCGTGTCCTCACGTAGTGCATAGTCCACGTAGAATTGCCAGATGCCTTCAGGGAATGCAGAGTCGGGATCCTTACCTGCCAGTCGCAAAAGATTCTGATATCCCCAAATGACCGCGGCGGGTCCGGCAAAAACCGCACCGTATTCAAAGAAGCTAGACGCCTCCTTGAACAGAATGTTGATATCCTGCCTGACTTTTTGCGGCTGAACATTTCTCCCTGATATTCGGGTTAATCCGCTCAAGATCATACCCGGCACGTTTCCGGCTGGAATGACCCTGGCAACCAGGTTCACTACGGCATCGATCTCAGGAAGGGATAGCTTTGTAAGCCTCCGCAATTCCAGAGACTTTGCAACCTGCTGGAGGTTTTCAACAGTCTCTTGTGTGGCACGTTGGTAATTCGATAATGTTTTCATGGAGTACTATTCTCAATGGACAAAAGTCTAAACGTGATTATAAGCGACTGTAAGAACCCTATGTTCCTCTTCATCTGAAACCCCAGAAGGAGATTGACAATGAGAAAAATTTTAGTTGCCCTACTTTCAATTAGTTTGATGACAGCCTGCGCCTCGGCGACTCAGCCGGTGCCTGCTTCGCCCTCCATGACTGACGCGGCGCCTCAGGGTTTATCTGGCGCAGAATCCAACGTGGATATTCTGGCAAATCTCCCTGCCGCTGTTTGTGACAAAGGTCTGACACCGGAAGATCAGGAGGGACCTTATTTCAAAGCCGGCTCGCCGGAAAGCTGCAACTCTGTTTACAGATGGGATGCAAGGCAAGAAGCTTATCCTGGCTGGACAAGTCGTGAACAAGGATTGTTTACCGATCCCGCATGTGACGCTTGATTTCTGGCAGGCAGACACAAACGGTCAATATGATAACGAGAGTTACACCTTACGCGGACATCAACTTTCAGACAACAAGGGACGCTATTATCTCGAAACGGTTTACCCGGGGCTCTATGATTCGCGTCCCATCAGGCACATCCACGTCAAGGTGACATCGCCAAGTGGGGCGGTGTTGACCACGCAACTTTATTTTCCTGAACAACCCGTTGATGGTTTGACCGTCCAATTGGAAGACCGCGGCGATTATTATCTGGCAATATTCAATTTTGTTGTGCAGGATTAAATAGGGCAGGGGAGAGGTTATTTCTTTTTCTCAAAGATTTCACGAAAAGCCTTGTCCAATTCTGCTTCGCGTTGTTTCTCTTTTTTGCTTTTTGGTGTTGTATCAATGCCGGGGTTCAGGTTATATGTAACGTTTAGGATGGGATTAAGTTTTGGATCATGAATGGCTCCAGCATTTGAATGGTGTATCTGCCATGTAGATTAAGCTTGTCAGCACAAAATGCCACACAATCATCAAGTGTCCATAATTGGATTTTCCAACTCCACGAGTCTGGTAGATGGTCTGTAATCTTTTGCCCAACCGAACTTTCTCCAACCATGAATTTGGCATCTCTCGCAATATGTCCATTCCAGGCAAACCAACGATTCCAGACATCGTTTCTTGAAATACCAACATACAAAACATCGTCAAGTGCGTTTTTCATCACGTATAACTCGAAGCCATCATCGCTGTATTTGTGCTCATAGAAATCTCTAAATGTTATTTCAATCATCGGACCTCTTGTTGAATATTTCATCATATGCCACATCTGCCTCGCTTCCAAAGTGGGCATAGCGATTTGTAGTGGTGATGCTTTCATGACGGGCAAGTTCCTGCGATAGCTTTAAATTTCCTTTTGCAAGATAGGTCATGGTCACAAAGTAATGACGGAAATCATGAATACGGACCGCGTTGCGTTCCACACCAGCCTCTTCGATCCGGGATTTGATGGCTTTCCACATTCCGCCTGCCGTGATGGGGCGTATCTTTTTACTGGCGCGGATGTCGTGACGGGCAAAGACAGGCTGGGAACCCAGCGGCGTACGTGAATTTGGCTCCACGGTTGCTCTTGCGTGTAAGTAAACTTTCAAAGCTTCCATGGAACGATTGGAGAAGCGGATAACCGCTTGTTTATCGCCTTTACCGATGATAATGGCGCGTGCTTCCAGCCAATCAATATCACTACGTTTTAGGGAACAGGCTTCGGATATTCGTAAACCTGTATCCACAAGAGTCAGCACAAAAGCGCGGTCACGCAGGGCTTCCAGATCTGACGCGTCACTGGTCAGCGTGTCGCAATGTGCGATGACTTTCTCCACAGCCTCACGGTTGAAATTGACGATGCGTTTGCCCTGCTTGCGCGTGGAGTGTTCTGTGGCTTCCTTGAGTTCAGACAGATCGCCAGCCTTGCAGAATGCATAAAACTTTCGCACAGCAGTGGTGTATACGCGCTGTGTGGAAGGGGATTTTGATTTGAGTGTCGAGAGAAATGACGTATACGTTTCTGTATTCAACACTACATCTTCACCAACTGCATTTACGAACTGTTCCAGGGCATTACTATACGTAAAAACAGTGCGCGGAGAGCGGTCTAAAGTGTCCAGAAAGCGTTTGATCTCGGTTTTCAGTTCCATTTATATCATTCCATGTAATGTAAATTATATCGAATGATAAAGAATTTGTCAAGAATGGCTTTTAGCGGAGCGTGAACTCTCTCCCCCATTTGGTTTGGATGAATGCCAATGAACTGTAGAGTGTAGGAATTGTTGGAAGGTTGAAGGTGTGCAGATTGCAAAGTTACTCTTCCTTCTGCATTCACCATTCATCATTTCACTTCCCCTCCCCTATCGAGCCTATGCATTCAACAATGCAGTGATCAGTACAATTCCTAACGCCAAAACTGCCAGACCAAAAAATATAGTTGTTGCTCTCAGCCAAATTGATTTATAGTCCAGCATTTGTCTAAATACCAACTTCTCAAAATCAGGCTTTCCTGCATTGGACTGCCATCTCCGCGGTGTAACAACAAGTAAACCGCAAACCAATGAAGCCAGCCAGAAACCTACCGCGACTACACCAAATACTTTTATCAGCGGCATTGATAGATAAGCAGGCAATTTGTCAGCTGAAACAGTCAGTACGCCGAATAATGCACCCAATAACCCAGTAACCAAACCAATCAACAATCGAGCGGCTTCTTCCAAATTCTTCGGGGACTCAAGCGCCTGCGTTTCAAACCATTCGCGCAGTTTCTTTTCTTCGCTGTTCTCCTCACGGATTGAAACTACTTTAGGCATAGGTCAATCCTCCTCAACTTCGAGGACGATATATGTACCATCAACGGGACATATAGCGCGATACTTTACTGTTTCTTTTTGAATTTTCTTCTTTTTTGTCACCACGATACCCCTCCACTATTACTTCCAATTCCTTCAAGGGCTGTTCCCATTTATGCTTACAGCGCGGACAAGTAATCTTAATTTTATCGCTCATAACTACTCCTTTTTCATTTCACTCTGTACCGCCGAAAAATGGGACACGTACACGGCAGGCACTGGCGGGACAGGTTCTTCTTTGATCAACGCAATCAATGCATCACACAACGCGGCAACCTCCAGCCACGGGGACCCAGGTTCTTCGCCATCTGCGGCTTTCTGTGACATCTCAGTGAGATAGTCGAGAATGTCTTTTTTAGGCGCCTGCTTATGGACATATGCCAGCCCTGCATCGCGTGCTTGCTTCGCAGCTTTATCAATCTGAGCACGATTACTTTGGTCATTGGCAACTTGAAGCGCTCTGGCTTGCTCTTCGGGACTTATGCGCTGGAATTCTTCATACGCCTTGCGGATTTGCGCTTCAGCTTCGCCGCGTTTTTCTGGCGGAAGTTGAGCCAGTTGTGCCTGTAATTGCGCTTCAAAGCCTTCTTCATCTTCGGGACACGGATCATTATCTGGAGTTCTTACCATCCTTGAGATTTGCAATCCTTTGGTGTAGGTCAACAACCATTAGTTGCGCCCCAAGCTTCTCGAAAAGAACCAAGGATTTAGCAAAAAAGGCAAGAGCAGTTTCTTTATCACCAAGTACTTGACATAATTGGCGAGTTTCGCTGTGCAAAATGCAATTCCTTCCATATAGCCAATTTGTTTACATAATTCAATGGCTTGTTCCATTAAATTATGCGCTTGATAATAATCCTTTTTTTCCCAATACAAATTTGACATATTTGAATAGCGCGTAAATCAGCCCCTCTCTTTTATCGCCAAGCTCTCACAAAAATTCGTAGACTTTCTTCATACGATTTCAAAGCACGGTCGAGATCGCCGCGCGTCAGGAAAACCTCCGCCATCTGAGAGTGAAGCGGCTTTGCCCTGTTTATCGCCGAGTTGCTCACGATAGTTCGAGCCTTTCTTCATACAATTTCAGGGCGCGATCGAGATCGCCGCGCGTCAGGAAAACCTGCGCCATATTCGAGAGTGAAGCGGCTTTGCCCTTTTTATCGCCGAGTTGCTCGTTAATTGCAGGCTTTCTTCATACAATTTCAGGGCGCGGTCGAGATCGCCGCGCGTCAGGAAAACCTGCGCCATCTGATGAGTGAAGCGGCTTTGCCCTGTTTATCGCCGAGTTGCTCAAGAAGTACGAGACTTTCTTCATACAATTTCAGGGCGCGGTCGAGATCGCCGCGCGTCACATAAATCCCAGCCAATTCAAAGCGCAATGAACTTTCCACTTTTGCGTTTCAGGGTCGGCTTGTGGGTCGGGCAGTTTTGAGGAGATCGCCGTATGTAATAGATCAAAGGCAGGCGCGTTTCACCCCAGGCATTCTTCAACCATGCCAGCCTGCGAATATGCCATAATCTTTCTGCTCCCTGCAACAATGAGTTCTGTGGCTTTTTCCATGGCATCCATTGAGAGGCGCACTACGCGGTTGAGCGCTATATCGCTGTGGATGTCCCCGTATCCACGATTTGCCAGCCATGCGCCATAGGCGGCGTAGCCGTTTTGTTGATTTGCTTTCAGCGTAGGATCCAGCCTGTGCGCGGCTTCCTGCCTCAGGGCGGGTTGGAAGCGGTAAGTTGCAGGAGTATCATCCTTGTACCATGCGTCCACTTCCAATAAACTGCGGCGGGTCAATTCATCCAACGCCTGTTTCGCTTTTCCCAGTGTTTCCTCATCGAGGGATGATCCACCTTCCACGACCGACCACCCCTGTGCAAAAAACGGAAATGGAAAGATGCTTAAGGCACATATTGCCTGTTGCAAGTGTTCTGGAAGATGCGCATAACTGCGTTCAAAGGCGGTGGTAAAAGTGACGTGATGTCCCGCCAGCCCGTCGCCGCGCGGCTGCCAGTTCGTCCTGCCAGTCTTGCAGGAAATCCTCCATCGTCACTGCGCTTACATCGTACTCGCCTGCCAGCAGCGCTATCGCCAGCGGGTGTCCATCGGCGGCGTGCTTGGATGGACAGGGCAAATTCAATGTCTTTTGCGTTCCTTTTTAGTCCTTCCTTTGCCTTCACGCTGTGCTCAAAGAACATTGCCACACCCGCCTGGTCCCCAACCCTTGCAGGGCATGATTGCCTTCAGGAACAGAAGTTCGTTGCGCAAGCCTGCGGGTTGTTCGCGGCTGGTCAACAGGATGCTTGCATCGCCGTTGGCAAGGTCGGCGACCAGCCTGTGGATCGCTTCCGCCTCGGCATCTTATCCTTGCCTGCATCACGCTTTCGTAATTATCGAACAACCATAAGCCGTTCCACTCACGCGCCGCATTCAAGATCTCTTCGCGTTGCTGATTTCGCTCAAACCTGCCCCCTGCCCCGCGGCTTCATCACCAAACAGGGCGCGCATCAACGCATACCTGAAATTTACAGCGTTCACCTCGTTCGCAAACGAATAGCCGCGCACTCCCTGTGACCACATCCATGCGAATCGTTCGGCAAAGGTCGCCGCCAGCGCGGTCTTGCCCATGCCGCCTGTCCCTGCGACCGTAATCACCTTGCGCCCCTGCATGAAATGTTTTGCGATTTGATGCAGTTCAAGATTGCGTCCCAACAATGGGCGCGGCGGCTTATCTCCCCTCCAAGGAAGACGATGCCAGGCTTGCCAGTCCGCCAACCGAGGGGTTCCCCTGTTGCATGGGAAACGCTTCGCATTCCAATTATTTTCCGCCACATAACAAACAGGCAGACCCGTACTTCGATAATCGCGCGACAGACTGATCCTTGCCTGCCGCATGGCGCTCCCAATGCTCATGCCTGCGAGCAAGCTATCATACAATGCCACAGCCAGTTCATCGCTTAACGGATCAGGAAATGGATTCTGCATTCCGATGGCAATCGGCACTCCGTTCAATACCAATGCCCGCGCAAGGTTCGCCTGTGATCTAGTGGCGGTAAGACAGGCGCTCAACAAGACCAAACGCAGGACACCGCGACTGGCATGTCAACAAGTCCGCGCCTGAAAGCGGGTCATGGCTGCCATCTTTCTTTTCAAGCGCTAAACGCCAGCGTTCCTCTGGGCATATCGACTACATTCCCATGACAGGATAGATGGAGTATGGCAGGTCCCTTCTTAAGGCCTTATTCAGATTCTCGCGCGTCGGAGGGATTCGGCGTGCCGGAGAATCTTTCAGCTGTTTTGCAATGTCTCGCGAATGGCTTTCATCTCATTATCCAGATCGAGACGGTAACCATCGCGCACGTTTCCGCTTTCATCCACCAACTGGGTCAGCCGCCAGTGCGATGAAATTCAAGACGCCATTCGATGTCACAGGCGGCGCATTGCGCAGCACCGTCCGCAGCATCCCTGCTTTCACGCACAAAAACTGACGGTCAAGCAGCGTGGCAAATTCCCATGCAACGCATCGGCTTTATCGTCACAGTCCAAAAAAATTAAATTATCTGGGTCATTAGCGAGCCGCTTCAACATCTCATCGCCCCCCAACGCGGTAGTTAGAACCTGTCCGCTCGTGAACGGGTCAGCTTGTAATCTTTCAATCGCTGGAATTTTATCCAGCATGGTCCTACGGTCTGGTCATCAAAGCTGACGAACAACTGCCCTTCATCTACACGTAAGACCAATGTGATTGCCATAAGAACCCTGTATCAAGACCTTAATTTATACTGATGTTACATTTGATTCGTACATCTCCCCTACTCTTTTAGGATTAGTCCAATTGTAGGGAAAATCGAACAGAAAAGCAAGAGAATTTTTGTGTTGTCGTGGTTTCACCATATAGTTGCCGCCTCTTTCACACTCTCACGCGGCGAAAGCATGATCGCATCTTTTTTGCATACTGCGCGGCAAACACCGCATCCATAACAGGCGGTGGGATCGATCATTACTTTCTTATTGTTCGATGAATACCGAATTGCCCCATACTGGCATTGACGCATACATAGTCGGCAGCCATTGCACGCATCCGCTGAAACTTCCGCCACCCATTCGGCACGGAACATGACGGGGTAATCTCCGCGTCCACGGGTGATGCGATACGCCATGCAGTCCTGGTCGCAGTTGCACAGTCCGCCAATGAAAGGGGTCTTTGAACGTCCACACCGAATGGACAAGTCCTTCCTTGTCCAATTTGCGGATGAATTCCAGCGCTTCTTCCTTAGTCAACAATTCAAGGCTGAACGAATTATCCAAGGCATCCATGAGTTGCTTGTCCATCGTCAAGCCGTAGCAATAACGAGCGTTCATATTCCCCGTGGTCACCCGTGCGGTATACAGCAGGGGAATTCTCACCGCTCCCTGCACCATCTCGAATATCTTTTCGACATCTTCCATCGGAACCACCTGTCCGTAGTGGTCCGCTTTTTGATTTATGGTCAGGATGGGTTTTGCCAGAGCCATCAATGGCGTCTTGCGGATCGAATCCAATTGCTTGACGCTTGTCGGCACGCGGTTCGACGAAATCTGTTCAGGAAATCAGCCTGTGTACTTGCGACGATCGTTTTGGTCCAATAGTTCAGGTGAGTAGTTCTCCATGGTCAAATACCACTTCTCCCCCTCCTCTCCGTGCTGGGTACAGAATTCACACATACGAAACTCCTTTACAGATGCCACCCTGAGCGACAGAGAAGAATCTCTACACCAACAAATCGTCCCGATGTCCTTCAGGAGCGTGACATAATGTTTTCATTAGTATAGCCACGCAAGTCGGAGTCTCGATAGTGACATTGCTCAAGGAAAATCCGCTTAACAAAAAACGAGCGATAGGATAAGTCCCATCGCTCGTGATGATATCCATCCCGACGCCGTCGAGGACGGCGTCAGGAGCGTTTAGTCCAATATTTATCTGCGCTGGTATTGTTTTGTTTTTGCAGAACGTGTTGCAACTGCCGGTTTCTCTTCTTTGCCAAATGAGCGCATGAACAGCCAGTAAACGGTCAAAAAGATCAACTACAAGGAATGTCCCTGCATAAAGGAACATCGTGACGGGCAATGCAGAGTTTGTTCCGGTAAACAGTCCGTGCAGTGTTGCGCCAAGATAGCCAACTATGCTAAGAACATGGATGGAGCGAAACGCCTGAACGCCAATTCGTCCACGCAAATAAAACGTAATAGTCACAAGCAGAAGCATATAAAAGCTGATGACGCCAAGTCCCACCCAGAACGGACGATAAGTGTCAAGAAACGGGATCAAGATCTGAAGGATACTAAATCGCAGGAAATTGTCAAACATTAGAACGACAACGTGCAGAAGAACAAATCCAAGCCCGATCAATGAAAGATGTTCGTGAAAATCGTATGAAAACGTCCCTTCCAAAAGGGGTTGAACGATCTTGCTGGGAATGGCAAATCCCCAAATCATGGAAAGCCATAGCAGGAAATAACCGGTCAAGCCAGCTGCCCGGGTTATGTACGACCAT
>CAVSRF010000007.1:0-17465 GCA_963730175.1 uncultured Chloroflexia bacterium | reverse complement strand
CCGCCGCCTCTTTCACACTCTCACGCGGCGAAAGCGTGATCGCATCTTTTTTGCATACTAGCACGGCAAACGCCACATCCATAGCAGGCGGTGGGGTCGATCACCACTTTTTTGTTGTTCGATGAATATCGAATCGCCCCATACTGGCATTGACGCATACACAGTCGGCAGCCGTTGCAGGCATCCGCTGAGACTTCCGCCACCCATTCGGCGCGGAACATGACGGGGTAATCTCCGCGGGCATGGGTGATGCGATACGCCATGCAGTCCTGGTCGCAGTTGCACAGTCCGCCAATGAAAGGAGTCTTGAACGTCCACACCGAATGGACGAGTCCTTCCTTGTCCAATTTGCGAATCGATTCGAGCGCTTCTTCCTTGGTCAACAATTCAAGGCTGAACGAATCGTCCAAGGCATCCATGAGTTGCTTGTCCATCGTCAAGCCGTAGCAATAACGAGCGTTCATATTCCCTGTGGTCACACGTCGGCACACGCAGGGAAGTCTCACCGCTCCCTGCACCATCTCGAATATCTTTTCGACATCTTCCATCGGCACCACCTGTCCGTAGTGGTCCGCTTTTTGAATTCATGGTCAGGATGGGCTTTGCCAGAGCCATCAACGGCGTCCTGCGGATCGAGTCCAATTGCTTGACGCTTGTCGGCACGCGTTTATGGAATCCGTTCAGGAAATCCGCCGCGTACTTGCGACGATCGTTTTGGTCCAATAGTTCAAGCGAGTAGTTCTCCATCGTCAGATACCACTTCTCGCCCTCTCCATGCTGGGTACAGAATTCACACATATGAAACTCCTAACATGTCACCCTGAGCGACAGAGAAGGGTCTCTACACCAACAAATCGTCCCGATGTCCTTCAGGAGAGTGACATAATGTTTTCATTAGTATAGCCACGCAAGTCGGAGTTTCATAGTGACATTGCTCAGGAAAATCCGCTTAACAAAAAACGAGCGATAGGATAAATCCATCGCTCGTGATGATATCCATCCTGACGCCGAGGACGGCGTCAGGAGCGTTTAGTCCAATATTTATCTGCGCTGGTATTGTTTTGTTTTTGCAGAACGTGTTGCAACTGCCGGTTTCTCTTCTTTGCCAAATGAGCGCATGAACAACCAGTAAACGGTCAAAAAGATCACTACAAGGAATGTCCCTGCATAAAGGAACATCGTGACGGGCAATGCAGAGTCCGTTCCGGCAAACAGTCCGTGCAGTGTTGCGCCAAGATAACCAGCTATGCTAAGAACATGGATGGAGCGAAACGCCTGAACACCAATTTTTCCGCGTAGATAAAACGTAATAGTGACAAGCAGAAGCATGTAAAAGCTGATGACGCCAAGTCCCACCCAGAACGGACGATAAGTGTCAATAAACGGGATCAAGATCTGTAGGATACTAAATCGCAGGAAATTGTCAAACATTAGAACGACAACGTGCAGAAGAACAAATCCAAGCCCGATCAATGAAAGATGTTCGTGAAAATCGTATGAAAACGTCCCTTCCACAAGAGGTTGAACGATCTTGCTGGGAATGGCAAATCCCCAAATCATGGAAAGCCATAGCAGGAAATAACCGGTCAAACCAGATGCCCGGGTTATGTACCACCATATCTGAACCGAATCCAAACCGAAGAACGAATGGAGTGTTTGCGCAAAAGTCTCGCCGCCAAGTGTCCCTCCCACTGCGATCGCGGTCAACATGCCGACGAAAATAGCGCTGACCAGTAATATCGTGGTGAAAGGCTTAGCAAGTGATTTCATTGGATAAGACGGCGTCTGTCGTGAATTCATAGATATATTCCTTGTAGTTTTGAGACCCAGACAAGCTTCCTTGTGAATCCACTGCGATATATGTCATATCTTGTTGTGAATCCAATAATTGAGTCAACTCATACTCGCCGTGGATCAAGATCGCCTTGGCATACACCTCAGCCGCAATGACATCGGGAGAAATTACCGTGACACTTAACCAATCAGTTTTTGCAGGTTCACCGGTGCGTGGATCGATCAAATGGTGACGGACTTTTTCACCCTGACGCCACGTTCGCTTCATGACCGAGGAGGTTGCCACCCCTCCCGAGCCGACGTGAAGCTGAGTCAGCATCTGCGACGCGTCACGTGGGTCTTCGAGATAAATATCCCAATCTGTGCCATCGGAGGGATGCCCGATGAAGTACATGTCGCCGCCTGCGCTGACGGCACAAGTCTCAGCATATCTGTGGAGGCGATGCGCCGTCTCTTTCACGATCCAGCCTTTGGCAATGCCGCCGAGATCGATCTCCATGCCGCGCGGCAGGCGGACTCTATTATCAGCCAGGTCAAAGCTGATTTCGTTGAAGGCAGGCTTCGAGGTCCGTTTTGAGGCGTGAGGCTGGGATGTGTTTCCGTTTGAACGGATCTCGTCCATGCTTCGGTCATAGCCTATCCGCTTCAACTCTGTCAGAACGGTTGGGTCAAAGATTCCTTTTGTCTCAAGATAGTATTTCATCGAGAGTTGTAATAATTCCATTAGGTCGTCGGATACAGGGAACCATTCGCCCGCCGAACGGTTGAGTTGGGTGAGTTCGCTGGCAGGCAGAAAGCGGCTGAAGCGTTGTTCACAGTCGTCAATGAATGATTGTGCCGCATGCATTCCTTCCATCACCTGCCCACCCTCCGCGGCAAGCAGTATGTCTGTGTTCATCGCCCGAAATTCCATGGAATGGATCATGATCCACCTGTTATAAACATCGGATTGGAACGCGCACGCACACTCGGTTGGACACTAAACAAAGGCTGGTCTTGGAAACTATTTGCTCCAGAGGAAAGGGGCGGAAGCGGTTCCAGTGTTGGAACAGACGCCCCTGTATTGAGCGACGAATTAGTTTGAACCGGTTTCGGCGCGTGTGCAAGGATGACCCAGCCGCCGACAAAACTGAGGACGCTGGTCAATGTTATCCACGTGCGAAGCGCTGATCTTAGAAGTTTCATTGTGACCTCACTGGTTATCGGTTGATAAGGATACGGCCATCGTTGGTGACAGTGATCAAGCCGCGTTGTTGTAAAGCCGCCAGTAGGGACCGAACTTGCTGGACCATTTGTTGATCCTGTTGGACTTGTGCATTAGCTTGCGCAAGTTGATCCTGAAGCTGTTGTTCACGCTGTTGATATTGTTTTTCACGATCTTGATATTGATTGATCAGGTTTTGCATTTGATCGATCTGAGCCTGGTTGGAAGAACTCACATTTGACACCTGGGATAACTGTGCCTGTGAGTTGGATGGAGTAACTCCATTTTTATTTAGCAATGCCGCTCCCCCAATCACAAAGATGGATGTCCCCACACAAGCGGTCATCAGAAGTGCGATCAAGCTGGCTATTATTGTTTTTTTCATACGATCCTCCGAAATCTATTGGTTGGAGTATACGGAACGAAAATGACAATAGGATGAACTCAGCCATATCCTCACTTCTCTAAACCTTCTCTAATATTCCCGAATCACTCCAAAAACGCCATTGATTAAATGAAACGTATGTTCTATAATCAACCCATGAATGCTCTCGACACTTTGATTGAACTTTCTGGGCAAATGGAATTGGAACACGCAGAGGACACTTCGACTGCGTTCGTCGCAAAGAACGCTCCTCACTCCGCTCAGCGCGATGAGTTGCTAGCCAAACCTGCCTGCTTCTCCCCGAAGGAACAAAAAGCCGCGTTCGTTCATCCGGCACAACTTCCCAATGGAAAACAAATTCACTTACTGAAGACTTTGCTCTCGTCGGCTTGTGAACGGGATTGTTACTACTGTCCATTCCGTGCAGGACGCGACTTCCGCCGCGCAACGTTCAAGCCACAGGAGTTTGCCGAGTTGTTCATGAAGATCAATCAGGCAAAGATGGCGGAGGGTATCTTTCTAAGTTCGGGCATCGCGGCAGGTGGAGCCAACACACAAAACAAGATTCTTGATACGGCTGAAATTCTCCGCAAGCGAATGGGATTTCGCGGTTATATGCATCTCAAGATCATGCCTGGCGCAGAACGTGGACAGGTGGAACGCGCCATGCAGTTTGCCGACCGAGTCTCGGTCAATTTGGAGGCGCCGAATACCGAGCGTCTGGCTAAGCTTGCTCCACATAAAGTATTCCTTGAAGAATTGTTACAGCCATTGAAATGGGTGGAGGAGATACGCCGAACACAACCCGCCTATAAATTTTGGAATGGACGTTATCCATCCACGGTCACGCAATTTGTAGCGGGCGGTTCGGATGAAAGCTGATTTGGAATTATTGACCACAACCGATTGGTTGATGAAGAATGTAAGACTCAAACGGGCGTACTTCTCTGCATTCCATCCCATTCGAGATACCCCGCTTGAAAACAAAGCCGCAGTTGACCCACTGCGCGAACATCGTTTATATCAGGCATCATTCCTGTTGCGTGATTATGGATTTGATCTTGAAGAAATGCCTTTTACACAAAATGGCAATCTTCCCCTCCCCACTGATCCGAAACTGGCTTGGGCACAGATGAACCTTTCCGAGAAACCGCTGGAAATTAACCGGGCAGACAAACGTGAGTTATTGCGAGTGCCGGGTATTGGCTTGAAAGGCGTTGATGCAATCTTGTCTGCGCGACGAAAAGGAAAACTACGAGACCTGAGCGCGCTTCGCAAAATGGGCATCGCTGTGGCACGCGCTGCGCCTTTCCTTTTGCTTGACGGCAAACGTTCAGCCAGCCAGCTATCAATGTTCTAAAGTGCGATCCAGCCGCCGCGCAAGCCTGCGCGCACAGCTTCGGTGCGATTGGTCACGTTTAATTTTGTATAAATTGAAGAGACATGAAATTTCACCGTATGCTCGCTGATCCCCAACGCCACGGCAATTTGTTTATTCGCCAACCCTTTCGCCAATAATCCCAACACTTCAAATTCCCTCTCGGTGAGCGGACCGCGTTCCAACGGTTCGTTTTCTGATTCAAATAACAGTGTCGGCGCGCCAACGATAAGTCCTTGTGACAACGCGTGGACTGCCGCGATCAACTCTTCAGCGGACGATTCCGTCGGCAGGACTCCCCACACTCGATAAGAGCGCCTCATTTCCTGGACGTTGAGTTGGTCATCGCTTAGGAACAGGATACTGGCTGATGATGACGCGGCAGGTTCAGAGCTTGTGCTGAGCGAAGTCGAAGCATCCAATACTGAAGCGTGAGAAGCGGACGTGACAACCACGTCCGCTTCTATTTCATCATCCAAAGATTCGTTTACAACTTTGATGGATTTATCCGATGTGAACAGAGCACGCAATCCCGCGCGCAATGCCGGCGATGGGACATTCAGCAGGACGCGAATCACTTCCTCTCACCTACCGTCACATTGACTGTTTCAGGCTTACCGCCGCGCAACACTTCCACCGCGATGGATTTGCCAACCGTATCACTGTTGAGCGCGGCGAAAAGATCATCCGGGTCGCCAACAGGTTGACCACTGATGGCAACAAGGATATCGCCCACAAGCAAAGTTCCTTTTTCAGCGGGACCGCCCTCTTCGAGCCACAATACAAGTAAACCATTTTGCTGATCGCGTTTCAATGCTTTACGCGATGCTTCAGGGATTTCAACTGGCTGTGTGCGAACGCCAAGATAACCGCGTTTGACCGAGCCATATTTGGCGAGCGCATCCGCAATCCGCCATGCTGTTTTCACTGGGATGGTCAGTGATGAACCGCGCGTTAAACCTGATGTATTGAGACCTAATGTTTCGACCTTCGGTGTTGACCAGTGGTCCACCAGAGAACCCGGGATAGGGAGTTGTTTCGGTTTGAATATATTCATCAAGCAAACCGCCGCGATGTGTGCGAGCAGGTCCGGCAATCGCAGTGACGATACCCCACGAAGCCTGCATACCATTATTGTTCGGGCGACCTAATGCCAACACAAGCTGACCCACTTTCACATCGTTGGATGTCTTTACAGGAGTCAAAGCTTTTTCGGCGAGACGCAAAAGCGCAAGATCGGAACCGGGGTCGCGTCCGGCAATTGTTGCCCCAAGAGACTTTCCATCGGGCAATAGGACTTTGATATCTTCATCGCGTGTGACGACGTGATCGGCTGTGAGGACAAGGTCTTCTGCATAAGCGATGCCGCTGGCGGGATAACGCTTACGCGCGTCCACCAAGGATGGTGCTCGCGCCGGCTTTTTCAACCGCGGATGTTAAGCCATTCGAGAAATCAGTAAGAGGGTTTGTCATATTTACTCCTTATATATCATATGTGATTAAGTTGACCAAGCAAGAACAGTGTATCGTATACAAAGTTTATATACATCGGGAGAACAGGCAGGAAACAACCTAGCCTTTCGGGGGAGGACATTTCGCATATAATCAAACCTATGACAGTTTCCATGCGATTGAATGTAAAGATATTTCCCGTTATTGCCGCAATCGCATTCATTATGCAGATTATCGATCCCATCGCGTGTTTGGGTCATTCTGTTGATCGGAATTGGGGGAGTATGGCTTGTTTGTTGGTGGTGGGCGCGTGGACTTGTAGGATTCTTTCACTTCGAGCGTGAAATCCGTTTTGGTTGGGCACAGGTCGGCGACAGGCTGGAAGAACGCTTCACCTTGACCAACCAGTTCATATTACCCGCCACATGGCTATTATTGCACGACCACTCCACGCTCCCTGATCACCAGGTATCCATAGCAACCGGGGTAGATGCGTCCAGTACATCCCAACGGAAAATCATCAGCCAATGTACGCGGCGCGGTGTATACACACTTGGAAGCACAACGCTTGAAACCGGCGATCCCTTCGGTATCTATACCGTTACCTTTGAAGACCCGGCATCATCAACACTGGTGGTCATGCCGCCTATTGTCGCCCTGCCAAAATTCGACATCCGTTCCAGTGGTCTGACTGGCGATGGCAGGACGAGCGCTCGCTCACTCGAAGAAACGATCAACGCATCGCATACGCGCGAGATGACCCAGAATGACCCCATGCGATTGATCCATTGGAAAACGAGCGCACGAAAGAACAAGTTTTTTGTCCGCCAATCAGAGGGAATGCCTGCTGGCGATTGGTGGATACTGCTCGATCTGCACAAGGCTTCGCAACTTGGAACAGGTTCAGATTCAACAGAGGAGCACGGCATCATACTCACCTCGTCGCTTGCGGCACAGGGATTGCACGATCGACACCCTGTGGGTCTTGCCATCAATGGGAACGAGCCTGCATGGCATGTGCCACAACGTAATGAATATCAACAACAATCCTTGTTGAAGTCGTTGGCTGTTGCGTCTCCTGCTGAAATATCCTTGAAAGATTATTTGCAAAGAGCAGGAAGAGCCTTCGGCAGTCATTGTAATCTGCTAATCGTCACAGCCTGTGCGGATACAGAATGGACGCAATCGTTACTTCCGTTGATCTGGCGCGGCGTTTTGCCGACTGTATTTTTATTCGATGCAAACTCGTTTGGCGGAAATGCAAATATCGACGGCTTATCCAGTACGCTCCAATCACTGGGTGTTCCCTGCCATATCATCCCCAAGGAACTTTTAGATAAACCACAGGCACGTCCAGGTCATGAAGGTGAATGGGATTGGCGTATTTTTGGGACTGGAAAAGCAGTCGCAGTACACGCCCCAATCCCGGATTGGCGGAGGCTGGAATGATCGCGCGCGCTGGCAGGATGCTTGCTTCTAAAATCTTCAACGCAGAAGTGGTTGGTTTGATCCTGGTAGTAGTGTCACTGCAGGCACTCACTTATGGAATCTCAGCCTCACTACGCAATACCAACACTCAGAATTTTTTCTGGATTTGCCTCGTTGCCGCGTCGATTAGTTTTGGGGTGAGTAAAAGCAAATTGAAAGGGTATCAGGCATCGGCTGGGATTGCTGCGTTGGGGCTCATCGGCATTTGGATTCTCGGTGCAAGACTCACTACTCCCCTGCTCGACCTGGGGAACGCTGCCTTAGACGTCACCTCGAAATTCGTGAACGGATATTTTTCACAAGTCGCCCCGGCAATCAAAAACCATACTGCCATTGTCATGCCCATTGTAGACACAAACAGCGTCGCCGATACATGGACTGCAATCGCGGAGACATCGTCTGCGCTGGCAGGGCGCTTGCAATCCTGGTTGATCGGTTTTATTGGGAGAAAAGCAGGAGATGATGCACTCATCCGCACTATGATATGGGCATGGATCATGTGGTTTTTCTCAGCATGGGCAGGCTGGTTCGCAGGCAAAAGAAACGCAGTGACATCCTTGTTGCCTGCGATGCTCCTGCTGGCGGTGGTCACATCTTACAGCGAATATAAAATCGGAAGTCTTTGGTGGATGGTGGCAATCTTACTGCTTCTGATGGGTGTGTGGAACTACAAGAATCTTTCACGGCAATGGCAAAAAAAAGGTATCGATTACTCGGATAGTGTTCGTTCCGACATTGCACAAAATATTTTAGTTTTCACCCTTGCCATTGGATTCTTTGCCTATATAACACCATCGGTCTCATGGAAAGATATCCGCGACCATATACGCGAGCGGAATCAAAACGAAACCGTCAACCAGCTTGGCATTAAAGAACACACAATTCCTGTAAAGCCAGTCGGTACTCCAAAGCCATCCATGCCGCAAGATCATCTACTCAGCGGTGGATGGGCACGGTCAAAAGACATTGTAATGATAATCAAGACTGGTGAATTGCCGCCAGTCGTAGGTCCAGCTCTCGTAGAATCTGCTCCGAGATATTATTGGCGGAGCGTTGTCTATGACAGATATGTTAGCGCAGGCTGGGTTACAAGTTCTACCTACTCACAAAAATATGCTTCCAATACGCCGATCATCCCCGGCTTACTCAATGGATACAAGCCTGTTCATATGAAAGTCCAGATGATGAAACCGGAGGGTAAGCTTTTCTGGAGCGGGATTCTGTTCAGCGCAGATATTCCCTTTACTGCGACATGGCGAGTCAAGCCTCAATCAGACCTATTTGCTGGTCAATCGGCTTTGCTCCAATCTGACATGTTCGCCGCTACAACCGACGCAACGTCCTACGACGCTGAATCCTACGTGCCCGCGGCAACAATTCAACAACTGCGATCTGCATCAACAGACTACCCTGAAGATATTACGACTCGTTATCTTCTCCTGCCGAACACCCTTCCTGATCGCGTCAAACAACTTGGCGAAACGATCACAGCTGGAATAACGAATCCGTATGACAAAGCGAAAGCTATTGAAAGTTATTTGCGTACATATCCCTACGACCTTAATATCGCCGCCCCGCCAGAGGGACAGGACGTGGCGGAGTATTTCCTTTTCGATTTAAAGAGAGGCTATTGTGACTACTACGCCACAGCCATGGTTGTCCTGGCACGCGTTAACGGACTCCCTGCTCGTTTTGTGTCTGGTTATGCCTCAGGTGAATATAGTGCGAACAACGCCGAGTATATTGTTCGTGATTTGAATGCCCATTCATGGGCAGAAGTCTACTTCCCAGGCATTGGCTGGGTTGAGTTCGAACCGACCGCATCCCAGCCTGAGATCAAGCGCCAGGAAACCGACACATTGATTCATGCGGATCAAAACAACGACACAACAGCATCCGAATTGCTTACGCGATTTCGGATTGAAAAATTATCCTCCTGGATTTTGCCGATACTATGTGCCTTTCTTTTGGTAATCATTTATTTCACCGTGGTCGAACGCTGGCGGTATCTGCGACTTGCTCCAGCGATAGCCATCGAACGGATATATCAAAGACTCTATCGTGCAGGCCGCCCACTGGCAGGCGAACGCGGGTATGCAGAAACCGCATACGAGTTTATGTTAAAGTTGAACAATAGGATCAATGAAATAAGCGCCGCCTCAAATTGGAAAAGAGTATATGTCACCGTGCAAAGAGACGTAAGACTCTTGACAAACACATATCAAGCTTCCTTATTTAAAGAATATCAAACAAATAAGAATGATGTAAAGCTTGCACTGCAAACCTGGAATCATTTGCGTTGGCGATTAATTGTTGCGCGGTTGGGCTTATATACAAAAAATAAATTTACAAGAAATACTGAAACCTAAAAACCATCAACCTTAAAGTTTCACAAATAGACCGTTTACCTCTTGAATTTCCTTTCATAATCGTTATACTGATACAAAGTTATAACAAAGAAGATATCTTTGAATTCGTGAAAGGAATTTAAAATGACGTCAATGGAAACACTTACCATTAAGACAGAGAATAAGTTTAGGAGTTTGATTTCAAAGCGCGCGTACGCAAAAGGTGAATTGATCTGCGAGATCCCAACTGAAAAGGTTGTCAACAAGGCAAATCGTTACACAGTGCAAATTTCTCGCGACCAGCATACAGACGTGGGCAAACTTGCAGCGTTGAATCACTCATGTGATCCCAACGTTATTCTGGAAACGGAAAACCTGATGATGTACGCATGCAAAGATATAGAGAAAGGCGATGAACTCTCTTTCTTCTATCCCTCCACTGAATGGGAAATGGATGCGCCTTTCATCTGCCTGTGCGGCGCATCGAACTGCATCCATGTTGTTGCTGGAGCGCGCTTCCTGCCTTTATCTGTATTGGAACATCATTATCTCAACAAACACATCCGTGAGATGACCATCGAGCTAATGAACAATACAGAAGCGCATCTTCCTCGTCTCGAAGAAGCGGCAAAATAAGTAAATAAAAAGGTCTCGATTGCTCGAGACCTTTTTTCATTCTTCGCCCATCATCTTTTTGAATGCCCCAACCCACGGCTTGCCAAGTCTGTGATTATCAGAGACCTCGATCTTGTTGAACTTCTGTGCGATCTGCGGCATCAACATGGCAATGGTTCCCCAGTCACCAGTAAAGATCGCCACTTTCATCTTGTCAGCATATTGACCTGACCACATCCACTCCATGCGGAACTTATCGGCTTTGACCCAGTAATCGCGTTTTTCCCATGCTGCAACAGATGCATCTATACCTTCTGAGATGGTTTTTAGCGCAAGCGCAATAAACGCGGCAAGGTCTTTTGCTTCGTCCGTTACATCGGTTTGTTTTGCCAATTCACGTATGGATATTACAATGGCTTTCGTTAGTCGGGTTCGGTCTTTTCCAGCAAATTCAGGGTTTATAACGCGGCTCAATGATACGCTCCAGTTTCAAATTTCAATGCCAAGTGCGGGATTATACCTTTCAATCTCAAATCGTCAACACTTACACTGACAGCGACACTCAATCTGGTACAAGTGTCATGAAATGAGAGTCTCCAAAATCAAAAATCACATACCTTGCGGTATAATTTCGCCGCACTCGCCCGAAACAAATTCGAAACGCGGGGACGTGTCGGAATTGGCAGACGAGCATGACTTAGGATCATGTGCCGCAAGGCGTGAGGGTTCGACCCCCTCCGTCCCCATATCAACCCCGTCATTGCGTCGGGCAATGACGAAAATAAAGAGGATAAATTGAAAATCGATAAAACCATAGAAGAGAACCACGAAGCTAAATTAGTGGTTGAAGTTGAAGCTGAAAAGATGGAACAATTCAAACGCCGCGCGGCACGCAAGATCTCTGAGCGCGGCAAGATCGCGGGCTTCCGCCCGGGCAAGGCGCCCTACCATATGGTGGTGCAAAATTACGGTGAACAAGCCATTATCGAGCAGGCGGTTGATTACTTCATCGACGCAGAATACTCGAACATTCTCAAAGAGGCAGATGTCAACCCCGGCGCGGCTGGTGCGCTCGAATCGATCGATTCTCTCGAGCCGCCAAAACTGACCTTCCGCGTTCCCCTCGCCCCAGAAGTGGACCTGGGCGACATACACTCGCTTCGTATGCCGTACGAGTGGTCTGCTCCCGATGAAAAGGCAGTGGATGCCGCTTTGGAAGACCTCCGCCAAATGTATGCGACTACAGAGAATGTTGAACGCGAAGTACAGGTCGGCGATTATGTTCTCGTGGATGTCAAATCTGAAACAGAAGAATTGAACCGCCCCGGTTTTGCGGCATTCGTCCGCCAGGAAGACCGTGACACCGAATGGCCCTATAACGGATTTGCCAAAGAACTTGTTGGACTCAAACCTGGCGATTCAAAAACGATCAAACACACTTTTCCCAGTGACTTTGAACTGGAAGCTTTGCGGGATAAAGAGACCGAGATGGAAGTCACAGTCAAAACTGTCCGTGCGGTGACATTGCCTGAGTTGGACGATGAACTAGCCAAAACAGCCGGAGCCGGGGAAACCCTCGCGGAACTGCGCGAAGCTGTCAAAAAAGATGTTGAAAACCGATCCAAAGCGGAATACGATGATAAATACTTCGTTGACTTGATCGAGAAGATCAAGGAAGGCGCTACCTTTCAAATATCATCAACACTCGCTCGAACACGAAGCGGAGCATGTGCTTGAAGATCTAGGTCAGAGACTTACCCAGCAAAACATGGATCTCGAAACCTATTTCAAACTTCGTGACACTACACGGGAGAAGTTTCTGGAAGAAGAAGCAATGCCCGTTGCCAAGAAGCGTTTCGAGCGCTCGCTTATTCTGGATGAAATTGTCCGCAGTGAAAAGATCGAAGTGGATGACCAGGCATTGGATGCAGAGTTCAACGAAACCCTGAGTGCGCTCGCCATGCAAGGCGTCGACTTGAGCAAGATTCGCGGCGGACGCAAAGGACAGCAACAAGTGGCACAATCCATTGCCATGGAATCTGCAAACCGCGTGCTCACACGCCGTGCGTTGGATATGTTGCAGTCCATTGCGGTGGGTGAATACAAATCGTTGGAAGAGCGTCAGGCAGAGGCAGCCAAGGTCCTCGAAGAGGAAGCCGCGGCGAAGGCTGTGGAAGTGGAAGAAGTTTCTCCTAAAGAAGAAGTCGCTGAAAGTGAAGAGAAGGCTCCTGAAGTAGAAGCAAGCGCGGCTGAGAGCGAAGCGGATTCTTCATCCAAATCTTCAGCCAAATCTGAATAAGAAATCCTGATAAAGGATTAACGAAATTCCAACATGGGATGTGTATCATTGGCGAAATAAAAGGAGACAAGATGATCCCTGATTTTAAAAATGTGTACGGTGGTGTGATTAAATCGTCGCCTTATGGCGACCGTGAAGTGAGCGTATTTAGCCGCTTAATGCGAGAGCGCATTATTTTTCTCGGTACTGCGATCGATGACCAGGTTGCCAATGTTGTTGTGGCACAACTGCTTTATCTCACGTATGAAGATCCGGATAAAGAGATCAAAATGTACATCAATTCGCCCGGCGGCGTGATCTATGCTGGTTTGGCGATTTATGACACCATGCAAATGATCCCCAACCCGATCAGCACGTTGGCTGTTGGTGTGACCGCTTCCTTCGGGACCGTGTTATTGGCGGCTGGAACAAAGGGCAGACGCTATGCCCTGCCGAATGCGACCATCCATATGCACCAACCGTTGGGCGGCGCACAAGGACAGGCAACCGATATCGAAATCCAAGCCAGACAGATTCTGCGCCTGAAGGAATTGTTGCTTGGGATTATGTCAAAACATACGGGCAAGCCCAGAGAAGAGGTCGAGCACGATAGTGACCGCGATTTCTATGTGGATGCCCAAGGCGCGGTTGACTATGGTTTGGTCGATCAAGTATTGGAAATGCCTGACAAGGTTGGGGACGACGAGAAGGCAGCGGATGATGATAAGAAGGCAAAAAAGTAGTTAGGTAGTTCAATGTGAGCAATGAAGCCTGCTGAGAGATCGGCAGGCTTTTTGTTATAACGGATGTTGAAACGGATAAGCGGATGTAAACGGATTCGCTTTGATATAATCAGCCACCATGAATGGATCGATAAGCCAGTGTTGGCTTATCTTGTAAAGAAGTTCAAATAAACATTATGTCGTTTTGGAGACTGCTTAGTAACTGCCGCTTCGACTTCGCCTACGGCTCCGCTCAGCGCGACCACATGGAAAATTATGCTACCCTCACACATCAAATCCCTCATCATTGACATGGACGGAGTCATCTGGAAAAGCGACTCTCCGATTGGCGATCTGCCTGCTATTTTCAACCGCATCCGCGAGCGCGGACTGAAGTTCGTCTTCGCGACGAATAACAGCACAAGGACATCCGATCAGTATGTAAAACGTCTGAAAGGCTTCGGCGTGGACGTGGAACCCTGGCAGGTCATCACATCGTCGCAAGCCGCGGCACATGCTGTGGCAAAGAAATTTCCCACAGGGACAAAGGTCTTCATCATCGGCGAAGACGGTCTGCGTGTCCCATTGGAAGAAAATGGATTCGAGATCGTCTCGGTTGAAAATGCGGCTCAGGCGCAGGTCGTCGTTATGGGACTTGACCGTGATGTGAACTTTAAAAAATTATCAGAAGCGACCTTGCTTGTGCGACATGGCGCTCCTTTCTACGCAACCAACCCAGATAAGACCTTCCCCACCCCGCGCGGAGAGATCCCCGGCGCGGGCGCGTGGCAATCGGTCATTGCTGACTGCAACGAATATCGAGCCCATCGTGGCAGGCAAACCCTTTCCATTTTTGATGGACTTGTCATTGGAAAAGCTTGGAACAAAAAAAGAAGAGACCCTTGTTGTTGGCGATAGACTTGACACCGACATCGCCGCAGGTCAGGGAGTGGGATGTCCGTGCGCGTTGGTGTTGAGCGGCGTGTCAACGAAGGAAGAGGCAGACAATTGGAAGCCAAAGATAGATATAATAGCAAATGATCTTGCAAGCCTAATTGAATAGGATGTAGGGGCGACCCTTGCGGTCGCCCAATTACAAGGATGAGATATAATTGGGCAGGGGCAAGCCCTGTCCCTACGATAGAACAGGGAATTACACAATGAAATTCGATGTCTTCCTCAGCCATAACAGCAAAGACAAACCCATCGTCGAGCAGATCGCTCATAAGCTTGAAGATAAGGGTTATGAACGTCTGGCTCGATAAGTGGAATTTGATTCCCGGTGAGGCGTGGACAGGAAAACTTGGAAGAGGCACTCGACGAATCGCAAACGATCGCTGTGTTTGTCTGGTCCGTATGACATCAGCCCGTGGGAAAATGAAGAGATGCGTTCTGCAATTGAAGAACGTGTACAAGATAAAAAACGACGCGCGATTCCTGTGTTGTTGCCGGGTGCGCCCGATAACAAGACTGCTGAAACTCCCACGCTTTCTCAAACGATTGACTTGGGTGGATATTAGCGCTAGCTGGCATCATGACGAAGATGCGTTTCACAGACTTATCAGCGCGATCAAAGGCATATCGCCAGGAAAAACTTCGCAAAACAAAACGACCCTGTCCCGTGAAAGACGAAGTTCGCCTCCCGTCGGTGACCTGCCGATCGGGTCGCGCATCCCGTTTTCTCCCAATCCGTTATTCGAAGGGCGCGTCGAAGAGTTGAAAAAGATCGCCGAGTTTCTCCCCTTCTGGCCCCAGAGGGCAAATACGGGGGTGAGGTCAGTCGTCATCAATCAAGCCATCACAGGCATGGGCGGACTGGGCAAGACTCAACTCGCAGTGGAATTTGCGTATCGTTATGGGCGCTGGTATCGCGGCGTGCATTGGCTGGACCTCGCCGACCCGAGCCTGTTGGATTCCGAGATCGCGCAGTGCGGCGCGGGGATGTCGCTGGCGAATTTCCCCGCAGACCAGCCCTCACAGGTGGCGCTCACCCTCAACACGTGGAAAGCGGACGGTCCCCGCCTGCTGGTGCTGGATAACTTCGAAGCCGTGGAGCAGGCAGGGGACGTGCTGACCCGCCTGCGACATTCGAGCCTGCACCTGCTGGTCACCTCCCGCCGCAGCGACTGGACGCCCGCCAGCGGTTTGCATCCCCTGCCGCTCGAGTTGTTTACGCCCAAAGAAAGCCTCGATTTTCTCAGAAGATCGCTCGACAAACGCAAGGACACGGATGCCGACCTGGCGACCCTCGCAGAGCAACTCGGTCATTTGCCGCTGGCGTTGGAATTGGCAAGTCGTTACCTGAACGGACACCCCCGCCTCACCCCCACCGAATACCTGACTCAGTTACAAGCAGCCTTTGACCACCCCTCGATGCGCGACTGGCGAAAGGATCACCCCGCCGCGACCCAACACGACCTTGACTTGGGACATACCTTTGCGCTTTCATGGGAAGCCATCAAAGATGAAACTACACAAAAACTATTCCTAACCGCAGGCTACCTCGCCCCCAACTCAGCCATCCCGCTGGAGATATTTGAAAAGGCTTTGGAGATCACCAGCGAAACCTGCGACGAAGCGCTGGATACTTTATATGGCTTGGGCTTGCTTCGCAAAAGCGAAGATGAACCTACCAACAATTCACCCCTTACTGGCGGAATATGCGCGCGGCTTGGCAAAGAGAAAATAAGAAATTTTGGAAAGCCTTGCGAATGTACTCTTAGACGTTATCAAATGAGCAAATGAAACTGGCTTGCCATCCCGATTGTCTCCCTTTCGCTCTCATATATCAGTGATCGCCTCCTATGCTGAAGAAGCAAGCTTACAGAAGCAGGAAGATTGTGGAATAGCTATGGTTATCATTTGGATGATATTGCCGATTATTCTGGCGCCCGTATCGCTATGAGACACGCCTTGAAAATATTGAAGCAACTTGTATCAACAGCCAATGTAGCTCATTGAACAACCTTGGAGATTGGCAATGAGACACCAGGGCGATTTAGATAGGCGCAAGGCACAGATGTTCGAGCGCGCTCTCGAAGATTGACGAAGCCACTTTTGGCCCAGACATCCAAATGTCGCGAGAGATGTCAACAACTTAGGGTGGTGATGCAAGACCAGGGATTTAGAGGGCGCACGTACGATGTACGAGCGCGCTATAAGATATTTGGAGGCAATCTTGTTGGTACCGATCATCCGAAAGTTGCAACCAGTCGTCAACAACTTGGGTGATTTGATGAAAGCCTCAGGCGATTTGGCGGGTGCCGCACAGATGCTTGAACGCGCTCTCAAAATTGATGAAGCCATCTTCGGCCTGACCATCCAAATGTCGCCACCGCGTCAACAACCTAGGGTGGTGATGAAGGCAATCGGCGATTTAGCAGGCGCACGCACGATGTTCGAACGTGCCCTTGACAATTTTCAAAAAATTTACCGCCCGATCATCCAAATATAAATTGTGCAAGAGAATTTGGATTTGTTGAATGAATCGTAGGGGCGGAGCTTCCCACAAGGGACGATGTTGCTCCGCCCCTACTGTATAATAGTCTATGCTAATCTACGATCTCGATTTCCCCTCGCTCGAAAACTTATTCAAAGAATGGAACGAACCCGCCTACCGCGCCAAGCAGGTCTGGCAGGGTTTGTATCAGCATCTTATACAACTCGCCCGAGCAATTCAGCAATCTGCCAAAATCATTGCGCGAGAAATTGGCTGAACACACTACCTTCACTCCTTTCAAAGTGAAGGTCTTTCAAGATTCATCCGATGGCTTCACGCGCAAAACCTTGTTTGAATTACCT
>CAVSRF010000006.1:0-39224 GCA_963730175.1 uncultured Chloroflexia bacterium | reverse complement strand
GCTTGTAAATGTGAACCCATCCCCACCCATCAGACCATAAACAATCGCCTGGTTATCAGCCCAACCGACGGAAGAAATAACCTGCGTCGAACCGGTGTCAATTTTTTGTAAACCTGAACCATCTGCATTGACCACATATAAGCTAAAAGTTGTTGTAAATATCATGCGTGTGCTGTCTGGCGACCAAATGACACGATATCCGTCTGTCCCAATCGCATAATTTTCTCCGCTTGCAGATTTAAACATGGATACGATCCTCGATGCTATATGCGAACCGTGTTCCATCTGTAGAGAGTGACGGCCATGTACCGACATCAACTTTTTGCAAATTCGCACCATCAAGATTACTGATGTGTATCGCGGGCAACAGTCCGCCCTCGTTGACGGTTGTAAGGATTTTTTTCCCCAGCCCGATGGAAGCGGTCATTTGCGCCGATAGTTGATTTCATTTATCAAGCGTTAACTGCCCCAGCCCAGGCGTCGCCGTTGCTCCCGAACTAAATGGCGGATTGCAAACCATTTGCCATGGACCCTTTACCTGATAAGGAATTGACGCAATCAAAGATATACGATGCCTGCCCGTGGGAATAGTTTTATATATTGCAGCTGTGTAGAATGTCTTTAAATCGACAGGATTACCATTTTCCCATCCTGCTCCCCCTCCTTCACATGAAAAATCAAAGGGCGCCTGTGGGGCGAGTTCGTTGACAAAAGCATCAAAAGCATATACGCCACCCAGGTTACTTGTGAAGGTGAATGTAAGATCATACATTTGAGTTCCACAATTACCATTTAATTGAACCGACGATAAATGAATGGTCTGCCCGCCAATAACAAAATCTTGATCATGTTTCCAAACCTGCCCAACTTGCGGATTGGAACCAAGGTCAATCTCAAAATTAACCGCTGGCGGGGTCAGAGTGGCGTTGATGAATGGAACGCTCAATGTCAACGGACCTGTGAAAGTCTTTCGATTAGTTCGAAATGACCAAAATGTTTTATGATCCTGAACTCGCCGCATCAAGCGGCACTTGCTCCACAGGGATTATTTGTCCGCTTGCATCCGTCAGCACAGGGATCACTGCTTCCGAGATCACCCCTGCGCCAGTTGGGAACATCGAATCATTCCACGATGAATTCCCTGTAAACACATAACCATCTTCCAATTCGATCACATTGTCCAATTGCAAAGTGAAACCATTTGATGTCGCGACGCTGGAAAGCGCTGGTGTGCCAGTCTCTTCTGCCGCAGGGGACGAGGATGTTACGACTTGTGTCGCTGGAGTAACTTCAATGACAGGCGCGTACGTCACATCCGCGGGCGCGGGTTTGAGATGAAATGTCAGCGACCAGTTCTCAGCCGCCGCGCCGACCGGCATATTTTGAAGAACAGGAATAAGCAATGTCAATTCATTCACGTCCGAAGAGACGGGTGGGTAAACCAGTCTCCGCACATAATTGGGCCAGCCACCCTCTGTTTTTATAGTATCAAGTATCGGTTCAGGTGTACTACTATCGCCTGTCAATTCCTGAAGCATGGGTTCCATCGGGCAAACGTAATTGTTGAACAGAGCCGAAAGGATTTCCTCCTCCTCCTTCACCTTGTGAATTGGCGGCTTGGATGGTAAGCCCTTCTGTTTTATAGATCACGATCGTGCGTTCCGAATCAGCCACCACCTGCTCGATGCTTACTGTAATCCCATCCTGCGTCTGGCTGACAGGTTCTGCCAGCACACGCAAAGAATCTTTTTGCACGAAACCAACGCCGGGGATATAACCGGTCAAGCGTCCCAGCGCATAAACCACGGTAGTTAGAATTAATAGGGCGAGCAGAACAACAAGAACCGTTACAACTGGTCTTGCACGCATAGTGTTCATCAAAGATTTCCTTTCGAGTCGTGCAGAGATGCGCGGCATCAAATCCAGTTTGTCAGAAACGTAGTCAGCGGCGGTGTCATCCAACACTTTGAAATAAGTTCTAGCGCTCATCATGCCTCCCGCTCCCCAACAAATCGCGGAGTCTGCTTCGAGCCGCGTTCAAAAGCCATTTGACGGTACCCGGCGCGGTGTCCAGTGCGAGCGCCATTTCCTTTTCGCTCATATCCAGGTAATACCTCTGCACGATCACAGCTCGTTCACGCGGCGGCAGTTGTTTCAGCGCCTCTACGATCCCGTTTCGCAACTCCCAATATTCCACATGCGACTCCACCGAAGCCGCCTCGGAGATCAACTCTTCCACAGCGCCCATATCGCTTTCGATGGAAACAGTGCGCTTATCATTGCGGCAGGCATTCAGCGCGGCATTGACCACACTGCGCATGAGATACGGCTCAAACGGGCGCGTCTCATCGAACCGGCTGGAATTCTGAAAGATGCGGATAAACGTCTCCTGAACCACATCCTCTGCCCGAGCCTGATCGTGGATGACAAGGAACGCGGCACGCGTCGCCTTGACCTGATAGCGCTCAACGAAATATTCCAACCCGCCAATTTCTCCCCGTTTCAACTTGCGGATGGCTTCTATCTCATCCATAAATCTCTCATGATTTGTATTTCCTCACATCTTATATACACAATCATAAGTGAAAAGGTTGGAAACATGATCTCGTCATTGCGAGGAGGGCGTAGCCCGACGACGTGTGCCCGTTAGGGTAAGCAATCTCCTACACGACAAGGGAGATTGCTTCGCTTCGCTCGCAATGACGGGCTTTATTTTTCTACGGTTGCCAGGTTGTCTGCCAGGGTTCCCGCACAACAATATCCAAACTGGTTATGGAAATATGGACGATCCCCGATGGAAGATCACTTTGATAATACACGTTGATAATGAATGGACCTTTCTCAGGCTCGCCAAGTCCACCTCCGCCACCGCCTGCCCCAGCAGTGTTCTGCAAATCAAATAATCCTGCTCCATCCACCCGATCTTCGGATGACAATTCAAACTGAAGTATGGTTTGAGAAGGTTCGTTTAACCAGGTCGCTGAGTCGATGTGCAATATATGATCTTCAACCGTAACATCCTTATTGATAGTCCAAGTCTGCCCTCTTTGTGGAACGGTTCCCAGATCAAGATCAAATGTCACATCAGTTACCAGAGTAAAGGTGTATCCATCGACTACCAAAGTGAGCGGCAAAGCGGAGGGTTTCTCAGCGGATTGAAATGCCCATCGGTTTTGTGATTTAGATACGGGTCGAGTTTGAGGCGGCGCCCAATCCAATGGGATCACGTGCCCGGTTGCATCCATCAAATGCGCGGAGTAAGGTGATACGCTGTAGGATTGAATTTTGGGATCTTTCCAACTGGCGCTTCCTTCGAACATATAGCTAGAATCCAATTCGGTCACATGCTCCAGCGCAAATGTGATGCCATAAACTCTCACAGGCGAAGTTGCCTGCTCTGTCACAGTATTGGGGATGGGCGTTTCCGTTGCCGGAGGAATTTCATATACAGGAGCCAGAGGAGTTCCATCCCACGGTACAAAATGCAAATCGAATTCCCAATTTTGCGGCAGGGTTCCTGTCACAAGCGGCAGTAAACAGGGAACGACAAACTTTGCATCGTTCAAACGGACAGGCAACATCGGGAATTCCATACGGAGCCAATAACCGTTTTCTATAATGCCTTTTCCACCGGCGGCACCAACACCTTCGCCGATCTTTGTGCCGTCCTGAGTCAATAACGTTGGTGTTCCCTGACAGCTTGTATCATACTCGCCGTCTTGAGATGGTGGTGTCAGCCATTCCACTTGATAACGGATCACCGTATGCGAATTGTCCACGGCGGCTTCGGTCACGGTAACGCGGAAACCTTCTCGTTCCACCACAACGGGTTTATCCAAGGTGCGCAACGATGAAGTTTCAACAACACCGAGCGCGGGGCTGAATCCGAGTGAACGGCTGATGGCATATGCAACGCCGCTCGCGATCAAAAGGAAAATAATGGTCAATAAAATCGCGGCCAAGGGGACGCCTGCGAAGAGTATTCATGGGAGATGTCCTTTTCTCGATCCGCGCTTCAATGCGGGACCACAAATTGGTATTCTCCGGAACGTCGCGGCGAGCGATCTGTTCAATCGCATTTTTCATGCGGTCGTCACTCATCTCTCGCTCCCTTCCAACAGATCGCGCAATCGTTCACGTGCCGCGTTCAACATCCATTTCACCGTACCGGCTTTCGTGCCTGATTCCTCCGCCATTTCCTTTTCGCTCATCCCCAAGAAATAACGTTGTACAAGCACAGACCTTTGCCGTAGTGATAATTTTTGCATAACATCCCAGAGCTGATCCTGGATTTCGCTGGACTCAATCTGCGCTTCAACGGATTCGAACTCGCTGTGCCAATTCGGCAAAAAGGGATTCGGCTTCCGCTTCATCCCCCGCCTCGACCTGCCGCGCCGACTTTTGCATCATCTTCACTGCTGCGTTGACCACGCTCCGCATGAACCACGGTTCAAATGCTCGCGTCGGGTCAAAGGTGCGGATCGAACGATACACATTCAGGAAGGAGTCCTGAACAACATCCTCTGCCAGCCCCACATCCCGCGTAATCAGATACGCTGTGCGCACAGCCTTGACCTGATACTCGCGGACAAGGAACTCCAGCCCGCCGATATCTCCATTTCTCAAACGCTGAATTGCCCTGCGCTCATCCATGATCTATAGGATATATCCATTCACAGGCAAAAAGGTTGGGTAGTTTATTCCCCAAAAATCCCTGCCTCCACCTGGGATTCCCAGCGAGCTTTTGTTCGTTGTCCGACCAGCCTACAATTTCACGATAATTCTGACATAGGGATAGCACATCCAATACATCGAGTCTTTGGCATTGCCCGGTCCCCGAACCACCCAAACCATGACCTGCATACCCAAATCTGAAGGAACAACTGCATCGAGAATGATCTCTTCCTGCTCACCTGGGTCCAATTTAGGCAGTGCAACTTTTTTCGTCTTAGTCATGCGTGGACCACTCTGATATTCCAAATAGGTTTCATCCTCCCACGATCGGGTGCCTGTATTGACGATGGTCCATTTAATATCGAATGTATCGTTACGACGGAATACCGTATCATCATAGGGTCGCTGGCTGACAATGTCGCAGGAATAGGAGGGTCTTGCAGTTGGGATCGGGCTGCCTGTAGGAATGGTTAGCAACATAAGGGTGGGAGTAGGCGTGACAGTTTCTGTTGGCGTCGGAAGCGGAGTGTTTGTTGATGTGGGAATATTCTCAGCCTGTGCAGTAACAGTTTGTGCCACAAACGTTTGAACCAGATCCATGACCTGCTCAGGGTCTGGAGTTGGTTGTGTCGGCGCACAAGCGTTAAGCACCAGGATCGTTGCGAGCGCGAAAAGAAAAAAGGGGGTGCGTGTCATTTTGAAATCCTTTGTTTAAATATAACAGCAAGTTTGTGAAATAATTCCAATCGTTAAAAAAGGACCATATAGTCGTCATCCACAAGCAAAAGTGTAGGTTGATTTTCACTCATATAAGGAAATTATACTTTCATCAACGTGACGGTTAAGTTTGCAGGAAGGTTCCAACTCACGGCTCTACCAATAATTTCGAGCCATAAATGCCCCATTTTGTTGACGATTCATACACCCTCATGGTATTATCTGTCCGACAAAAACCAGCCGATGGCTGGTTAACTGTTCTAAATAGGAGAGAATTATCAGCGCTTCAGAATTTCGAGTTAATGAAGGTATTCGGGTTAACGAGGTCCGTTTGATCGGGGCGGACGGCGGAAACGTCGGTGTGGTGCCCATCAAGCAAGCCCTGCAGATCGCTCGTGACGCCGACCTTGACCTGGTCGAGGTTTCACCGGGAGCTACCCCACCTGTTTGCCGCGTGATGGATTTTGGCAAGTTTATCTATGAACGAGCCAAGAAGGAAAAAGAAGCCAAAAGGGCACAGACTAAGATCGAGCTAAAAGAGATCCGCCTGCGCCCGAAGACGAACGAAGCCCATCGCGGTTTCAAAGTGGATGATGCCCGTCGTTGGCTCTTACACGGCAATAAGGTACGTGTGACGATCAGGTTCCGTGGGCGCGAGATGGATTATCCTGAGATCGCACTCGAAGACCTGAAAGAGATCGCTGAAGCGCTTGCAGATGTAAGTACTGTAGAGCAATCTCCGCAAATGGAAGGCCGCACAATGCTCGTAGTGCTGGCACCCGCTAAAAGCGTGGTAAAAAAGAAAGAGAAAGAGGAGCAGACCCCGGCTGAGCAGGAAGCGGAGTCCTAATCCAAAGCAAGTCCCAAAGATGTTGAAAGTCCGCGGGTTGAAAGTTTATCCCGCGGTTTAATTTTGTCTGAAAGGAGAAATTGGCAATGCCTCGTAAAGCAAAAGCTGGCAAAACAAAACTGAAGACCCATAAGGCGACATCCAAGCGTTTCCGCCTGACCGGCTCCGGTAAACTTGTACGCACGAAAGGCGGCAAGAGTCATCTGCGCAGAAATACGTCCAAGCGCACGAAGTCTCAGTTGTCCACAATGCAAGAAGTAAAGGCGACCAAGATCATCAAGCGTGTGAAACGCCTTGCGCCTCACATGGAAAGTTAGTTTCCTAAAGTCGTATCCGTTTTTATGTGCGGCTTTCGGGTGTATGCAACTGGTGTAACCCGCCGACGCCCGCGAGTTTGCAGGAGAAATAAATAATGAGAGTAAAGGGAGGCCCCCAAGGGCACCGACGTCACAAGAAAATCTTGAAGATCACAAAGGGACAGCGCGGTTCAAAGCATCTGCTGTTCAAACGTGCAAATGAGGCAATGCTCAAGAGCCTCTGGTACGCCACCCGTGATCGCCGCGTGCGCAAACGCGATCTTCGCAAGTTATGGATCGCCCGCATCAACGCCGCGGCCCGCCTGAATGGCACCACCTACAGCAAGCTGGTGGCGGCGCTCAAGAAGGCGAACATCGAGCTTAATCGCAAGATGTTATCTGATATAGCAATCCGCGACCCGCAGGCTTTTGCCGCAGTGATCGCAAAAACCAAATAACAGGTAGGGGCGACCAGCCGGTCGCCCCTACAATATTTAACGGGGTAAAATAACAATTGCACTCAGCATTACGAGTCATCCCAATAAAATTTTGAACAAAGAAAGTGTGAAAGTATGGAATACATGGAATTGGAAGTTTATTCCCAATCAATTAATCGCGGGGTCATTAAAATGCCGAGCCAGAACTTTCCGGGTCTGCTCCTTCAAGGCGAGACGTTGTCAGATTTGCTGGGTCTTGCCAGTTCGATCCATGAGAGATCGCAAAACTCTTCTGACACAGCATTGACTGACGCATCCCTTGCATTGCAGGAGAAACTTCAGCAATTATTGGCACATTACAAATCAACGCTTGGCAAGCATAATATTCCCCTGCCGTACTCCACAATTCAAATAGGACTGTCTTATCTGTTCATATGAACACTATTCTCCTGGAAAAAAAACTTACACAAAATCAAACCGTCCAGATCGTTCAAGGTGACATCACTACTGAAGACGTGGATGCCATCGTCAACGCGGCAAATGAACACCTTCAACATGGAGGCGGCGTGGCGTGGGCGATCTCTAAAAGGGGCGGATCAGCGATTCAAAAAGAATCAGATGAGTGGATTCGACAGCACGGACCTGTCACTCACTCGCATCCCGCATGGACCTCGGGCGGGCTTCTGCCTGCGAAATATGTAATCCACGCTGTGGGTCCCGTGTGGGGCGATGGTGATGAGGATAAGAAGCTTGCATCCGATGCCGTGACAGGTTCTCTGCGCGTCGCTGACGAATTGAAATGTTCCTCGATTGCATTGCCTGCCATTTCAACCGGTATCTTCGGCTTTCCCAAAGACCGCGCCGCAGGGATCATCTTTTCTGCCATTGAAAAATATTTTGAAGACAATTCATCCAGCCTCAAAGTTGTGAAGTTAGTTTTATATCGACCAGCCAACCGTAGATGTATTTATCAAAATCATGGCA
Organism: uncultured Chloroflexia bacterium; assembly: GCA_963730175.1. Lineage (GTDB taxonomy): Bacteria > Chloroflexota > Anaerolineae > Anaerolineales > Villigracilaceae > Defluviilinea. Next base: position 31,266 of record CAVSRF010000006.1, on the reverse strand, counting down.
AGAGAAATGGGCGAATAAACCGTGATCACATCGTCGCAGAACCCAAAGCTAAAACTCGTCCGCGCCCTGATGGGACGACCCAAAGAACGTCAGGAAGCAAATGCCTTCGTCGTGGAAGGTGTGCGATTGATCGAAGAGGCTGTCATCTCCGGCTGGAAGTTTAAGTTCGCCCTATACAGTGACGGACTCAGCGAGCGCGGCAAAGACCTGATCAATATATTGATCGCCCATCGCATTGATATTGAAGAAGTCTCCGGCGACCTTCTGCAAAAAGCCAGCGAGACCGAAACTCCGCAAGGCATTCTCGCTGTTCTTGAATTTTCCAAACTAAAAATTCCTGCTTCTCCAAATTTCATTCTCATCCCTGACCAGATCCGTGACCCAGGAAACCTCGGAACACTCCTCCGCACCGCCGCCGCGACTGGCGTGCAGGCTGTTTTGCTTCCACCCGAGACGACAGACATCTTTGCACCCAAAGTCGTCCGCGCAGGGATGGGCGCACACTTTCGATTACCGATCCATTCGATGACGTGGGAGGAGATCCGCGAGTATGTAAGTACGTCGCACCTTACTCAACAAGACAAGTTACATCGGAACGATCCTTCCAGTCAAACAGAAAAAACTCAACCATCGAGTGCGACGCACCCTCCCATGCAAATTTATCTCGCAGATATGGAAGGAACATCCTTGTGGGAAACAGACCTCCGCAAGCCGCTGGCATTGGTCATTGGCAGTGAAGCCGTGGGTGCAAGCGATGAAGCACGCAGACTGGCGACACAGAAAATCTGCATTCCCATGGCAGGAGATGTCGAGTCACTCAATGCAGGTGTGGCAGGGTCGGTGTTAATGTTTGAGACGGTGAGGCAGAGAAGAAACATAAATAATCTGGTGGTTGAGTAGGGCGAAGCCCGTATCGAAACCACCAATAAGCAAAGAATCTTTGTTCTTGTGGTGGTTTCGACTGCTTGCGCTCAACCACCGAGGAATATATAAAATGAAAATACGATCCATCACTTACTTCTGCAATCCCAAATATCCACTCAATGACAAAGCTCTCCAAAAAGCAGGAGCATTTCTGGTTGAAGCCAGGTCTGCATATGAAGCCGCAGGATATGAAGTACAAACTGTTCGTTTGGCGACGATCCCATTTCCCAAACTATTGGGCGAAGAAAATATCAACAGACTGCCTGAACTCGTTGGTCAAATGGATAGGATCGCGCAGGAACTCAATATTGGATATATCTCACTCGGTCCCGCCTTGCCCGAGATGCCGCGCAGTTACGAGGTCATTCCCGATGCGGCCTTTATATCCAAAAATGTTTTCTTTGGTGGCGTCATGGCAGATAAAACACGCGGACTCGATCTCGCCGCCATCCGTGCCTGTGCGAATGTGATCGTCAAGCTGGCGCCCATCGAGCCGAACGGATTCGCCAACCTGCAATTCGCCGCACTGGCAAACGTAAACGCGGGCGCACCATTCTTTCCTGCTTCATATCACGACAAAGACAAGCCTGCATTTGGAATCGCTACCGAGTCAGCAGATTTGGCAATACAGGCTTTTGAGAACGCGAGAACGCTTGAAGAAGGACGAAACAACCTGGTTTCTGAAATCGAAAAACATGGAAGAAAACTCGCTGAAGTTGCCAGATCCCTAAACAATAGGTTCTATGGAATTGATTTTTCTCTCGCCCCTTTTCCTGACGATGCCCATTCACTTGGCAACGCTGTTGAAAAGATGGGAGTTCCCAAAATCGGTATGCACGGATCGCTTGCCGCCGCCGCCATCTTGACCGAAGCTGTTGACCGTGCCGATTTTCCGCATACTGGCTTCAGCGGATTTATGCAACCGGTGCTCGAAGACTCGATCCTTGCGAAGCGCGCCGCCGAAGGGACACTGACGATCAAAGATGCGTTACTTTATTCGGCTGTCTGTGGGACAGGACTGGACACGATCCCGCTCCCGGGTGACACAACATCAGAACGTTTGGTCCCCCTGCTGCTGGACTTATCTGCAATGGCATTACGCCTCGATAAACCTCTCACCGCACGCCTGATGCCTGTCCCCGGAAAGAAAGCAGGCGACGAAACGAATTTTGACTTTGCATTCTTTGCTCAAAGCAAAATAATGCGATTGGATTCAGAAGATTTAACCAAATCCTTCTCTGGGAACGAAACGATCCAGTTACGCTCTCGAAAATGAGATTCCCGCTCGACACAGTTCCATTCGACCGTTTGCTTTGGCGCCTGAGAGTTTGATTTTGTAATAGTACTCGCCCTATTCAATCGCCCAACAACAAAATCCATTTCGTCATCTGTTTACACTTGTAACTTCCACATCGTAAACGGCTCATCGAAGCCCTTCAAATCTCCCTTGAATTGACTTAGTGCGCTGGATGGAATATTCTTCGCAACAAAATCACGTATTTCGGGATCACTATAAAAATCTTCCGAGAAGATCAACTCGCCACCTTTGGAGAAACCTGGCAGGCGGGCGGTAATATTCACCGTTGAACCGAAATAATCCAAACGATCATTTAAATTCACAACGATACAAGGTCCTTTGTGAAGTCCCACTTTGAGCCATAACATCGGTTCGCCGCGTTCCGCGATTTCAGCTTGCGCCTTCCATATCGCCTTCAACGCGTCGATGGGATGACGGAAGGTTGCCATCACGGCATCGCCCATTGTTTTAACGACACCGCCATTTTCTTCGGCAATATATTTCTCCAAAATTTCAAAATGCTCGCGCACGCGCCCATAAGCGGACGCATCGCCGATCGTGCGATACATACGCGTCGAGTCGCGCAGGTCGGTGAACATCAAAGTAACAGAACCGATGGAAATCTCTTCGCCGGGTCTTACTACCTCGGTTGCGAACAAATCGCGGAAGACCTGTAAGGCGGTCACATCCGCGGCAGTGGAAGCCTGGTCGCTCCAGGCGGTGCGCTCAAGCTGAAAGGTAGATTCGGCATCGGTCGCATTGACCAGATTGAGGGTCGGAAGAAGCGAGACGTGTTGTTCTTCGGGGGGCCATCCAAATGAAGTCACGCGCAGGTCGGCTTTCGGTGCGCCATCCGCATCCGCAAACAAAGAGACCGAACCCGGCGCGTTCGAAGCACGCAGCGTATAACGTCCTCTTTCCAGTTGGATGGGCGCAGGCAAAGACTTCAACGCCGAGACACTTTGCGACATGACCACGTGCGGTTGCAGTTGCGGACTGCCCACGCAGAACGCCGCGTCCAATTTCACCGAACGCACCGAAGGGTTGGGCTTGAACACCACTTCGATATTGTGATCAAAACTCACCGTGAAATCAACCTGACAGGTATTGCAATGCGACTTGCCATGTACCTCTGCCAGATTGCTATGCCCCTCGCTCGTGCCGCGGCAGGATGGGCAAAGCAGATCCCACGACATATCCAAAATACCTGCGCGCGTGGCACGCAAAAACATTTCAAGGACTGCACGGCGACTGACACCCCACGCATCTGCCAGCGAATACGGACGGATGCGTTGAAGCGACAGGTCATCCGCCTGATCGAGAAACTCTTCGAGACGCGCCACCAGTGAAGCATCTGTACCTTGACGGAGCACCGCCTCGCTCATGGACTTGAACCTGCTTCGCCCGCTCGAGCCGAGTCCACGCTGAGGCTTTGTGCTGGAGAGCAAATTGCCATTGCTGGCGATGCGGTCATATAAACGGAAGGCTTTTTCGAATCTGTTTTTTGCAACGACCCCGATCGCAAATGGCACACCAAGTATCGCAAAGATGTTGTCTGTCTTGATCCATGTTTGGTATCGGAGGCGTGTGCCGCCTCCATCCAGTAGATCGAAGTTGACTTGCACGCGCATCTCGTCGATGGGCGCTTTTTTATAAGTACGCACCACACCAAACGAATAGGGATAGGTCCACTCGAAAGGTTCCTCTTCCCATTCCAGCCTAACGACCGGAAGTTTCATCCGCAGGAGTTTTGTGCCTTGTACATTACTTAGCATTTCCACTTCTGGCAGACCCGTATCGCGGTTGAATTGGTTCGTATCCGCCGCGAAAGCCCAAAGAGCGTCGGGTGTGGACTTGAGGTCCCATTGCCAGTTAAAGTAGAATTCTTTTGCCATAGTTGAATAGATGTGGATTGAAGCCTGAATTTTACAGTGGACAGCATATAAATACCATTGCTATATGTCGCCAAAGTTTCCAATCCATTAACAAGACCTTAACCACAGGCTGAAATTGTCCTATGGTATAGTGTTGTTAACAAATTCATGCCGGAAACCATTCTCGTCGTTGAAGACGAACCCGCTCTCAGAGATACCCTCTCCTACAACCTCAAAAAGGACGGCTTTATCGTTGAAACCGTGGGAGACGGGCGCACCGCGCTCGAACTCTGCACGGAACCTAAAGCCCGACCTCATCATCCTGGACATCATGCTCCCGGAACTGGATGGCTTTGAGGTGGCGCGCATCCTCCGCAAGGAGATGTCCACGCCCATTCTGATGCTCACCGCCCGCGACGATGAGATCGACCGCGTCGTGGGTCTCGAAGTGGGCGCGGACGATTACCTCACCAAGCCCTTCTCCATGCGTGAACTGATGGCACGCGTCAAAGCGCAGATACGGCGTTCACGCCTCACTCGCGAAGAGATCAGCAAATTAAGCACATCACCGAAGCAACAGGAAAAACTGTCCTTCGGTAACCTGGTCATCAACATCACCCGCCGCGAAGTGACGCTCGAAGGCGACCCGATCCAACTCAAGCCGAAGGAATACGAACTGCTGGAATTCTTCGCCCAACATAAGGGACAAATGCTCTCGCGTGAATTCATCCTTGAACGCGTCTGGGGCTGGGACTTCATCGGCGACAGCCGCACCGTGGATGTGCATGTGCGCTGGCTCAGGCAAAAGATCGAAGATGACCCAAGCGCCCCGGTACGCATTGTCACCGTGAGAGGCGGGGGATATCGGTTTGAGGGGTAAACGATTTACGATTTTTGATTTTGGATTTACGATTGAAAAACCTTTGCCACGGATTTCACTGATCTTCACTGATTGTTTTTTAAAAATCCGTACCAATTCGTGAAATCCGTGGCTAAGAATTTAAGCTCAGCATGAACTACACCCTCACCCTCACGATCATCGCTTTCATCCTCGCCGCGTGGTTTGCGTGGCGATATTACAGCCTGCGCCGTAAGTTGGATGAATATGCAAGCCGCATACGGGCGGAAAATATTCACACCAAAATAAGCGAACTCGAAAATCTATCCAGCGCAATTTCATCCCTCGTTTCAACATTTGACCTTCAACATTCAACTTTAGATGCAGAGCGTGCTCGTCTCGCCACCGTCCTCGACCAGATGACCGATGGTGTTCTCATCGCCGATGCGCAGGGCTATATCCAATTTGCGAACCCCGCCGCGGGCAGACTCTTTCAAACCGCCAATCCCATTGACCGCAGTATTACCGAAGTCATCCGCAACCATCAACTCGTTGAAGCGTGGCGTCGCTGTCAGCAGGCGCGTGAGATGCAAAGCGAAACCGTCGAAGTGCCCACGCGCCATCAATTTTTACAACTGGTTGTCATCCCCGATTCGCATTCAAGCGGAAGCCTTCTACTCGTACAGGACCTTACCCGCATCCGCCGCCTGGAAACCGTGCGACGCGACTTCATCAGCAACCTCTCGCACGAACTCCGCACGCCGCTTGCCTCCCTCAAAGCGCTCACCGAAACGCTTCAAGATGGAGCGCTGGATGACCCACCCGCCGCGCGTCGCTTCATTGACCAAATCCAGATCGAGACCGATGCGCTGACTCAAATGGTGACTGAACTGCTGGAGCTTTCGCGCATCGAATCAGGTCGCCTCTCTCTGGACCTCAAGCCTGTCGCGCCTTGCGACTTGCTTAACTCTGCCTCGGGGCGGATGCAAATGCAAGCCGAGCGCGCGGAATTAAGTCTGCGCGTGGAATGTGCAGATGACCTGCCCAAAGTCAAGATCGATTCGCAACGACTGGAACAGGTGCTGGTCAATCTCATTCATAACTCGGTCAAGTTCACACGCGCGGGAGGAGAAATTGTCTTCTCGAGTAGCAGAGACAGCTATCGGCGAAATCCGATTCGCTGTTCGGGATACAGGCGTCGGCATCCCGGCAGATGACGTCTCAAGAATTTTCGAACGATTCTATCGAGTCGATAAATCCAGAGCAGGGAGCGGGACGGGCTTGGGCTTATCCATTGCGAAACATATCGTGGAAGCGCACGGGGGCAGGATCTGGGCGGAAAGCATCGAAGGGCGGGGGAGTACGTTTTATTTTTCGATCCCCATAACAACTGTTTGAAATAAAAAGCTTTCCGTTTATATCTTGTCTCTTAGTTTTCCTACTGCTTACCATTACCGATTCTAGAACTCTTTGATCCCTGTCAGATTACGTTTTCTACCACCTGAACGGATATAACAATTTTACTGAATATTACAAACTTCCCTCAATTTTCGAAGGAGAGTTCACTTTTATTGGGTTTAGGTTGTTTAAAAAGAATAAGGGTCAAGGGGGCCACATTAAAAAACCTGTCTTTTTCTTTCACGCCCGTTTTTTATACACTCTCATCGCAAAGATATAAGCCACGAGCATAATCCCGACACACCACGCAAGCGCAACCCATATATCATTACCGACAGGCTGCCCCGCGAGCAGAGAACGTATCGCATCGACGATGAAGGTGACTGGCTGGTTTTCGGCAAAGGCGCGGACAGGTCCTGGCATGGATCGCTGTGGGCACAAACGCCGAGCTGATAAACGGCAGGAAGATCAGTCGGGTAGGCAAAGGCGCCTGCACCGTCCACTGATGTTGCGGACAGTCCGGCAATCACCGCGATCCATGTCAATGCCAGTGTAAACAGTGCGAGGATACCTGCCACGGCAAGCCATGATAATACTCCTGCCGACGAGCGGAATCCCATAAGGAGCGCTACGAGAATAATCACGATGACCGAAATCGCATTGGATACCAGTGAGGTCAGCACATGCCCCCACAGCGGGGCCGAACGCGCAATCGGCATGGAGTGGAACCGTTCGAAGATGCCTCTTTGCATATCCATAAATAGACGATAAGACGTATAAGCGATGCCGCTTGCAATTGCCATCAGCAGGATGCCGGGCAACAAGTAGTTCACATAGTTGTCCGTGCCGCTTTGAATCGCACCGCCGAGCACATAAACAAACAGCAGCAGCATGGCGATTGGAGTGATGGTGACCGTGATGATGGTGTCCATACTGCGCAGAATATGGCGCATGGAACGTCCAAGCATGATGCCCATATCGCTGAAATAGTGTTTATTGATCGTTTCCATTTACACCTTCTCCTTTTTGCCGATGATTGCGAGGAATATCTCCTCCAACGTCGGTTGTTTTTCCACATACTCCACCTTCGCGGTCGGGAATAGCTTTTTCAGATCTGCGAGTGTGCCGTTGGCGATAATTTTCCCTTCATGCAGAATCGCAATTCGGTCGGCAAGCTGTTCAGCTTCGTCCAAATACTGTGTAGTCAGAAATACCGTCGTGCCATTATTGGCAAGCTCTTTGACAGTCTTCCAAACTTCGATGCGTGCTTCAGGGTCAAGACCGGTGGTCGGCTCATCAAGAAAAATGACCTGCGGTTTCCCTACCAGACTCATAGCGATGTCGAGTCTGCGACGCATACCACCCGAATAGGTGGAAACTCTACGGTCGGCGGCGTCGGTCAGTCCGAAGCGGTTCAATAGATCATCCGCGACTGGACTCGGATTTTTGAGGTGTCGCAATTTGGCGATCATGATCAAATTTTCCCGCCCGGTCAAGATCTCGTCTACGGCGGCGAATTGCCCAGTCAGGCTGATTGATTGCCGCACATCGTCGGGCTTTGCCGCAACGTCGAAACCGTTTACAGCCGCGGTTCCGCTATCCTGTTTGAGCAGCGTGGTGAGGATTTTGACAATCGTAGTCTTGCCCGCGCCGTTCGAGCCAAGCAGGGCGAAAATACTGCCCTTTTCCACCTCGAAATCTACACCCCTTAGGACATGAAGCTGCTTGTAAGACTTTTGCAGCCCCTGCACTTGAATTGAATTGCTTAGCATATTCTTCTTCTCCTTAGATAACAGTAACCTTTGACAAATCGGCTTCCAAACCTTTGAGGGCGGCATATGTCAGCTTATCCATTTTCGCGTCGTCAAAGCAGATCGTTTTGATGGCGCGGTAATATTTTTTAGACCAGGAGTGCCAAGTCCAAGCTGCAAGGAAGGACACATTTTTGAGGGTCGCACCATTAAACGATAACTTCGTTCAACGCGGCCTTGTCAAACTTGACGCCAATAAAAACCTGCCTATCCAGACGCATCCCACGCAGATCACATTGATTGAAGTCCACACCGATAAAGGTACAGCTTTCAAAGGTTGTTTTTCTAAGGTCAGTCTGGTTAAACTTTACGTCGGTCAGTTTTACACCTATGAATTTTGCTCTGTCCAGTCCCGACGTGCTGAAGTTCGTGCGTACAAGGATTGATTTATTGAAGCTCGCGTCCCTAAGATCTATGGCTGTCAGTTTGCAGTCTGTCAAATTCGTGCCGTCGAAATTGGCTTCACGCACATCGCTGGCATAAAACGAGCTGCCAGTTAAGTCCGCGCCTGAAAAGTCGGAGCCGCGCAAATCACTCGCTTCAAATTTTCCTTTATGTGCAGTAACGCCCGCGAAGTCGCTCTTTGACAGGTTGCTGGCGCTGAAGTTTGTTAGCACCTGTCGCTCCAGCGAGCGGGAGAGGTTGGCAACCTCCTGTACCGTTTGTTCGATGTCGCCAATGCTGTCAATGGTCATCTCAAAAGCTGTTTCATCGTCCTTGCCCTCGGCTTTGAGTTCGATGAACCGCTCCTGCAAATCGGAGAGCAGGTCAGCCTTTAGTTCGGTGACGCTTTTCACCTCATCGTAAGGCGCAAAAACGCCGTTCAAATAGTTTGTTAATTTCTCATTCATAACATCACATCTCCTTACAATAAGTTATCGAGTACGCGCTTTGCATACTCCCAATTGCTTTTGTTGCTGGCGTAAGTGGACTTACCCTTTTCGGTAATCCTAAAATACTTACGCCGTCCGCCCTGAGATTCATCGCCCCAGTACCACTCGATATCACCGTCCGTCTCAAGCCGCCGGACGCTGGAGTACATCGTGGCTTCCTTTAATTCATACTCGCCGCCCGAGCGCTCGGCAATCAGCTTAACAATCTCGTAGCCGTAGCGATCAGCTTCGGATAAGAGCCGTAAAATCATTGTATCGGTATGGCCACGCAGCAGGTCGGAGGAGATTTTGTTGGGGTTGGTTGACTTATCCATATGTACAATATATAACAAAGTACTATGTCTGTCAAGGTAATTTGGCAAATTTAGTACATATGGTAGGGGTAGGGAATAAAACCGACCGGATCCTCCCACTCCTTCCTCCAGCCCGAGGTTGCACAATACCGAATTTTTAGGCTTTTTGTGTCTTTGTGTTTGATTGCCCCGGTTTTGACGTTTTCATTTCAGCCCACTTTCATCAGGCTTTATTTCTTATAGGACTGGTTCATCAACCATTCCTGAATATCCACCCTTTCTTCTTTTTCCCTGGGGCTTAAGCGGACGTATGTCCCATCTGATTTCATAAGTCGCGCTCTGGTGTTATCGCGGAAATAAGCGGCAAGCACATCGTCCCTCAGGTATTTTATATGTTCGGGGTTTTCAACCGGGAAACACAACTTCCACGCGGCGGTTCAGGTTGCGATCCATCAGGTCTGCCGAGCCAAGATAGATCTCATCCTTGCCCCCATTATGGAAATAGAAAATACGGCTGTGTTCAAGATAACGCCCAACAATGCTGATGCACACGGATGTTTTCGCTGACACCTTTTATCCCGGGGCGAAGTCCGCACATGCCGCGTACAAGCAAATCTATTTTTACGCCTGCTTGTGATGCCTTGTAAAGCAATTCGACCATCTGTGTATCAACGATCGAATTGACCTTGAAGATCAGGTGCGCCTTCTTTCCGTTCTTTGCATGTTCGATCTCGCGCCGGATCAGTGCTTCAAGTTTTTGCCGCAGGTTGACAGGTGCTACGAGCAATTTGCGGTATTCGCTTTGTGTTGAGTAACCGGTCAGGAAGTTGAAGAGGTCGGTTGCGTCCTCGCCGATGGCTTCATCGCAGGTGAACATGCCGATGTCTTCATAAATGCTGGATGTGAGATGATTGTAATTGCCGGTGGCAAGATGAATGTAACGGCGGATACCCTCCCCTTCCTGCCGGATGACCATGGCGATCTTGGAGTGAGTCTTCAACCCAAGGAACTCCATAGACCACATGCACGCCTTCCTCCTCCAGTTTGCGCGCCCAACCGATATTGCTCTCTTCATCGAAGCGGGCTTTGAGTTCCAAAAGAACAGCGACCTGTTTGCCGCGTTCACGCGCTTTGAGCAGGGCATCCACAACCGGTGAGTCGCGCCCGACGCGGTAGAGGGTTTGTTTAATGGCGAGCACATCCGGGTCACGCGCCGCGGCGTTGAGGAAGTCAATGACGGGTGTGAACGAGTCGTAGGGATGGTGAAGCAGGATATTCCCGCGTCGGATGGCTTCAAAAAAATCTTCTGTACTTTCGATGCCTTTGAACGCTTTTGGGATGCGTTGTTTATAGGATGGGAATTTCAGCTCGTGACGTTCCACACTGCTATATGCCTGCCAGAGATTCGCCAGTCCCAACGGTTTACGCTGCACGAATATATCGCTGGGTTTGATCTCCAGGTTATCAACCAGAATATCACGAACACTGGGAGGCATACTTTCATACACCCCTACCTGAGCCACGGAACCGAACTTCCGTTTGCGAATGCTTTCCTGCATGGATTCAAGCAGGTCATCGGCTTCGAGTTCCTGTATCTCAATATCGGCATCACGGATAATGCGGAAGGGATGCACCGCGACCACTTCCATGCCGGGAAACAGGAATCCAGCATTCGCCGCGATCACCTGCTCGAGCCAGACGAAGTAATGATGAAAAGCGATTGTGCCGTCCTTGCGCGTACCACCTGATGAACGTTTGATCGGCACAAGACGCGGCAAGGTTCCCGGCACTTTGAGGCGGGCAAATTTCTCCTTCCCCTTTGGGTCACGGATGACGATGGCAAGGTTCAGGCTGAGATTCGATATATGAGGGAACGGATGCCCAATGTCCAGGGCAAGAGGCGTAAGGACAGGATAAACCACCTCGCGGAAATAGTTGTCCGCTTTTTCCTTTTGAGACTTGCTCGATTTTTCATAATCAAGAAGATGTATGCCCGCCTTCTCCAGCTTCGGCAGGATCTTACGGTGCAGGCATTGATGCGCCTCGTTATCCAACTCAATGGATTGTTTGCGAACGGCGGCAAGCAGTTGACGCGGCGTCAACCCATCCGGCGAAAGTTCGACAATGCCCTCCTCCACCTGTTTACGAAGCCCTGAGACACGCACCATGAAGAACTCGTCCATGTTCGAGCCGAGGATGGCAAGATACTTCACGCGTTCGAGTAATGGATTGTTCTCGTCCCATGCTTCTTCAAGCACACGGCTTTGAAAATCCAACAAGCTTTTTTCGCGGTTAATATAAAGAGAGGGAGAGGAAAGGGAAATATTTTCGGGCATATTGTTTAGGTTTGTCACCCTGAGTGTAGCGAAGGGTCTCTACGTTGGTGGTAGAAATTCTCACCTGCATAATTTGCCAAGCAAATCATGCAGGTGCAAATGTCGCTTCGCTCAGAATGACATTATGATGGGTTACTTGTCAGCAATGGATACAAGTATACCCGGTGTCAACAACCATTCCAATGTGGCGCGGTGTGCATGATGCAGGTCATCCACCGAAAGATGGCAAACCCCGCCCTTTTTAAGCGTGATATCGATGTTTATGGTGTTCGCAACCAGCAAGCCAATGAGACTGCTCAAATGCGGCTCGTGCCCCACCAACGCGAGATTATCCACCGAATGGGATTCATTGATCTCTGCGATGACTTTCTCCGGCTCTGCCTCAGGGACGAGGGATTCGCTAAAGACGATCTTTTTCTTCATCTTCAACACGCTCTCCAGAATCTCAGCCGTCTCCTGCGTCCGCAGATATGGACTGGAAAGGATCAGGTCGAACTCCACGCCCAATGAGCGCAATCCTTTGGCGATCTGACGCATTTTTTTACGTCCCTTATCGGTGAGCGGACGCTGGCTGTCTTCAAAGTCGGCGGTCCCTGCATCAACTGCAATGGCGTGACGGATGATATATAGGTTCATGGTGTTTTCTCCCAAGGGAAGGATTGGTCTGGCGCGGGGCGCCAGAAGTCGTTGATCTGGTTCATCTTTTCGACGTAGGCAGAGATGGCTTCGGTGTGACGATGCTCATAGTAATCGCGAACAGGTTTCGGGTCAAATGATGCGGCGTGAGAGGGAAAGTCCGCAAGGGTCTGCATGATAACTTCCACATCCTGTATCTCACCCATCAGGGATTGATAGTCGTTCATGAGTTTAAGATTTGTTTCAGGGAAACCATCCAGCAATGGATGAATGATCTCGACCATGTAGCGAAATCCCTTGAAGGCAATACGCACGCGATGGACGGTGGCAGGCTGGGCAAGGTTGATCCAACTGTGACGCTGTTTGGTCAGCAAATAGGCATCATCCACAGCTTGAAGGATCTGCGGGACAAGGTCGCCATTGATCTCAGACAGGATGGATTCACGTGTCCGGCGCATCCGTTTGGAAACATCGAAAAGGTCGATGACCTTTAATTTTTTGCGGAGGGTTTTTAGGAGGTTCTCTTCAACAACCTGCAAATAGATTTGTACTCGATGAAGTTGCGGAAGTTCCTGAATGGTTTCGGAGAATTCAGCCAGAATGACCTGTGTATCGCGCAGATCGTCGAATTCATTCAGTTGATCCTTGAAGGAGCGGCTGAGTTTTTGCAAGCGCGGACGCGGGGAAATGGAATTTAGAAGTTGAATGAGAGAAAGCAAACGCCGCGCCGCAATGCGTACATCATGTACAGCTTCGTTGGAGAATTCAGCCCGGCACCGTTTGAGTTCCGAACGATAATTCTTCCAGCGTTTGTCGAAGGCATCGAGCAGAAGTTGATTTGCAAGTGGGGTCATGATTTTCGATCCGGTATCAATGGCGGGTGTATTCAACATACGAAGCTACTACTTCTCAGGAGACGGGGAGCCAGAGCTTTCCTGTATTCAGAGACGCTTCCAGGTGTTCTCCTGTAACGGTATAGATCACACGCTCGCAGATGTTGGTTACGCGGTCTCCTATTCTTTCCAGATTATGAGCCACCCAGATCACATAGTTTGTGCGTTCGATATTCCTCGCATCCCCAATCACGCTATTTACTGCATCGTAATACAACTGAGTATAACACTCGTCAATGATGTCATCTTCCGCGATGATCTTCGTTGCAGTTTCCATGTCTTCCTCTACGTAAGTGGTCATGGCACGGTGAAGCATATCCACGGATTTTTCCGCCATGGAATAAATATCCTTGAGTATTTTGGGCATGCTCAACCCTCCTGAGCGGAGGTTGATGTTTGCAATTCCCTTGGCGTAATCGCCTATACGTTCCAGTTCAGTGCAGATGCCCAGACTGGCGGCAAGCACCCGCAGGTCTCGTGCCGCGGGCTGCTGGGTGGCGATGAGCACGATAATGGAGATTTCGATCTCGTACCGTTTTCGGTTGATATGCTTGTCTTTGATGAGTATCTGGCGGGAGCGATCCATGTTGTTATCTCTTAACGCCTCCACCGATTCCATGACAGCCTCCTCCGCCATGCTCCCCAACAGGAGTACCTCGTCCTTTATTTCCTGCATTTCCTGACCAAAGGTTTTACGCGCCATAAATATTGTCCATGAGATTCGATTCGAGCTTTGTAAATTTAACACAGCACAATTAACGACTCATGGAAAGGGGCGTTAACAACTGGTAAATAAGATTTGGCTTACAAATGTTCTAAAATCGGATTTGCATAATTGTTTTGCGTTGGCAAGTTCCCTGTAAAGCACAAATTTACAACTCAGTGCTATCCTAGGGGCGTGGAAATCTTTTTGGTCATTACAGTGACCGCGATGATCGTGGTCATCACCATAGACACAGAACGGAAACGCCGTGACTTCCTGTGCCAGCGGGAAGAAACAGTAAGGCGATCCGAACAGTACCATTAGATGTTTCATTCTCCTCCTTTGCAAAAGAGTCTGGTCTCCTCCCAGACTCTTTTGCCATTTAAAGACCCTGAAAGCATATCGCCTAGCGAGCGCAGACGAAGCGCATGTATCTTGAAACCACTGCGTCTCGTCTACGGGGATGCAAAGAACGCATCCCCTCCGCTCGACGCGAGAGAACCGGGGAAATTCGTTAACCAAACTTTAAACCCTTCTTGATTTTCCCTTAACTGCCCCTTGTTACACTGTCAGCGTATGAAAAGGAGAAATTATGGGACTCGCTGATATACACATGCACAGCATTTACAGCTACGACGGCACCGCCTCGGTGACCGCCATATTGAAACGCGCCCAGCATATCGGTCTGGACGTGATCGCCATCACGGATCATGATGAGATCAACGGTTCGCTCAAGGCATTGGAACTCGCACACAAATACGGTGTGGAAGTCATCCCCGGCAGCGAAGTGACAACCGCCGAAGGCGACCTGCTTGCGTTGAATATTACAGAAAAAATCCAACGTGACCGACCTCTCATCGAAACCATTCTCAAGGTTGCAGATTTGGGTGGCTTCTGTGTCGCTCCGCACCCCATGGCAGGCGGATTTGGAATGAAAAGCCTGAGCGCCTATTCGATCCTGAGGGCGCTTCGGGAACCTGATGTGGCTCGCACCCTGCTCGCGCTCGAAACCTATAACGCCACCGCCATAGACAAGATGGGCAACTACTACGCATCCGTTCTTGCAGACAGACTTGACATTGCGCAAACGGGGAGTAGCGACGCTCACGTCGTGGAAGCCATTGGTCTTGGTACAACGGAATTCAACGGGCATACTGCGCAGGATCTAATCGACGCACTGCAAAATGGAAACGTCCGTATCCGCAAACAAAAAGAATGGAATTCTGTTCGCATCCTTGGCAGTTGGGCAACCCAATACGTTGGCAGTGCCTTCACACGTCTTGCCAACGCCACATAGTAACGGAGTATGAAAGATGGAAACAATAATTCTCACATGTATGATCCTAAGCCTGCTGATTATCTTCGCTGTGGATGCACGTCAAAAACGCAACAGTTATATAAATCAGGGCAAATAAGAATGACCAAACATATTCTCGTAACAAATGACGACGGCGTGATGGCTCCCGGCTTGCTCGCATTGATCGATGAAATGCGAAAGCTGGGAAAAGTTTCCGTTCTGGCACCAGACCGAAACTGGTCAGGAAGCGGGCACGTCAAAACATTGGACCGCGCCTTACGCGTCAAGGAAGTCCGTCTCGCAGATGGCACACAGGCATTCGCCAGTGACGGCGCCCCATCTGATTGTGTCGCGTTGGGCACACTTGGCTACTTCAAAGAACCGATCGATATTGTTGTCTCGGGTATCAATGCGGGTGCAAATCTTGGGCACGATGTCACCTATTCGGGAACCGTTACCGCCGCAATGGAAGCCGTGATCGCAGGCATCCCTGGCGTGGCGGTTTCGCTGGAGACCATGGACAACCATATCGGAGAGATCGACTATGGACCTGCGGCGCGTGCCGCATCGAAAATCGTTCGCCAGGTGATGGAGAACGGTCTCGCGCACGAGATCCTGCTCAACATCAATGTGCCTTTTCTCCCCGACGAAAAAATTCGCGGCATCGTCCTCACCCGACAGGGACTACGCGTCTATCACAGCCGCCTCGATGAACGTACCGACCCACGCGGCAAACCCTATTACTGGATCGGCGGCGACGCCCCCACCGGAGTCCCCGAACGCGGCACAGATGTAGGTGCGCTGGCAGAGGGCTATGTGTCCGTCACACCGCTCCAACTCGATCTTACTGCCTACCGCGCATTAACCGACCTCAATACCTGGCATTGGGATGAATCATCTTTTGGAACTGCACTGCTGGAGTCTTCAGAAAAGTTTAGCTTCTTCCGTAGTGATTAAAGTTTCTCCTCCTTATTTGTGTCTCCTTTGGGAGATATTGCCCGTCATTTGCTGATGATGACGGGCAATTATTTTTAACTCTGGGGACTCGGACAGCTCATTGCGCTTGCAGGGTGTGCTGTGTCCACATTTCAAGGAGAAAGTTCCTTGATTACAGAACAATATCTTTAACAAGACGTTAACCCATTCTTCCATTGTCCTTAAAAGGCGATTGTTATCATCGCATTGTTATAAAAATAAAAGGAGAAAAATAGAAATGACCAAATTTGTTCGTCCCTTACTATTCGTGTTCGTCATCTTGAGCTTTGTGCTCGCCGCATGTGGCACATCTGCCACGCCCGAAACTGTGACCGAGATCCAAACCAAGGTTGTGACTGAAGTTCAAGTTGTCACCGCCACACCCGATTCAAACATGGCTGCCCTGCCCGCTGGTTCCGTCCAGATCACTGGCTCCGGCGCCACCTTCCCGCTCCCCATCTATACCGAGTGGACCTACGCCTATTCCTACGTTGATCCCGCAGTTGTGATCAACTATCAGGGCATTGGTTCCGGTGGCGGCAAGAAAGCCATCGTTGACAACACCGTTGATTTCGCGGGTTCAGACTCCCTGCTGAAGCAGGAAGAATATGATGCTGGCAAGGATCTGCAAATGTACCCGATGGTTGCCAGTGCAGTCGTTCCGATCTACAACATC
The DNA here is from genome assembly GCA_963730175.1 of uncultured Chloroflexia bacterium. GTDB lineage: Bacteria > Chloroflexota > Anaerolineae > Anaerolineales > Villigracilaceae > Defluviilinea. Next base: position 14,422 of record CAVSRF010000006.1, on the reverse strand, counting down.
GCATTCCAGAATGTTCCCGATGGGACAACCCCTGCCAAGCTCGTTTTGGATCGCCAAACCCTCGTTGACATTTACAATGGCAAGGTCAATAAGTGGAACGATCCCGCCATCGTGGCGTTAAATCCTGATCTCGCTAGCTACCTGCCTGATGCCGGTATTACAGCGGCTCACCGCTCCGATGGCTCTGGCACAACCGAAATCTTCACCAAGGCTCTCACCTCCTTCAGCGCCGATTGGACTGCTGGTGGCGCATCCGCCATCGAATGGCCCGTTGACCAGGCTGGTAATGGCGTGGGTGGTAAAGGCAACCAGGGTGTATCCGCCGCTGTAATCAATACTCCCAACTCAATTGGCTACGTTGAAATTTCCTTTGCAGTATCCAATGGTTTAGCCATGGCTGATTTGGTCAACAAGTCAGGCGCCAAAGTGACAGCCGGTGCCGACAGCATTGCATCCGCTATGGCAACTTTTGGACCCGAAGCCTTCGATGCCAAACTGAACGCGACCATTGTGGATGGCGCTGGCGCTGGTGACTGGCCCATCGTTGGTTACACCTATCTCATCTTGCACACCACCAGCATGACCGACTGTGTCAAAGCTGAGAAACTGCTCGATTATATCCACTGGACCCTTACAGACCAGTCTGCCGCAGATCGCGCCAGCAAATTAGGCTACGCTGTTCTGCCCGGTGCAGTTCGTGACACGGTTCTCGCCAAACTTGGCGAAGTGACCTGCAACGGCAATCCGGTCATGATGTCCAAATAACCCGCTTACTTCCCCCTAGTCCTGGAGGGTCTCACAATTGTGGGACCCTCCAAAATCTTTTTATTCCCTGCGAACGAAATCCCTTTCTTCATTCTGCGGACTACAGAATGGGTAAAGTGATCTTGTCTGCCGGGGTATTTTGGAAAATGCAATGACAAAATATATTCAGACCCTCCCTGAAACACACTGGCTTACACGCCTGCGTCGTGCGATTTCGTATGGCGATATACCTTGGAAATGGATCATTATTGCCGCCTCCATTCTTGTCATGGTGCTTATCTTTGCCATTGGCGAGATGCTATGGCGCGAATCCGCCGATGCGCGAAACGCCTTTGGATTCAACTTTATCACTCCTACCAAAACTCCGAATTGGGATCCGGTTAATAATGAATTCCAGGCTTGGCCCTTTATCTACGGTACTTTGCTTACATCGGTCGCGGCGATCATCCTTGCCTTACCCATCAGCATCGGTATTGCGATCTTCATGTCCGAACTTTGCCCGGAATGGCTTAAACTTCTCGTTGAACTGGCTGGTCGAATTGCTTGCCGCGATCCCCAGTGTTGTCTACGGCTTGTGGGGCATCTTTGTCTTCCTGCCGGTCGTTGTGGCACCCGTCGCTGAGGGTTTGTTCAATTCTCTGGGAGCGGTACCAGTTATAGGGTCCCTGTTCGCTGGACCCGTGCCCATCAGCGGAGCATCCCGTCTGGGCGCAGCATTTATCCTAACGATCATGATCATCCCCACTATCACGGCGGTCACGCGTGACGTTTTGCTGGCCATCCCAAACCATCAGCGGGAGGCGTCCATGGCTTTGGGCTCCACCCAATGGGAAACCATCTGGCAGGTGCTTTCTGCCCTATGGTCTCTCCGGTATTCTTGGCGCGGTCATCCTTGGGCTGGGACGTGCGCTCGGCGAAACCATGGCTGTTACGATGGTAATCGGTAATTCAATTGAAGGCAGTGCCTCATTGTTAAGACCTGGCTATACCATGGCAAGCATCATCGCCAACGAGTTTGCGGAAGCCGTAACCAAATTGCACTCACAATCTCTGATCGAGATCGGGCTGGTGCTCTTTTTCATGACCCTGATCTTGAACATGGTTGCCCGTTTCCTCGTGTGGAGCGTTGCTCGAAAGACACCACAGGAGGTGCGCGCATGACCACGACAAACACCACCATCTCCCGGTTCCAGCAATTGATCGAAAAGAATCAATCCGTTGTGTCTTCACGCCGTAAGGTAATCAACATCGTCATGCTTTCGATCACAGGATTAATGACTATCCTGGCGCTGATCCCATTGTTTTGGATCGTTGGTTATGTGCTATACAAAGGCGGTCAGTATCTCAACCTGGACTTCTTCATCCATACACCTCGTCCATTGGGCATGGAAGGAGGAGGCGTTCTAAATGCCATCGAAGGTACATTGATTATCTCTGCGTTGGCATCCTTGATCGCAATCCCCCCTGGCATACTTGCCGCGTTCTACGCCGCAAACAATCCCAATACACCGTTAGGCATTGCTTTGCGCTTCAGCACAGACGTCCTTTCCGGTGTGCCGTCCATTGTGATCGGTTTGTTCGTTTATGCCATCATGGTCAAACCCATGGGGCATTTCTCCGGTTTCGCAGGTGGTGTAGCTATGGCAATCCTTATGCTGCCAACGATCATCCGCACCACGGAAGAGATGCTCAAACTGGTTCCGCAAACCTTACGCGAAGCATCGCTGGGGCTGGGCGCACCGGAATGGCGGACAGCCATTAGTGTCGTTCTACCTGCGGCAATGAGCGGTGTCGCTACCGGAATTTTGCTTTCGGTGGCAAGGGCGGCTGGTGAAACTGCTCCGTTGCTGTTCACTGCTCTTGGCAATGAAAGGTACGACCTGGGTTTGATCGTGCAAAGCGGTGTGGCACAGAAGCAGGGAATTTTCCAAATCCTGCAACGCGTTTTCGACCAACCTGTCGATTTATTGCCTCTTACACTTTGGAAATACGCGCAGCAGCCCTATCCTGAACGGATCCAACAATCCTGGGCTGCGGCGCTGGTATTGATGATCGTTATTTTGTTGATCAATATTGTTGCCCGTTTATGGGTTGAGACCCGCAAGCGGCGACTTCAGGGATAAACCATGATAGCCAAAATCGAAATTCAAACAATCGAAAAACAAGTGACAGAATCCGTAAACAAAATGGAGATTAAGAACCTGTCGGTTTTCTACGGCAAGTTTCGCGCGGTCACCGATATCAACATGAACATCCAGACCAAAAAGATCACTGCCATTATCGGACCCTCCGGTTGCGGTAAATCCACATTATTACGTTCCTTCAACCGCATGAATGATCTAACAGCCAGTGCGCGTGTGGAAGGTGAAATCCTGTTTGATGGAAAAGATATCAACACCTCCGGCGTGGATGTGGTGGATGTCCGCCGTCGAATTGGTATGGTCTTTCAGAGACCAAACCCATTTCCAAAAAGTATCTATGATAATGTTGCCTATGGACCACGCCTGTATGGGGTGCGAAGGAAAAACGACCTGGATGATATTGTGGAAAAAGCCCTGAAACAGGCTGCATTATGGGAGGAAGTGAAAGATAAACTGCACCAATCCGGCTTGTCCATTTCGGGTGGGCAACAGCAACGTCTCTGCATTGCACGTGCACTGGCAGTTGAACCTGAGGTCATTCTGATGGATGAACCCGCCTCCGCCCTCGACCCGATCTCTACGCTCAAGATCGAGGAGCTGATGCAGGAATTGAAGAAGGATTACACCATCGTCATTGTGACGCACAACATGCAGCAAGCCGCCCGCGCCTCTGACTACACCGCCATGATGATGCTTTCAAAAGAAGGTGAACGCTCGGGTACCGTGATCGAGTTCGACGATACCAACCATATCTTCACGAATCCCAAGGACAAACGCACCGAGGATTACGTCACCGGCAGGTTCGGATAAAAATCCCATGGAGAATACGATATGAATAAACCCAGGGTCCTGTTTCTTTGCACGGGCAATTCAGCTCGAAGTCAAATGGCTGAAGCGTTTTTGCGCTCCTATGCTGGTGACCGGTTTGAGGTCCACAGTGCAGGTGTGGAACCGAAAGGTCATATTCTCCCAGATGTCCTTGCAGTGATGAAGGAGAGCGGGCTGGATATAAGCGATCAAAGGTCAAAGAGCGTTTCGGAATATTTGGGAAAGGTGCATTTTTCCTACGTGATCACCGTCTGTGGTGATGCAGAGAAGAATTGCCCGGCTATTTTTCTGAATATGGGAAAACATGAACATTGGCCCTTTGACGATCCCGCCAAATTTGAAGGCAGCGACTCGGAGCGACTCAATTTCACGCGCGTCGTACGTGACCAAATTGCCTTGCGCGTTCAGGAATGGCTGAATTCCCAAAATAACTGATAGGTATTAACCCACCGGGGTAGTTGGTATGAAAAAGGGATTCTGTTACAATAACAAAATGATGGGTACCATCAGGAAATAGAGGTTTTTATGCTTAGAAAAACATTTGAAACTGAAATTCAACAAGTAAAAGACGATGTACTTGTCCTTGGGAGCATGGTTGAAAAGGCAATTCTTGACACAGTAGAAGCATTGAAAAAACGGGACTTCAAGGCATCTGAAGAAATTCTCGAGGCTGACAAGCTGATTAACAAAAAGCGCTTTGATATCGAAGGCAAACTCATGATACTGATCGCCACACAACAGCCGATGGCACATGACCTACGCCTGTTGGCATCCACACTGGAGATCATCTCTGAACTGGAGCGCATGGGCGATTACGCCAAAGGTATCGCCAATATTAACATCCGTATGGGCGATGAACCTTTGCTTAAGCCATTGATCGACATCCCGCGTATGGCGCAAAAGGGCGTGGACATGCTCCATAGGGCATTGACCGCCTTCATCAATGAGGACATTGAAACAGCAAAAGCCCTTCCAGTTGAAGATGATGAAGTGGATGCGCTTTACAACCAGATCTATCGTGAGCTGATGACCTTCGTCATTCAAGACCCAAAGACCATCGAACGTGCCAACTGGCTTTTATGGGTCGGGCATAACCTGGAACGAGTTGCTGACCGCGTAACCAATATCTGCGAGCGGACCATCTTCATCGCTACCGGTGAAATGACTGAGATCAAATCCACAGAGGACGAGTTTTGGGAAAAGCGAAAAAAAACCGAATAACAAAAATCCGCCAGTCAATCTGGCGGATTTTTTATTCAAATCAAAGGCGACTGTCACCTTGTTTCACCTACCCCATTCTTCCCGTAATGTACGCCTCAGTCAATTCCTGTTTCGGTCTTGTAAACATCTCGTTTGTATCTGAAAATTCAACCAGCTCACCGAGCCAGAACAAGCCTACATGATCGGAGACGCGTGCAGCTTGTTGCATATTATGTGTAACAATGACAATCGTATATTCCATCTTTAATTCAGCGATCAATTCCTCAATATGCAGTGTTGCAATCGGGTCAAGCGCAGACGTAGACTCGTCCATCAAAATAACTTCGGGGTGCACGGCAACGACGCGTGCGATGCATAATCTCTGTTGTTGACCCAGTGACAACCCCAGTGCATCGGATTTCAAGTCATCCTTTACCTCGTCCCATAACGCTGCGGCTCGCAGAGACTTCTCAACTACATCATCCATGTTCACGTCCATGCCCATCACATGCGGACCAAATGCCACGTTGTCATAAATGGACTGCGGGAACGGGTTCGGTTTCTGAAAAACCATGCCCACTCGCTGCCTGAGCATGACCACGTCCATGTCTTCATCGTAAATATTTTCCCCGTTCAGCAATATTTTTCCTTCCACGCGCGTGCCAGAGATCGTATCGTTCATGCGGTTGAGACACCGCAAAAAGGTGGACTTGCCGCATCCAGACGGACCGATGAGCGCAGTCACCTTGCGAGGCTCGATCTCAACGCTGATATTTGAAAGCGCCTTATTAGAACCGTAATAAAAATCAAGATTTTGGACGGAGAAAACAGATTGGGTGTCAGACATGAGGCGATTTTATCATGTCAATGACATGCCGAATACTTTCGGCTATAATTCGCCCCGTGAAACGAACCATACTGCCTGTCATTGCATTCATTGCGATTGTGTTTACATCATCATGCGGTCCCGCCTCATCAGCGGAGACCGCATCTGATTCATCCGCTGCGTATATCGAGAATAAAGGCTCGGATACGATTGTGAACCTGGCGCTGGCTTGGGCGGAGAAATATCAGGGCGACCACCCAGACATCAGAATATCGGTGACAGGCGGCGGGTCCGGGACAGGAATCGCATCCCTGATTAATGGGACAGTGGATATCGCCAACGCGTCCCGTCAAATTAAGCAGGAAGAGATCGATCAGGCGAAGTCCAATGGCATCGACCCGCTTGAGCACATCATCGCGCGTGATGCGATTGCAGTCATTGTGAATCCGGAAAATCCCGTCAATCAATTAACGCTCCAACAGATATCCGATATTTACAGCGGCAAGATCAGCAATTGGACGGAGGTCGGCGGTGAAGATCGTCCCATTGTGCGGCTTTCGCGCGAAACCAATTCAGGCACGCATGTATATTTTCTGGAGACGGTTTTGCGATTGGGCAGTAAGGAAGATAAAACGCTTTTCTCGATGGATACGCTTTTGCTCCCTTCGTCCGAAGGCATTATTGCCGAAGTGCGGCAGAACCCAAATGCCATTGGGTATGATGGTTTGGGATATGTTCCAAAAGATCTAAAAATGATCGCGATCGCCAAGGAGGCTGGCGGTGCATATGTATTGCCTTCCATTGAGACCGTGAACGATAAAACGTATGCTGTTGCACGTGATCTTTACATGTACACCAATGGTGAACCAACCGGCGCAGTAAAAGTATATCTTGATTGGATCAAGTCACCCGAAGCGCAACAGATCGTTGCCGAGCTTGGGTTTGTACCTGTGAAATAATTTTTGTAGGGGCGAAGCACTGCTTCGCCCCTACGGGATGGATAAACAAATATGGAAAAATCTTTAAACTGGCGCGAATTCATCATCACCCGTTTGATCAAAGCATCAGGCTATTCAGCCATACTCTTTGTCGCGTTGATCTTTTTCTTCCTTGTACGCGAAGGCGTCCCCACGTTTGCAGAAGTTGATCTCAAATCGCTTTTCAGCATTCGCTGGTATCCCATCGAAAATTATTTTGGGATACTGCCGCTTATCACTGGCTCGCTCATCGTAACGGTTGGTGCGGGTCTTATCGCCGTTCCGTTTGGGATTGGCACAGCGGTTTATATCTCTGAGATCGCTCCGCGTTGGATGCGTGAAATTCTCAAGCCTCTTGTGGAATTACTTGGTGGACTCCCCTCCGTTGTTTTGGGATTTCTTGGAATCCTTGTCCTCTCCCCATTCCTGCGCGTCTTTCTGGACCTTCCAACGGGTCTGACCGCCCTAGCCGGGTCCATCCTCCTGGGTGGGATCGCCGTACCCACGGTCGTGTCCGTTGCGGAGGATGCGCTCGATGCCGTGCCGCGTGCCTATCGTGAAGGCGCATGGGCTTTGGGTGCCACGCGTTGGCAAACCATCTGGCGTGTGACATTGCCTGCCGCAAAATCGGGCGTTCTCACTGCCGTCATGCTTGGCGTTGGTCGCGCCATCGGTGAAACGATGGCAGTGATGATGGTCACTGGCAATGCGCCTGTTATGGCTATTAAACTTGGCAGTCTCTTCTCCCCCGTCCGCACCATGACAGCCACCATCGCCGCAGAGATGGGTGAAGTCGCCAATGGAAGCACACATTATCATGTATTGTTCTTCATCGGCATGGTCTTATTCCTGATCTCGCTCGGCGTGAACATTGCCGCATCGTCGGTGGTATTCCGCTCAAAGAAACGTGCGGAGAGGATATTGTCGTAACAATGAAACATCTGCTCGCTCGTAATCGTCACCTCGTCCAACGGATTGGTTTTACAGGTATCACTTTGATGGCGGTGTTCGACTGTCGTCCCCATCGTTGCCACTGTTATCTATATTTTGCTTCAAGGTGCTCCCGCCATTTCACTTGAATTCCTTTCCGGTTTTCCTCGCGAGGGGATGCGAGCAGGTGGAATTCTGCCTGCCATTGTTGGAACGTTATATCTCACACTTGGAACCGCTATATTTTCTGTTCCCTTGGGAATCGCCGCCGCCATTTATCTCTCTGAATACGCGGCAGACTCACCACTCACACGCACGATACGGATTGCCATTATCAATCTTGCAGGCATCCCCTCAGTTGTATATGGATTGTTCGGGTTGGGTCTCTTCGTGCTTTTTCTTGAAATTCGGCACATCCATCCTCGCGGCTTCACTTACTCTTTCGATCATGACACTGCCTGTCATCATCAGCACAGCGGAAGAGTCGTTGCGTTCGGTTCCACAATCCTTTCGCACAGTGAGTATTTCATTGGGCGCAACACGCTGGCAGACCATTCGTCGTATTGTGGTGAAAGAGGCATTGCCAGGGATTCTTACAGGGGTCATCTTGGGTCTCGAGCGCGCCGCGGGTGAGACGGCTCCGATTCTGTTCACAGGTGCGGCATTCTTCCTGCCGCGGCTTCCCCATTCACCCTTCGATGCGACCATGGCATTGCCTTATCATCTTTTTGTGATCTCGACACAAGTCCCTGAGATGCCGATCAAGATTCAATACGGCACCGCATTGGTATTGCTGGCTTTTGTGCTTACGATGAATCTCGTTGCAACAGTTATCCGTTCAAGAGCGAGGGCAAAAAGACAATGGTAGATAAGATCATTATCGAAAATCTCTCGCTTCAATATTCCGACGGTGTCGAATCACTGCGTAATATAAGTTTGAATATTCCTCAGAACGCAGTGACTGTCCTTTTTGGTCCCGCGGGCGGCGGAAAATCAACACTGCTTCGTTGTTTGAATCGTCTCAATGATCTGACTGAAGTCAAAGCATCATCGGGTCGCATTATGATCGATGACGAGAATGTCCTTGACCCCCAAACGGATGTCATCGCATTGCGGCGCAAGGTTGGCATGGTCTTTGCCCGTCCCGTTGTGTTGCCTCTCAGCATTCGCGGAAACTTAACCTATGGATTGGAACTCGCCGGCGAAAGGCGACGCGTCAAACTGGATGAAGCGGTCGAACGAAGCCTGAAACTTGCGGCAATTTGGGATGAGGTCAAAGACCGCCTTGATGAACCTGCCATTGCCCTCTCCGGTGGACAGCAACAACGCATCTGCCTTGCCCGCGTGCTGGCTCTTCAACCCGAAATTATTCTGCTCGACGAGCCTACCTCCGGTCTCGACCCGATTTCAACCGGCAAAGTAGAATCTGCGTTGCAGGAACTCAAGAAAGAATACACGATCATTCTTGTGCCTCATTCCGTGCAACAGGCAGGACGTACAGCCGACTACGCCGCATTCTTTTTGCAGGGCGAGCTTGTGGAATATGGCGAAGGCAAGTCACTTTTTACTGCACCGAAAGAAAAACAGACCGAGGATTACATCACAGGAAGGTTTGGATAGATGAAAACTGTTCTTTTTCTCTGTACAGGAAACTCATGCCGTTCGCAAATGGCAGAAGGCATTGTTAATGCGCACTATGACAAGGAATGGAAAGCCTATTCCGCAGGGACAAAACCTGCAGGATATATTCATCTCAAGGCAATTCAGGCATTGAACGAGATCGGTATTGCACATATGGGCATGTCAAAGCGTATTGACGATCTTCCTACAAAGGATTTTGACCTGGTCGTGACGGTCTGCGATTTAGCCGCGGAGGAATGTCCTGTGTGGCCCGGGAAAGCGGGTAGACGCGTCCATCACAGTTTTGTGGATCCTGCCAAGGCGGAGGGAAATGATGAAAAGCAGATGCAGGTCTTCCGTCGGGTGCGAAGCGAGATGGTGGATGTCATCCCCAAGATATTAAATGGAGAAGACATCGAATGAGTAGTCCCTATGACATTTTATTTGAAACGGTTCGGATTGGTCCTGTAGTGGCTCCGAACCGTTTTTATCAAGTGCCACATTGCAATGGGTTTGGACATCGGATGCCACAGGGACTGGCGGCAATGCGTGGCATGAAAGCAGAGGGCGGCTGGGGTGTGGTCTGCACGGAGGAGACGGAGATTCATCATTCGAGCGATCTCTCTCCCTATTTCGAGGGGCGCATATGGAGCGACGATGATATTCCCGCATTGAATTTGATGACAGAAGCAGTTCACCAGCATGGCGCGCTGGCGGGCGTGGAACTTGCCTATAATGGAATTGACGCGCCGAATTTGTTTTCGCGTGTGCCGTCGCTTGCACCGCGCTCGATGGGCGTGGTGGGTGGCTCGGGATATGACCCGGTGCAGACGCGCCGCATGGATAAAGAGTGATATTCGCAATGTGCGCAAGTGGCATCGTGAAGCCGCGTTGAGGGCAAAGCGTGCGGGCTTTGATATTATTTATTGTTACGCGGCACACGGAATGACTGCGGCGGCGCAATTTATTTTGAAACGTTATAACGACCGCACCGATGAATACGGCGGCTCGTTGGAAAATCGAGTTCGTTTCTTTCGTGAATTAATCGAAGAGACAAAAGAAGCGAGTTGGTGATACTTGCGCGGTGGCTGTCCGTTTTGCTGTGGATGAATTACTTGGCGAAGATGGAATTACTCATCAAGGTGAAGGTTATGATGTAGTCGCGATGCTCGCCGAATTGCCCGATTTGTGGGATGTGAATATCAGCGGTTGGAGCAACGACTCGGTCACGTCGCGCTTTGGCAAGGAGGGACATCAGGAAAAATATATTTCGTTCGTGAAGCAGTTGACAACAAAACCCGTTGTAGGTGTGGGACGATACACTTCGCCCGATTCAATGGTCTCTGCCATCCAACGCGGCGTGATGGATTTGATCGGCGCGGCGAGACCTTCGATTGCCGATCCATTTTTGCCGACAAAAATTAAAGAGGGGCGCATTGAGGATATCCGTGAGTGTATTGGCTGCAATATCTGTGTGACGGGTGACACGCGCTTTGTGCCAATCCGCTGTACACAGAATCCAACGATGGGCGAAGAATGGCGGCGCGGCTGGCATCCTGAGATCATTTCACCGAAGAAGAGTAACAAGGAAGTAATGATCATTGGCGCGGGACCTGCGGGATTGGAGTGTGCAAGGGCATTGGGTCAACGTGGGTATGAAGTGTCTTTATTGGATGCGCGCAAGGAAATTGGCGGACGTGTGCTTCGTGAGTCTGCTTTGCCGGGATTGAACGAATGGCGGCAGCGTTATCGATTGGCGGTTGACTCAAATTGGAAAGATGAAGAATGTTTCCGTATACCCCTCCAGCCCAATGACTGCGGAGGATGTTCTTGAATTGGGCGCGCAGAATATCATCCTTGCCACGGGCGCAACATGGCGGCGTGATGGCGTGGGAAGAACTTTGTGGAAGCCGATTTAAGGATTTGATTCAGGAAATGTATTTAGCCCCGATGATTTGATGGACGCAACTCTGGAGTCAAGGAGCTTGCTCCTTGATGTTCGACAACAAAGCCGACAGCAAGCTGTCGGACTCCAGAATGTGATAATTTATGACGACGATCATTACTATATGGGTGGCGTGTTGGCGGAATTGCTTGCAACGAATGGATATAAGGTTTCACTCGTCACGCCTGCGCCGATGATTTCGTATTGGTCACAATTTACTTTGGAGCAGGAACGCATTCAAGCCAAGTTGATGAAGCTAGGCGTAAAGTTGTTTCCGCAAAATATGCTGAGTGAGATCGGGAAAGATTTTGTTCGATTATCGAATACGATTTCGGGAGATGAAATTGAGTTGCCACGTGATGGGGTTGTGTTGGTGACGGATCGAACACCAAATGATGAGTTGTATCAGGCACTCTGCGCTTCGTCTACGTTCCACTCCGCTAAGCGCGATGGGACACTGTACGAATTATCGGCGATGCCGAAGCGCCGAATATTATTGCACAAGCGGTGTTCTCAGGTCATCTCGCGGCGCGGGAGTTTGATGAGGAGAAGTTGAGGGAGACCCCGTTCAAGGTGGAGAGAATAAAAATATAATTACGTAGGGACGTAGCATTGCTACGTCCCTACGTTGAATCACCACACACATTCCAAATTCAAATTCGCCAGTGGTTTTATTTTATAATGACGGGTGAGCATTATCGTTACGACATAAAATAAGAGGAGACCGATCATGACATTCGCCAAAATCGGAGCCGGTTCTTACATCATTTGGGGATTGCTTCACCTTATAGCAGCATCGGACGAATTCACACTTGGAAAAAATCTTGAGCCTGGGCTGGTACAAGGAAAGATCAACCAGGGCGCATGGGATTTGCTCTTCTTTGCCCTATTCGCCATTGTCATCGCGGTCTTATACAATTGGAAGAATGACCCGCTGGGATACTGGCTCAACCTGATCGTGGTCAGCGCCGCGGATATTGGTTTCATTATCTTCGTCCTTTTGCCTGGGTATGTTGATTTCTTCCCCGGCATTTTGGGTCCCGTGTTCTGGATCGGTGGGGCGGTTTTTACAACGCTTGGCATAAGAGCGAAAACGAAAAGCTGACATGAAACGGTCAACAGGTTGATCAAGAGGAAATCCATTTGAAACAATCCATTGTACATATTGCATTGGTCGTCAGAGACTACGACGAAGCCATAGACTTCTACACCAACAAACTTCACTTCACGCTTGTCGAAGATACCTACCAACCGGAACAAGATAAACGTTGGGTGGTCGTCGCTCCTCCCAATTCAACAGGAACCACGTTGCTTCTTGCCAAAGCATCCAAACCGGAGCAAGAGCCTTTTGTGGGAAATCAAACAGGCGGACGAGTATTCCTCTTTCTCAACACCGATGATTTCTGGAGAGATTACAACGAGATGGTTTCCAAAGGCATCAAGTTCATAAGACCACCCAAGAAACAACCCTATGGGATGGTGGCAGTCTTCGAGGATTTGTATGGAAATATGTGGGACTTGTTACAACTCAATGAGAATCATCCGCTCTTTGAGAGAAAGAGCTAATCTTGTTTGAAAGCCCAATTATGGTTTGGGCATATAATGCCAGATCATGAATATTCGTAACAACAAACTAGTAACACTGCAAATTGGGCTGCTCCTTGCGATCAGCATCCTGCTTCGACTTGTGGGTTTGGGGTATTCGAATTTCCAGGGGGATGAGATCAATGCCCTGTGTCGGCTTTCCGATTTTGGAACTCCCATTCAATTCCTCGCATATCTTCTAGGTCAGCGCAAAGGGCCCGTACAATATCTTGTTACTTGTGCCTTTAGCATCTTCGACCCATCTTTTTCAAGTGAACTGGCTGTGCGCTTACCCTTCGCCATCGCCAATCTCGTGGCTCTGATCTGTTTTTTCCTCCTCGTCTACCGTTTGTTCACACTCCCAATCGCCGTTTTCTCAAGTTTTCTATTCGCCACGAACGGCATATTCATCGCATTTGCCCGGATCGTTCAATACCAATCCTTTGTCATCCTGGGAGTCACAGCAGGGATTCTCGGACTGACACTTTCCCTACAACATGAGAAATGGAGAGTGTCGGGACTTTATCTAGGCTTCCTGTCAGCTGCCATAGGTCTGTTAGCTCATTTTGATGCGGTCTTCGTCCTGCCGCCGATGGCGGTACTGGTCCTACATTGGTGGATAAAATTCCGCAACCAGCCTGACTTTTCGCGGCTCCTGAAACACCTGATCATGGCCGCGTCACTTTTCGCGTTTATGGTCCTGGGATTCTACATCGCGTACGTTATGCGATTAAGCTCCTTTCAAACGGATTATTGGGGAGAGCGTCTCAACGGCGAGTCAACAAATATCCTGTATCTGTTTCAGTTTTATAACCCGGGTCCTGCTTTATGGATCTATCTGGGATTGGTCGTTGTAGGTTTAACACGTATTCGTAGATCGCTCGATTGGCAGGTCTTACTGGCATGGCTTTTGCCACCTTTGATCTTTATGGCGGTAGTCTTCAAGGATTCAAGGACACATGCCTACACCTATCTGTTACCGCTATTGATTATCGCCGGAGTGGGAATCGACACCTGTATAAGTTGGATTCAATCATCCTTCCAAGGGAAGTTCGTCCGACTCACCCATGCAACAGTCCTAACCGTTTTTTTGATTTTTTCTTATCTCAGCTATATGGTCTTCATAGATCATAACCCTGAGTACCCCTGGGTTCCCAAGAGCATCCCAGGTATGGAGCTTGACGGAGGCTATCTGACCGGTACGTTTGGCTTCCCTTACTCAAGAGATTGGCGCGAGGTTGCCAAATGGTTCGATCAATTGCCAGGCGAGGATGTAACTCTGGCTACGAACGAGAAACTACAGATCGCCCGATTCTATTTACCTTCAAAAGTGCACTACAGGTACGACGTCAGTGACTTCCCAAAGCAAGTCCATGCCGACAATGGACTCTACGTTTTGCTCATAGCAGAACCTCAAAGTTGGATGAACAAGCTGTGGGGATGGCGTTTGGATGAATGGCATGACAAATTCGTCCCATTGCATGAATTTGTCAATGAAGAAGGGAATGTCGTTGCTTCGGTTTATTTCTTAACACAGGAACAGATTGACACTGAATTTCATTGACCCTTCCCAGTATTCCCGCACGATATAAGCGGAGTAGTTACA
>CAVSRF010000005.1:0-15420 GCA_963730175.1 uncultured Chloroflexia bacterium | reverse complement strand
TCACAAGCAACGGCAGTTTTTTTCCGCCCTGTAATTTCATCTTGGCGTTGTAATCATTGACATTACGTGAACCAACCTGGGCAAACAAATGGTAACGTTTGTCCATTTCACGCGTCATCCATTGCAGTGCACCGATGACGCGGTCGATCTCGACAACCACGGGTGAAAGCAAGTGCGGGATGCCGTTATAGCCGGTCAATTCCACACGTTTGGGGTCTACCAAAATCAATCGCAAGTCATCGGGCGTGTTGTGCATCAGGAAGCATGTCAATATCGCATTGACACAGACCGATTTACCAGAGCCGGTCGTACCTGCGATCAACAGATGCGGCATGTTCTCGAGGGTCGTATTTACCGGATGCCCGGTCACATCCTTACCAAGTGCAAACCGCAACGGGTTTTTGTTCCTCTGAAATACGTCGCTCTCAAGCAGGTCGCGCAGAGCCACCAATGCCATCTCTTCATTTGGCACTTCGATGCCCACGTAACTATGTCCCGGCACCGGCGCCTGGATACGGATGCGCGGCGCGGCAAGTGCGAGCGCAAGATCATCTGATAATGAGGATATCTTGTTGACGCGCACTCGTGTGCGTCCGTTCCTTGTCTCGACGAAGAGCGGCTCCACTCCGAATTGCGTGATCGTAGGTCCACGGTTGATCTCTACTACCTGCACAGGCGCGCCGAAGGATGCCAGCGTCTCCTCGATCAAACGTGCGCGTTGCTGGATGAACTCTTCATTGACCGAGGGCGCCGAACCCGAATCAAGGATGTTTTTCACATCGGGCAGTTGCCATTGAATCACCTTTTCCGATGGCTTGACCGTTGTCACAGGGACATTCGCCGCGGCGGTCGCGTCAACCTCAGGTTCAGGGCGGTGCAACACGGTGAATCCGTTGGCATCCACTTCAGCACCATCAAGGGATTGGTCGGCGGGAATTTTTGGTTTGATAAGGGAACTGCGTATCTTTATCACAAGAGGACTGACCCACCTGAACATATCCTCGATGGAAATATCGAACGTCATTGCCACCGCGATGAGAAGCCATGCAAGCAATGCAATGACCGCTCCACCTACGCCAAGACCATTGAAAAGTACTTTCTCGAAGAGACTGCCGAAGTATCCACCACCCACACTATCTTTCACAGCCTGGTCGGCAAATTCAACGGGGACGTAGATCGCATGGAAGAACGCCAGCAGCCAAAAGAACAGGGTAACAATACCTACGGCACGTTCCAGCGAAAGCGGAGGAAGTTTCTCAATGCGGCGCAGGATGAGCCACAAGCCCATGAGTATCAAGCCAATTGGCAAAATGTAAACGCCCCAGCCAAAGAAACGGGTCAATACGCTCAGGGGGATGGCAGTTAACGCGCTGCGTTCTGCGGAGAACAAAACGAGAAGGATCAATCCCCCGATCACAGCCATGATCGAGCCGACCACATCCAGTTTGCGCTCAGGGCTGAGGCTATCCCACCAGGGAACAGAAACAGGTTCCGGCTGAGGATGAGACGCAGACTTCCTTCTTTTGGCGGGCGCTTTCCCTGAATCCTTCCCGCGGGCAGATGGGGGCGTTTTACCCTTTGGCTTGGCGCCTGATTTTTTGGAGGAGGATGGAGTCTTGAGAGGCATAACTCTAATTGGAGTATAGCACAAATGGTCTGGTTTTCTTTTGCGGATGGTTTCGGATGGCGATAATTTTTCCGGCACAAACCGGGTACAAGTTTGACTTCTGGTTTGGTTATTTACGCGTCACTCTGTAGGGTAGAATTAGACATCCTGTGAAAGTTTCTTTGCCACACGTGTGCCTGCGGCTCAGTGCAGGCAGAGGTCGCACATTGCGACCGATGTTTTTTCTCAAAAATCTCTGTGCGCTCTGTGGCTGATTTTATCTACTTAAGGAATTAATTTTGTTTGAAATACTTTTTCTTGGAACTTCTGCATCCGCCCCCTCTGCAAACCGCGGACTCTCGGCACAAATCGTAAAACATAATGAACACCGTTTCCTTGTGGATTGTGGCGAGGGCACGCAACGACAGATATTGCAGTCTGGAACGGGATTCAAAAATCTCACAAAGATCCTGCTCACGCACGGGCATCTCGATCACATCCTTGGGCTGGGGGGATTGCTCAGTACATTTCTACGATGGGAAGCCATTGAAGAGCTGGACATCTTTGCCGGGCGCTCCACATTGGACCGCGTCCATACGCTCGTATATGATGTTGTTCTGCGCGGCAACACGCCTCCCATGCCCCTCCGTTTCAATGAGCTCAAACCCGGCACATTCTTTGAAGCGGATGATTTCAGCGTCGCCGCGTTCTCAGTATCGCATCGCGGTCCCGATTGTCTGGGATACGTTTTCGAGGAAAAGGCACGCCATCCATTTCTGGCTGAAAAGGCGGATGAACTCGGCGTCCCATTCGGACCCGAACGAAGGAAGCTCGTCGAAGGCGAAAGCATTACCCTGCCCGATGGCAAACGCATCGAACCGGACGATGTGCTGGGTCCGCTTCAAAAGGGCATGAAACTTGTCGTTGTAGGGGATACCGGTAAAACAGAAAACCTGCTCGAGGTCAGTAAAGATGCGGATGCGTTGGTGATCGAGTCAACTTATCTCGATGAAGAAACAGACATGGCGCGTCAATTCGCGCACCTGACGGCGCGTCAAGCTGCGGAACTGGCAGTCAAAGCCGGGGTTAAGAAGCTGATCCTGACCCATATCTCACGCAGGTATCGCGCAAAAGACGTTATAAAAGAAGCTCAGGCTATTTTCCCGAATACGGTTGTAGCAAGGGATTTCGACACATTTCAAATCAAGAAAGATGAATAAGCATGACAAGCACAAAAGATTTTACATTGGGGATACTTACATCGGGTGGAGACGCACCGGGAATGAATGCCATCATTCGCACAGTGGTACGTACAGCAATGGCGAACAATGCACGTGTGTTGGGGATCGCAAACGGTTACGAAGGATTGGTGAACGGTGAGTTTCGCGAACTGGGACCACGTGATGTTGGCGGAATTTTACAGCGCGGAGGCACCGTCCTTCAGACGCGCCGAAGTAAGCGTTTTCAGGAACCTCGCGGACAACGTGAGGCAATCCGTCGCATGAACGAAGCCGGCATGGATGGTTTGATCGTGGTCGGCGGGGATGGTTCCCTGCGCGGCGCACAAGCGCTGACAAAACAGGGCGTTAAAGTAGTTGGCATCCCAGCAAGCATTGATAACGATATTTGGGGCAGTGACATTGCGCTTGGCGTGGATACGGCGATGAACACCATCATGGAAGCCGTGGACAAATTGAGGGATACCGCATCCTCTCATGGCCGCGCCTTCCTGGTCGAAACCATGGGACGCAACTCCGGTTATCTGGCGGTCATGGCTGGCATTGTTTGCGGAGCGGAGCTCGTCCTTATGCCCGAGGTATCGTCCACGATCGAGGAGGTTTCCCAAGCTGTGGAGGATGCCTACAGGCGAGGCAAGACTCATGCAATCATTATTGTTGCCGAGGGAGCGAATATTCACACCACGGATCTGGCACACTTCATTAACGAAATGGATGTTGGCTTCGATACGCGCGTAACCATCCTCGGTCACATCCAGCGCGGCGGACGTCCCACCGCGTTCGACCGTCTGCTGGCAGCACGCATGGGCAAAAAAGCTGTTGAGCTTCTTCTCGCAGGTCACACCGGTGTGATGGTTGGCTTGAAAGGGACTGATATTGCCGAGGTTTCGCTTGAAGAAGTAACCACCCACGAAAGACCGGCGCCATTGGGCTATTATGAAATGGCAAAGATGCTGGCGAGATAGTTTTTAGCTATTAGCCTTTAGCTCTTAGCAATTAGCAAAACAGCGAATGAATTGTCTCATTCGCTGTTTTTGTTTCGCTACATACTAAAAGCTAGTTTATATCATCGTCGGCTCTTCGTACACGCCGAACACTTCCTTCATCACCTGAATGATCTCACCAAGCGTCGCATACGCGTGGACGGCTTCCATGATGTGCGGCATCGTGTTCTCCGTTCCTTCCATCGCAATACGGAGACGATCCAACGTCTGACCGACTCTACCGTTATCACGCGTCTTGCGGACCTCTTCAAGCCGCTTCACCTGTCTTTCATAACCGGCTGGATCCATCTCGAGGAGCGGGATCTTCAACGGTTGCTTTTCCGCATAAGCGTTCACACCGACAATTTTCCGCACGCCCATATCGATCTCGCGTTGATAACGATATGCCGCGTCTGAAATTTCACTTTGGAAGAATCCCTTTTCGATGGCAGGGATGACTCCTCCCAACTCCTCGACTCTGCGGAAGTAATCATACGTCTGCGCCTCGATGCGGTCGGTCATGGCTTCGACGAAGAAACTGCCGCCAAGCGGATCAACCGTATTCGTCACCCCAGATTCTTCTGCGATGATCTGTTGCGTGCGCAGGGCAATCGTCACTGCATGTTGCGAGGGAAGTGCCAACGCTTCATCAAGTGAATTGGTGTGCAAACTCTGTGTGCCGCCGAGGACGGCGGCTAAAGCCTGAAGGGCAACGCGCACAACATTATTCTCCGGTTGTTGTGCGGTAAGTGAAACTCCAGCCGTCTGCGTATGGAAGCGACACAACCACGAGCGTGGATTCTTCGCTTTGAACGTTTCCTTCATCTCACGCGCCCAAATGCGACGCGCGGCGCGGTATTTGGCGATCTCTTCAAAGAAATCGTTGTGCGCGTTGAAGAAGAACGAGAGACGCGGCGCAAATTCGTCCACATCCATGCCGCGGGCGATACCCCAACGCACATATTCAAGTCCATCACCCAACGTGAACGCCAGTTCCTGCGCGGCAGTGGAACCCGCCTCACGGATGTGATATCCGCTGATCGAGATCGTATTCCACAGCGGGACTTTTTGCGAGCCAAACTCCATCGTGTCCACAACCAACCGCATCGAGGGTTCGGGCGGGAAGATATATTCCTTCTGTGCGATGAATTCTTTGAGAATATCGTTTTGGGTTGTGCCACGCAGTTGATCGGGGCGAATACCTTTATTTTCTGCGGCGGCGATATACATCGCCCAGATGATCGCGGCGGGCGAGTTGATCGTCATACTCGTGGACACTTTATCGAGCGGAATGCCATCCAGCAAAATTTCCATATCTTTTAATGAAGAGACCGCCACGCCGCATTTGCCGAATTCACCCAAGGCTTCAGGTTGGTCAGTGTCATAACCCATCAGCGTTGCGAGATCGAACGCGATGGAAAGACCGGTTTGTCCCTGTTCCAGTAAATATTTGAAGCGTTCGTTCGTTTCCTCCGCAGTGCCGAAGCCTGCGAACATTCTCATCGTCCAGAGTTTGGAGCGATGAAGCGTCGGGTGGACTCCTCTTGTAAAGGGGTACCCGCCTGGAAGTCCAAGAGAGGATGCGTAGTCGTCATCCGCCACATCAAGCGGAGTGTAGAGTCGGTTGATCGGTTCGGAGGAAGTCGTGATGAATTCGTCGGCTCTTTCAGGTAGTGATTTAAGCGCTTTGCTCAGGCTGGTCTTTTCCCACTGCTCCAGCGAATCCTTCAATTCGTCGAGTTTCTTTTTATCGTACATGACAACTCCTTTGGCAGTGACAAAATTATACTTTGTAACCCGTCTTGTGAGTTTTTCATAAGCGATCTCGCAGTGATATATGAAAATGGTATACTCGCTTTATGCCAAGATTTGAAATTGACGTTGACCCATGCGACCACCTGACCTCCGACGCTCTCGGTAAACCCGGTCAGCGTGTGTTTTATTTGCAAGCCTATCAGGATCAGCGCACGATCACGGTCATCATCGAGAAGGCGCAGTTGCATTCACTTGCCATCGGCGTGGAACAATTCCTTGCGCAGTTGGATGAACAGAACCCCGATCTCCCCGAAGCCTCGGGGGACTACGTGGAAGATGTGATGCGCATCAATCCGCCTGTTGACCCGCTCTTCCGCGTCGGTGAAATTGGACTCGGTTACGACAAGGACCGCGATAAGGTTGTGTTGTTCGCCAAGGAATTGTTGACCGAAGAAGATGACCCTGAAAGCGCGGCTGTTGTCCGTTTTTGGGCGACGCGCTCTCAATTGCGGATGCTGGCGCGTTGGGGCGTGGAAGTCGTCACACGCGGCCGCCCGATCTGTCCGCAATGTGGTCAACCCGAAGAACCCGAAGGTCATTTCTGCCCCAAGAAGAATGGGCACATGCATTAACGTTTGAAGGTTTACACGTTGGCATGTTCTAACGTTCAAACCTGCCAACTTGCAAACGATGATGGACTTATCCCCACTGCAAACCGCATTTCAAAATGGCGACCTTGAACTCAAAGGTCAATTTACGCTCGGCTCGAATTACACTTTCCTCGCTGAAATCACATATCAAGACAAAACCTATCCTGCCGTATATAAACCCACGCGCGGTGAACAACCTCTCTGGGATTT
The DNA here is from genome assembly GCA_963730175.1 of uncultured Chloroflexia bacterium. Classification (GTDB taxonomy): domain Bacteria; phylum Chloroflexota; class Anaerolineae; order Anaerolineales; family Villigracilaceae; genus Defluviilinea. The sequence goes on along the minus strand of CAVSRF010000005.1, from coordinate 8,978 downwards.
TGAAGAGAATACCCTCGCATTACGCGAAGTCGCGGCGTATATTGTCAGCGAGTCGCTTGGCTTTCACATTGTCCCATTCACCACACTGCGCGAAGACGGTCCGTACGGCGCGGGTTCGCTTCAGCAGTACATCGAATACGATCCCAATTATCACTACTTCAACTTTTCGAGCGAAGACAAGGAGCTCATCAAACCCGTCGTCCTGTTCGACCTGCTCATCAATAATGCAGATCGCAAAGGCGGTCACGTTTTCTTCGAGAACGACACACACAAGCTCTTCGCCATCGATCACGGGATTTGCTTTCACGAAGATGATAAACTTCGCACCGTATTATGGGATTTCGGTGGGCAGAAAATCCCAGACGACTTGATCGCCCGCCTCTCTCTAAGCCCCAGTCTGCTCACTGACCTTGAGCCTTATCTCAGCCCAAGCGAAATCTCCGCACTCTGCACCCGCGCGGAGTCAATTATCAAAAGAGGGTCCTTCCCCTCCCAGCCACGTGACCGTCGCGCCATGCCGTGGCCGCCGTTATAAAAGTGTCAATGTGTCAGGGTGTCGAAGTGTCGATACTTTGAAACAACGACACTTCGACACTTCATTAGGAGACTCTTATGCAATACAAACTCGCAATCATTGGTTTTGGTAATGTTGGGCAAGGCCTGACTCAAATTTTGCGTGATAAGCGCACGGAATTAGCGAAACAGTTTGGTGCGGATTTTTCCATCGTGGCGGTCTGTGACCTGCTCAAAGGCAGCATTTGCGACCCCAAGGGAATAGACCCCGCAGTGTTGCTGGATACAGTAGCGAAAACTGGCAAGATTGAGACGATATCTGCACCTCATCGTGGTTGGGATGCCTTGCAAACAATTGCTGAATCCGGCGCCGATGCCGTGGTGGAATTAAGTTACACCGATTTGAAAACTGGCGAACCTGCGCTCACGCATATGAAAGCCGCATTGAATGCAGGCAAACATGTGGTCACCACCAACAAGGGTCCCATTGCTTTGCACTACGCCGAATTGAAGAAGATCGCCGAAGCCAAAGGCGTGGAGATTGGCGCGGAAGGAACGGTCATGAGCGGCACGCCGTCCATGCGCCTCGGCTTGGAATTATTGGCAGCGGCAGGCGTCATACGCGTGCAGGGCATCATCAATGGCACAACCAATTACATTCTCACTCAAATGGAAGGCGGTATGACATACGCCGACGCATTGAAAGAAGCGCAAGCCAAGGGCTATGCAGAAGCCGACCCCACCGGCGATGTGGAAGGATTTGATGCCGCAGGCAAGGCCGTGATTTTGGCAAACCTGCTCATGGGCGCGACGCTCACCATGAACGATGTGGACCGCGTCGGAATCACCGGTCTCACGCCGGAGGATATCAAGTCCGCGTCAGAAAGTGGCGAACGCTGGAAGCTCATTGGTAAAGTTGAAAAAGCAAATGGCAAAGTCACTGCCAGCGTGCGTCCGACTCGTCTTCCCATCACACATCCTCTCGCTTCGGTTGGCGGCGCGACCAATGCACTGACCTTCACCACTGACTTGCTCGGAGATGTCACCCTCATCGGACCCGGCGCAGGTCGCCTGGAAACCGGTTACGCCGTTTTGGGAGATTTGCTGGCAATTCATCGTCGCTTTGGAAAATAATCATGCATTACAAACTATCTTTGATCGGCTTGGGCAATGTCGCTCGTTCGCTGGTAAAGCTGTTGTTACGAAAAGAAGATTTGCTCAAAGGGCAGGGAATTACTTTTTCATTTACAGGCATTTCCACTGGGCGGCATGGATGTGCTGTGGACCCCGATGGGCTTGATATACAAAAAGCCATGGAGCTTGTGGAAAGTGGAAAATCCATCAGTAGGCTTTCCAAACTTCCGGTTGCCAACTCGCTGGATGTGATCAAAAATTCAGCCGCGGATGTGATGTTCGAAAACTCTCCGGTCAACACACAAACGGGGCAGCCTGCATTGGATCATATTCGCACTGCGTTGAACTTGAATATGCATGCCATTACCGCCAATAAGGGACCTGTCGTCCATGGCTATCACGAGTTGAAGGCACTTGCAAAGTCCAAAGGCAGGGAATTCAAGTTTGAAGTCCACTGTATTGGGCGGCGGGCCTGTGTTTTCCGTCTTGCAAGGGACTTTCCCACTCGCGGAAATTATTTCCATCAAAGGCGTTCTCAACGCCACGACCAATATCGTCCTTTCACGCATGGAAATTGGCGAATCCTTTGAAGAAGCGGTTGAGTACTGTCAGTCCATTGGCGTGGCAGAAACCGATCCCACCAAGGACCTCGATGGCTGGGATGCGGCAATCAAGATTGCAGCCTTGGTCACGGTGTTGATGGATACGCCCATGACCCCGCAACAAGTCAACCCGGTTGGGATTGGTGGCATCAAACCTGAGATGATCGCTGCGGCAACAGCCGAAGGCAAACGCTACAAATTGATTTGCTCTGCTGAAAAGGTGGGAGATAAGGTCGTTGCAAGCGTCTCCCCGCAACTCGTCGACATGACCTCGCCGTTTTATGGGATGATGAACTCCAGTACGGGACTCACCTTCCGCACAGATGTCATCCTGGATTACTCCATCATCGAAACCGAACGCGAAGACATGATGGGTGGACCTGTCGAGACGGCTTACGGTTTGTTCGCGGATTTTGTGAATTTGGCGAAGTAGTAAGTGTGTTGAGACTATCAGGTGACAGTCACTTTGAAAGTGACTGTCACCTTTTGTTTAAAAAATAGACTTTGTTATAAAAGTTCCACGCCTTCGCCGGTTTCACCCATGACGCCCAAAAAACGATCCTTGATGGTGGCGAGGAGTTCCTCCACGTTTTGCCCGTTCAACGAGATCTGACCGCCTGCCATTGTGCCGTGCCCGCCAGCTTTTCCGGGTGGGAGGACCACTTGTTGAATGATTAGCCCGGCATGCTCTCCCATGGGTTCCGTGCGAAGGGAGACATGCAGGGTAGCTTCATATTGTCCCAGGCATAATACGGCGTGTGCGCCCTCCAACCGAATGAGAACATCTGCCATCTCTGCGGCGAAATCGGGTTGTTCCATCAATCCCAATTGGGAAATAATGGCACGACCATAAATGCGGGTTTCATGCAGACCCCGGCTAAAGGTGCGGAAGTATCCGGGGCTAAGGCTTGCCAATTCCACTTTGGATAATTCACGTTGGTCCAGGCGGTGGAGCAGTCTTACGAAAGCCACCTCATCGGCAGGCGAGGCGCCGCGTGATAACCCACGTGTATCGGTTTTTAATCCATAGAACATGGCTGTCGCTAAAAGCGGATCGGGTTGTAGTTGTACGGCATCCATATATTGATAAAGCATTGTCACCGTTGACCCGGTGTCCGTCCGCACATCGGAGTAAGCCACAGAGTCGATCATCTCACGAATGGGGTGGTGGTGGTCAAGGACAATATGCGCAGGCGCAATCGTATTGAGGCGATTGTTTCCAGCGCCTGGTTGTGTATCCACTTGTGCCACGGCAGAATACTCTTTGAGGTCGGGCAATGTCTCGCTATACTCCCACTCAGGGGTCAGGCGGTGAAGCATGACTTGATTTTCGGCACGAGCTACCAGACCGCTGTACATCAGGCGGCTGGGAATGTTCCAGGTTTCCCTGAGCAAAAATGCCAGCGCTTTGCCAGATGCGAGGGCATCCGGATCGGGGTTGTCATGGGTCAGGATCAGCACAGGACCCCTGCCCACCACCTCGTGCAGTTGTTCCATGTGTGCATGGCCAATGGGATTGGTTAAGTGGATGTTTAGATCGGTCATTCGTGATGTGGTGAGTATAGCATGTCCCCATTGCCAGTCAAATTATGCGTCCCTATGGCTCATATGCCCAGCCGTTGCTTCTAACCCATTTGATCACTTCATCACAGGTTTCTTCGGGAGTCTTGTCTTTGGTGTATATGATATGTTTGGCAAGATCATAATTTGAATGATGGCGAACGAGGTGTTCATTCACCTCACGCTGGGCTTCTGTGTCGTAAGTGGTGCGGGCATTCAGGATTTGGACTGATTCATCGAGATCAGGCGATGGCACCAGCAATATCACATGCGGATAGGGAGCCAGCACTCCGCGTACCTGCTCGAAGAGGGCGGGGTCTTCATATACAGAATGACTACCGCCCAGGTCGAAGACACATTCCCGGTAATCCTCGAATATCCTTTTGACCGCGTAAGCCTCAAAGGGTTTCCAATATCGGTATAACGCCCAAAAACCGCCTGCTGTTATTTTTTCTCTGGCAATGCTCCGGTCATAGCCGATCTCTTCGTAATACAACCAGCGTAACAGATCCATGGAGCAATGTGGCAACATGGTCCTGTAATATAGCAACTCGGCGATGGTGGTCTTACCGCTCCCGATGGGACCGATCAATATGATTTCTGATTTCATGTATATGAGACGTTATCCTGTCGGTCAATTGTACCGATAATCACGGTATTTGGTCCGTTTCGATTCATTGCATCATAAATACAATCACGCGGAAATGGGGCCACGCCACGCCTTACATCATTTCGGCATCATTCCAATAGTTCGTTAAAAATGTTTCCTGCGCATCAATGGGGTAAAATCTGCTTTGCTGGTAATAAATACAGCCTCGCGGAGGTTTTTTTATCAATGCCAATCACCAAACAACGTACACTGAATTATATTGAACAGGAATGGGGAACCTATGTCGAGCGTTTCCATCGTCTGCCTAAGGACGAACAGGATAAACGCGTCCAACAGATGGGATACGAGCAGTTTCGCGATATGCTGGCACACATCCTTGCATGGTGGGATGAAGGCATGGGCATCATTCTCTCGATTGCAGAAGACCGCAAGTTGGAACGCAAAAAATATGACTTCGATGTGTTCAATGCAGAAGCCGTTGCGAAGTACAAATCATGGGACGAAGCAGAGTTCATGGCTCACTTTGAGAAAACGCGTCAGAAAATGGGAGCAGACCTAAGGTCCATGAATGAGGCGGTGTATGACAATCGACGTGTCAAAGCCTGGCTGCATGCGGTCATCTTCCATCATGCACGCGAGCATCTTGTCACGTTGAGCCGCTTTCTGGTGGTGGACATGCTCGAGAACGAATGGGAAACATACGTCGATGATTTTAACAAACTCGACGATGAAAAGAAAAAGGAGTTTTTATCGGATCAGGGATTTGAAAGTTTCCATCATTTATTGGCGCACATCATTGGCTGGTGGGAGGAGGGTGTGCGTATCATAGCGGGCATTCTCGATTCGCCCGGCTTCACATGGGAAGACTATGACGTGGATGTATTCAACGCAGAGTTGATCCAAAAATATTCGACATGGTCTGACGATGATCTTCTTGCACAATATGAAGTTGTACGGAAAGCCCTGCTGGATTTGATCGTCGACCTGCCCAATGATGCTTTTATGAATAAGGATATTGAAACATGTCTCAAGGACGATGTCGTTGAACATTATGATGAACATCCGATCCCAGCTTGACGTTTCGCTTCGCACCCACCCTAAACCTGATCCAGAGTAATGAAAATGAACCATACTGTTTACCTTTCCCTCGGCTCGAACCTCGGCAACCGCGCCGCAAACCTAAAGGATGCTGTTTCCTCCCTGCCCCCGCAAATGGAAATAAAGGCAAGATCAAAAGTGTATGAAACACCCCCTTGGGGATACACAGACCAGCCCAACTTTCTCAACCAGGTTGTAAAAGTGAATACCTATGTGGAACCTGAGCCACTGCTCAAGCATCTCAAACGGTTGGAGGTCGCATTGGGCAGAAAAGAAAGCTTCCAATACGGACCGCGCCTGATCGATATAGACATTCTCTTTTACGATACCCTGGTATTGGAAACGCCTGTGCTTGTCCTTCCTCATCCGCAAGTGCATAAGCGCGGCTTTGTATTACTGCCCATGATGGATATCGCCCCCGATCTTGTTCACCCTGTCTTGGAGAAAAGCATTCGTGAGTTGACCGCGCTCTGCGACCTGGGTGGAATTGAAGTGTATAAAAAATAAAGACAACGTCAGAGGGTATAATTTCATCATACTTATTCGGAGGCAAACCATGACCGAGATCAAACCCCTCAACTGGACACCCAAACCTGGTGTTGGCTTATCTGTTGTACGCCGCGGGGACGGCGGTATGACATTAACGTTCACAGACCTGTCAGACGCAACGATCAACGATTGGCGCGAGTTCGCCATGGAACATCTGCTCAGCGCGGCAGGACGCACACGCAACCTGTATGACCTGCGCGCCGTAAAAGAGATTCCTGAAAAAGCGATCCGCATGGCTGTGGAGGCGAACAGTGACCCCTCCGCACGCAACATCCGTGTGGCAGTGGTGGTCGCAGATGAAAAGGTTGCCAATGGGATACGTGAGGTGGGTTCGCTGGCGCTGGCTGGCACCGCCTCTGCCATGAAGATCTTCTCCGACATCAACGAAGCCGAAGCATGGCTGGGTCGCCCACTGGACCAGATACCTTAATCATCGCGCTGAGTGGAGTGAGCGTTGGTTGCGAACGAAGTCGAAGCGCAAGGTGCGGACATGTATGCACGTAAACAAGTAAATACAACTTGATGAAATCCAACTCATTGCAGATTGGCAAACACACCTTTGAATGGGGTTCCCGCACTTATGTGATGGGCATTCTCAATATCACACCTGATTTGTTTTCAGGCGATGGGCTGATATCGTATGGGGATAAAAACGAACAAGCGCTACGACAGGCGGAACATTTTCTAAAGCATCAAGCCGACATCCTCGATATAGGCGGCGAATCAACCCGTCCTGGCTCGCAACCAGTCAATGCAGATGAAGAGATGGAACGTGTGATTCCCATCATTCAAACGATAGTAAAAGAATTCCCCGAAGCGATCATTTCAATTGACACATACAAAGCCAAAGTTGCAGAAGAGGCTTTCAAGGCAGGCGCACATATTTTGAATGACGTGTGGGCGCTTCGAGCGGACCCTGAACTTGCTTCCGTTGCGAAGAAATTTAACGTCCCTGTGATCTTGATGCACAACCGCAGTAATCCCGCCAGCGTGGAAGTGCGTGAGCAATTGGGCAACGCGTATATCGGTTCTGAATATAACGACCTGCTCGAAGATGTGAAGCGCGAACTCCTCGTCAGCGTGGATTTGGCGAAAAAGGCTGGGATCGAGGAAAGCCACATTATTCTGGATCCAGGCATCGGCTTTGGAAAGACGCGGGAGCATAACCTTGCGCTGATCAACAGGCTCGATGAAGTCCGCACGTTGGGGTATCCGGTATTGTTGGGTTCATCCAGAAAATCGTTCATTGGCTTTACACTTGACCTGCCCGCAGAGGAGCGAGTCGAAGGCACAGCCGCGACCATCACCGTGGGCATTACGCGCGGCGCGGACATTATCCGCGTACACGATGTCAAAGAGATGAGTCGCGTGGCAAAGATGACAGATGCAATAGTAAGGAGTAAAGCGTAACTCGTAAATTACGGATTACGCCATCACGGATTAATTTATGTTCGGCGATTACGGAAAAGAATTATTACGCACAGGCATCATCGAGGCGAAGGCGGGACACAAGGAAGCCGCGCAACGCTACCTTGACCGCGCCATTTATTCGAGCAGTGACAACGATGTAATGGCAGAAGCCTGGTATTGGATGAGCCAGGTGGTGGACGACGCGGTGGAAAAGCGCAAGGCGGTTGAGAATTGTCTGGCGCATGATTTGCAACATGCGCGGGCGCGCAAGATGCTGGCGATATTGGATGGCAAACTCAAAGCGGACGAGATCGTCGATCCCGATCATTTGCCGCCTGCGCCCGACAGGTTTGCGCGAGGCGAACGCAGATCGTTTCATGTGTCCCAAATGCGGCGGGCGGATGAGTTTCTCTGCCGACGGTCAATCGCTGGTGTGCGATTATTGCACGCGCGGTCAGGCGATTGGCTTTTCCTCGCAACCTGCCGTTGAAGAGGATTTCATCACAGCCATGGCAACCGCACGCGGACACGGTAAGTCGCTCAACGAACAGGTTTTCCATTGCGAAGGCTGCGGCTCTGAGTTCATTCTTCCGCCCGATCAAATCTCTGCCAATTGTATTTATTGCGACTCACCGCATGTGGTAAACTGGAAAATACAAAAGACCTGCTTGCACCGGATGGCATCCTGCCGCACCAGTTCGGTAATCGAGCAGGCGATCAAACATTTGGTCAATTGGGTGGAAGGCAACAAGATCAAGCCCGAAAAGAAAGTAGACCTGCCGCGCGGACTCTACCTCCCGTTGTGGACGTTCGACATCGGCGGCGAGATCGATTACACCGGCGAAGTGTATGAAAGCGAGGAAATATCGGGCTGGATTTGTCATCGGCACTCAGGTACGAACGTCAGGTAAGACGCGTTTCGGATTCATATCCTGTTCTGGTGGATGATTTGCCGATTCCCGCGTCCCGCAAGTTGTCCGCTGTTTTCCTGAGGCTGATCCCCACCTTTGACTTGACCTCCGTCAAACCCTACGACCCGCGCTTTCTGGCAGACTGGCCCGCCGAAGTGTATGACATCCCCATGGCGGAGGCGTCACTGGATGCGCGCAGTGCGGCATACGCAAAGTAAAAGAGGAACTGCCCTATAAACTCTCACCGATGCGGATCGTGAATACATCGTCTGCAAAGATGGCAATCGAGTTGTTCAAACTCGTCCTGCTCCCTGTGTGGATGACCGAACTCCCCTTTGGCGGACGTGAGCATCTTGTCCTCATCAACGGACAGAACGGAGTCGTTGCCAGCGACCTGCCCGATAAAAAAGAGAAAGTTGGCGGGCTGATGGAATTTTTGTCTGATTTGTTGGAGAATTGATAGTCCTTAAAAAAGGCTCATAAAAAACGTTGGGGAATCGTTTGAGTGACGTAGAGTATGCGTCCAGCATTCCGTATCCACTCGTGCTAAAGTTACATTTGTAAGGTGATTTCTCTTCTCCTCCTTGGATA
>CAVSRF010000004.1:0-7707 GCA_963730175.1 uncultured Chloroflexia bacterium | reverse complement strand
GCAGGTGATATTTGTTACTGTTGATATCCCAAAAGGAAACGGATATGAGCACGCAGAAGATGGTAGATTGTCCCTCCCAGCAATGAACTAAGAACTGCGATAACTCCCCTGACAAAGCTGGCTCCCAAGCCTGTTTGAAAACCGACTAGAAGCTCCAGAAGCAGCGCACTTCCTCCTGCTACGAGCAACAAACGCGGTAAGTCCTGTTTCAGGGATAATTCAGAACGACCGCGCCATTCGGCAGTGAGATATCCCAGAACGGTAAAAGCGACAAGATATTCGAGGCGCGGATAGAGTCCCTGCAGGCTTGTATCTGCCAGACGAGTGGTAAAACCGAACATGCCATGCCACGCAACCAACGGACGAAGGGGATACCAGGACGCCGCCAGGAAAATATAAGTCAAAAAGAATGGCAAAATCCGTTTGAGGGTAATAAGCTCAAAGCGCCGATCAGCTGTTTGACGTGAAGCAATTGTCAGGAAGACAGAAAGAAGCGTTATAAAAGCGGCAACGGGAATTGTTACAGATGAATGCGACAGCGCTGTCACATGTCCAAGCAGGAACCATATCAGCGTGGTCAATCCCGCGTAAATTGCAGTTTGAACGCCCGACGATTTCAACCAATGAATATATAACTCACTGAATATGAACGCCCCGCAAACACCGATCAGCAGGGTCATAATCCAACGATCAGGTGAACTCGGTTAAAGCAAGTCCATTCATCCACAACAATGGTAACAACAGATAGACCATGCCCATCAGCGGAGTTTCCAAACGCAGTTGCCGCGCCGCACCGGACGAGACGGAAATACGCGCCGAAAACTGATCGTAGACAAATGCGCCCAGCCCCGCTCCCAAAGTATTACAAGAGAAGTCCATCAGGGAAGTAGTGCGCGCTGGGATAAAGAGTTGAGTAGTTTCAATTCCAAAACTGACCAATGCCCCCGTCAGAAAGGCATAGCGGAGTTTTCCACCAGTAAGCCGATAAAGAAACCCTATTGGCATGAACAGCAATATATTTGCGACAACATCATTGATACTTGTAAAAAATGAAACGTGGATATATTCAGGCAACACAAAATAAAAAGGGTTCAGCGTGAGCAGAAGGATGATCAACGTCATATATCCCAGCAAGGCGGCAGAAAGACGTGAAGCGCTTGTCTTGAGCATACTTCCTACTTCAACGCGTCCCTCACCAGCATGATCGGATGAACCGCATCCACACCCGTTCCCTGTTGGATCTGCATCCTGCATGCGGCTCCCGTAGCAATCACTTGATCTTCCTTCGCGGTCTTCCCGGTTCCGCAAAGCCCTTATCTTCGGAAACAACTTCAACTCCCCTACCTGCTGTGAAAGCTCATAATGCTCTGCTTCATAACCAAACGTCCCAGCCATGCCGCAACAACCTGTGTCCAACACTTCCACATCGTAGCCGCAGACGCGCAGCAACTCGACTGTGGCATTCGTTCCGCTTGGCAAGCCATCATCCGCAAGTCCCTCCGCGCGCTGGTGGCAATGGGGTTGGAATTTTATTTTTCGGTTTGTTTCCTTTGCCTGATTTTGCTCTGCCCAAGTGCCTACGCGCAAACTCAGAAAAACTATCCGAACGCAAAAGGTATTCATCAAGCAACCAGGTTTTTGCAACACGGGATGTGATCTCATCTTTTCTTTCGGGGAGTAAATCCACATAATCATTTTTTAGACAATAGATTTCAGGAGGCTCGATGCCGACGATCACCGCTTCACGCGTCGGGTCAAGCTGATTCAGCGCATCCAGCATTTTCCCAGCGTGACGCTTCGCCGCATCAATAAATCCCTTCGAGAGCAATGACGCCCCCGCACCGAGAATGGGTGCAACATGCACATCGTATCCGCAAGCCGCCAACACATCAAACGCCGCCTGCTCAACAGCTGGCTCGATATATCGCGCAAACGGATCAGACAAAAAGATAACTCTTCTTTTCTCTGCGCTCTCTGTGGCTAATACTTTCGCCCTTTTATTTGTAAACTTCGGGAACGGACGTTTCTCCGTAACTCCCAAAATCTTTGCTGTTAAATTCTTGAATAATGGAATCTGCATCACCGCATTAGACAATGGTGCAATCGCGGAAGCCAACTTTGCAGTGACATGAAAATATCCAAACGCATAATCACGCAACGGACGACGATGCGACTTGTAATATTGATTCTCGAATTCATATTTCAACTTCGCCATGTCCACGCCGCTGGGACATTCGGCTTTACAGCCTTTACAGGCGAGACAGAGATCAAGAGCATCATAACCGCGATGATCGATCATTCGACGATTGCGATTGTCCATTGTCCGCGTCCGTGGTCGGCTGATCAGCGCTCGCAATAAATTCGCCCTTCCCCTTGTTGAATTCTGCTCCTCCCGCGTCGCCTGAAACGACGGACACATCACACCTGTTGTTTTGCGGCACACACCCTGACCATTACAATGCTCAATCGCGCCAGCCAGTCCACGCTCGTGATCGAAATGCAAAGACGAATCCCACACATTCACTTGATAACTTTCACCAAAGCGCAAATGCGTATCCATCGGCGGCGCGTCGAACAACTTATTCGGGTTCAATAAACCATCAGGGTCAGCCGCGTGTTTCAACGCACGCATGGCGTCGGTCACCTCTTTGCCATACGTTCTTTCAATAAATTCACCTGAAACAATCCCATCGCCATGCTCACTGCTCATCGAGCCGCCAAGTCGCATCGTCAACGCAAAGACCTGTTCGACGATGCTTCTCATGGAACGCACACCTTGTCCATGTTGCAGATCCAATATTGGGCGGATGTGCAAACATCCTGCAGAAGCGTGAGCATAAATCCCAGCCTGCACTTCGTGTGCATCCAAAATCTTTTCCACTTCACGCACAAATTCACTGAGCCGTTCAACGGGGATCGCGCAATCTTCCATAAAGGCTATCGGTCGCGCGGCTTGCGGACGCGAATCCAGAATCCCCAATCCCATCTTGCGGACGTTCCAGACGCGTGCCTGCTCCTCTTTAGATTCGGCAATCGTCAACACATCCCCGATCTTTCTGACCGTCTCTTTCAAAGCCGAGGGCTGGTCCCCGCTAAATTCAACGACCAACACTGCCGCAGGATCACCAACGATCCAACCCATCTGACGCGCATACGCAGGGACACTTTTTGCCAACTGCAATATCATCCGTGGAACTAATTCAATCGCGCTCGGATTGAGTTCCAACAGACGCGGCACATCCTCACATGCGTCAACGATACTTTGATAAGACAATACACCCAATATCGTATGTTTCGGCTTCGGCACCAAGTTGACCGTTGCGCGGCGCATGACGGCAAGAGTCCCTTCACTGCCAGCAAGTAAAGGTGCCAAGTTCCAGGTGTCAGGTTTCAGCTTGCCCTGAGCGCGTCGAAGGGTTGGCGGGATAGGTATCACCAATCCATTGAGGCGGCGTGGATGGACTCCATGGCAAAAGATAATTCAAGCGATAACCAGCAGAATTTCGCCATGTCTTTGGATAATTCTGTCTGATCGTTTCAGAATATTTTTCACGAATACTTTGAAGCGTTGGGGTTAGTTTCGACCTTCTATTTTCGTCCCATGTTTCGAGAGTTCCATCCGCAAGAATGATGTCTGCCGAAATTAAATGATCCGCGCTCATGCCATAAAGAATCGAATGAGCGCCGGTGGCATTGTTGCCAATCACTCCGCCCATCGTGGCGCGTTCGGCAGAGGCAGGGTCGGGACCAAAGGTCAAGCCATATCGGGCAGAAGCAGAATTGAGCGTGGAAAGAACGACGCCCGGTTCGACAGTCGCAGTTCGGGAATCAGGATCAATCTCAAGAATGGAATCCAGCCATCGGGAACAATCCAAGATGAGGGCTTCCCCAATCGCCTGCCCACCTAATGAAGAACCAGAACCACGCGGCAAAATGGGAATCTTGATATTTTGCGGCAAGCTCCACCGCTGATTGAAGATCGTCTTGCGTCTTGGGAATTGCCACGCCAAGCGGCTCGATCTGATACATCGAGGCATCGGTCGAATATAGAATGCGCGAGGCGGTATCAGTGCGAACATCCCCCGTGAAATGTTTGCGAAGTTCGTTGATAAAATCAGGATTGAGAGACATACCTTGATTTTATCGCAATGCAGGGGCAAGTGCTTCGCGACGACTTGCCCCTGCGTAAAACATTGAATATTATTGCGGATTCATACTCGTATATAGAGCAAGCACATTGCCGGTTGGGTCTTGAAAAATACCAAACCAACCTGTCTGTGGAATCTCCGCCTTGGGATGGATCACCTTTCCGCCGAGTTTTTCCACTTTCTTTAGATCGGCATCAATATCATCGCTGGCGATATACACCAACACCTGACCTGCCGGGTTATCGTCCGAGACTTGCGGAAAGCCACCATATTCATCCCCATCTCCAGCTTCCCACATGGTGTAATTCATCTCAGGCATCGGCGAGATCTTCCAGCCGAACAATTCCTGATAAAACTTACCCGCCGCTTCTACATTTGCGGAAGGTATCTCAACATGGACAATATTACGCTTTGACATGACAATCTCCTCTTCAATCAAATTGGATAACGATAATCCAATTATAGAACATTTATTCTAATTTTTCAAGCCCCACTTTAGGATTGTTTTTTCGGGTGTTGTCTCTGCAAAACGCTAGACCTCTTGCAGAAGTATTTCTTTGCCACGGATTTACACATATATCTAAAAAGGAGATTACAGCTATCCAATGAATGGACTCATCATCAGGCACGTCCTGCCCAAGGACCTGGACGAATGTTATCAGGTGGAGATATTCGGGTTCCTGCCAGAGGAAACCGCCAGCAAAGAGACGATCAAACTGCGCATGGACACATTCCCGCAGGGCTTTCTCGTCGCCGAGTGGGACGGACGCGTGGTCGGCATGCTCAACGGCGCATCCACGGACAAGGACGATATCAGCGACGAGGAGTTGAAGCAGTTGATCGGTCACGACCCGAACGGCAGAAATTCGGTCGTGTTTGCGCTGGCTGTTCTTCCCGAATATCGCAAGCAGGGAATTGCGCGTCAATTGATGGAACAATTCACTGTGGAAGCACGCGGACAGGGGAAGGAAAACATCCTATTGATGTGCAAACAGCATTTGATTCGATATTACGAAAGTATGGGATTTGAACACATGAACCTGTCAAAGTCCACGCATGGGGGTGCGGAGTGGCATGAGATGCGTTTGAGACTATGATGACCCATTGGTCTCACCTGTTCATTAGCCATAAAGTTTCGCTGTAAAATCAGTTAGAAGTAGAGACCTTATCAGTGCTTGACATAAAAGGAGAGAAAGATGGACGATTTTTCCATACAGCATACACGCAATGGAAATGTGACTGTCGTTACCATTTCCGGCAGGGTGGATTCGGTTACCGCGGCGACTCTGGATGATGAGTTGCTGGAAGATTGTGGACGAGAACAAGAAGCTCGTGCTCGATCTCAAGCATGTGGTGTATTTATCGTCTGCAGGTGTGCGCGCCATCATCAGGGCAGCCCAGAGCGCGCAAAGATCGGAGGGCGGAGTCAAGCTGGCTCGGATTCCCGACATGGTCACCGAAGTTTTGGAAAATGTTGGTCTGATGCAAGTTCTCAAGTCGTATCCATCTGTTGATCTGGCGGTTGCAAGTTTCTAAGCCCCTCGACCCAAATGGACACCATCCCCGTTGGTTGCGAGCGTTAAGGCTTTGGCGGGGCAAGAGCACAGCGTGTTGAGCAATAGCATATACAAGTAAGCAAGTCTCTTCACTCATCAAAAGTGGACGAGCATGCTCGTCCACTTTTGATTCTTTTGAAGAATCTTGTGTAATTTCCTTTTGCCTTGCTGATTCACTTTCGAGAATTATTTTATACAACCCATGTAAGTAGAGCTTGTCTTATAACTATGTTATCTGTTCCTGCTCATGCCAGATGGGATCGCGCAAGATGAAGAAGGCAACGATAGCCAGCGTCACTACCCCGTAGATGCCAATATCGAACGAGAAAGCATTATCAAATGGCTTAAAGCCCATTGCCAGGATGAAAGCCACAACCTGGTTGTTGAGAGCATGCAGGTAAGCGGCCAGCAGGACACTGCCCGTCTTGAGCACAGCATAACCTAGAACAATGGCAAGACCGATAGTATAGAGCGCCATCAGCAGTAGACCAAGCAACGGGTGACCTGGGTAGTTGTATCCCATTAGGATGAGTGGCCAATGCCAGGCTCCCCAGATCAAGCCCAGCAGGAGTACGCCGCGCACTCGTCCCATCTTGAACAGTTCGTTTTGCAGATATCCCCGCCAGCCATATTCCTCACCAAAGGCAATGACGATAGCCAGGATCGGCGCTAACAGCACCGACTGTACTCCGGCTATTAGCAGGAATACATTCTGACTCAGATGCAGGCCCGGCGGGTTGGGTGGTGGCGCCAGCTTGGATGAACCCAACCCGAAAGCGGCGTTGAGCACAGATTGCAACACATAATAAGCAATGATCCCAAAACCGAAGAGGAGCCAGTAACGTCCTTTGCCCCACGCCAGTCCGACTTGCGCCATTGCATCGCGACCTGCGATAAAGCGGAGCACAATGAGTATGAGCAGTCCTACTAAAGCCAACAGCAAAGGGATGCTGGCTAGTACGGCTATAACCTGCGGCGATGGAGCCAGTAACACACCAATGGAGCCGAGGGCGTAGACCACCGTTAGAAACAGGAAATAGTAATAGAACCAGCGTCCACGCCCTGCCGCGCGAGTGCGATGGATGGGACTTTCAGGAAAGAAGAACAGACCCAACACGATGGCGCTGAACGCCGGCAAAAGCATCTGCAATTGCAACATGGCAACGATCCCCGGAGACTTAAGACCTCCGCGCAGATAGATGATCAGATTGAGCAGATAGGTCAGTCCGAAGGTAAGACCAAGGAACGCGCCCACGTGTCGCCAGTTGGGCGTGAGACTGGCATCTGTATTAGTATCGATATTCATACTTTACAACCTTTACAAACTGGAGCGTGTTGCGGTCTCGCATAAATGTTTGAGCCGGGAATAACACGCAAGAATCTTTTTATTACCAGTAATTATAAGCCCGTGAAAAAGCCCGCTCCAAAATAGGAGCGGGCTGAAAGGATCTTTGATAGTTAGTACCTGAAGGTAACCAAGCTAATTTTGAGAAGCTTGAACCATCTTCTTCCCCTCTTCCGCGGCATGGGATACACGATCCAACTGTTTGGCAAGCAGGTCTTGACCTTGGTGCTGCAAGTCCTGGGCTTTTATCTGCACATCCGCCTTGATCTGACTGGCTTTGGATTTGACCTGTGTCAGCTTATCATTCACAGTTTCTGCTGTACGATGGCGCAAATCTGACACGCCATCTTTGAGTTCGGCACGCGTCTTTTCTCCGGGCTGTGGAGCAAATAGTAAAATCGTTACAGCGCCTGCCACACTACCAACGACCAGCCCAGTGAGGGCGGACAATATAGTGCTCGACTTCTTTTCTTTAGGTTCCAATTCCTGACTGTTCGTATTCATGTTTTCCTTTCTTTCCGGGCGGTTCAATGGAACCACCCAAACAAATGATAGATCTGTTACCTGCCCTATTGATAACATGCAAAGCATGTAAATTCTATTAAACTGATGTTAGAAATTTTTAATTGTCATTTATATTGGGACTAATTACCTACTG
>CAVSRF010000003.1:0-15844 GCA_963730175.1 uncultured Chloroflexia bacterium | reverse complement strand
CTCGGCTTGCCCATCCCACCCGAATGGGACGGTGTACCCGTCTATGAAGCGTTTGGCTTGCCTGTTGAAAAACAGTCCACCGCCTGCCAGTGATTTATGAAACGAAAGAGAATCAAGTGAACTATTTTGTGATGAGGTGCAATTGAATCGAAATCGCTTAATCGCGGGCGTCGTCCTATTGACAGCCTTTGGGATCATATTCGTTGTTGGGTTAAGCCTCGTTCTCCTGACCCAATGGAAGACCAGCCAGTCTGCATCAAACCAAAGGACACATGTTTCAAATCTGAATTATTGTAATGCCGACGATGCCAAGCCCTGCATTGTGTCCTTCGGCTTCGACTTGGATGGGAACATGCTGGTCAACCTGCTTATTCCTCCTTTCTATCCAGAGTTTTATTTGAAGATCGTTCAAAAGCAGAGCGAAACAAGATATGAATGCCAAACGGTTGAGAATTTTCCAGCCAGTTTTTATTGTGTCGGTCCCAAAATGCCCCCTGGGGAATTGCTACACTTCATTATCGTTGCGAACAAGGACGACACATCCCTTGCAGAAGGGGATTTGTCCATTATCGGTTTGGTCTTTCCAACGCTTGGCTTCGTATCATCAACAACAAACCCACTTGAAACCGGGACACCACAGCTATTCGAGACCCCAAACCAAAATTCACCCACGCCCAACAAAAACCACTCCCAAACCATCATCTACACCAACACGATCTGCTCCAAGACCATCACCCACATCCAGTTCGTCGTATCCAAACCCATCATCATATCCATGAGTACAGAATGAAAGTGATACTGGGTGGCTTATCCGTCCTGATAGGTAACTGGCAGGTTGTATCTGGAATATTATTCATCCTAATCACGAGCCAAGCTCTAATCGGTTCGATCATAAGAAAAAATCTGGATGAAGAGTTGTCTTCAGACGAAGCCTATTCCCTTGGGATAGGTGGATGGTTATTCCCCGCGTCATTGCTATCCTTGATCTGGTATTGGTTAAAGTCGTTTCAGACCCTGCTGGCTGGCATTATTCTCATAACAGTTATTATTCTATCCATCGTCATCTTTTTTCTTCAACTAAAAAAGAAAACGAAACCCAAGCCAGAACCGATTGCATGGCTCCTGGTCGGTTTGTCTATAATATTTATCATCCTGCGGCTTGCATTCATCTCCAAAACCATCCTCCCCTTATATTTTGATTCGGCTCAACATTATCTATATATAAAAAGCTTGACCAATAACGCTGGATTCCAAAACACAGGCAATCTATTCCATTGGTTGACTACAAGTTATTACCATCTGGGGTTTCATTTCCTTGTCGCCTCTATAACCACAATCCTCCACACTGGCATAAACAGCACAATGTTGATTTTGGGACAATTAATTGTAGCAATCATACCGATCCCGCTTTTCTTTATTGTCAAGCATGAAACCGGATCAAACAGTGCAGGGATATATGCCGTTCTCCTTGCCGGTTTTGGATGGTATATGCCTGCCTATGCTGTAAATTGGGGGAAGTATCCCGCACTTGCCAGCCTGCCTCTTATCCAATTTGTCCTGGGCACAGCTTATCTTTTGACGAAACAGAAAAACGCTGTATCAACGAAAAAAGGACGAGGACTGATTGTGCTCATTGTGTTGAGCGTCTTGATATCCACATTCTTCCACAGCAGGTCACTCGTCATCTTCGGTATCGCCATTCTCGCATGGGTTACGGGGACATATTGGAAAAAGTTCCCATATATATTCCAAGCTCTCGTTGTTTTTGCTTTCAGCGTTGGGATTTATTTCGAACTTACCCTTATACAGGGACAAGCTATATTAAAGCCTCTTGCAGATCCCTATATCAACAACGGACTTCTGACAACATTGACCATTCTGTTCCTAACCTTATTTGCAATAAAGAGCTATCCCAGCCTGGCGTTTTCCAATATCGTTGCCATCTTTCTATTGATGGGCAGTCTCTTTATTCCAGTAACGAGATTCATACCAGGTTATGGAAACCAAACTCTTTTGGACAGACCCTTCATTGAAATGATCCTATATCTTCCTTTGTCATTACTTGGCGGGTTGGGGTTTGCCGGTTTGTTTCAATATTTAGGTCGTTGGCAATACATCCGCCTGCCGCTTAATAAAGCTGTCGGATTTCTCCTCTTTGGATTGCTCGCAGTCAATGTACTGACCAACTACAATTTCTATCCTTCGGATTGCTGCAAAATTGTGGAACTCGACGACCTGACAACTATTAGCTGGCTGGATAAAAATCTACCATCGGATGCTCGCATCTTAATCTCGACGACTGAACTGGTCCTGCTTCCGTCAGCCTCATCTCAGGGCAGTGTTGGCGCGGACGCTGGTATTTGGATTCTGCCTTTGACAGGCAGATCAACATTCCCCATGTCTTCCAATTCAGATTTTGGTCAAAGAGAAATGTTGGATATTCTATGTAAAATGAATATTACATATATCTATGTTGGGGAAACCGGCCAGCCATTCGATGATGCACAGATACAAATGCACACAGCATGGTATAAGGCATTACTATCCATACAGAAAGCTGGGATTTATCAAGTTGTTGGCTGCGATTGATGTTTGATGATTAGTTATTGAACAGAAGGGTGTAAAGCGAACAGGATATTCTCACGGTTATCCGGGAAGAAACGCAGGGGAAGCTTGATGGGGGTAAAGGTAGCGTTTGTATTGATCTCGTCCAAGGGAATGTAATACAAGTGTGTTTCACTGTCTGACCCTTTTCGAATATCTTGAAACACAAATAAAATATGTGTCCCATCGGGACTGAAAGTTGCATCGCGGTAACAACACACGCTGTCCACGGGGTTGATTTTCGTTTCTGTTGTCGTACTCATATCATATAGGTACAATTCGCCATACCCGGCATTTCGCTTGAAGGTGTTAAACAGGAAGCGTTGACCGCCATCCCAATCATAGGAGGGCAAGGTAGGATATGTTTCATATCCATCGGGGATAAAATGTTTAGCTGGAAATTCATCCATAATCAATGGATCGACTTCACCACAACGCTGCATATCCACATCCAACACACGGATAATATCTCCCAGCCTGCGTCCCACGGCGGTCTGATATAGAATGGCAAGGCTTTGTCCATCTGTTGACCATTGTGCACTTTTTATAGTGACATCGGCATAATTAATGCAAACATTATCCAGCTTTTGGAGCCCAAAGGACGATTCGGCTGTGGAGAGTACCTGCGGGTTGAAGGGAAGAACGATCAGGCGGCGTTCGATGCTGAAGGCAATCTGTTTCCCGTCAGGTGAGATTCGAAAACTATCCAAAGACGATTTATCGAAGCAAGCTATTTCTTCCGGTTTATTCTCGGTTGCATCCGTATTTAATTGATAAATACACTTCCCCTCACCGTAGAGAAGTTCATTCTCACCCGGGAGCCACTGTAGATCAAACTTGGGAATATTGGTATTGGTCAATTGTTGTATATGACTTCCATCCATATCCATCAGGTAAATATCCCTGTTGGCGGTGAGGGCAATTTTGTCCGCGCCGCCGATGCCGGGATTGACAGGCAGAAGCGTCGATTCCATCGTCTCTGTGGGTGCAACAACAGTGGGCGTAGGGATCGTTGTCGGGGTGGACGGGATTGGTGTAACAGTGACAGTTTCCGGCGTGGACGTTGAGGCGATATTCGTCGAGGCGACTTGGGAATATCGCCAAATGGCAAACACGGCGAGGATCAACAGAACGAATCCACCCAGTATCCAAAGGCGCGTGCGAGGTCGAAGCTTGCCTGCAGGCGTTGACGGAGCTGCCGTCACCGAGTTCTATTTGGCGGACGCGGGGTTGACTTGGCGTGATAAGGTCTATATCCGACGTGATCGGTTCAGGCAGGGTCGCAATAAAGGCGTTCGCGAATTCTGCGGCGGAGCTATAACGTTGATTGGGATCTTTTGCCAGAACCTTTTCAAGGACTGCGTCTACGCCATGAGGCAGGTTCGGGTTGATATCAAGAATGTTTGGGGCAGGTTCGGTGGCATGTTTCATTGCCATCACGAGTGGAGTTGTGGCTTCGAAGGGTGTCTTGCCACTGAGCATTTCGAACAGGATGACGCCCAGAGAATAAATGTCACTGCGTCCATCTACGTCTTCACCCTGCGCCTGTTCGGGACTCATGTATGTAGGCGTTCCTATAATGCCAGAACTGGTGAGGTGAATGGGGGCATGAGCGAATTTGGCGATACCAAAATCGGAGATGTATGGGTTGTTATATTCGTCGAAGAGGATATTGCCGGGTTTCAGGTCGCGATGGACGATGCCTTTGTCGTGGGCGTAATCGAGCGCGGCGGCAATGCGTTGAATGATATGAGCAATTTCAACGGAGGACATTCCACCTTGTTGTATGCGTTCTGAAAGGGAGCCACCCGTCATGTAGCGCATCAAGTAGAACAACTGGTCGTTATCATGACCGACATCATACACAGGGACAATGGCGGCGTGCTCAAGCTTGGCGACGATCTTGGTCTCCCGCTCGAAGCGGTCAAGCACCTGTGGGTCATTGAGCAGTTCACGCTTGAGAATCTTGAGCGCAACCTCCCGCTCGAACAATGGATCGTAGGCGCGATAGACCGTCGCCATGCCCCCAACGCCCAATTCTTCACGAATCTCGTAGCGGCTGAATTTTTTAGGTATATTATTGCTCATAATCCATAACCGCATATCAGTATAACGAGCGAAGGCAGGGATGAGCCGTACATTTGGATTGCAGAAATTTGAAGGATTTGTGCTCACTGGAAGAATACGATCAATATAATCCAGCCAGTCATATAACTGACGATAAGGAATAAGGAAACTGAAATGAATATTCTCATTCGCAAGGCAGAGACTACAGATGTTCCCGCCATCGTGAATTTACTGAGGTCACTTGGACTCTTCGCCCATATCAATGAAGAAACACCGCAAACCACACAGGAACGCGTGTCTCGCCATCTCTCTTTGTGTACAGCCGACGACAGCCATCTGATTTTGGTTGCCCAATCAGCGAGCGGTGAAATCGCAGGCTATTGTGCAGTCCATTGGCTTCCGTATCTAATTCTCGCCGGACCAGAAGGATATGTGTCTGAATTGTTCATCAGGGATGAGTTTCGCGGGCAGGGCATTGGTAGTCTATTATTGAAATCAGTCAAAACAGAAGCGCAGCAACGGGGATGCTCCCGCTTGATGTTGCTCAATATGCGTAAGCGCGAATTGTATCAACGCCACTTCTATTCAAAACAAGGCTGGGAGGAACGCCCGGATGCGGCAAACTTTGTTCTTCCACTGGAATTGAATAACCCTTCCTGACGCAACCAACCACCTTCATGGAACGACCTCATAAGGTAGAATAACGACATGGGAATTCCCGAACCAACTCCCCCGTCGCGCCGAGTGTTGCTGATCTATTTATTCCGGAAAATTGTCAAACCGGTCACACTTGAACGCCGCGCTGAAGTACAAATTCAACTACGCGATTCATCCAGCCCGGATTTTGACTTCTTCCTGTTGGTTGTTCTTTCCTGCGTCATCGCGACATTAGGATTACTGACCAACTCACCCGCCGTCATCATCGGCGCCATGCTTGTTGCGCCTCTCATGTCTCCCATCATTGGGCTGGGACTTGCATCTCTCGCAGGCGATGCAACACTATTTCGCAACGCAAGTATCGCGCTGGTACGCGGCGCGATTGCAGCCATTATCATTGCCACGGTGATCACATTGATCAATCGCTGGCTTCCTTTTCTTCCCCTGCAGGAATTGCCCAACGAAGTACTGGTGCGAACACGCCCCACACCCATTGATATGACCATCGCACTGGCGGGCGGTATGGCGGCGGCATTTGCGCTTGCCATGCCTTCGATCTCTGCGGCACTGCCCGGTGTCGCGATCGCAACTGCCATCATGCCTCCGCTATGTACAGTGGGCGTCGGCATTGCGATGGGACGCTGGGATGTGGCAGGCGGCGCACTTCTGCTCTTCATCACCAACGCAGTCACCATCGCTTTTGCTGCCATGCTGGTCTTTTCGGCTATTGGCTTTGGTGTAAAACGCGAAGATGGACATATCGTGCCACGCGCGCTGGTGATTACTGCGACCTTTACACTTGTACTTCTAATTCCCCTCACATGGCTGAGCGTTCAATTCTTCCGCGACGCCACAGATAACCGCCTCATCAACGAAGTCGTTTCGCAGGAAGTCACTCGCTTCGATGCTGAACTAGCCAACAACATCGATGTTGTCAGACTAAACGATACGATTCGTATCACTTTCACTGTACGCACATCCGAACCGCTTCGCTATGAAGATGTAAACCAAATGCAAAAGGATATTGCTCTGAGGCTCCAAAAGCCGGTCTCGATTGTTGTGAATCAGGTCTTCGCCTCGAGACTGGATCCATTGATCCCGCCCACCCTGACCATTACGCCCACGTTCACCACTACGCCGACACCTGTTACGCTTACGGCAACCTTAACCCCATCCCCAACTTTGACTCCCACCACTACGCCCAGTGCGACTCCTGTTCCCCCCACCGCCACAGCGACCCCATCCCGCGCACGCATCACAAACACCAATGGGCGCATCCTCGACCTCGTCCAATCTCCCGGCGGACCCTCCATCGGCAGACTCCGCAACGGAGACTATATCACTGTGCTATATGGCAATGAAGTGTATGACGGACTCGTCTGGCTTGAAGTGATGGACAAAGACGGACGCATCGGCTGGATCCCCCAGATCAACCTCTCGGTTGTAACGTTGACGCCGACGGTGTCGCCATAAATTTTGATAGCAAAATTGCTCTCGTCGCCGTCCCCGGCGGCGTACCGCTGGGATGCTTCGTGAAGGACGCCGCCTCAAGCGAAATATTCGGATAGATTCTAAATATAACCAAACCAGCCCGCTATCTTAATAGCGGGCTGGTGATCTTGATTGACACCTGTCAATCTTTTTTATTCACGATCTGTTCAAGTGCGTTCTTGAAAACTTCATAGGGTTGCGCGCCGACCACCGCATAACGGTCATTGATCACATAGGTCGGCACACCCGTCACGCCGATCTGATATGCCTGGCGGACTTGCTCCGCTACATTGGCTGTATATTTTTCACTTTCGACATCCCTTTGCATCGCATCCCCATCCAGACCCGCTTCCTGCGCCGCGCTTCGAAGAACATCCCACTGGCTGATATCTTGTCCCTCCGCGTAGACTTTGCGAAAAACGATCTTGTGAAACTCAATCCCTTTGCCGTGTTCACGCGCATACTCTGTTGCTTCATGTGCAATGCGCGTATTATAGATCCGTTCGGCGGATTTGAATTCCATGCCATATGACTTCGCAATGGATGCGAGACGTTCCTCCGATCCATTTGCCCGCGCACGCTTGATGTAATCGGGTAATTCCAAACCTTCAAGCGGTGTATCGGGGTGCAAATAGAATGGACGCCATTCCAGTTCCACGTTGTACTCTTCCTTCAACCTCTCGACCACACCCTGGCCGACATAGCACCACGGTCATATGTAATCGGAGAAGATGGTTAGTTTGAAATCCATGTTTATTCCTTCCTCATAAAGTGACAGCCGCCATCCATCATTTCTTACGCACAGGGTAAAATTGGACAAACAGGCAGGCTTCCATGAAAAACTTCGACCCGAAATATAACGACATTCCTAAAACAGAAATTCACATTCATCTCGAAGGCGCCATCCGCACGGGGACGATCATTGATATTGCCAAAGAATACAACTTGAAATTACCCGCCTATGATGTCGTTGAACTGGATAAGCATGTCAAAGTTTATGAACAGCTTCGAAACCTGGAAACCGTGCTGGAAGCCTTTGGCATATTCCAGAACAGCATTACATCACCGGAAGTGGTCGAGCGCATCGCATGGGAATTGTTCGAAGATTCGGCAAAACAAAACATCAAGTTGTTTGAAGTGCGCTTCTCGCCTGATTGGGCGTTCCATGGACACAACCTCGATTGGGATCAATGTCTCGAAGGCCTGCTCAGAGCCAGGTCACGCGCTCGAAGCGGAATTCGACATGGCAATCGGTTATATCGCCATCACATCCCGAAGTATGGGACCCAAGTTGTGCATCAAAACCGTCGACTGGGCGATCCGGCACAAGGAACATATCCTTGGCATCGATCTTGCCGACAGCGAACGGGACTTTCCATTGCGCGAGTTCGTCAAACCCGTGATGAAAGCAAAAGACGCCGGATTGAAAGTGACCATCCACACGGGCGAAGATACACCGGCTTCCTTTGTGAAAGAAGTCATCGAATTGACAAGCCCAGACCGCATCGGTCACGGCATCCATGCGATTGAAGATATGAACGTCGTCGAACTGATCAAGAAACGCGGCATCACACTGGAAGTCAATCCCTGGAGCAACTACCTCACCAACTCTGTGCGGACCATTGAAGAACATCCACTAAAAAAGTTATTCGACCTCGGCGTGAAGGTGACGATCAACTCCGATGACCCTGAAGTGCTTGAAACGAATCTGAACAACGAATATCGCATCGCACATGAAGTATTGGGGATGAGCATGGATGAAATCGCAGTTTGCAATCGTAATGCGTATGAGGCGTCCTTTATCTCAGAGGATGAAAAGAAGAGAGTGTGGGACAAGTATTTTTCAACAAAGTCATAAACTGCGGCTTTATAAGTAATAATCGCAATATCCGTATGGGGGATTGAGCCATCCCCATAAAATGGAGACAATCTTTTTATTCCAACTTTAAAGGAAAGTTTTTCATGTCCCGTCGTCTTCCCCCTGTTCTATTTATCGTTGTATTGATCCTGGCAACACTGGCTTGTAATATACCGGGTGGTTCTGTTCCATCTGTTCATCTTCTCCCGCATCGACAGAATCATCATCGTTACCATCGCCATTGCCACCTACCGATGTACCACCAAGTTCTTCAAGTGGCGGAGCTTGTGACAATTCGCTATATCCCGTAGTGGTTGGCGCGTCATGGAGTTATTCTTTCACCGGCGCACTGCCCGGCAACTTTACGCGTTCCATTACAGCAGTCAATGTAGATGGCTTCACAGATCAGGATGTTTTTGATAGTGGCATTACTCGCACAGGCGAATGGAAGTGCGATCACGGCGCGTTGATCGCGCTCCAACCTGATGCCGGCTCAAGCGGAACCGTGCAAGCGGAAAACGTTAGCGCCTCGTTTGAAACGACATCCATGAGCGGAATTACGTTCCCTGCGACAGCCAATGCTGGGGACACATGGAGTCAGAATTTTACACTTGAGGGAACAGAGAAAATAAAAGATTTGGAAATCCCGGCAAAAAATGAGACAGCCTTTTCCTGCACGGTCGGTAATACCGAATTTGTGACCGTTCCGGCTGGAACCTTCGATGCTATCCGCATGGATTGCAAGACCGATATAGCGATCACGATCACCATGAACGGTGTGGCTGTTCCCACAAACGTCAGCACGACTTCAAAAATGTGGTATGCGCCAGGGGTCGGGATGGTGAAATCGGATAATGTTCTAGGTGCTGATACGAACAGCACCATCGAGTTGACGGCGTATACGATCCCATAAAGTCTTAATGCCCTATGCTAAAATACAATACCACTGCTCGCTAAAAATTTATTTATCTCAACGAGGAAAATCATGGACACTACAACTTTATTCGGTTTGGGTATCTCAGGATTTACATTGGCGATCATCTGTGTCAGCGTTCTTTGTTCACTGGTCATCACGGTCGCCGCCATCGCCGTCCCTATTTATTTCTATCGAAACAATCGCAAAAGGGCTGAAGCATTGATGGCAAGTGGAACGCAGGGCGAAGCCACCATCCTCTCGCTTGAAGATACGGGCATGTTGATCAACAACAACCCGCGTGTAACGATCTTGTTGGAGATTCGTATGCCATACGGTGCGCCTTACCAGGTAAAGAAAACCATGACCGTTCCGTTGATCCGTTTGTCGCAGGTGCAGACGGGTTCTGTTGTCCAGGTGATGGTGGATATGTCTGACCCAACCAACCCGGATAAAGTTGGGCTACTACTGAAATAAAGGAGAAAAGAATCCGCCGGATTGGGCGGATTTTTATATGACCATGCGAGCGAAATTCCCAGTTACAGCACATCTTCTCCTCTTCCGTGAAGATCAAATCCTGTTGTCGCGTCGTTTCAACACAGGTTATCGCGATGGCGAATACAGCGTCCCCGCGGGGCATTTAGATGGCGATGAAACCGTCCGTGCCGCGGCGGCTCGTGAAGCGGAGGAAGAGATCGGGGTCCGCATTGAGGCGGGCGATATCCGCTTTTCATCCGTCATGCATCGCATCGAAGGCGAGGAGCGGGTCGATTTCTTTGTGCATATCCAGAAGTGGGAAGGTGAGCCATTCAACGCCGAACCCGATAAATGTGACGACCTGCGCTGGGTGAGCATCAACAGCCTGCCCGATAACACCATCCCGTATGTGAGGCGGGCAATCGAGAATCATTTGAACGGCGTTTCGTTCGACGAGTTTGGATGGTGAAGATGGGACACTTACTGCTTGAAGGTGGCGCGGAGTTTGGCGGGCAGATGCGTGACCCCGACCTGCGCGCCATCGAACTGGCAGGCGGATTCGACGCCCCGCTTCGCATCATCCCGACAGCTGCCGCGCCGGACCATAATCACGACAACGCTGGGAATATCGGTGTTCGCTGGTTCAAGAGGTTAGGCGCAAGGGATGTGGACTCCCTCCCATTAATTGACAAGTCAAGCGCGAACGATGAAGACATAGCGCAATCCTTGCACGTACTGCAAAAATGATCTATATGCTGGGTGGCTTCACACATTATCTTGGTCAAACACTCAAAGATAGTCTGGCTTGGAATGCCGCAATGGACGCATATCAAAACGGCGCAGTCATCGCCGGTTCGAGCGCGGGAGCAATGGTGATGTGTGAGTTTTATTACGACCCTGATTCAAAAAAAATTGTGAATGGGCTAAATCTTATTCCCAATTCCCTGGTGCTGCCGCACCACGACACTTTTGGGAAACGTTGGGCGCCGCGTTTCACGAAAGAAATACCAAATGTCACGCTGATCGGCATCGACGAACACACAGGCATGATCGACGACGGCGAAAACGACACGTGGACCATTTACGGACAGGGTGAAGTGACGTTATATCGCAACGGTCAAGTGGAAACATATAAACCGGGGAAGTCGTTTTCACTCATGTCATTCTGAGGACGCCGCTTTGCGGCGACGAAGAATCTCTACCTTGCCAAGAAGTCTTCAGAAGAAAGTAGAATTCTCGCTCCCTTCGGGAGCTCACATCGTCCCGCTGTTTTTCGGGAGAATGACATATAATTTCACATTATGTTCGATATTTCAAACGCACGTTTTGCCTTTTTGGATTTGGAAACCACGGGATTATCCCCGTGGTTCGGTGACCGCATCTGTGAGGTGGGGATCGTGCTCACAGAGGGGAAACGCATCAAGGAACAGTATCAGCAACTCGTGAATCCTGAGCGTCCGCTTTCGCCGGGAGCCGCCAGCACAAATGGATTGTCGGATGAGGAGTTGAAGTCCGCGCCGTTGTTTGAGGAAGTCGCGCCCAAAATATTGGGCTGGTTGAGTGACGCGGTTGTCGTTTGTCACAACGCACAGTTCGATGTGCAGTTTCTCGATAGCGAATACAAACGCCTGGGACATGAACTCCAGATCCCCAATCTCATCGACACGTTAAATCTGGCGCGTCAATTCTACGAACTGCCATCGTATAGTTTGCTTTCCATCGCGGAGGCGTTCCACGTGCCGATGACAACCGTTCACCGCGCATTGGACGACGCACACACGGCGCGCGGAATCTTCTTCGGCATGATGGAGGGATTGAAGCAATATAACAAGCCGCTCGATGAATACATCGGCATTTACAACTCGCCCGTGTGGCCCAACGAAGGGATTCAACTGCCGACCGAATTAGGCGAAGCGATCTACAGCAACAAGCGATGTTCATCCGCTATGTGGATGGCGAAGGGCAGCAATCTGAACGCTGGATCACACCCAAGCAGGTAATGGGCTTGGCAGATTATGTCTATTTACAGGCACATTGTCACTTACGGAACGCGGAACGGAATTTTCGGCTTGATCGAATCATTGATGTGAAGGTGGAAGAATAATTATTGGTTTAAAGCCTTCTTAGTTCGCTCTCGGCGGCGTCCCCGCCGCCGAGGACGGCGGCTGGAGCAATCTAGGAACAAGCCATGTTCGAATTCACCGAAGAAGACCTGAAGTACAACAAACGCGGACAACTCAGCCCGAGCCAAAAAGAATGGCTGAAAATGATCGCACGAGGCACACGCAGTTGGTCGTGGAAAATACGCATTCATCACGATCGGGTTCGCACTCCTTGGAGCTATGTATTGTGATTGCGGTATTTCTGCAAAACGAGCGTTCACGTGCAGCGATTGTTTTCTGACCCCATGAATTTGATCATCCTGGCGGGATGATTGCCTCTCATTCTTGGCGTCCTTGCATTGGCGATCTTCTTAATTATCGCAACGCGAACAAACTGGAAAACGCTGTGATTTCCTCTGCATCAGGGGCGGTTCGCTTTGATGAGGATTCTTCGGGTGAAAGCAATATCACCAGTTATTATGTCTTTGTGGGTAAAAAGAGATTCACATTTGGGGATGAAATGAGTGCAGTCTTCAAAGAGGGAGAAAAGTACAAGTTCTATTATTGCAAGGCGGGGTTATATGAGTTTGTGATGTCGTATGAGCATTTGAGCGGCTAGATAACATTGAGTGTCGGGCCGATATTTCGGGCTAATTTATTTTTATATCTCATTGACTTCCCGCGCCGATGATGATGTAGTCCGTATTGATTTTTGTGTCATAATGATCTTCTTCGGTACATATGTACTACATAATTCAGCCTATAACTCGTTTGACTTAACATTCATTTCAATAACAAGGTGACTCAAAACATGAATAACATGGCGACATCGTGAAATTTGAGCACTTACAGATGCGAATTATTCTCTGAGATTAAGGCCATACATTGTCGGATAAATTCCATCACATGAATTTTCAGTTATCTGACGACAATCAGGCATTAACACTTTTCAAATTAAAGCATGCTGCTATGAGTCATAGCCTGATGACCATCTGCATGTATCAAGCAACTTACTTGGATTGAGAAAGAGCAATATTGCTTTACGTTAAGACATGCAGAGCTGAACTATGAATAATCAGATTAGCTAAGAGATCATTGGCATTTTCAAGGTTTCTCTCTCATCTCATCAAAAGCAGAATACTCATAATGCTATTCTTTAATAAGCAAAATAACTCGAATCATGATCATATAAATTGCCTTCATTTCTGTTAATTTGATCTCTAACCATTTGAAAGTCAAAATGCTCAACGCATGTTTCGACAATACCATCATGGATTTTGAAATGGCGTTCTATTGATAATATTACTTGCATTGACTCATATATATAGCAAACAATAGTCATCCTGTCCAAGATCATCTAAATCAAGTATTTTCTACTTGATATCTTCTAATGTGGAAAGAATTACTCATTTTCAACAAACTCGTTGCATGTGCATCAAATAAAGTTTTATAGTTTTGAAAACGTACTCAGCAAGAATATTGGATTAAAGAACTATCAACTGAAAGGCATTTGGTTAGCAGATATTTGCACCTAGCAGCATAATTATTGAAGTGCACTTTAAACTATAAGTGTTTTGCTGAACAGCTACTTATATCCTTGATAATTCATGACATGTTACTATTAGCACTTCAAACTCACAGCGTAGACAAAACTTCCTCGGACAGTATCAACCATCCGCTTAAGAACGAAGCGGCTCTTTGTCAGACGATAGACTCATTGACCATTTTCCATCGTCCATGGTCTATCGTCCATCGTCCTCACACTCCATCCTTCAACGCGATCTCCGCCGCCAACTTGCCAGGCGCGCCCATGATGCCGCCGCCAGGATGCGCGCCCGAGCCAGCGAGATAATATCCGTTGATGGGCGTGCGGAAACTCGACCACTTCGTCGACGGGCGCATGAAGAAGAGTTGATGCAACAGCAGTTCGCCGTGGAAGATGTTGCCGCCCGTGATGCCCGCGATGTCTTCCATATCTTTCGGCGTGAGCACCTGCTTGCCGATGATGGCGCGGCGGATGTTCGGCGCGTGTTTCTCGATGGTCGAGATGACCGTTTCACCGAAGGCTTCGCGCTTGGCATCGTCCCAGCCGCCTTCGATATCATACGGCGCGTATTGCACAAAGCACGACATCACATGTTTTCCAGGAGGCGCCATGTCGGGGTCGATCTTCGACGGCACGATCATGTCGATGTACGGCTCCTTCGCAAAGCGCCCATACTTCGCATCGTCGTAGGCGCGCTCGATGTAATCGATGCTCGGGCTGATCGAGATCGCGCCGTTGTGCAACGCGTTCTCGCCAGGCAGCGCGGTGAAGTTCGGCAGTTCGCTCAACGCGATGTTGACCTTGCCCGACGAACCACGTGTGCGGAATTTCTTGATCGAATGGATGAGATCATCGGGCAGATACTTTTGCTCGACGAGTTTCAAGAACGTGACGAACGGATCGGCAGACGAAAGGACTGCCTTGCCGTAGACTTCATCTCCGTTTTCGAGCGCCACTCCAACAGCGCGTCCATTCTTGACGATGACCTGCTTCGCGGTTGCGTTGAGCCTGATCTCAGCCCCGAACGCTCTCGCCGAACTGGCAATGGACTCAGCGATACCGCCTGTGCCGCCTTTGGAGAATCCCCACGCACGGAACGCGCCGTCGATTTCGCCCATGTAGTGATGCAACAACACATACGCCGTGCTCGGCGAACGCGGACCCAGGAACGTGCCGATAATCCCGCTGGCAGATTTTGTGCCAAGCAACGCGGGAGTCTCGAACCACTCTTCGAGCATGTCCGCCGCGGATTGGGTCATGATCTTCGCGAGACCATACAATTCTTTTTCGGTCAGCGTCGAAGCGAATTGACCGAGTTTCATCAAGCCCATCAAATCTTTGGGATGCAAGCGAGGTTGGGTCAGGAGGCAACATGCTCAATATCGGCTTGATGGCTTTTGCCAAGCCGTGCCATGCGGCGGGCGTATTCATCATACGCTTCAGCATCCTTCGGCGAGTGACGATAGATCTCGCGGCGAGTCGTATCGTGATCGTCCCACGCGGCGATGTAATCGCCTGTGCCCGTCGGCGTGAAGGTGCTCGGCAACGGCAGGATCTTCAATCCGTGTTGCGGCAGTTTCAAATCGCGGATGATCTCAGGTCGCAAGAGACTCACGACATACGAAAACTCCGTGAACTTGAACCCAGGGATGATCTCTTCGGTGATCGTCGCCCCACCGACCAATTCCCTGCGCTCGAGCACAACGACTTTTCGTCCTGCCCGCGCCAGATATGCGGCGGCGACAAGTCCGTTGTGCCCACCGCCAATGATGATTGCATCGTAATTGTTGGAT
This sequence comes from uncultured Chloroflexia bacterium, assembly GCA_963730175.1. Lineage (GTDB taxonomy): Bacteria > Chloroflexota > Anaerolineae > Anaerolineales > Villigracilaceae > Defluviilinea. The sequence goes on along the minus strand of CAVSRF010000003.1, from coordinate 336 downwards.
GTCATAAAAATCTTTTCGAAGCACGCTAAGGTCGCTGAAAACCTTTTTAAGTTCGCGCACTTTGCGCTCTTAATGGTAATTCTTTTGCTCTTCAAACTGCTGGTTTCGACTGCTTCGCTCAACAGCGACTGATCACTAGTCACTGACAACTGGCTACTTCTTCTTCCACTCAGGCTCATAAAACGGCAACTTCACCACCTTCGCGGCGCGTACTTGCGATGATGGTTCACCATGATTTCCATTCTCACATCCGTGCCGAGTTCATAATATGGCTTTTGCAAATGTGCGAGCGGATGTACTTCTTCAACAACGGCGACCAACTTGCAGTTGACGCAT
>CAVSRF010000002.1:0-8410 GCA_963730175.1 uncultured Chloroflexia bacterium | reverse complement strand
ATGTCACAGCGCGAGACGCTGCACCAATTTGCAGATCAGCGCGAGGAAGAGAATGTCCAACGAAGAGAGGGAAAATTATGACCAGCCGCTGGAAAAAAATCTGGGCACATTTTTGGGGCAACAAGTCGCGGACATTCCTCACCATCCTAACCATCATGGTCGGGACTTTGGCGGTTGGCTTTAACAGCAACCTCGGTTCGTATATGCTCGAGAGCATGGATGGATACTTCCTCTCTGCCAACCCATCTGAAGCAACGATCTACACATCGTCGTTTGATGATGGCATGGTGAAGATGGCTCGATCCATACCCGGGGTTGATGCGGCAGAAGGGCGCGCTTCGACCAGCGCGCATTTGATCCGGTCAAGGGAGAACCGATCTCCATTCAATTCACCGGCATCAAGAAAGCAGAAGACCTGACTCTTAATCTTCTAACCCGCCCTCGGTGAAACGAGCATCCCTACTTTTACTGATAAACAGATCATCATGGATGCTTCTGCCAAATCACTCGGTTATAAAGTCGGTGACACACTGACCATAGAACTCGATGGCGGCAAACAACGCGAATTAACTTTCGCTGGATACGTGCATGATGTGACGGGCTTTCCCTACAACATGGCACAACAGATCAATGCCTATGTGACTCCCAGCACACTGGAATGGCTTGGAGGCTCAAAACAATATAGCGTACTTGCCGTGAGCGTCTCTGAAAACCCAACCGATGCGAAACATGTAAAGGATATCGCACAGACAGTCGCCGACCGGATGGAACGCGCCGGTGCAACCGTTTATTTTGTCAATGTATATCAACCCGGGCATCATTTTGCATGGAGCATTTCGCAAGGCATCTTCTTTGTATTGGGCGTACTGGGATATATGACCGTTCTATTGAGCGCCTTCCTCATCATCAATACCATCACTGCGATCATGGCACAGCAAACTCGTCAGATCGGAATTATGAAAGCAGTCGGCGGTGGGAACGGACAGATATTCGGCATGTACCTTGTGTCGATTCTGGGCTTCGGACTTGTCGCATTCTTGATCGCAATCCCTCTTGCAAACGGAGCGGCGCAAACCATCGGCGGCGGGATGGCATCCTACTTGAATTTCAATCCGCTCCCCTTCAAGGCATACCCAACTGCCATCATCCAGCAGGCGATCGTAGCGTTGCTTGTGCCGTTGCTCGCCGCGTTATGGCCCGTGTATAACAGTGTGCGAATCACCGTGCGTGAGGCAATCAGCGATTATGGTATTGGCGGAAACAGCAAACGGAAAGACTCTTCAGTAAGCAAGGGAGCGTTATTCATCCCGCGCCCCATCCGCCTGTCATTGCGCAACGCCTTTCGCCGCAAACTTCGTCTCAGCCTGACGCTGTTCTCGCTCGTGTTGGGTGGCGCCATTTTCATCGGTGTTTACAATCTGTGGGCATCGTTCGGCAAAACCATCGAAGATATTCAAGGGTACTTCCTTGCCGATATCAATGTCTCGCTCGGGCGTTCTTATCGTTACGATGAAGTTGCTCCCCTTGCAAAAGATATCCCCGGCGTTTCCAGCGTGGAAGGTTGGATCGAATATCCGGGCACACTCATTTCGGATGAAGACGCGGCGGGCACTCAAATTCTATTCGTTGCGCCTCCTTCGACTTCCACCTTTATTGATCCTGTAATCACAGCTGGTCGCTGGCTGACGACGGGTGACGAGAACGCCATCGTAATCGGTAATCATCTGTTGAATATTTTCCCTGAATTGAAAGTAGGGGATTGGTTGACAATTAAGATCAATGACAAGGAAACGAAGTGGCATATCGTTGGTTTTTACACCATAACAGGCAATGTCTCCCCACCGCTCCTTTATGTCAATTATGAATATCTCAGCCAGGTCATTGGCTCGCCAGGGCAGGCTTATTCCCTGCGTGTGTTGACCACTGACCATGGCGCCATCGCTCAAAAACGAATCAATGATCAGCTACTTGCGTTGTTCAAAGAACGAGGTATTCAAGTTAGCTCCACACAATTGGGTGCAGATTTCATCACCAGCCAAAAAGCACAAACCGATGTTTTAGTCTACTTTATGCTGCTCATGGCAACTCTCATTGCAATCGTCGGCGGACTTGGTTTGATGGGCACCATGAGTATCAACGTACTAGAACGAACACGCGAGATCGGCGTGATGCGCGCCATCGGTGCATCGAACGGAGATATTCAAAGCATCGTCATCGTGGAGGGCATGGTGATCGGACTGATCAGTTGGGCAATCAGTATCCTACTGTCTTTCCCCATCACAAACATTCTGACCTTCGGCGTTGGCATGGCAGTTCTAACTGCGCCTATGCCTGCCGTCTATGGCATGAGCGGGATCATCGCCTGGCTGATCTTTACCATCGCCCTGGCCACAATAGCCAGTGCACTGCCCGCCAGAAGGGCATCCAAGTTGACCGTGAGAGATACACTGGCATACGAGTAAGCACAAGCAGTTACACAGTCAAAGATACGAAGAGCAACCCACAAGGAAATCACTCTTCGTATCTTTTTCTTTATAGAGGTTAAACAATTTCATTTGCCTGTCACAAATGGAAATTTCCAATATATGAAATCTCGTAGGATATAATCTGATTGGCTGGTCAACCCTCCCAGCCAAGGACATATCCATGTCATATCACTTCACACTGAACATGATACCGCTCGCGATATCCGCTTTGATATCAGGCGTGCTTGCCTTATATACCTGGCGGAACCGCAGGATGGCTGGGGTCCTGCCGTTTTCTGTGTTGATGTTCATTCTCTTCGAATGGGGGACATGCTATATTTTTGAACTGGCAGGCACCGATATTCAAACCAAGCTATTCTGGGAGACAACGAAATTCATAGGAGTTGTAGCCACGCCTGTGGCATGGCTGATCTTTGCATTCGAGTATACCGGACGGAAGACCTGGGTCAACGCCCGACGGCTCGCGATGCTTTCGATCCTGCCACTGACCACTATGATCATCATTCTTACCAATGGGTCACATGGGTTGTTTCGGACAAGTCGGGAATTGTCATTTGAGGGCGGCTTCCTATTGTTGAGAACAACGAACGGTCCCTGGTTCTGGGTACACGCCGCATACACCTATCTATTGATCATGATCGGTTTGGTTTTGATCGTGCGGGCATTACTGCGATGGCCCGCCCAATATCGCGGACAAATGATGTGGATATTACTCTCGACATTAACCCCGCTTATCGCGAATGTGATCACCATTTTTCAAATCTTGCCCATTCAAATTGATTTGACGTCCTACGCCTTTACCGTCACAGGCATCGGGATGACCTACGCCCTTTTTCGTCACCGTCTGCTGGATATTGCCCCGATTGCACGAGATACCATTATCGATGGAATGAAGGATGGCATGATCGTTATCGACGCCAACGGAAGGATTGTCGATATCAACCACGCCGCACAACAGGTCATCGGCATGGCTGGCGAAAAACAGCCCATTGGTAAACAAGTGACAGATGTGCTTTCGCAATGGTCCGAATTGATCGAACGATATCGAGGCTTTACAGAAATAGAGAATGAGATCAGTATCGGCGAAGAAGATTTAATGCGCTGGTACGAACTGAATGTATCCATTCTACAGGATGAAAATGAACTGTTGATCGGCCGGGTCATCACTGTGCGCGATATTACCGACCGCAAGCAGGCAGAAAGACAATTACAGGAAAGCGAAATGCGATTCCGCCAGATCGTAGAGAATGCCAGCGACCTGATTTATCGCGTTGATATGAATGGTCAATTCACTTATGCCAATCCTTCTGCCCTGTATATAATGGGCTTTAAGACTGAAGAAGAAATGCTCGGGAAATTCTACCTGGATATGACCACACCTGAAGAACGGCTTCACTTGAAACACATGTATCATAAACAACTGGCAAGCAGGACAAAAACCACTTATCACGAATTTCCAAGCTTTGGACCAGACGGGAGCGAGATTTGGATCGGGCAAAACGTGGAATTGATCTATGAAGGTGATCAGGTCATTGGCTTTCAAGCGGTCGCACGCGACATTACCGCCATCAAACAGGCTCACGAAGCCCTACGCATCGCGCGTGACCAGGCGCTGGAAGCCAGCCGGGCAAAAACCCAATTACTCTCCAAAGTAAGCCATGAATTGCGAACACCGCTGGGAGGTATTGTTGGTTACGCTGAGTTATTACAAAGCAAGGCATTTGGCGATATCAACGAGCGTCAGACAAGAGCTGCAAAAGAAATATTGGATAGCGCAGATTATTTAACAAACATGGTCAATGAATTATTGGATGAAGCACAAATGCGCGGAGGCACCGCCACCCTACTGGAGAAGCCGTTCGACCCGCGCACATTGATCCAGGGAGCCATTTCAGGCATGGATATACTCGCCCGTAAAAAGGGACTCGAGTTTTTATGGACCATTGACCCAACGCTACCGCAGGAGCTCTACGGCGACGATCGACGCATCCGTCAGCTTATTATCAACCTCATTGGTAACGCGATCAAATTCACGAAAGAAGGAAGCGTACGTCTTGATGTCTCATGTCCAGACCCAAATTATTGGGGAATCCAAGTAATGGATACGGGCATAGGCATCCCGAAGGAAGCGCAGTCTGATATCTTCGAACCTTTTCGCCAGGTGACAACCGCTGTCACGCGTGACAATCGCGGTGTTGGGCTGGGTTTATCCATCACCAAGCAACTGGTGGAACTCATGCGCGGCAAAATCGTGGTTGAAAGCGAAGTCGGAAAAGGCTCTACCTTTACCATACTACTACCCATCACCAAAGGAGTGGGCAAAAAATAAATGACCAAACCACTTGTACTCATTGTTGAAGACGACCCCAAGCTCAACGAGATCAACATCATTACCTTACAGGATGATTTCGATGTCGAAACCTGTGCAGATGGCGACATGGCACTAAAACAATTAAGGCAGATCGTTCCGCAGATCGTTGTGCTTGATCTAAACATCCCCGGCACATTGGGCAGGGACATTCTGACATATATCCATGCCGACCAACGACTTGCGAAAACTCGCGTCATCCTTACCACCGCCGACGAACGGCAGGCAGAGACTTTAATCGACGAGGCAGATATCATTCTGCTCAAACCCGTCAGCCCAGGGCAATTACGGGAAATGACGTTACGCATGAGCATGATCTGAACCATGTCCTTCATCGCAGAATTCGAATCACGCCTCCCAAAAGACCTCCGTAAGAAATTCAACCAGCTCAATACACCTTTCGCCATCCAGACGTATTTGGAAAGCCTGACCTACAAAGGCGAAGAGCGCGACCGCTCTCCACTCAATGTGATGATGGATGGGCAGGGACACTGCCTCGATGGCGGATTTCTTGCCGCGCTCTGCCTCTGGCGAATTGGATTCAAACCGCTTCTCATCGACCTTGTGTCTGATCCCGGTGTGGACGACGATCACGTGCTGGCGCTTTATCAAATTGAAGGACGTTGGGGCGCGTTGGCAAAGACGAATTACATCAACCTGGGATTCCGCGAGCCGGTTTACAAAAACTTGCGCGAATTGGTAATGACTTACTTCGAGCACTACGTCAGCATTCACCAACAAAAAGTGCTGACCGGTTATACACGTCCCATCGACGCCTCACACTACACCCACCTGAATTGGGCGTGGGACGAAGCCGGTGCAAATGCGTTGTACTACAAACATTTCTATGGGCGCAAACCGATTCCACTTATTACAAAGAGTATGGGGAAACGATTAAGTCCCGTCTCAGACCGTGCTTATGAGGCGGAGGTGTTACATACCGATTTGAATAGTCTTTTGGGAATCGAAATTATTAATTTTGTAGGGGCGGGTCTGAGACCTGCCCCTACTGCACCTTACGTTATCGCCACAACCGTCTCTTTTAATTCGATCACTTCCGCTTTCAACTTCCCCGCGGATAATTCCTGCAATTCCTGTTGAAACCCATCAAATTCCTCAACTGGAAATTGCAGGGTCATCGTAATATCCCCCGCAAAATCTTCGCCGACCACTTTTCCATTATGACGTCCCGCCATCAAACGGACGCGTTCCAACAGGTTATACGGAATTGCCAGCAAAACGACATGCACCTCAACCCTGTGCCCGCGCTCCACTGCGTTGACCACGAGTTGCGTCAACTCGGTATACGCTTTCACCAACCCACCCGTGCCCAACAATGTACCACCGAAATAACGCGTGACTACAACCGCCACATCGCCAAGTCCACTGCCGCGTAGGACCGCCAGAGCAGGCTTACCCGAAGTCCCGCTCGGCTCTCCATCATCCGAACAAAACTCAGTGACGGTATTCCCGCCACCGAGTACATACGCAGGGACATTGTGACTCGCATCTGCAAACTCTTTCTTAATGCGCGCAATGAACGCCCGCGCTTCGTCCACGGTGAAGACAGGCGTGAGCGTGGCAATGAAACGTGAGTTCACCACCACATGCTCGCGTCGAATTTCAGTTAATGGGACAGCGTAGAGTTTCGCGCTCAAGCTATCTTATATCCACTTCAAGAAACCAGCGAACACGATAAAGGCAACGATGTTCACCCCCCAAAGCGTGCCGACAACTTGTATCTTTTGTTTGAGCTCTTTCATATCAAAGACCCAGAAGGCAAAGACGAAGAACCACAAATAACCAAAGATAAAAATGAGGATCGGCATGCCGCGATTCCACCAGGCGTAATCCCAAGTGAGCGCGTTGGCTGAATTGAGCAGGTATTCGATGAATACCGAAAACGCAGACCCACCTAACGCCACCGCCCAACGATTTGGAACGCCAAGATATTTGAAGTTCTTATCAGGATGTAACATCTTTGTCCAAATGATTCCCGCTACCGCGAACATGAACATCGTTTCAATGTTCAACCCTACCAAAATCAGATACGCTGTAGGACCAGGTTCACCCCAAATCGGAGCATACCCTGTCCCCCGCAACACGAGACCGTTGATGATCTCGTTCAACCAGTCTGCTCCCCAAAAGGCAAGACCCGCAAGGATCAGATTCCAGTTACGCTTTTCGGCTTCGACAGTATACACATAGAAGACAAAAGCCAATAACGGAATCACATACCACTGAAAATTACTCCCATCCCGTAAACGTGACAACGCTTCCAACGCAAAATCAGACATGGTGCCCTCCGCTTCTGAAAATGAATTTTGAACTCGAGGCTATTGTACTCCCACTCCGCTATATAAACTTTTCATCGCTACAAAAAAATTATCTACAAACGAGCAAGAGGCAGTAGTATACTAACCACAAGCCAAATTTTATTTTAGGAGTATCCCATGAGCATCAACTGGAAAGCAAAAACATTCAACGCAAGCAATGCTGAAAGACTGGGCAGAGCCGCAGACCTTGCATATGAAAATAATGCAACCGTCACCAAAACCGCCAAAACCTGGGAGATGGAACTCGTCAAATCGTTCAAACACAAAGATACACAGGCGTATCTCATCGGAGATGACAATACGTGGATTCTCGCCTTTCGTGGAACAGAAGCTAAAAAGTTCAAGGATTGGCTCGCAGACCTCGACGCCATATTGGTCACTGGCTTGGGCGGAAAAATCCATAAGGGATTTCGAGATGCACTCTCCTATGTTTGGACTGACCTCTGGAATACCCTGAAAAAGGAACGAGGCTCTCGAACTCTCTGGGTGACAGGTCACAGTTTGGGAGGCGCACTGGCTACCTTGACAGTTGCCAAACTGCGACAGGAGAAAGACCAGCCCGTTAATGGACTATACACGTTCGGCTCACCGCGCGTGGGCAACGGAAAATTCGCCGACAAGTTCGATAAGGACTTCAAAAAATACACCTACCGCTTTGTAAACAACATCGATGCTGTGACTCACGCCCCACGAGGGGACATGAATTTCAGTCATGTAGGCACACTCATGCACTTTGACAAAAAAGGCAACCTCGAGACAAAAAAGAAAAAGACAAGCTTACTGAAAAAGATCGTTAATCGCGCGGAAGACGTTGTGACATTGGATGATTTGAGAGATCACCCCATGTCCAATTATCTAAAGGATCTGGCAAAGTTGGCGAAAGGCTAATGAATACGGCAGTATAATCTCCTCAGTCATGCAAGCCAGCTTCTCATCACCACGTAAAAGGACTCGCCATAAACCCCTCTCCCGTCTACCACTCGCTCCGCTCGGGTACAACGTCCCCCACGGGGGAGAAGCTCAAACCACCTTGAAATGAAATCTTCCTTAAGCAACTCGACCTGCTCATTAGCAGAGAACAGAAGTCAACTCCATACCCTCTCCCCACGGGAGAGGGACAACCCGACACGCCGATCAATCATCTCAATCAGGCGCCGCACTGAGCCTGTCGAAGTGGTGAGGTCATCATGACAGAGCTCAACGAAAAGAACGAAAACAAT
>CAVSRF010000001.1:0-17410 GCA_963730175.1 uncultured Chloroflexia bacterium | reverse complement strand
TTTATTCTCTTCCTTTGGGATCTTCTCCATCTGTTTCAGTTTGTATTGCGTTATCTTTTTCTCGGTCTCATCCAGCGTCCGCCGGCAATGAGAGATATTACGATACATGCGATTGCCGCCCAGGAAAAGATTTTGTTGTTTGTTGAGAAGCCCAGAGCCAGAAATGCCATACCGAGAACAAGGAAGACCACGGATATATTTTTTTTGCTTAGTTTCATTGTCTGTTTTCCTTTTGAGTTGTCATTTTGGCTTGATCTCAGGGTATGGGGTCGGATTCTCAAATAAGCCCGATGATATCCCTTTCAAGGTCTTATCGAAGAAGGATAACAGATAGTCGTCGATAATGAGTGTCACGCGTTTGCCGTTGATGGGACCTTTGAGTCCAAGTTGGGGTGCGATAGGGGAGAGTAGGGGCAGGTCGCTGAAATCGTGGTGGGCGGTCCCTATAATTGTGACCGCACCAAATGGATTTTTCACATTTGGATAGAACCTGTTGAAGAGTTCGTTATTACGGCTGGTAACGTCATCTGTCCATCGCTGGCTGAACATAAAAAATGCCGGTTGGCTGATGCCGCTGTCTATGATTTCATAGGATACGGGTCGTATGAACGGGTCCATACCGAGAAGGGCTTTGCAACGTGTATCGGTGCCGCAAAATTGGATCGCCGCGCCTCCGCCTGTGGAATGTCCGTAAACGCCGACTTTGGAAAGGTCAAGCAGTGTAAAGAATGGACTTGTTGAATCTTTATTCTGTGCTTCCATAAAGTTCAACGCGTAATTCAGATCGCCAGCCCATTGATCGGCTAATTTGTGAGCTGCGGCTTCATATTCATCGGTTGGTGCGCCATCTGGCAATGCGGAGGGATTATTGTCTGCAATCGTGCCATCGTCAAAAACGGTGATGATCGCCCCATAGGTGTGTTGCACAGCGACGACAACATATCCGTGACTTGCCAGTTCGATGGCTTGTCCCGAGTTTTGGGCGGCGAATCCCTGCCAGCCGTGCGAGAATAAAATAATAGGGTAGGCACTGCTGGACTCGGCGGGAGGAGAATCCTGGAAGGCAGGTGTTTTGACTAGCGCCAAATGATCCAGAAAGAACGGCGGAACTTCAAGAAAACCTGAGATTGCTCGACTGTATATATCGGCATGCTGCATCCACGGAGCGTGCTGGTCTGTTGGAGTCGGTTCAGACGGGTACCAGACTTGGATCTGGAATCGACGAGCCTCGTCCTTGCCCGAATACAGTTCCTTGCGGGAGGCGTCGGTCAATTCGTAAATCCGTGTGCCGACTTGATAGGGTCCACTTGGAGATGGAATCAGTGGAACCGGCAAAAGGATGGGTAAAACTGTCGAAAGAGCGAGCAGGCTAAGGTTAAGGATGACGCGAAGCGGTCGCCTGGTCGGCGTCTCGTTTTGTGCGGTCCTGAAAAAAGATGGGATGCTCAAAAATAACGTCACAACTGTAAAGGTGTAGATGGGAATCATCTGCCATCGCATCCCTTCGACTTGCGCGTGGGTTGCGATGACGACGAACGCAAAAGCAGGTAGAATGCCAACAGATGGCGGGCGTTTTTTACCTGTGAGCGGATACGCTAAATAGATCGCAAGTATGAGGGGTGTCAGGATTTCAAGTGGTCGCATGGTAACTTTGTGAATGCTATTTTGGTCGGATATAGTTTTGTGGGTATGTATTTCATAGGGTTTTCATTGTACATGAATTTAATCTCTAATGTACAATGAACATGAGAACTTTTTGTTCATGGAGACGCCATGATAGTCTTTGCTATCAGCATTTTTCTTTCAGCATTTCTTCTTTTTCAAATCCAGCCGATGATCGGTAAGTTTATTTTGCCGTGGTTTGGGGGTACACCTGCGGTCTGGTCAACAGCGATGTTGTTCTTTCAGGTTTTGCTCACAGGTGGGTATGCCTATGCTTATTGGTTAATGGGACGTACAAAGAGACAATCTTTGATCCACATTTTACTGGTCGTGTTTGCTATCGTTGTTCTTGCTTTTCTCGCTTTTTTTTGGACGTCACCCATTACGCCTGATGCAAGTTGGAAACCGCAGGATGTGGGCTCACCAATTCTTAATATCTTCAAATTGCTCACCATCTCCATTGGATTGCCTTACTTTATTCTTGCTTCCAACGGTCCCCTAATGCAAGCATGGTTCAGTCGTATCCATCCTGAACGATCCTATGCAAAACTTTATGCCTTGTCGAACCTTGGATCATTGCTTGGGCTGCTCGCCTATCCCGTTTTGATCGAGCCGACATTGTCTTTACAAAGTCAAGGTTGGATGTGGTCAATAGGCTTTGTATTATTTGGATTGTTGGCATGTTGGATAGCGATCCAACAAGGACGCGCTTCGCCTCTTTCTAAGCCGGTAGTTGATTCTGTCTCATCAAGCGTTCGCCCGTCCTTTGCTTTACAGTCACTGTGGATTGCCCTGAGTGGGACAGCGTCATTATTCTTATTGTCAGTTACAAATCAAATATCGCAGGAAGTGGCTGTTATTCCATTTCTGTGGATTCTGCCGCTTGCTTTGTATTTGCTCTCCTTTATTCTGACTTTTTCAGGCGAGCATGGCTACAATCAAAAATTCTATTCTCTGCTTTTCATCGTCTCCACCGCGTTGACATTGTTTGTCATGCTCAACGCGACTACTTTACACGTCTACTGGCAAATTCTCGCGTATTGTTTGTTATTGTTCTCAGCGTGCATGCTATGCCATGGCGAGCTATATCTCCTGCGCCCTGAAGCTGATCACTTGACCACGTTTTACCTGATGGTCTCCATCGGCGGGGCGGCGGGTGGGCTTTTTGTCAGTCTAATTGCACCCGTTATTTTTAACGGCTATTGGGAGTTCTTCGTTGGGTTGGCGATGACGATAGCCATATTGCTAACGGTTTTTCGTCGCAATCGAGAAGTGGCTGATCGCGCACGCTTTGTCTTTTTTGTATTTGGTTTGGTAACCATTATGCTGGTTCTGGTGGGAACGTACTTTTCAGGTTCGCTTTATTCAAAACGGAATTTCTATGGCGTGATTCGCGTACGGGAGGATTTAGTCGGGAACCCGCCGCGTTCTGCTTATTTAATGGCACATGGGATTACTGTCCATGGATTACAGTTCATTTCACCCGAAGATCGCGATTTGCCCACGACTTATTATGTCAAAGACGGAGGTGCGGGGCTGGCAATCCTAAATCATCCGCGCTATGGACAAGGTCTGCGCGTAGGAATGCTTGGTGTTGGCGCTGGAACGTTGGCAATCTATGGACAGCCTGGTGATGTATATCGTTTGTATGAGATCAATCCCGCAGTCACGGAATTGGCAGAGGGGCAGGGTGGATACTTTTCCTTTGTAAAGGATAGTCAAGCCGATGTGACAATGGTTCTCGGCGACGCGCGCATTTCGCTTGAGCGCGAACTTGCTGAAAACGGATCACAAAATTTTGATGTACTTGGTGCTGGATACCTTCAGCAGTGACTCGATCCCCGTTCACTTGGTCACGAAAGAAGCCTTGGCTTTATATCTTGAACATCTTGCGCCTGACGGTATCATCGCCGCACATATCACGAATTTACACCTTGACCTGCAACCTGTTTTCTGGCAATTGGCGAAGTATTATGGCTTGAGTATGGTGAGAGTTAATTATGAAGGCGATTCGAACGGCGGTTACGCGTCTCATTGGATTTTGCTTGCGCGTGACCCTGCACTGTTAAATGTTCCTGCTATTCAAAACCATGCAGTGGATTTAAGTGGATATTCTACTAAACTCAAGCTGTGGACTGATGATTACAGTAATCTGTTTCAGATATTAAAATGAAAAATGACAGCCACCTCGAGGGCGACTGTCATTTTTGTGTTTCGACAATTTAGTGGCTTTACAATGCCACGCCCAATACAGCGACAAAATGCGCGGCGGCGGCAAGCATGACGAAGATATGCCACATTTCGTGGAAGCCAAATACACCGGGCTTGAAGTTGAATATCTTGGTGATGTACACGATCGCGCCGAGGGTATAGATCACACCTCCTGCGATCAACCAACCAAAGACCCACACGGGTAAAACAGCCAGCATTTGTCCTGCCGCGCCGACGCACAGCCAGCCCATCACGAGATAAATCCCTGCGTTCAACCAGCGCGGCGCACGGATGTAGAACACTTTCACGATGATGCCGATCAATGCCAGCGACCAGATGATGCTCAACATGCCCCACTTCCAAAAGCCTTCGAAGGCGTTTACGCAAAAGGGAGTGTATGTTCCCGCAATGAGGAAATAAATCGCGGCATGATCTACTTTGCGGAAGATCTCCAGCGCCTTATCTTTGACGCGCACCATGTGGTACGTTGCGCTCGCGGAGAACATGGCGATCAGGCTGAGTCCATAGACCGTCAGTGAAATGATCTTGGCGGGCGTACCCCAGCCAACGATCAGTAATGCGATCAAACCTGCCAGTGCAAGTGCTGCGCCGACCCAATGGGTGAGACTGTTTACCGGTTCACGAAGTTTTTTGAGCATGGTTATGTCCATTTCTTTTGGCAACAATAACAATTAATGTGCCTGAGTTTCTTTCGATTATATGTGTTTCAACATCAAAGTTTGATTCGATAAACGGCTCTTCCAATTTTTCACGGACGATCTTGACAGCATCGGATGAAGCCTGACCTGTGACTTTGAACAGCCACGCTAAAAACCAATTCTTCGGCATCGCAGCAGGCAGGACGACGAACCTGCCTCCGTCCGAAAGGCATCTCTTTACCTCGGACAATGTTTGCGGGTCAGTGAAATATTCTGTTGGGAAGGTCGCGATGATTGTGTCGAACGCTTCGTTGCAGAAGGGGAGATGTTGTGCCAGCCCGCGTGTGAGGCGGGCAGAACCGTCCGTGTTGTGTTTGGCAAGGCGGCTCATCGATGCAAATTCATCTATCGCAACAGCGACCAAGCCTCGGCTTAGAAGGATGCGCTGCAAATGCCCGGGTCCATGACCGATTTCGAGAGTCCGAGTCCCTTCGATGAATGGGACAACTTCCAGAATCCAGTTTTTCCAATGACCGAATGAAACGGTCGCCGCGACGAGGTCGTAGGTGAAGGCGAATTGGTGATAAAGGAATTGGAAGAAGATGCGGAGGATGGTTCTCACAAGGTGCAAGGGGTTGTCTGCATAAAAAAACAAGGGTTTGACCCGTAAGCCAAACCCTTGCGGTGTTACATGTGTTTATTCGGCGGCGGGCGCTTCTTCGTCAGATTTCTTGGGCTTGCGGACTGCAGCGACTGCGCTCTTGCTTCGTTCGCGTACTTCGTCAACAGCAGTCTTGCCGCGTTCGCGCACATCGTCGTAGATGGCTTGTCCGCGTTCTTTGGCGGTGCTATAGGCTTCAGTACCGCGTGTGCGGACTTCGGCGGCGAGTTCTTCTGCACGGGCGCGGGCAACTTTTGCGAGCTCGTCTGCGCGGGTACGTGCTTCTTCTGCGGCGGCTTCGGCGCGTGCCAGAGCCTCTTCGGCGGTTTGTGAGGCGTAATCGCGCAGTTCAATGGATTTATCCTTGATCAACGCGCGGGTCTCCTCGCCCGATTGTGGGGCAAACAGCAGGGATACAACGGCGCCGGTAAGCCCACCAACAATAAAGCCTACGAGAAAGGCGCCAAATTCATCACGATCATCAGACATAGTAACCTCCTTTTGGTTATTATTTCTTTTGTTTGTTTTTTAAACCCTAAAGGTTTTTAAAACCTTTAGGGTTTCCAGCTACTTTTTCTTTACACCCATCAATTCTAACATACGGTACAGACCTGCCAGATAGCCATTAAGCTTAATCACAGGTTCGACAACATTCTCTCCCAAAAACTCCGCTGTACCGCGCAGGTTGTTTACGGTCTCGGTTGTGGCTTCCAGGATGGGCTTTACTTCGTTCTGTAGAAGATTGATCAAGCTTGCCAGTTGAATAATGAGAATGATCATCGCCGCGCCGATAAGCAATGACTCGAGTGCTACAACGATGATAAATACATCGCGGATGCGTCCTACCTATTCGCGGGTGTTTCGGGGCGAGAGTAAGATAATAGAGTGCCGTGATCAACCCCACGACGATAAGCACGATAATTACTGACGACCAAATGACAATGTTTCGTTTTTGGCGATCTGCTTCTTTTTGCGCGGCGGTTTCTTCAGGAGAGGGCGCAGGTGTTGTTTCGGGTGGTATTTGTGGTGTTGCCATGATTTTATTATAGCATAGCCAATTAAGGTTGATTCATGTTTAATAGCGACATTTCGTGCTTTATTGTTTCTGTCCAGCCTTCGCTTACCGAGCGCGGATCGTATCCAAGTTCCCGTTTTGCTTTGCTGTTGTCGCCAATATATGTAACACCTGCGATGATGCGCAGACCTTCGGATGTATATGATTCAGGCAGGATGCCATCGAATGGTCTTGCCAGAATTGACATCACTTTGACCATTTGATGGGGAGCCACCATGGGTGCGCGCTTACCCGCAATTTGGCTTGCCAGCAGAAAAGCGTCAGCTACTTTATAAGGTTCACCGGCCATGATGTAGGATTCGCCAATCTTGCCCTTTTCCATGGCAAGGATGTGACCTTCGACAGTATCATCCACGTGAGCCCAACATAGTTGGGTCTGATTCGGCACCATTGGAAGTTGTCCCTTCAACAGATTGATGATATTAACTCGCAGTGTAGATGTGTCACCAGGTCCGTAAATCGCACCGGGCATAACGATCACAAGAGGCAGTCCTTTGGCAATGAACTCATTGGCAACTTCGTGTGCGGCGGCTTTGGTGCGATCATATTCGCTGAGGTGTTGACCATGAAACTGGTAGGTCTCATCCACAAGCTGACCATGTGTATCAGAATTGATCGCTACGGTGCTGGTGTACACGCCTTTGGAAATTTTCAATTCCTGCATTAATTCAAGCACATTACGTGTACCCTGCACATTAACTTTTTCGCCCAGACTTTTATCGCGTGTGCCGACCTTATACCAACCTGCAACATGAAAAACTCCGTCAACGCCGGTCATCGCTTCCCGCATGGATTCTTTATCGGTCACATCCCCTTTGAATAGTTTCACACCGATGGCTTGTAGTTCATTTGCCTTCTCAGGGCTCCGCACCGAGGCATGGACTTCATGCCCCTGTTCGTGCAATTTCCGTGCCAGTACACCGCCTACAAATCCTGTTGCACCTGTGACAAAATACCTCATTGTTTTCTCCAATTAATAAAATATTCTTAAACTTTATCTTGACAGTCTGTGCTTAGTCCAGTATTATAACACAACCGACCGTTCGGTAGGGAGCAGGCATGACCAGACAGGATATTCTCGAAGCCGCCGCGCAGATCTTTCGTGAGAAGGGCTTTCACGGCGCATCCATGAGCGACATTGCTAGTGCAGTGAACTTGCAAAAGGCAAGCCTGTATCATCACGTCACTTCCAAACAGGAGATCCTGCTCGATATTCTTGATCAGGCGTTACAGCTCCTGTTGGATCGAATTTCCTCCATCACGTCCCAAAATATTCCAGCCGATAAGAAACTGCGACTGATGATCCGTGAATATCTTCAGATACTCGCAGATAATGCTGATCTTGCCGCCGTGCTTCTCTTTGAGCACCGTTCCCTTGACCGCAAGCAACATGCGCGGCACGTTCCCAATCGCGATACGTTTGAATCTTTATGGAAAGATGTCCTTGCAGAAGGTGTCCGCACCAAAACATTCAAATGTGACGATCCCGGCTTGACCACGCGTGCTCTGCTCGGTCTGATGAACTGGACACTCACCTGGTATCGTCCCAACGGCGAGAAGACCATCCAACAAATTGCCGATGATTACGCAAACCTGCTTCTGAACGGATTGCTCAAATGAGTCTTGCTACATTTGCCGTGTTTGAAGCATCCCGCAAGGCAAAGATTTACCGCATCCCGGTGCAAGCCTTCCCGGATTTTTGGGCGTATGCTTATCTTGTTCAAGATGACAAAAATAATTATTTGATCGATTGCGGTTCTGGCACAGATTTGTCTCACGAAGATTTGCTGAATGGACTGCAACAGGCGGGACTTCAACCTTCAGACTTAACTCACATCCTTTTGACCCATGCACATATCGATCACTTCAGCGGACTCACAAAACTCCGACCTCTTACAAATGCAAAAATAGGATGTCACGAACTGGATGTGCAGACGGTATCTCATCATGATGCAAGTGTTGCGTTAATTGGACGCCGCCTCGCCTCTTTCCTAGCCGAAACTGGACTCGCTAAAGATGAACAGGATCAACTCCTCAGCATTCACCGCTTCACGAATGCGATTTATCAATCCGTTCCCATCGACTTTACTTATGAAGCCATGAATATGCGTGTTGACGATTTCGACCTCATCCATTTGCCGGGGCATTGTCCAGGTCATGTTGCGATGCGGCTTGGATGATGTCATCTTTTGCGGCGACATGGTCGTGGAGGGTGTCACGCCGCATCTTGTACCTGAGTTGATTGATCCTCATGGTGGGCTTGATCGTTACCTAGAGTCGTTGTCCCGGTTTCAAGAATGGGCAAAAGGTGCCCGCCTCATCCTGAACGGACATAATGACCCTGTGACCGATCTACATGCAAGCATCCAACTGACGCGGCAGAACATCATCCGCCGCATAAGCAAAGCACTGAACGCGCTGAGCGAACCCCTCATGATCGCTGAAATATGTGCGGCAGTTTATGGAGAGATGAGTGGTTACAACCAGTTGCTTGTCATTGAAAAGACAGGTGCGTATATTGAATATCTTTATGAATATGGCATGATCGAGATTACCAATGCAACCGAGCTGGAACAGGGAAGTCCCGCCCGTTATCGTCGCTTGAGAGACATTCCAGATTCTGAGATCCTTCCCAAGGAGACAAATCATGTACTCGTTTGATCCAACTGAAGAACAACAAATGTTGATGGATGCAGTAAACAAATATGCGGTCAATGACTTGCGCGTTGCCGCACGTGATGCGGAGGAGAACCACGAGTTGCCGAAGAAACTTGTCCGTAAGGGCTGGGAGATTGGTTTGCTGCAAGCTTCCATTCCTGAAGCGTATGGTGGCTTTGGCGAGCGAAGCGCGGTTACGGGCGCACTTGCACTCGAAGAGATGGCGTTCGGTGATCTGGCTGGCACGCTAGCTGTGATGACGCCGAGCCTTTTTGCAACACCGATTTTGCTCGCAGGCAGTGAAGAGCAGAAAAACGAATATCTTCCAAAAGTCATCGAAGGTGATTGGGCTCCATATACTGCCGCGCTCATTGAATATGCTTTCGACTTTGACCCCAACGAATTGAAAACAACCGCAACCCTCAAAGGCGAAGAATACATTCTCAATGGCGAGAAGGCGTTTGTCCCGTTTGCGAAGGATGCGCAGATGGTTCTTGTATACGCCAATCTTGATGGGCAGACACAAGGCTTTATCGTCCCGAAAGATACGGCGGGATTAACTGTTAGCGATGAGCGCGAAAAGCTGATGAGTCTCAACGCGTTGCCGATGTATCGAGTCAAATTAGACAATGTCAAAATCCCCGTAGCGAATCGAGTAGGCGGCGCCTCAGGCATGGACTTTGAACTGGTCCTTGCTTCGATGCGCATTGCCACCGCTTCAGCCGCTGTCGGTGTGGCGAATGCCGCTTTTGAGTACAGTATGAATTATGCAAAAGAACGCGATGTGTTTGGCGTAAAGGTTGCACAGAAACAAGCCATCGCATTCATGCTCGCCGAAATGCGGACCGAGATCGAAGCCAGCCGCCTGCTTACATGGGAAGCCGCCTGGAAACTGGATCAAGGTCGTGAAGATGCATCGAACGAAGCCTATCTCGCCTATACCGGTGCTGCGGATATGGCGATGATGGTCACTGACCGCGCGGTGCAAATATTGGGCGGACACGGATATATCCGTGAACATCCCGTTGAGATGTGGATGCGTAATGGAAGAGGATTTGCCACGTTTACAGGATTAGCCATCGTCTGACCGTCATTGCGAGGGCAGTAGCCTGAAGCAATCTCATGTTCGATGGTTAGCTTTATGATGCTGCTTCGCTCGCAATGACGGATAAAAAGGAGAAATAATATGCCAATCGAATTTGAAGCACCAAAACCAATTGCACAGACACAGTTTATGCTAAAAACTGTCGGCGAAGAGATGATGAGATCAAAATCACGTTATTTTGATGAACACGAGCATGAGATTCCCTGGGATTATATTGAGTTCATGCACACTGCTCAGAAAGCAATGGGCGGTGGAAGCCTCGCTCCTCAAGAGGATAAGAGCAATGGGAATGGCGAGAAACGTCCACCTATTGCGTATCAGAGGTTGGCAGCGCAGATCGAAGCGCTTGCGTGGGGCGATGTGGGGATGTATCTGGTCACGCCTGGCGGAGGGCTGGGAGCGGCGGCAGTGCAAGCCGCTGGAACACCGGAGCAGAAGGCGAAATTCCTAGCGCGTTTTGGTGAGGAGAAACCAACATTTGCCGCGATGTGTATGACCGAGGCGGGTGCGGGTTCGGATACATCTGCCATCCGCACACGTGCAGTGTTGGATGAAAAGACCAATGAGTGGGTCATTAACGGCGAAAAGATCTTTGTTACAGGTGGTGATAAATCATTCACGGAATACGAAAAACTTGGCAAAGGTTTTATTGTTGTGTGGGCTTCCATTGATCCCACAGCAGGGCGTGCAGGGATGCGGGCTTTTGTCGTGGAATCTGGTACACCGGGTGTGAAGATTGCCAAACTCGAACATAAGATGGGGATTCGAGTCAGTGATACTGCTGCAATCTCATTGGTGGATGCCCGCGTGCCTTATGACCATGTCCTTGGAAGCCCAACTGTTGAAAAGACATCAGCCGGCTTTAAGGGCGCGATGGCGACCTTCGATGCGACACGACCTCTCGTGGCGGCATCAGGCTTGGGCGTCGCGCGAGCCGCTCTTGAATTCCTGAAGGAAAAACTTGCAGAGAACGGAGTCCAGATAAGGTATGGATTGCCGCGTCAGAAGTTGACATCCATCGAACGCGATGTGATCGATATGGATATCATGTTGAAATCTGCGTGGCTGATGGTGGTCAAAGCGGTGTGGATGGCGGATAATAAGAAGTCGAATGCGCTTGAGGCTTCGATGAGCAAGGTCAAAGCTGGCGATGTGGGCACGAGGATCACACAGAAGGTGGTGGAGATCCTTGGACCGCTCGGTTACAGCCGTGAGTTCCTTGCAGAGAAATGGTTCCGTGACGCGAAGATCACAGATATTTACGAAGGTACAGGACAGATCAACCGTCTTGTGGTGGCGAGACATATTTTGGGTTATAGCGGGAAGGATTTGCGATGAACAAATATCAAATTCACAAAGCAGTAGTCATTGGTTCAGGGACAATGGGCGCGGCGATCGCGGCGCATTTGGCAAATGCAGGTGTGCCTGTGACGTTGCTTGATATTGTCCCGAAAGACGCACCGGCGGATGATAAAATCGCACGCAATAAGATTGTCGATGCTGGTTGGAAAGCCTGTTTGAAAGCCAAACCTGCTAACTTGATGTCTGCGGACTTAAAGACATTCGTCACGTTGGGAAACCTGGAAGATGATTTCGGTGCAGTCGCCGAAGCGGATTGGATCTGCGAAGCCATCATCGAGAATCTCAAGATCAAACAAGATTTGATGGTGCGCATTGACGAAGTCCGCAAGCCGAATGCGATTGTTTCGACGAATACGTCAGGCATTCCTGTCCATGACATTGCGGATGGACGTTCCAAAGGAATTCAAGAAACATTTCCTGGGCACGCACTTCTTCAACCCGCCGCGTTACTTGAAGTTGCTGGAAGTCATCCCGACCAAAGACACATCGAAAGATGTGGTTGAGTTCATTAGTCACTTCGGCGAATATCGGTTAGGCAAAGGCGTTGTGCTTTGCAAAGATACGCCCAACTTCATCGGTAATCGTGTGGCGTTTGGAACGGGTGCCTTCGGGTTGGACTTCATCCTGAAGAACGGATATACCGTGGATGAAGTGGATGCAATCACCGGTCCGTTGATGGGACGACCGAAGACCGCCACATTCCGCTTGATCGACTCTGGTGGGCGTCGATGTCTGGGATCATGTCGGTCGCAATCTTGCGCCGTTGATCCCGCATGATAAGCTTGGACAGGAATATCTCAAAGCCGAAGCGCCGAACAAGCTGATTTCAACTTTGATCGAGCGCAAGTGGCTTGGAAATAAAACCAAAGTCGGCTTTTATAAAGAAGTCCGTAATGCAGAAGGTAAGAAAGAGTTTTGGTCACTTGACCTGAATACGCTTGAACATACGCCAGCCACCAAGCCGCGCTTTGACTTGGTCAAGGCGGCGAAAGATGTCGAGGATTTGGCGGGCAGGCTCAAGGTCATGTTGGAAGCGGACGATAAAGCGGCGACATTAGTCAAAGCGTTGACGTATCAAAGCTTCCAGTACGCGTCATCCATCATCCCTGAAGTTGCGGATACAGTGAAGCCAATTGATGATGCGGTCCGTTGGGGCTTCATGCATGAGGCAGGTCCGTTCGAAACGTGGGATATGCTGGGCGTGAAGGAGACTGTGAAGCAGATGAAAGCCGCTGGGTTATCCCGCCGCCAAGTGGGTGAATGAGATGTTGAAGGCTGGCATCGAGTTGTTCTATCAGTACAAGAATGGCGAGAAGATTGCAGTGTATGATGCGGTCAAGGGTAAATATGCAAAGCTGAAGAAACCTGAAGGCGTGATCGTTCTGAAACAACAAAAGATCGTGGCGCAAAATGCGGGAGCCACGTTGCGCGACATGGGCGATGGCATTGCATGCCTTGAGTTTCATACCAAGATGAACTCGCTCGATGAAGACATCATGAACATGACCGTTGAGACGTTCGAACATCTTGAAAATTTTGATGGACTCGTGATCGGGAATGAAGCTGAGAATTTCAGTGCGGGCGCGAATTTGTTCATGATGGTGGTTGGCGCGCAACAAGGCATGTGGGATATGCTCGATGGCGCGGTGCGTAAATTGCAGGATATGAACATGCGCATGCGTTATTCGCCAAAGCCTGTCGTGGTTGCGCCTGTGGGGCTTACGCTCGGCGGTGGATGCGAGATCACATTGCACGCATCACGAGTTGTTGCCGCGGCTGAAACGTATATCGGACTTGTCGAACTTGGCGTAGGTGTTATCCCCGCGGGTGGCGGCACAAAGGAAATGCTGCGTCGTATTGTCAACCCTGTCATGCGAGTTGAGAATGCCGAGCCGCTTGCCGCGCTACAGAAAGCGTTTCTCCAAATGGGACAGGCGAAGGTCGCGACCAGCGCCGAGGAAGCGCGTGGCATGAACATCATCCTACCATCCGATCGTATCGTGTTGAACCGCGATCATTTACTTGCCGAAGCGAAGAAGGAAGTATTGCATATGCTCGCGGCAGGATACAAACCGCCTGCAC
Source organism: uncultured Chloroflexia bacterium (assembly GCA_963730175.1). Classification (GTDB taxonomy): domain Bacteria; phylum Chloroflexota; class Anaerolineae; order Anaerolineales; family Villigracilaceae; genus Defluviilinea. Next base: position 3,935 of record CAVSRF010000001.1, on the reverse strand, counting down.
CAGAACCCATCTATGCTGCTGGTCGCGATGCGCTTGCCGCCATTCGCATCGGCGCGTGGATGTTCAAGGAGGGTCAATACATCACGCAATACGATCATCATGTGGCAGGCAAGCTTGCCTATGTGATGTGTGGCGGCGAACTCACGCGCGGTCAGTGGGTGAGCGAGCAATACATTCTCGATCTCGAACGCGAAGCCATTCTCTCGCTCTTTGGTGAAGAAAAAACGCAAGCGCGTATGTGGTCCATTTTGCAGACGGGCAAGCCGTTACGGAATTAATGGAGGTATGACATGAAAGATGCTGTGATTGTTAGTGCTGTACGGACTCCCGTTGGCAAAGCAAAACGTGGAGGACTTGCCACGGTTCGTCCCGACGAAATGGCTGCCACCGTTATCCAGGCTTTGCTCAAGCGGACGCCGAATCTTGACCCCGCCCAGATCGAGGACGTGGTCATTGGATGTGCCTTCCCCGAAGGCGAGCAGGGACTTAACATGGCGCGCATGATCGCTTTACGTGCAGGCTTGCCCGATTCGGTTCCAGCCGAAACCATCAATCGCTATTGCGCCTCAGGTGTGCAATCCATTGCACATGTTGCATATGCAATTCAAAGTGGACAGCTCGAAATCGGAATCGCAGGCGGAGCCGAGTCCATGACGATGGTTCCAATGGCAGGTTATAAATTCTCGCCAAATCCATATTTTGCTCAAGACCTGCCGCACTACTACACCAATATGGGGCTTACTGCCGAGAACGTCTCGGTCAAATATGAAGTTAGCCGCGAAGATCAGGATGAGTTCTCATTGAAGAGTCACCAAAAAGCTTCGAAGGCAGTGAACTCTGGACTTTTTGATCCTGAACTTGTGCCGATTAGATGTCGAAGTGACCGAACTTGATGGGAACGAAAAACCTGTAAAGAAAAGTTTTACAGTGAAGCGTGATGAAGGTCCGCGTGCGGATACGAACATGGAAGCATTGTCCAAGCTTCGACCTGCGTTCAAGGAAGGCGGAGTTGTAACCGCAGGAAATTCATCCCAAATGTCCGATGGTGCGGCGGGAGTTGTGGTTATGTCCGCCGAAAGAGCTGCCGCGCTTGGATTAACTCCGCTGGCGAGATTTGTTTCATTTGCGGCTGGCGGCGTACCACCTGAGCTAATGGGGATTGGTCCCATTGTTGCCATACCTAAGGCTTTGAAACTTGCGGGCTTACCTTGAACGATATTGACCTGATAGAATTGAACGAAGCCTTCGCCGCGCAATCCCTGGCTGTTATCCGCACGCTTGAAATTGACGAGAGCAAGGTCAATGTCAACGGCGGCGCGATTGCCCTCGGGCATCCGCTTGGATGCACGGGTTCAAAACTGACCACACAACTCATCTACGAAATGGGTCGCCGTAAATCGAAATATGGAATGGTCACCATGTGCATCGGCGGCGGCATGGGTGCCGCGGCGATCTTTGAAAATTTACAGAATTAATCTATTTGTCTGCTGGTCAACTTGTATTCTTGTCGTTCATGACATTAGACATTTGATCTTCGACTAGCAGACTATAAAACTAAAAGACTAGGAGACTAAAATTATGCCCCTCACAATATCACAACTCATGGAAAAAATGCCTGGAGCGTTCCTGCCTGAAAAGGCACAGGGCGTAAACTCTATTGTTCATTTTAAGTTCACGGGCGAAGAAGCGGGTGATTGGAACGCCAAGATCGCAGATGGCAAGGTCGTAGTGACACAGGGTGAACCCACTGAAACAGCAGCGATGACCCTCACTGCCGATTCGAATGATTATGTCAAGATATTTACCGGCGAACTGGATGGCATGTCCGCTTTTATGCAGGGCAAGATCAAACTGGCTGGCGACTTGAACCTCGCGATGAAACTGATGAGTATGTTCAAGATCAAATGAAATGTAACGAATTAAAAAGCGCCCTCATTTTTGGAGGCGCTTTTTGATTTGAGATTCGAGATTACGTAAACAAGTGAAATTACTGACCATAAAGCGGATGCTGTCAGGCACATGGTGATAACAGCAGTGGTGGTGGTGATAATTCCTGCGCTTCGTGAACGGATCCAGCCTGTGATGCCGATACCTGCAAGAAAGACAAATATAGCGCCAACCATTACGAGGAATGCCCATGTGCTAAGACCATCTTTTTCGGTTGGAACTCTATTCAATTCCGCTGCGGCAGCGAACAACAGGATCGCCACGATCAGGGAATAAAGGAACATCACCGTTGAAGTGGAAAAAGTGATAATGGATGCGGTCACCAATTTGGTCTTGTTTTCCATGGCAAGGAACTGGATGACGGCTGAAATGCCAAAACCTGCCAATAACCCTGCCAAGGTTGCCAATGCTCCTGCTTCTGCCAGATAATTTTCTACAGTCATATATTCTCCTGTCGCAAAGTAACATTAAAATATTTTCTTAGCAGCGAATTATACTCATCTTGTGATTTCACAGGTCTTTCAGTTCGCTGACCATTATGGGTAAGGATCAGTTTACCGTCCTCAAGTGAAACTCGCCCATCAGGTGTTGCCCGACTGATAATACTTCCGCGTGTAAAGCTTGATTCAGGGGAAGTTTGATGATACAGACATGCGGACTCATACTCGTCGGGAAATTTGTGCGGTTGAAGATCGAAGAAGTATTGTCGTTCCCATGTTCCATCATAATTTCTTTGCCACACAATATATCCATCTGGAGTTTGTTCAAGCTTGTAGGCGCGTAAACCCTGGATTTGCTCCCCAGTCTCTCCAAAAATTAATGGCTCGACGAATAAATCGCCGAAGCCTACGTCTGTCAGCCAGCGTTCGGACTGACCCGGAGCCTGCACCAGCAATGCGAGATGATCGAAATCCATCCCCGGATTTCCTTCGCGGTCAAAGACGCGGGCGTTGAGATAAGTCACTTCGAAGCCGATCTGTTTCAGTAGCCACGCAAAGAGTCCGTTGAGCTCATAGCAGAACCCACCACGTTTGTTGATGACAATTTTCTCCCATAGAGCCTGTTCGTCCATGATGAATCGGACGTTTTAATCCAATATCCAGGTTCTCGAATGGGATGGTTTGAAGGTGGCTAATGTGTAACCCTTGAAGGGTTTTCAAGTCAGGTAATATGAGGCTTTTGAAGTTTATGCGCTCAAGATATTTGTCTATATTCATATTATTCGAGTATAACTTGCAATTAATCAGAAATCCAAGAGGGAGTAAAATGACTAAAGTTGTGCGAATTAAGGAAGTTCTGTATGTTAACTCAACCTACTGATATCCAGTCCATTCAAAGGCAGTTTCAGGAAGTTAGGGCGCTTTTAGTGTCCATTACCTCCAGTGTTGCCCGTATGGGAGGTCCCGAAGCCACCAATGTGATACGGGATATAAGTCGGATTACACAGTCTCTTGTTAACCTGGAGCAATCAGTGCTCGATTATTTGAAGGTTAGACAGAGTCAAGCTTGGGGCGTTGATGGGGATTGGGAGTGTGATCAACTCATCCCTGGGCAGGAGGCGGGTGCTCGAGGAGGTCATGGATAAATTGATCGAGTTGACGCATGCCGAGCGCGGCTTCCTGATGTCGAAACAACCCGACGGGGAATTGAAGTTTGAGATCGCACGCGGTTTGTCGCACGTGAACCTGGAGGAGGATGAGTTCAAAGTCAGCATGACCATTGTCCATAAGGTGGAGGAATTGGGGGAGGTGATCCTTACGACGAATGCGCAAGAAGACACGCGTTTCTCGAAGGAGATGAGTATTTTGGCGTACAAACTCCGTTCGATCTTGTGCGTGCCGTTGAAGATCAAGGATGAGTTGACGGGCGTGATCTATGTGGATAATAAGGCACGCAGTGGGATGTTCCGGGATGATGATAAGGCGTTGCTTTCTGCGTTCGCGGATCAGGCGGCAGTGGCAATTGATAACGCACAATTGATCGAAGAT